>CAZBDU010000004.1:0-120504 GCA_964490725.1 uncultured Spirochaetaceae bacterium | reverse complement strand
TGGCGCTCGGCCCAGAAGGCGTAGTTGCCCGGGAGGCGATACTCCATGGTGGCGGCCTCCGAGATCTCCACCTGGGTGCGGCCGATGGCTCCGACGTACTCCACCGCGGACACCAACTCGCGCTGCTGGCTGCCCTCCACCCGCCCCACGGTGGCGCGGAAAGGCTCCACCTGGCTGCGGTGGCCGGCGAAGGTGTAGTTGCCCAGCCCGTCCTTGGCATTGGCCACCTCCAGAAGCTCGGAGAGGAGCTGGTTCACCTCTTCGGCCATGTAGCTCATCTGCTGCTGGCTGTACACGCCGTTGGCCCCCTGCACCGCCAGCTCCCGTGCCCGCTGGAGCACGTCCACTGCGCCGCGCAGGTTTCCCTCGGCCAGGGCCATTTCGTCCCTGGCCGCGCCGATGTTGGCGGTGAAGCGGTCCAGCCTTCCCATCTTGGACTGGAAGCGGACTGCGTGGCTGGCTCCCACCGGGTCGTCACGGAGGTTCTTGATGCGCGTCTGGCCGGCGATCTTGTTCTGAACCTCGTTCATCTGGTATTCCCGCAGCCGCATGTAGTAGCTCATGTCCATGCTGGGGAGGTTCGTGCTGATGCGTTTCATGGCGCCCTACACCCCCATACGGTTGATGATGGTGTCCAGCATCAGGTCCATCTGCGTCACCACCCGGGCGGCAGCGGCGTAGCCGTGCTGGTACTTGATCATCGTGGTCAGCTCCTCGTCGATGTTGACCCCGGAAAGCGCCTCCCGCATGTTGCGAAGGTCCAGCATCACGGCTTCCTCGGTGCGCAGCGCCTGCCCGGCCGCCTCCCCCTTGAGGCCGATTTCGGCCACCACGTTGGCGAAGAACTCGTCGAAGTTGCCGGTCACCCCCAGCACCACCGGCCGGGTGCGCAGCTCCGCAATCGCCAGAGCGGCCGAGCCGTCCGAAGGCGCCGCCGGGCCGGAGAGGGCCGCTGCGATGGAGGCGGGGTCCGACCTCAAGGCGGGGTTCACCTCGATCCATCCGGCCGGGTGGGCCTGGGGAGCCACGGCGAAGGTCGCCCCGTCCCTGAGACGCAGCACCGCGCCGGGCTGCTGCCAGCCGAAGGCCCCGGCGGGGCCGGGCTGCTGCAGCAGGCCGGCGTAGCCCACCAGGAACTGCCCGGTGTCCTCCACCCGGCGGAGCACGAACTCGGGATTGGCCGGATCGGCGGCGGGGGTGGCGTGGAGGGACAGCTGCCCCGCCTGGTCGAGGCGCGCCACCACCTCCGCTCCCGAGCCGTTGATGCGTCGAATGATCTCCCCCACTGTGTCCGTGGCAAAGTAGGGCACCTCCACCGGCCCCTGGGGCCCGGAGAAGGTCATGGTCCCCGCCAGCCCCACCTGCTGCCTGGGATCGAGGGAGTTGGCCCCGGTGATGCGGAAGACGTAGGTGGAGTCGTAGACGCCGTCGCCGCTGCGGTCGTAGTTCCCGCTGAGGTTGTTGATGGCCGGCTGCTCGCGGAAGAAATCCAGCCCGGTGCGGTCGTTCAGCCCGTAGCCGCGGCGGTGGATGTCGTTCACCAGGTCGGCGAAGGTGACCGTCATCAGGTCCAGCTTCTGGATCTCCTGCCGTGCGTCCACGTCCCGCACCTCGATCAAGCCCGGCAGCTTGCCGCTGCGGAAGGTGGCCTCCTGGCCCAGCTCGGACCACACCACCCTGGAATAGCTGTCGTTGTTGGGGTCCGGCACCGCCACGAGCCGCTCGAAGTGCCGGCCCTGCACGATGTGCATCCCGCCGCTGTGCACCACGAACTCGTCAGGGTCCTGGGTGCTGATGGTCACGTCCACCAGGCCGGAGAGCCGGTTCACCAGCAGGTCCCGGCGGTCCAGCAGGTCGTTGGGGTTGTCCCCCATGGCCTTGACCTTGACGATCTGGCCGTTCAGGCGGCCGATCTCGGCGGTGATCTCGTTCACCTGGTCCACCGTGGCCTGCACGTCCCGCTCCAGCATGTCCTGCGTGGCGCGCAGGCGGTAGTAGCGCTGATGCACCGCGTCGATCAGGCTCTTGCCGCGCTGCAGCACCGCGTTGCGGGCCGCCATTTCGGTGGGATGCACGGACAGCTCCTGCCAGCTCTCCCAGAAGCGATCCAGGGAGGCCCGCACCGAGTTCTCCGAGGGCTCGTTGTAGATCTGCTCCAGCATGCCGATGTACTTGTCCCGGGCCCCCCAGTAGCCCTCTCCTCCCCCTTCGGCGATGATGCGCCGCTCCAGCAGCATGTCCCTCACACGCTCGATGCGGGCCACCTCCACGCCCTGCCCGAGCTGACCCGCCCGCTCCTCCCGGTTGAGGGCGGGCATGTAGACCGCATCGGGGGCGCGCATTTCCACCCGCTGGCGGCTGTAGCCTTCCGTGGAGGCGTTGCTGAGGTTGTGCCCCACGGTGGAAAGCCCCAGGGTGTGAGCGATGAGGCTGCGCTTGCCGATCTCGATTCCCATGAAGGTAGACGGCACGTTGTCCTCCTTGACTGCGGCGGTCTACAGGCGGCGGTCCACCACCAGGGAGTGATCGCGCACGCCGCGGGTCCTCCCCGAGCGGTTGTAGAGCCTGCCCTTGCGGTGGGGGAAGAGCTCCTCGAGGACTCCCCCCAGCGCCCCGGAGAGAGTGCGCAGGTAGTGGTCCAGGACGGCCGTGCGGCTCCTGACCCGGATCACCGCCACCTTGAGGCGGCGGTGCAGCGCCGCGAGCTCCTCGCGCGCCCCGCCGGTCAGGCGCGAAAGCAGCTCCTCCATGGCTCCTTCCCCGGGGGCCTGCTCGCGTCCCAGAAGCGCCCGGAACACCCGCTCCCTGTCCGCGTCCATGCTCTCCACGGCCGCGGCCAGCACCCCCAGCTCCGCAACGGTGCGCTCCAGGGCCTTCCAGTCCCGGGCCCGCACCGCCGCCTCCAGCTCTCCCTGCAGGGCGGAGAAGCGCTCCAGGGCCTCGGACTCTTCGCGCATGGCCCGTCCCAGCTCTGTCGTGTTCACGGGTCTACTCCTCTTCTAGTGATTGTCGGAAGCGCGCTGGCGGGGGCTTAGCCTTTTCGCGCCTCTTTCGGCCAGGCGCAGGCGCCGGCGGCGGGGTGGGCGCTTGAGAAAACCGTGCGGTGGGACCATGCTTGGCGGAGGCGGATGTGCCCGTCGCGCAGCCAGGAGAAAGATATGACAAGAGCAATCCCGATCGGCTTGCTGCTGGCCTTTCCCGCGGCGGGAGCGGCGGCGCAGAATCACGAGCTGGGCCTGAACATCGCCACGCCCCTCACCTTCCAGGTTCCGCTGCAAACCCCCACCCCTTGCTTTCCGGGCGGGTGCGGCGGTGTCTTGGGAGGGCAGCCTCTTCTCGGGCCGAACGCAACCCGCTTCCTGGTACTTCCAGGGGGCGCTGCTACCGGGCCTGCGCCACAAGCGGAGACCCTGCAAGCTTTCGGTGGGCCTGGAGACGATCGATTTTCGCTCGATCGGCGTGCGCACCGCGTTTGGCTTCGACTGGATGTTCTGACAGCTACCGTGTCTGCTGCAGCCTGGCCTGCAGCAGGGACCGATCCCTGGCCAGCAGCGAGCTCTGCGGCAGGGTCCGCAGGCCCTCCTCGGCCACCTCGAGGGCTTCCTGGAGCCGCCCCCCCTGGGTCAGGCGCACCACCTGATTGTGCGTGTACACCTCGAAGCTGCGCGTGAGCTCGCCCACCTGCCCCACCGCGGTCATGGCCCTGGCGATCAGCCGCGCCGCTTCCAGGTAGTCCCGGCGCGAAAGCTCCCGGGCCCGCACCTGGTAGAGGTAGACCGTCAGGGTCTTCCACAGCCCGGCGTCCAGCGTCCCCGCCTCCCGGGCGCGGCCCAGCACCGCCTCCGCATCCTCCAGCCGTCCCTCCTCGATCAGGGTCACGATCCGGTTGTGGGTCAGGTCACGGACCAGGGCGCTCAGGCGCGGCTCCTCCGGGAACCGCGAGGCGGCGCGCTGCATGAACGCCAGGGCCTGGTCGAACTGCCGGTGCAGGCCGTACCAGGAGGCCAGGTTCAGCAGCGAGGTGATCAGGCGATCGTAGGCTTCCTTGTTCCCCAGCGCCGCGTAGGCGTCCACCGCCGGAGGCACCGCCTCCGCGTAGCGGCGCTCCTCGCTCAGGAAAGCCTGCCGGTTGTAGAGGATCAGGACCAGCAGCTCCCGTCCATCGATCTCTCTGCGCTGGCTGTAGTTGCCGGGCGGCACGTAGGCGTACCCCGTGACCTTGCCGAAGCTGTCGCTGAACTCCCTGCGGGACCCCGGGTCGAAGCCGAACGGTGAGGTGGTCTCCACGTCGTAGGCCCGCTCCCCCGCCTGGAGGCGGCTGAAGGCGTGGTCCGAGGTCCGCACGCCCCACACCCTGAAGCCCAACGACTTCAACAGCGCGCTGTACAGCACCGCGGAGGAGACGCAGTTGAAGGTGCCTTCCGCCAGCAGGGTGTCCAGCCGGGTCTGTCTCTCGCGGTAGGAGGTGAGCAGGTCGCGGTGCATCAGCTCCAACACCTTCTCCGCCGCCCTCTCGGGGCTCTCTGCGGAAACCTCCGCCGCAATGCGCGCCGAGGCGGCCGCCAGCGCCCCTCGTGCCTGCTCCGCCTCCTCCCGGCTGGCGCCCGAAAAGGCAAGCGCCGCCTCCACGAACCGCTCCAGGTCCAGCGGTACGGCGGCCTGGCCCAGGCTCACCGCCAGAGGCAGCGGCTCGAGCCGCACCTCCGCCTCTGCGGCCGTGGCGGCCTGGGCGTTCTGCGTCCAGACCGGGGCGCCGGCGAGCAACAGCGCCGCCGCCAGGGCCAGAACGGCCGGCCTGAGCTGTTCCATGATCGCCAATTTATTGGTATTTTAGAGACAGATCAAGCCGCAGCGCAGATTCCAGGCAGACGCTGCGGGCCCGCGGGGCCCGGCGCTCGGTGTACGTCCATATGGAGGTTTTCGCATGCACAAGGCAGACCGGGATGTCGTGGTCATAGGCGCCGGCGCCGCCGGCCTGGCAGCCGCCCAGTACGCGGCCAGGGCCAACCTGAACGCCCTGGTTCTGGAGGAGATGGCCTCGGGGGGGCAGTGCCTGATCATCGACAACCTGGAGAACTACCCCGGGTTTCCGCAGCCCATTCCCGGCATAGAGCTCAGCCAGAGGTTCGAGGAGCAGGCTATCCATTTCGGCGCGCAGATCGAGAACTGGAGCGTCCGCCGGGTGCACCGGCAGGACGGCCTGTTTCACGTCGACACGGACCATGGAGAGCTCACCTCCTACACGGTGATCCTGGCCACCGGCGCCAAGCACAGGATCCTGGGGGTGCCCGGCGAAAGGGAGTTCACCGGCCGCGGCGTTTCCTATTGCGCCACCTGCGACGGGCCCTTCTTCAAGGGGAAGAGGATGCTGGTGGTGGGCGGCGGGGACGCCGCCTGCGACGAGTCCACTTTCCTGTCGAACCTGAGCGATTCCATCGTTCTGGTTCACCGGCGGGACCGCCTCCGCGCGCAGCGGTCGCTGGCCGAACGGGTGCTCAGGAATCCACACATCCAGGTGCGCTTCAACACCGAGCTGGAGCAGGTCACGGGAAACTCCAGGGTGGAGCGGGTGGCGCTGCGCAACAACGTGGAGGACAGGAGCTACGAGGAGGAGTTCGCGGCGGTCTTCGTCTTCATCGGCTCGGTGCCCCAGACCCGCCTGGTCGAAGGGATCGAGCTGGACGCCGGCGGGTACATCGTCACCAACCAGCGGATGGAGACCAGCATTCCCGGCCTCTTCGCCGCCGGCGACGTGCGCTCCACTCCCTTTCGCCAGCTGGTGGTGGCCGCCGGCGAAGGCGCCATCGCCGCGCACGCAGCCTCCCAGTTCATCGACGACCTGCGGGGAGAGGCCTACGAGTGACCCTGCGCAAGGGCCTGAGGGTGCGACTGATCCTGCACCCGGCTATGCATGGGCAGGCCAACATGGCCGTGGACGAGGCCCTCTACCGCCTCGTCGGTGAGGGGGAGAGTTCGCCGGTGGTCAGGCTGTACGGTTTTTCCCCGCCGACTCTCTCCCTGGGCAGGTTCCAGCGGGTCCGGGAGCGGCTGAACCGGTCCCGCATGGAGGCCGAGGGCGTCACGCTGGTGCGCAGACCCACCGGCGGACAGGCGGTGCTCCACGACCGGGAGCTGACCTATGCCGTCGTGCTGGGACGCGGGCATGGAGAGCCCTTCGGCAAGAGGGAGGTCTACCGTCTCATCGCCGGGCTCCTCCTCCGCGGGCTGGCAAAGCTGGGGGTGCGGGGGATCTCCGCCAGGAGCCGGCAGGGCAGCCCGCACAACCCGGACTGCTTCGCCTCCACGGGGGAGTACGAGATCGAAGGCAGCGATGCGCACAAGCTCATCGGCAGCGCTCAGATGATCGGCAGGCACGCCTCTCTTCAGCATGGCGCCATCCCCCTGGACCACTCCTACACCCGCATCCGCTGCTACCTGAGCCTCCCGGAGGGTGCGGAGGAGCTGCAGGCCAGCTCGCTGGCCGGCGAGCTGGGCAGGGAGGTTGCCTTCCAGGAGGCCGTGGAGGTGTTCTCGGAAGGATTCGCCGAGGCCCTGGCGGAGCAGGGCGCAACGTTGGAGAGGGACGGATTGAGCCGCCGCGAAGAGGAGCTGGCGGAGGAGCTGCGGCGCAGCCGCTACGCGGGAGACGCATGGAACCTGATGTTCTGAGCCGCCTGCGCCGCGGGGCGATCGCGGCGATCCTGCTGGTCGTGACCGCCTTCCCCGGCCACAGCGACCGTTCCACCGCCAGCCCCTCCTTCTGGGACGAGGCTCCGGCGGAACAGCTGGTCCAGAGCCTGGTGGAGGCCATGACCGACCAGGAGCTCCTGGGGCAGGTGCTCATGCTGGGTTACCGGGGAATGGAACCCTCCCCGGAGTTTCTGAGGTGGATCGGCCAGCGCGGCCTGGGGGGAGTCAAGATCTTCAGCCGCAACGTGAGCAGCCTGCGCGAGCTGGCCGCAAGCATAGCCCGCATGCAGGCCGCCGCGCGACAGAGCCGGCTGGGGATTCCCCTGCTCGTTTCCACCGATCAGGAGGGAGGCTGGGTCCGGCACATCAAGGGGCGAACCTCCGAGACCCCGGGGAACATAGCCCTGGGCGCCACGGCGCTCCCCCGGGACGCGTTCCTCACCGGGCACTACATCGGTGAGGAGCTGCGCTCCCTGGGCATCAACATGAACTTCGCCCCCACCACCGACGTCTACTCCAATCCCCGGGCCAGCGTCATCGGTCCCCGCTCCTTTTCCTCGGACCCGAAAGCCACCGCCATGCTGGCGCTGGCCTATTTCAAGGGCCTGGCCAGCACCGGGGTGATCTCCACGGCCAAGCACTACCCGGGCCACGGCAGCGCGGACAAGGACTCCCACGGGGCGCTGCCGGTAATCGACATCCCTTTCACCACGATGTGGGAACGGGAGCTCCTGCCCTACCGCGTGCTCGTCAAGGAGGGGCTGCCGGCCATCATGAGCGGCCACCTGGCATTCCCCCAGGTGCTGGGGGACAGGACCCCCGCTTCGCTTTCGCCCCTGCTGATCCGGGACGTGCTGCGCCGCCGGATCGGCTTCGACGGGGTGCTGGTCACCGATGACATGGAGATGAACGGGGTCCTGAGCGGCGGGCTCACCACCCCCGAGGCGGGCCTGAAAGCCATCCAGGCAGGCAACGACGTGATCCTGATCTCCCACACGCCCCGCGTTCAGGAGGAAAGCTGGGAATACCTGCGCCGGCGGCTGGCGGCGGACCCGGAGCTGCGGGAGCTGCTCCAGGAGTCCGCGGCCCGCATCCTGCGCCTCAAGATCCGGGTGTTCAAGCGGGACCGCTTTCCCCTGGAGGCGGAAGCAGCCGCGGCCATTCCCGCCCCCGGGGCGGCGAAGTTCTTTGCCGAGAGCGCCGCCCGGAGCGTCACCCTGATCCGGGGCGCCAGGCTGCCCTATCGGCCCGGCAAGGGCGAAAGGGTGCTTCTGCTGGGACAATTCCAGGATTTCCTGGATCAGGGCAGGCGTCGCTTCCCGCAGGCGGATGTGCGGCTCTTTCCCTATTCGCCTTTCTATCACGCCAGGCCGGAGGATGCCACCACGCTGCCGGCCCTCGCCGCCCGCTACGACACGGTGATCTTCTGCCTGGCCAACTACAACAGCCTGGATGTCCTGGAGGCCATGCGGGACCTGGCGGACCGCATCATCGTGATCTCCACGCTTTCGCCGGTCTACCTGCGGGACGTGAGCTGGGTGGGTACCTCCCTGGCGGTGTACGGAACCTTCGCCGAGTCCTTCCGGGCCGGATTCGCCGCCCTGGCCGGGGATTTCCCCGCCGAGGGTATCCTGCCCGTGGACTTTCTGGGGCAGTAGGGACGTTGGAGCCGCATTCATGAAGGCATGGCGCAGGGCCCGCGCCGCCGACCTGGCGGCGCTGCGGCGTTTTCTTCTGCATCTGGAATGGAAGTCCGTTCACCTGTCCTCGCGGCTGCGCCGGGACCGGGAAGTGGTCATCCCGCCGCGGGTGCAGTCGCCCCTGTTCGTCCTGCCCGATGGCGGGAACATACGCGGAGCGGTGCTCTTTTCGGCGGGATTGCTGCTGCCGCTGCTCGATGCCGCCGCCTCCGACACGCCTCCGTTGGAGGTCCGCCCCGGCTCCTCGCTGCACTCGGTGGTGGGCTCGGCCCAGGACGTGGCCTGGGTGGAGGGGTGCATTTCCAGGCGGCCCCGGGCGGCAGTGGACTACCACCTGATGATGCTTCGCCGTGAGGAGCACCGCTGCGCCCCATCCCGGCGGGTCCTGGAAGGAGTGACCGTCCGCCGGGCGCGCCCCGAGGACCTGCGCTCCCTCTACCCGCTGCAGCGCGACTACGAGCTGGAGGAGGTGGTGCTTTCCCCGGAGCGGTTCCACGAGCAGACCACCATGGCCAACCTGCGGCGCATGCTCCGCGAGGAGATCGTGGTGGTAGCCGAGCTGGAGGGCCGACCCCTGGCCAAGGCCGGAACCAACGCCCGGGGGCTGTCCTGCGACCAGATCGGAGGGGTGTTCACGGTGGTCGAGCACCGGAACAGGGGAATCGGCTTCCTGGTGATGCAGGAGCTCCTGGAGCGCATCTTCCGGGACAGGGAGACCGCCACCTTGTTCGTGAAGAAGGCCAACGCCGCTGCGGTGGCCCTGTACCGCGCCCTGGGATTCCGGATGGTGGGCGGCTACCGGATCAGCTACTACCAGCTCTGAGGATCTTTCCTTCCAGGCGCCGCCGGCGCACGGCGAGCTCCTGCCGATCGCGCCCCGAAAGGGGCAGGTTCCACGACAGAAGGGTCTGCACCCAGCGCAGCGCCTCCGATGCATCCGCGCGGCGATGCTCGTGGTACTTGGCCAGCTCCAGCGCGGCGAAGGGGCTGCGCCGGCGGCACATGGCCTCCCACACCTCCCGCGCCGGCTCCCAGCGCCCCGCCCGCTTGTAGTGCAGGCTCAAGAGGCGGCCGGCCCGCTGGTCCCCGGCCCGGAACGCCTCCGCAAGGATCTGCAGGCCCTGCCGCCGTCCCCGCTGCAGCAGATACCCGCCCAGCGCGACCGCGTCGCTTCCCCGCTGCGGGCGGCCGGAGCCGAGCATGCCGTCCACCATCCCGTACAGCTCCACCAGGGAGAGCACGTCCCTGCGATTGTGCTCGGCCACCCCCCCCAGGCGCTCCACCCTGCCGCTGCGCAGGTACTCCAGGTACACCTCCGGCACCTCCCACCCCGCCAGGTCGCCGCTGCGCTCGGTGCCCAGAAGCTCCCGCTCCACCGTGGTGAGCGAGCAGTCCGTCAGTGCATGCTTCCAGAAGCGGCGCACCAGGTGGAGCAGGTCGATCTGGCGTTCCAGGCAGAGGCGCATCCCGTTCAGAAGGAAGCGCGTGCGCAGCAGATGCGCGTCGAAGGTCTTGCCGTTGTAGGAGACGAAGATCCGTCCCTGGGCCAGGCGCCGCTGGATCAGCTCCAGGAACTCCGGCTCCCCGGGAAAATCCCCCAGGAACAACTGCTCACCCTCCACCCCCCCGGGAGTGAGCCAGGCAAAACCGACCAGAAAGACATGGCTGCCCGCGCCCCCGGACAGGCCGGTGGTTTCCGTATCGAAGAACAGCAGCTCCTCCCGGGCGCACCCCTCGGGCGCCAGCCGCCCGCCGGGGTGCTGCTGCTCCCCGGCGGGGCCGCCGTCCGCCGGCGCCCCGGTCCCTGCGAAGCTCCGCCGGAAGGTGTGGGGCCCCACCCGCTCCCAGCCGCTGTCGGGGGGGAAAGGCTCCGGCAGGCAGGCATCCCTGCCCGCCCTTTGGGGGACCGGGCCGCGGCCCGCTCCGCCCCGGTCCCCCAACCTTCTGAGCAGCGCAGCCCGGTCCACTCTATCGCTCCTCCGCCGTCCAGCCCTGGAGCAGCCGGATCACCTCGGCTTTGGCGTTGAGCTCACCCCCGCCGGGTGGTGGGGCGTGATCTGGCGGCGGGGCAGCCCCCTCCCCCGCCAGGCCCGCCGGCTCGGCGGGTCCGATGCAGGAGGGGCAGCCCCGCCGGCAGGCGCATCCGGCCACCAGCTCCAGCGCTCCGGCCAGGATGCTTCCCGCGTTCTCGCGGAACCCCTCGGCAAGTCCCGTCCCGCCCGGGTAGCTGTCGTAGACGATGAGCGCCGGACACTCGAAGGCGGGGTCCTTGAGGCGCTCGGAGATCCCCAGGTCCCGCACGTCGCAGAGCAGGAAGACCGGTGCGATGTTGCGTACCAGCGTTCCCAGGCTGCGCAGCACGGCAGGCTTGGCGGGCTCGGCTACGCTGGAGAACGCCCTGCCGGCGGCGGTGTCGCCCTGGAAGAGAAGCACGGCCGCCCGCGTGTGCATCTCCTCCGGCGGCAGGTCGATCTCCCCGTAGCCCACGTTCTCATGGGTGCCGAACTTGAGCTTCTTGTACTTGGTGGCCTGCGTGCGCACCAGGATGTCCCCCAGAAGCAGCTCCGCGCCGCAGAGGGGGCCGCGCTCGTCCTCCTCCAGCAGCTTGATGTCCGTCTTGACTATGGAGTCGGTGTAGTAGTTGACGTCGGTCTCTTCCACGTAGCAGCGCTGGTTCTCCAGGTCCAGCTGGCGGACCACGTACTGATCGCCGCTGTGCAGGTAGATGGCCTCGTTGTAGATCATCATCTTGGCCGACGGCTTGTCCATCTCCCCGATCACCGTGTGGCGGCCCCTCGTGACGTCCACGATCACCACGTTGCCGGGTGCGCTGCTGCGCAGGGAGACTTTCTCCGCCGGGTAGGAGCGGTCGGACCAGTACCACTTGCCCCCGGTGCGCCGCACCACCCCTCCCTCCTCCAGGAAGTCCAGCAGGTCCCGCGTGTCGGAGGCAAGAGTCTCCTCCTCCGAGACCGGCAGCTCGAAGACGGCGCACTTGAGCTGGTCGGTGAGGATGTAGAGGTTGTCCGGATCCACCCAGCCGGACTCCGGAGAGCGGGAGAAGAAATACTCCGGGTGGCGGATGATGTACTGGTCGATGGGCGAGGCGGAGGCGATCAGGATGGACAGCGACACCCCGGCGCGCCGGCCCGCCCGGCCGGCCTGCTGCCAGGAGGAGGCGATGGAGCCGGGGAAGCCGGCCAGGACGGAGGCGTCCAGCCCGCCGATGTCGATGCCCAGCTCCAGCGCCGTCGTGCTGACCACTCCCTGGATCTCTCCGGAGCGCAGCCCCCGCTCGATGGCCCGCCGCTCGTTGGGAAGGTAGCCGCCCCGATAGGAGGCCACCCTCAGGTGACTGTTCTCGGTGAACACGTTGGCCAGGGACCCGCGGATGTAGGAGGCGATCAGCTCGGTGCGCAGGCGGGAGCGGGCAAAGACGATGGTCTTCACCCCCCGCTTCAGCAGCATAGAGGCCAGCCGCTGCGCCTCCTTCACCACCCCGCGCCTAATCCCCTGCACGGGGTCCACCAGGGGCGGGTTGTAGAGCACGAAGTGGCGTTCGCCGCCGGGGGCGCCGTTCTCGTCGATCAGCGTCACCGGCTTCTCCAGGATGCGTTCGGCCAGCTCCCGGGGGTTGCCGATGGTGGCGGAGCAGCAGATGAACTGGGGGCTGGCGCCGTAGAAGGCGGCCACCCGCTTCAGGCGGCGGACCAGGTTGGTCATGTGAGATCCGAACACCCCCCGGTAGGTGTGGATCTCGTCGATCACGATGAAGCGCAGGGACTGGAAGAAGCGGATCCACTTGGGGTGGTTCGGCAGGATGCCGGTGTGCAGCATGTCGGGGTTGGTGATCACCACCCTGCCCTCCTCCCGCGCGGAGATGCGGATGGACTGCGGGGTATCGCCGTCGTAGGTGAAGATGCGCACCGGCAGCTCCCGGTCCAGCAGGATCTCGTTGAGCTCCGACTGCTGGTCCTGGGAGAGCGCCTTGGTGGGAAACAGGTAGATCGCCCTGGCCTGCGGGTCTTTGAGCAGAGTCTGGAGCACCGGCAGGTTGTAGCACAGGGTCTTGCCCGAGGCGGTGGGGGTGACCACCACCACGTTCCTGCCGCCCATCACCTCGGCGTAGGTGCGGCCCTGGTGACTGAACAGCCGGCTCACGCCCCTGGCGCGATAGGACTCGCGGATTCGCGGGTCCACGTCCGGGGGGAAATCGACGTAGCTCCCCTCCCTGGCAGGCAGCACCGTCCAATCGGTGACCGCCGCCATGAAACGCCGGTCCCGGCGGAGCGATTCCAGCACCCTGTCCAGCATTTCCCCTCCCCTGTCACTATACATAAGGGGGGCGGTTCCTGCAATCCGGCGGAACCGCCGCGGCGCCGGCGCGGGCGGCTGCCGGCCGCGGCTGACCGGAGGCGTTCGGTTGACGTCTGTTTCGGCGCGGCGGTACAATGGCCGCAGGAGGTGCACAGCATGGCCCGAATGCTGGCCATCATCCTGGGCGGGGGCCGCGGCGAGCGGCTCTATCCGCTGACCCGGGAGCGCGCCAAGCCTGCCGTCCCCTTCGGGGGCAAGTACAGGCTGGTGGACATACCCATCTCGAGCTGCATCCACTCGGGGTTGAAGCAGATCTACGTGCTGACCCAGTTCAACTCGGCCTCACTACACACGCACATCGGCCACACCTACGCCTTCGATTCCTTTACGGACGGGTTCGTGGAGATCCTGGCCGCGGAACAGACCTTCGAGCGCACCACCTGGTACGCAGGCACCGCCGACGCAGTGCGGCAGAACTTCATCCACTTCCGCACGCACAACCCCGACCACTACCTGATCCTCTCGGGGGACCAGCTGTACCGGATGGATTTCCAGCAGCTCTTCCGCCACCATCTGGACACCGGCGCCGACATCACTGTGGCGGTGACGCCGGTCAGCCGCGACCGGGTGCCCCATTTCGGCATCCTCCAGGCGGACCCATCCGGCCGCATCGTCAGGTTCGTGGAGAAGCCCAAGACGGATCCCGAGATAGACCCGCTCAGGATGCCGGCAGCGATGCGGGCCCGGCTCAGCGAACAGAACCGGCACAAAGAGTACATGGCCTCCATGGGCATCTACCTGTTCAGCGCCCCCATTCTGGAGCAGGCGCTGGACAACGAGGCCACCGATTTCGGCAGGGAGATCATCCCCGCTGCCATCGAACGTTTCACGGTTCAGGGCTACGTGTTCAACGGCTTCTGGGAGGACATCGGAACCATCAAGAGCTACTACGAAACCAACATCGCCCTGAGCAGCATCGAGCCGGACTTCGACTTCTACGAGGAGGGGCGCCCCATTTACACCCGGCGCCGGGATCTGCCGGCCTCCAAGATCAACTCCTCCACCATCACCCAGACCCTGGCGGCCGACGGCTGCATCATCACCAACGCCAGCATCTCCATGTCGATCATCGGGATCCGCACCATCATCGAGTCGGGGGCCGCCGTCGAAAGGACGGTCTGCATCGGGGCCGACTACTACGAGTCCCGGGACCAGAAGCAGCGCAACCGCGCCGCCGGCATCCCCGACGTAGGCATCGGAAGAGAAACGAGGATCCGGGGCGCCATCATCGACAAGAATGCCCGCATAGGCGAAGGCTGCCGCATCGGAGTGGAGCAGCTGGCGCGCAAGGACGGCGACTACGGCAGCCACTACATCCGCGAGGGGATCATCATCATCCCCAAGAACGCGGTGGTCCCCTCCGGCGCCGTGATCTGAGACGACCCGCCTCCGCACCCCGGGAGGATCGGAGAACCATTGCCGTGATCGCGGCAAAACGCTATGTTATCCCTGGAAAACAGGCGTGCATGTACTCCGTGCAGATACTCTAGGAGGAGCTCCTATGTCACGAAACGGAAAGAAGGCGATCCTGCTGGCGGTCCTCGCCGCGGCCCTGATTGCCTGCAGCCCCGGATACACCGTAGGCCAGAAGGAGAAGGCCCCGGCGATTCCCGCCGCGCAGCCCTCCGGGCAGATTCTCACTCCCACTCTCGAACAGATCCAGTATTCGTTCCGCCAGGTGGCGGACATGGTCCTGCCTGTGGTGGTAGAGATCACCACCGAGGAGGTGGTGCGGCGGACGGTCCCCAGATCGCCCTTCGATTTCTTCTTCCGCAACCCCGAGGAGCAGAGCCCGGAGGAGCAGGAGTTCCGCCAGCCAGGGCTGGGCTCCGGCGTGATCGTGCAGAAGAGCGGCGGCAAGGTGTACGTGCTGACCAACAACCACGTGGTCGGAGAGGCGGACAAGATTCACGTACGGCTCCACGATGAGCGACAGTACGACGCGGAGATCGTGGGCACGGACCCCCGCCGCGATCTGGCGTTGATCTCCTTCGCCACCAGGGACGATGTGCCGCTGGCGAAGCTGGGCGACTCCGGCGCCCTCAAGGTGGGGGACCTGGTGCTGGCCGTGGGCAACCCCTTCGGCTTCGAGTCCACGGTTACCATGGGCATCGTCAGCGCCCTGGGCCGGCAGGCCGAACGCGCCGGCTCGGTGGCCGATTTCACGGACTATATCCAGACGGATGCAGCCATCAATCCCGGCAACTCCGGGGGTGCTCTGGTCAACCTGCGCGGCGAGGTGATCGGCATCAACACCTGGATCGCCTCCCGGACCGGCTCCTACATGGGACTGGGCTTCGCGGTGCCCATCAACAACGCACGCAAAGCCATCAACGATTTCATCACCAAAGGCAGGGTCGAGTACGGCTGGCTGGGCGTGCAGATCGGCACCGTGGACCAGGAGCGTTTCCCCGGTTTCGCCCAGGATCTGGGCATAGCGGGGAAGAACGGCGCCTTCGTGTTCAACGTCTTCAAGGGATCCCCCGCGCAGAAAGCGGGCATCCAGCCGGGTGATCTCATCACGGAGGTGGACGGCCGCGCCGTGGAAGACGACAACGCCCTGACCAAGATCGTCGGCAACCTGCCGCCGGGTGAGGTCCATCGCTTCTCCCTGATCCGGGAGCGCAAGGAGGTCACCCTCAACATCAAGCTGACGATTCGCGAGGAAGAGAAGGAGATCGCCGCTCAGAGCAAGAATCTGTGGCCGGGCCTCTACGTCACCACCCTCACCGAGGAGCTGCGCAAGCAGCTGGACGTGCCCGCCGGCGTGCGGGGGCTGCTGGTGAGCGGCGTCCTGGAGGGCTCCCCGTCCGCCATCGCCGGGCTGAAGCAGGGGGACGTGATCACCCGCATCAACGACCGCCCCGCCAGCGGAGCCCTGGTCTTCTACACCGAGCTCAACGACACCTCCTCCCGGGAAGTCCGGATGAGGGTGTTCCGCGAGGGAACCGAGGTGCTGCTGGGGATGATGCGCTAGCCGGCCGGGGGGGACCCGCCCGCGGCCGGGGCGGCCTGGCAAGCCCGCAGCGCCGGGCGGGCCGCCTCGGCTTGTGCGCCCCATGCGGATGGGGTAAGCTGTCGGTGCCTGTCCCGGGGGACGGTCCATGAAGGCAGTCTACCTCGTCGCGGACGATCTGGAGGAGCTCTGGCAGCGGCAGGACTTTTCCCGGATCTTCCGCGAATCCGTAACCTCTCGCAACGCCACCGAGCACTTCGACTACATCCGCGCTCACGGGGGTGAGAAGATCGCCTTCGTCAACGAGTACGGCGAGATCCTGGGATGGATCGGCCTGGTCCCGGACGCGGACAGCCGGGGCGAGTACCTCACCCTTTCGGGACACGAGGTCCGCAGCGACTGCCGCCGCCGGGGGATCGGCTACAGGCTCCTGGAGGAGGCCAGGGCATACGCGCGGCGGCGAGGCGTGCGGCGGCTGCGGGTCGGCACCTCCCCGCTTCTGACCATCGACGCCAGTCTGTACGTCACCAAGCTCCGAGCCCGCTACACCTGGAACGACCGGGTGAAGCTGGCCGACGGCACCCGCTGGCCCTACGTGCTCTGCGAGTGCGACTTCCGCAATCCCCTCTCCCGACCGCCCGAGCTGGACGGCATCGACCCTGCCTCCTGCAGCGTGCTCCACTGGCGAGGCTGGGAGCCCAGGCCGCGCACGTTGCCGGCCCATCAGGATCAGCTCACCGTGCTGCTCCCGCCGATGACGCGCCAGAGCCTGCACGAGGCTGTGGAACGCTCTCCTCGCTTCCTGCCTGTCCTGTTCGCCCTCTTCGACGATCTCAGCGCACGGGGCTACGGGTTCGGCTGGTTCGAGCGCACCGAGGTGGAAGGCGAGCCCTGCTACTACTACTACATGACCCGCAAGCCCAACCTCTTCACCTTCTGAAGGCAAGCCCCGCCGGTCCCCGCGCTGATCCCGCTCCTGCTGCCCGCCGCCTGAGGCCGCAGGCGGCCGGCCGGCGGTGCGGCGCTTCCGTCACTGCGGGCCGCCCTCCCGCCGGCGTTCCAGGCTCACCCGCTGCTCCACAGCGTCCTTGACGTGCAGGTCCACCTGCGGGAAGGGAATCACGATGCCGCGGCTCTTCAGCTCCCGCCACACCTCCAGGTTGGTCCAGGAGGAGGAGGCCAGCTTGCGGGTTGCGTCTCCTATCCACGTCCACAGCTCCATCAGGATGCCCGAATCCTGGAAGGCGAAGACCCGCGCCTGCGGGGCGGGATCGGCCAGGGCAAAGGGGTTGCGGGCCGCCACCGCCAGCAGGGCTTCCTGCGCCTGGTCCAGGTCCGTTGCGTAGGAGACCTGCACGCGGTTGACGGTGATGATGCGGCGGTCGCCGTAGGAGTAGTTGTGGATGCTGTTGTTGATGAACTGGCTGTTGGGCACGATGATGGTCTCGTTGGTGAGGGTGTTGATCACCGTGGCGCGCAGCCGGATCTGCACAACGTCCCCCTCCAGCCCGTTCACCAGCACCCGGTCCCCCTCCTTGATGGGTCTCTCCAGGAAGATCACCAGACCGGAGATGAAGTTGGCCACCACGTTCTGCAGGCCGAAGCCAACACCGATCCCCAGCACTCCGAACAGCACGGCCAGGGAGGAGAAGTTGATCCCGATCAAGGACAGCCCCACCAGCACTGCCAGGATCATGGCCCCGTAGCGGGCCAGGCTGCCCACGGTGAAACGCAGGGCCGCGTCCGCCGAAAGCTGGTTGAGGATGGTCCCCTCCACGAAGCGCCGGGTGGCCTTGCCGATCCAGGAGGCGACGTAGAAGATGGGGATGGCCAGGATGAGAGTGACGATGGAAATGCGCGAGGAGCCGGCGCTCACGAAGGGGGTGGTGAGGACCTCCCAGATCTTGCCCAGGTAGGTGCGGATCTGCGCGCCGAAGAAGGAGGTGAGGATCAACGCCGCCGCCAGGGCGGCCAGGCTGCGCAGCACCGTCCTGACGATGCGCGCGATGCGCGCTCCTGTCTCGGGAACCTTCACCGGCCGCAGGATGACCCTCCGGACCAGCAGCAGCAGGCCGCGATACACCCCCACCACGATCGCCAGCGGCAGGATCAGCCGCAGGAGGAGCTCCAGGGGGGAGAAGGATACGGGCAGGCCGTTTATCTGCAGCTTGGAGGTGAAGAAGGCGGCTATCCTGTAGATCACATTTCTCTTGTCGGCATGCCCGCCGGGCCGCATTACGGCCGGTGTTCGGGTCCGTTCGGGACCACGACAACTTGACAAGATCATACCTTACCCGCTATATAGCCTTCCATACCGCATCAGTCGGCAGCCGCCCGCGCCCAGGCCCCTCTGCGGGCCGCCGGGCCGGTAGAGAGGCAGGTATGCGCAGTCTCGGCGTGAACATCGGTTCTTCCAGCATCAAGGCTGTCCTGGTCGAGGACGGAGCGGCAGTATGGCACGGGGTGCGCGCCCACGAGGGCGATTTTCTGCAGACCCTGCGCAGCCTGCTGGCCGGCTGTCCCCGCGACCTCGCCGGGACTCCGGCGCTGGCGACGGGCACCGAGGGGCGATTCCTGGTCAGGGTTCCCAATGTCATCGAGCCTCTCTGCGTCGAGGAGGCGCTGGCGGCCTCCGGCGAGGCCGCCGATGCGGTGGTCTCGATGGGGGGAGAGGACCTGGTGGTCTACTCCCTCGAGGCAGGGCGGATCACCGGCAACTTCTCCGGCAACAAGTGCGCCTCCGGGACCGGGGAGTTCTTCTGCCAGCAGCTCGGCCGGATGGACATGGATCCGTCACAGGTCAACTCCATTCCAGCCGGAGGGAGGGTGCTTCCCATCTCCTCCCGCTGCTCCGTGTTCATGAAGAGCGACTGCACCCACCGGCTCAACAAGGGGGAGGCCACCAAGGAGGAGATCGTCCTTTCCCTGAGCGCCGTGATGGCGGGCAAGGTGGTGGACTTCCTGGGCAAGGCGAGGGTGGGCTCCGGCCGCGTGCTGCTGATCGGTGGGGTGGCCGGCAACGAGCACATTGTGCGTTTCATCCGGGCCGCCCTTGCAGAGATTGCTTTCGTGGTTCCGCCGCAGGCCGCCTGGTTCGAAGCGTGGGGCGCCGCGCTTCTGGCGGCTCGCATCGGGGCGCCGCTGCCGGCCGCGGAGGAGCTCACCGGCGCCAACCGCGTGGGCTTCCAGCGGCTCCCCGGGCTGCGGCAGGCGGCGGGCCGTGTGCGCATGCTCCACTCCCGCAAGGCTGCGGTGCAGGCGGGGCGGGAATACGTTCTGGGGGTGGACGGAGGCTCCACCACCACCAAAGCCTGCCTCATCGACGCGGAAACCCGGCAGATCACCGCCTCCCACTACGGGCGCACCCACGGGGACCCGGTCCGCGCGCTCAAGCGCTGCCTGGAGGAGCTGCGGCGGCAGGTGGAGGAGGACACGGGGGGAGAGCCCGTCACCATAACGCTCGCGGCGGCCACCGGGTCGTCCCGCGAAATCCTGGGGGTGTTCCTCGACACGCCGGCGGTCTACAACGAGATCATCGCCCACGCGGTGGGCACAACCTACTACGAGCCCGAGATCGACACTATCTTCGAAATCGGCGGCCAGGACGCCAAGTACGTCCTGTTGAAGAACATGGTGCCCATCGACTACGCCATGAACGAGGCCTGCTCCGCCGGGACCGGAAGCTTCCTGGAGGAATCCGCCCGGGGGGATCTGAACATCTCCTCCGCCGAGGAAATCGGTCCGGTCGCCCTGGCCGCGGAAAGCCCGCTGAAGTTCGGCGAGCACTGCTCGGCCTTCATCAACTCCGACATCCGCAAAGCTATCCAGCAGGGAGCAGGTCGAGAGGACATCGCCGCCGGGCTGGTGACCTCGATCGTATCCAACTACCTGAACCGCGTGGTGGGCAATCGTACCATCGGCGAAAAGATCGTGCTCCAGGGCGGGGTGGCAAAGAACCCGGCGGTGCCGCTTGCCTTCGCCCAGCTGCTGGAAAAGGTTATCCTGGTGCCTCCCGATCCGGAGCTGATGGGCTGTTTCGGGGTTGGGATCCTGGCCCTGCGGCGGGCGCGGGAAGGGCTGATCCACCGCTCGCGCTACGTGCTGGAGGAGCTGCTGGGGAGGGACATCGTTGCCGTGCGGGAGTTCGCCTGCCGCTCCTGTGAGAACTACTGCCCGGTCCGCGTCCTGTCCGTGGGCGGCCGCCGCACGATGTTCGGAGGCCGCTGCAGCAAGTACGCCAACCTGCGCCTGAAGGAGAACGCAGGTCAGGCGCGGGCCAGGGACTTCGTGGCGGAGCGCATGGAGCTGATGTTCCGCCACTGCGCCCCGGACCCGCAGTCTTTCAGCCCCCGCCGCCCCTTCACGGTGGGCGTACCCCGGACCTTTTCGGTCTACACGCTCTGGCCCTTCTACGCCTGGTTTTTCCACGAGCTGGGCATCCGCACCGTGCTCTCCGAGGAGATCGCCCCAGGGGGGCTGGCCCGTACCGAGAGCACCTACTGCTACCCGGCGGAGCTTGCCCACGGGGCGGTGCAGGCTCTCATCGAGCAGGGCGTGGACTACCTGTTCCTCCCTCACCTCCGCGACATGCCCAGCTACGAGAAGGACGTCCACGCCAGGTTCTGCCCCATCGTCCAAAGCCTGCCCTACTATATCCGCAAGGCATTCCCGGAGCTGCGGGCGGACCAGGTGCTGGCTCCGGTGGTCAGCCTCGAGCACGGGCGGGAGAGGACCCTGGAGTCCTTTCAGCGGATGGGGCGGGCCCTGGGCATTTCCGCCCAGGAGGTGGGGCGGGCCTTCGAGAGGGCCGTGGCCAGGCAGGAGGAGTATCGTCGCCGCGCCCGGGCGCTGGGGGAGGAGGCCCTGCAACACGCCCGCAGCTCTCCCCTGCCGGTGGTGGCCATCCTGGGCCGCCCCTACAACGCCTTCACCACCGACGCCAACATGGGCATCCCCCGCAAGTTTGCCTCCCGGGGTCATTCGGTGGTGCCTTTCGACATCCTGCCCTTCGGGGAAGAGGCGATCTTCCCCAACATGTATTGGTACTACGGCCAGCAGAACATGAAGACCGCCGCCCTGATCCGGGAGGAGCGCAACCTGTACGTGACCTACGTCACCAACTTCTCCTGCGCCCCCGATTCCTTTCTCCTGCACTACCTGAAATGGACCATGGGAGTGAAGCCCTTCCTGGTGCTGGAGCTGGACTCTCACACCGCCGACGCCGGCATCGACACGCGGGTGGAGGCCTTTCTCGACATCATCGAAGGCTACCGTTCCAGAGAGGGGGAGCTGGCCTCGGCGCGCTACGACAATGGGCTGCGCTTCGTGAACGACGGGCAAGAGGACATCCACATCCGCAACGTTCATACCGGGCAGAAGATCCCCGTCCGCAACAACCCCAGAGTGAAGCTCCTGCTGGCCAACATGGGCAATCTGGCCGCCCAGATGGTGGCCCGGGTCACGACTTCTATCGGGTTGCAGGGTGAGGCGCTGCCGGTGGCCGACGCCCGGACCCTGCAGGTGGCGCGCAGCCATGCCTCCGGAAAGGAATGCGTCCCCTCCCACCTGGTGCTGGGAAGCGCCCTGCAGTATTTCGGCTCCCAGCGATACCGCAAGGACCACATCTACCTGGTTTTCGTGCCCATGACTACGGGCCCGTGCCGCACCGGGCAGTACTACGTGTACTTCGAAAACCTCTTCCGAGAGCTGCGCCTGGAGAACGTGCTGGTCTTCACCCTGAACGCAGACAACTCCTACAACGAGCTGGGGCCCCATTTCTCGAGGCACCTATGGTGGGCCCTGGTGGTGGCCGACACCATGAAGGACGTGGAGACTTCTTTGCGGACCTGCGCCGCCGATCCGCAGGAGGCCATGCGCCGCCACCGGGAGCTCTGGCAGCGCCTTCTGGAGGTGGCCGCAGGCAAGATCACCCGGGCGCCGGCGGCCCTCAGGGGGATCGCCCGCCAGGTGCGCCGCATTCCGCTGAAACGCACCTTGAAGGGGACTCCCAAGGTGCTGATCGTCGGGGAGATCTACGTCCGGCGCGACGATTTTGCCGTGGACGAGCTGGTGCGGCTGTTCAGCCAGAAGGGGATCATCGGCAAGGCGTCCGGTATCTCGGAGTGGGTGCACTACCTGGACTTCGTGCGGGAGTACGATCTGAAGAAGCGCCTGCGCCTCCTCCCGTGGCCGGCCAGGCTGTTCTCGCCGGAGCAGCGGCAGCTCCTGCGGCTGCGCCTGGAGATGCTCTACAAGAGGTCCGTGGAGTTGCGGGTGCGCCGGGCGCTGGCTGCCACGCGGCTCCTGCCGGGTATGCCCGACGACATGAAGGCCATCATGCGCACCACCGAGGAGCATTTCCTCAGCCACGAGCTTAACTCGGAGATCGCGGTCTCCAGCGGCGCCGCGGCGGCGGCGATGATGGACGGCTACTCGGGAGTGGTGAACATCGCTCCCTTCGCCTGTCTGATCGGCAGGGTGGTGCAGGGGCTGTTCACACCCTGGGCCCGCAGCCGCCGCTACCCTACCATCTCCGTGGAGGTGGATGGGAACCTGCTGCCGCCGGCCACGGTGAGCCGGCTGGACATCTTCATGCTCAACGTCCTGCGTTTCCGCCAGGACCCGGAGCTCGCCCAGCTCGTGGACAGGCCGGCCTTGTAGCAGCCTCGAGGAGGTGCTGCGATGATGTACGCCCTTCTGGCGGACGCAATCGTGGTCCTGCACTCCCTGTACGCCGGGTTCGCCGCCGGCGGGGAGATCGCCATCCTCCTGGGCGCGCTGCTGCGCTGGCGGTGGGTGCGCAATCTCCCCTTCCGCCTCTGCCATCTGGCAGCCGTGCTGATCGTGGCCGCAGAGGCCCTGGCCGGGGCCTGGTGTCCCCTCACCCTGTGGGAGTACAGACTGCGGGAGCTGGCCGGCCAGCACGTGGAAGAGCAGATTTCCTTCATCGGCAGGCTGGTCAGGTCGGTGCTGTTCTACGATTTTCCGCCCTGGGTGTTCACGCTCACCTACGCGGCATTCGCCGTGCTGGTGGCGGCCACCCTGCTGCTGGCGCCTCCCCGGCGGCGGCCGGACCGCCCCCGGAGCTGACACGCCCGGGGATCAGCTTTCCCGGGGCGCGCCGCCGGCCAGCGCCCCCACCCGCCTGAGGCTTTCCCCGATCACCTGGTCCATGTTGTAGTAGCGGTACTCCGCCAGGCGGCCCACGAACAGCACCCGCGGATAGAGGCTTCTGGCCTCCGCCAGGTAGCGCTCCCGCTTGCGCAGGTTGTCCGGGCTGAGCACCACGTAGTAAGGCTCCCCGCTGGCCCGGGGGTATTCGTAGCACACGGTGGTCCAGGCGGATCGCTCCCCCAGGAAGTGCTTGAACTCCGTCACCCGGGTCCAGGGCTCGCCGTCCGGGTAGTTCACCACCGCCACGGGCTGGAGCTGCTCCTGCGGGAGGGTGCGCATCTCCAGCCTGAGGGATCGGTACTCCAGCTTTCCGTACCGGTAATCGAAGTAGCGGTCCAGCTCTCCGGTGTAGACGGTCAGCTGGGGATGCAGCTTCCGGCGCACGTCGAAGTAGTCCGTACCGGTCCGCAAGGCTATGCCGGGATGGTCCAGGATGCGCTCCATCATGCGGGTGTACCCTTCAGCCGGAATGCCCTGGTAGGGGTCCGTGAAGTAGCGGTCTTCCTCGTCCTCGCGCACCGGAATGCGCCGCGCCACCTCCGGGTCCAGGTCGTCGGGGTCCCTCTCCCACTGCTTCCTGGTGTAGCGCTCGTACAGCGCATGGTACAGCCGCTCGCCCACCTGGGCCACCACCACGTCCCGGAAGCTGCGCGGCGGGTGGGCGAAGCGGGAGCGCTGCACCTCGGCGCGCAGGAAGGACCGCACCTCCGCGGCGTTCTCCAGGCCCAGGTCGAAAAGCCGGTTCAGGGTCCTGCGGTTGATGGGAAAAGGCACCAGACGGTCCTTCACCTTGGCCAGCACCCGGTGCTGGTAGGGGTGGAAGTCGGTGAAACGCGCCAGAAACCGCCACACCGCTTCCTCGGTGGTGTGCAGGATGTGGGGCCCGTAGGTGTGAACCGTGATTCCGTACTCGTTGCGGTAGTCGTGGCAGTGTCCGCCCACCGCGTTGCGCCGCTCCAGAACGAGCACGGCGTGCCCGCACTCCGCCAGCGCTCGCGCGGCGGTAACACCGGACGGACCGGCCCCGACCACCAGCGCCTGCCGGCTCACCGCTGCTCCTTCAGCGGACCGGAGGCGGAGCCCTCGGCGGCCACGCCGTACTTCTCCTGTCTCTCCACGTTGCCCAACGGCTCGACGTGGACCATGATGTCGTATACGTTCGGAAGGCGCTCCCGGATGGCCTGCTCCACCCTCTTGGCGATCTGGTGGGCGTCCCGCACGGTCAGGCCCGCATCCACCTCGATGTCCAGGTCCACGATGTAGGTCTCCGCGAGGCGGCGCACCCGCGCCCGGTGGGGGTTGGAGGCCCCGGGGATCGAGCTCACCGCCTCGAACAGCGCCGGGTAGATGGTGGTGTCCTGCAGACCGTCCATCAGCTCGGTGTTGGATTCCATGTAGATCCCGAAGGCCACCCGCAGGATCCAGGCGCTTACCAGCAGGCCCGTGATCGCGTCCAGGATAGGTACGCGCAGAATGAAGGTGAAGCCAAGTCCCACCAGCACCGCCACAGAGACGATCACGTCGTTCTGCATGTTCTTGCCGTTCGCGATCAGCATGGAGCTGGCTACCCTGCGGCCTGCCCGCATCTGGTAGATCGCCAGCAGCACCTTGCCGGCGATGGAGACCAGGGTCACGTAGATGGCCAGCGGCCCGGGCAGCGCCTCGGCTCCGCCGGCAATGATGCGCCGCACCGTGGAGAGCGCAAGCTGCGCTCCCACGAAGAAGATGATGAAAGACAGGAGCTTGGTGGCGATGGTCTCGGCCCGCTTGTAGCCGTAGGGGTAGCGCTGGTCCGGTTTGCGGTCGATGATCCTGGCCGCCAGGAGGGTGATCATGGAGGTGACGATGTCGGTGGTGCTGTCGATGCCGTCCCCCACCACCGCCAGGCTCCCGGCCACCAGCCCTGCTACGATCTTGGCCACCGCCAGCACCAGGTTGCCCCAGATTCCCACCCAGGAGGCGCGCTTGATGCGGCGGGCCCTGTCCTGCTTGCCAACCATTTACCGGACAATATAATGCGGCCGGCGGAGGAAATCCAAGGCAGGGGGGCCGAAAGCGGAAGACGAGGCGCCGGGAGGGCGCGCCTCCGGCACCCCGCTCCCGCGGGCTGCCGCCGGGTCGCAAACCCCGGGGCCACCGGACCCCTACGGGGGCCGCGGCGGCCGGCCGGGGGCTAAGAGGGCTTCACCGTGACCAGAAGAAAGTGCTTCCCTTTCGTCCTTCCACCTCCTTGCGTTCTTCCGCAGCAAGTGTAGAGCGCAGAGGGATACACTTGGGGCAGAAAAGCCCTGTCTAAGGAAAAACGAAGCCCAGAATCAGGGAATCCCTGAAGCGGGCGGCGGGAGGACGTCGGGACGGCCGGGCCGGGGCTATCCTTCGATGTACTCGATCATCCTGTCGGCAATACCCTGGAGGATCTCGGAGCTGATCGGCGACAGCTGACCGTCCTCCCCCCTGACCCAGGTCGTTGCCGACAGCGGGTCCTGCGGAACGGCGTCCAGCAGGGCGATCGCCAGCTCCAAACCCTTGGCACGCAACTCTTGCCTTTCCGTCATCATGACCCTCCAATGCGACTGTGTTGTGAATGAGCTTCTTCGCGGCTCACGATCCGGCACGCCCGCCCGACAGCGTCTTCTTCCGAATATACTCAACAGGGGCCGGGGCGGCATTTCCGGGTGCGGCTTTTCCCCGGTCGCCCGCCCCGTCAGCCGCGTCCATCCCGCCCGGAAGCCGGCCTTGACGGGGCGGGCGGCGCCCGTTAGCATTAGTAGCGGTTATCCGGGATAACGCATCGAATTTCGAACCGAGGCGGAGGTGATGGGGGGACGTCCTGCGAAGCTGCTGGTGGTGTTTTCCCTGGTCCTGCTGAGCGGCTGCAGCAGCGTGGTTCTGTTTCATCCGGCGGGCCAAATCGGCCAGGAGGAGAAGCGAGTCATTCTGACCACCGCCGCCTTGATGCTCATCGTGGTGGTTCCGGTGCTCGTGCTCACTCCTCTGTTCGCCTGGAGATACCGTGCCTCCGGGCCGAAAGCTGACCGCCCTCGGAAGCGGACGCCCGGGGCCCTGGAGATCGTCATCTGGCTGGTGCCGGCCGGCATCGTCCTGGCCCTCTCCATACTTTCCTGGACGATGACGCATCGCCTGGACCCCTTCCGGCCCCTGGACTCACCGAAGCAGCCCATCACCGTCCAGGTGATCGCCCTGGACTGGAAATGGCTCTTCATTTATCCCGACCAGCAGGTCGCCGCCGTCAACGAGGTGGCCTTTCCCACGGACGTTCCGGTCCGCTTCCTGCTCACCTCGGACACGGTGATGAATTCGTTCTTCATCCCCCAGCTGGGCAGCCAGATCTACGCGATGGCGGGAATGCAGTCGGAGCTGCACCTGGTTGCCAGCAAGCCGGGCACCTACGCGGGCATCTCCGCCAACATCAGCGGTCACGGGTTCTCGGGGATGCAGTTTACGGCCCGCGCCACCTCCGGTGTGGAGTTCGACGGTTGGGTGAGCGCCGCGCGGCGGTCCGGCCGGAGGATGGACATGGAGGAGTACCGGCGGCTCGCAGAGCCCAGCCAGAACAACCCGGTGGAGTACTTCTCCCTGGCGGATTCGCAGCTGTTCAGCCAGATCATCGGCAAGTACGCCTTCGCGCACTGAAGGCGCGAGGAATCAAGGCGGAGCGCATGAACGCGGCTCCCAAGGAGCGGGCATGCTTGGCAAACTGAGTCTAGCGGCGTTCCCCATCGACACCCCGGTCACGTTCGGCGCCTTTCTGCTGGTGGTCGTGGCCGTTCTGGCTCTGGCCATCCTGGTCACCGTGCTGCGGAGGTGGAAGTGGCTATGGAAGGAGTGGCTGACCTCGGTGGACCACAAGAAGATCGGGATCATGTACATCCTGGCGGCGACCGTCATGGGGCTTCGCGGCTTCATCGACGGGGTCATGATGCGCTCGCAGCAGGCCCTGGCCTTCGGCCCCGGCCAGGGCCCCTTCCAGCCGGACCAGTACAACCAGGTCTTCAGCGCCCACGGCGTCATCATGATCCTCTTCATGGCCATGCCTTTCGTGATCGGGCTGATCAACATCGTGGTGCCGCAGCAGATCGGCGCCCGGGACGTGGCCTTCCCCTTCATGAACTCCGTCAGCTTCTGGCTGTTCATGGTGGGGGCGGTGCTGGCCAACCTCTCCCTGGGCGTCGGGGAGTTCGCCAGGACCGGGTGGTCAGGCTACCCGCCCCTTTCCGAGCCCAGCTTCTCCCCCGGGGTGGGGGTGGACTACTACATCTGGAGCATACAGATATCGGGGATAGGAACGCTGCTCACCGGGGTCAACTTCCTGGTCACCATCCTCAGGATGCGCGCCCCCGGCATGACGCTCATGAGGATGCCGATCTTCACGTGGACCGCCCTCTGCACCGTCATCCTGATCATCGGCGCCTTCCCCATCCTCACCGTAACGCTGGCCATGCTGGCTCTGGACCGGTACCTGGGCATGCACTTCTTCACCAACGCGCTGGGCGGGAACATGATGATGTACGTGAACCTGTTCTGGGCGTGGGGACACCCCGAGGTCTACATCCTGATCCTGCCCGCTTTCGGCGTGTTCGCCGAGGTGAGCTCCACCTTCAGCGGCAACAGGCTGTTCGGCTACACTTCCCTGATCTGGGCGACCGTCGCCATCACCGTCCTCTCCTACTCGGTCTGGCTGCATCACTTCTTCACGATGGGCGCCGGCGGCGACGTGAACGCCGTGTTCGGCATCACCACCATGCTGATCGCGATCCCCACGGGGGTGAAGATCTTCAACTGGCTGTTCACGATATTCCGCGGCCGGCTGCGGGTCACGACCCCGGTCCTGTGGACCCTGGGGTTCATGATCACCTTCACCTTCGGCGGCATGTCGGGGGTGATGCTGGCCATGCCCCCGGCCGACTTCGTCCTGCACGCCAGTCTCTTTCTGATCGCGCACTTTCACAACACCATCGTGGGGGGTACTGTGTTCGGCGCGATCGCCGGCTTCACCTACTGGTTTCCCAAGATCTTCGGCTTCAAGCTGGACGACCGGCTGGGCAAGGTGGCCTTCGGGTGTTTCTTCACCGCCTTCTACGTCACCTTCGTGCCGATGTACATCCTGGGCTTCATGGGCATGACGCGCCGGCTCAACTACACTCTGAACCCCGCCTGGCGGCCCCTGCTGTGGATTGCGGCCGGCGGCGTGGCGCTGTTCGCCATCAGCCTGCTGGTTCTGGCCTTGCAGGTGGTGCTGGCCATCCTCCGGCGCAGGAGCAACCGCGACCTGACCGGCGACCCCTGGGACGGCCGCACGCTGGAGTGGTCTCTGCCTTCGCCTCCCCCCGCCTACAACTTCGCCCGCATTCCGGTGGTGAGCGACCGCGATGCCTACTGGCAGATGAAGCAGGACGGCGGCGGCCGGAGAGAGCCCGGCCAGTACCAGGACATCGTGATGCCCCGCAACACCGCAGCCGGCGTGCTCATCGGCGCCTTCAGCCTTGCGTTCGGATTCGCCATGGTATGGCACATATGGTGGCTGGTGATCGCGGGGCTGCTCGGCCTGATCGTCACCCTGGTGGCCCGCACCTCCAATGACCGCATTCACACCGTGGTGAGCGCCGAGGAGGTCCGCAGGATCGAGGCCCGGTACGCGGGCGGCGGTGGGAGCGGTCCCGGGGAGATCGTTCCATGAGCGATTCCCATGCCGTGATCCACGAAGGCCCCGAAGCGGCCTCCATCCGGCTCCTGGGCTTCTGGGTCTACATCCTGAGCGACTGCGTGCTGTTCGGCACCCTGTTCGCGACCTACGCGGTGCTGGCCGGGCACCATGCGGACGGTCCCACGGCAAGGGAGCTGTTTGACCTGCGGGGCGTGGCTGTGGAGACCTTCTGCCTGCTGGCCAGCAGCTTCACCTACGGCCTGGCCTCCCTGGCCGCCGCGCGGGGCCGCCGCGACCGGGTGATGGGGTGGCTGGGGGCCACCCTCGTGCTCGGCGCCGCCTTCATCGGCCTGGAGCTGCGCGAGTTCTCCGGCCTGATCGCCGCCGGCCACGGCCCGCAGCAGAGCGCCTTCCTGTCCGCCTTCTTCACGCTGGTGGGCACGCACGGCCTGCACGTCACCTCCGGGCTCCTCTGGATGGCCGTGCTCGCCGTCCAGCTGGCGCTGAAGGGTCTCACCCCGACCACCGGCACGCGCGTGATGGCCCTGGGCCTGTTCTGGCACTTCCTGGACGTGGTCTGGATCTGCGTGTTCACCTTCGTGTACCTGATGGGGGCTGTCTAGATGAACGACCAACACACCGTCCCTGCGCCGCACGGGACTCTGCTCAGCTACCTTGCCGGGTTTGTGCTGTCCGTCGCCCTGACCGCGGTGGCCTTCGTTCTCGTGATGACCTCGGCGCTGCCTAGCACCGCCGCGCTGGTCGCCGTCACGGTCCTTGCCGTGTCCCAGATCGCCGTGCACCTGGTCTTCTTTCTCCACCTGGGCCGCTCGGAGGAGCAGCGCTGGAGGGTGGTCCTCTTCGTCTATACCCTCATCATCCTGGCTATCCTGGTCGGCGCCTCGATCTGGATCATGCATCACCTGGATCTCTACCACATGCTTACGGGCTGAGCCGGAAACGGAGGAGACGACCCTCATGCCACGGATCAAAGGCTACGCTTCCCTGGCGCTGGCCGCCGCCGCAGTCAGCTGGGTGCTGATCGTGCTGGGCGGCGCGGTGTGCTTCATGGGCGCCGCGAAGGCCATCCCCGACTGGCCCACCTCTTTCGGTGGAATCGCACCCCCGGCGGAGCCGGGCGCTTTCGTCGAATACCTGCACCGGCTGACAGCAGTCCTGGCCGCCCTCCTGGTTCTGACCTCCGCCGTGATCGGCCTGCGGCGCTACCGATCGCGGCCATGGCTGAGCGTGCCGCCGGCAGTGGCGCTGGTGCTGCTCGCCGTGGTGGCAACGCTGGGCGCGCTCGTGGTGCTGAGCGCGATTCCCCCTGCCCTTGCCGCTGTCGATCTGGGCAGCGCCCTGCTGGTGCTGGCCCTGATGGTGGCCACGACCCTGACTGCGCATTTCCTGCGGCGCAACCCGGCTCATCCCGGCCGGCTGGCTTTCCGGGATCCCTTTTCCCGGTTGAGCCTGGGGGCCGCTGCAGCGGTGTACCTGGTTCTGGCAAGCGGGCTCTCGGTGGGGACACCCGTTCCCGCGAGCTGCCTGGGCCTGCCGATCTGGAGCGGCTTTTCCCTGGCGGCGGGCTTCCAGGGATGGCTCAGGACCGCTCAGCTGGTTCTCTCGGGCGTGGCGGGAGCGCTGGTGGTGTCCCTGGCGCTGCTGGCATGGGTCAAGCGGCGCAGGGAGGTCGTTCCCCTCTGCCTGGCGACCTGCGTGGCCGTGCTCTTCGCCGCGCTGCTTCTGACCGGGGAGCTCGCTGCCGCCCGCGGCTTTCCGTGGTCCCTGATGGCAGTCCGGGTATGCAGCGCGGCGGCGCTGTGGGGAGGGCTCGCGGCGCTGGTGGTCTGGGAAGGCCTGCGGGCGGCGGCGCCGGCGGGAGAGCCGCCGGCGGGGGCTCCGCCGGGATCACGCGGAATCCGCCGCGCCGGTGACCTGGCCTCCACGACGCGCCCCTTGGTGACGGGGCTCCTCCTGGCCACGGCCTACGCGGGGATGGTGAGCGTGGGCCGGGGGCTGCCGTCGCTGGGCCTCACGATCCGCACCCTGGCAGCGCTCGCCCTGGCCGCCGGCGGGGCGCAGGCCATCAACCAGTACATGGACCGAGACATGGATGCCGCCATGGCGCGAACCGCAGGCCGCCCGCTCCCTGCGGGGCGCCTGGCGCCCTCGGAGGTCCTGGCCTTCGGGCTGGCCCTGTGCATCGCCTCGCTGTACCTCATGGCCGGATTGGTCGGGGCCCTGGCTGCGGCGCTCACCGCCCTGGGTATCGGCTGGTACGTGATCCTGTACACCGGAGCGCTGAAGCGCAAGAGCCCGCACAGCATCGTGGTGGGCGGCGTGGCCGGAGCGCTCATGCCCATGGTGGGCTCCGCCGCGGTGAGCGGCGGGGTGAACGTCACGGCTCTCCTGCTGTCTCTCATTGTGTTCCTCTGGACCCCGCCGCATTTCTGGTCCCTTGCGGTGCTGCGCCTCCAGGACTACTCGCAGGCGGGAGTCCCCGTTCTGCCGGCGGTTCGCGGCGAGGCTCGCGCCCGCTCGCGGATCCTGCTCTACTCCGCGGCGCTGGTGGCCGCCACCCTGGGCCTGGCCCTTCTGGGGGCGGCCCGGGTGCTTTTTGTCGCGGTGGCCATGGCCCTCGGCGGCTTCCTGCTGTATCGGGCCTGGTGGATGTGGAAGCGCGGCGGCGACCTGGCTGCCGCACGCATGTACCGCTTCTCTTCGGTATACCTGGCGCTGCTCCTGGTGGCCCTGGCGGCGGATCGGTTGATCTGAGGCAAGCCGAGCACCTGCAACGACTGGAGGCCGGCCGTTTGCCGAACCGAGCCTGCGCCGGCTCGCACCACCGCGAGCTCAGGCGCTTTTCATGCGGTGGCTCCTGCGGTATCGGGCCGGCGGCAGGCCCATCTCACGCTTGAACGCTCGATTGAAGGCCGATTCGGACTGGTAACCCACCTCCAACGCCACCTCCAGCACCGTCTTGTCCGTGGTTTCCAGGCTTCGGGCCGCGAGCTGCAGCCGCCAGCGCGCCAGGTAGGCAAGCGGCGGCTCGCCGAGAAACCGCGAGAACCGTTCCCCCAGCACGGACCGGGATGCCCCCACTTGGCGAGCCAACCCGGCAATGCTCCACGGCTGCTGCGGCTGTCCGTGCATGAGAGCCAGCGCACCGCCGACAATCGGGTCCCGGGCCCCGGCGCAAGAACCGAAGCGGCCTCCCGCACCGGCGGCACCCGGAAGCCCCAGGGGGAGACACACTCGACTTTGAAGAAGATGGCGCCGGTCATCCGCACCGCCGCCAGAGCCTGTGAGAGACTGTCCACCGAGATCAAGGTACTCGCGTTGCACAACCCGGGGCAAACGTCGTACCGTCCCGGCAAAGAAATGCGGCTTTCCGGCAAAGAAACGCTCCCTCTATCCGAGGCACATTTCCTTCAAGAAAGAACGGTGAGGAGGCAACATGACATCCATCGATACCAACGGAACGAAGCTGCACTACGTCGAGCGCGGCAACGGGGAGCCGGTGGTGCTGGTTCACGGCTCGGCCAGCGATCACAGAACCTGGCAGGGGCAGCTGGGTCCGCTGGGCGGGGAGTTTCGGGCCGTGGCCTACAGCCGGCGCTACCACTGGCCCAACGAGCCGATCGCCGAGGGGGCCGACTACCCGATGCTCGAACAGGTGGAGGATCTTGACGCTTTCCTGGGCGCCCGCGACCTAGCGCCGGCGCACCTGGTGGGCCACTCCTACGGCGCGTTCCTGTGCCTGCTCCTGGCAATGCGGCGGCCGCCGCTGGTGCGGTCCCTCGTTCTGGCCGAGCCGCCGGTCCTGACGCTGTTCGCCGGCAGCAGGCCCAGCGCCCCGGAGCTCCTGAAGACGTTGTTGACCCGTCCGCGCACCGGGGCGGCCATCGTCAGGTTCGGAGCCTTCGGGCTGGGTCCGGCGGCCCGCGCCATCGAGCTGGGCGATACGGAGAGGGCCCTGCAGCTCTTCGGCACCGCCGTGCTGGGCCGCGACGGCTTCCGGCGGCTCTCCCCGGGGCGGCTGGACCAGGCACGGGCCAACTTCATCCCCGCCGAGATCGTCGGGTCGGGGTATGCGCCGCTGGAGCCGGACCAGGTGCGGGAGGTCGAGACGCCGGCGCTGCTGATCACAGGCGAGCGAAGCCCGCGGCTCTTCCACCGCTTCATCGACCGCCTGCAGGGGCTGCTGCCTCACTCGGAGCGGATCCAAATCCCCGGGGCGTCACACATCATGCACGAGGACAACGGCGCGGCCTACAGCTCGGCGGTACTGTCGTTCCTCCGGCGGGCCCGCGCCAGCCGGTAAACCATCCAGGCCCGGCCATAGAGGGCAGCGGTACATCCCACACGGCCTCGCTCATGCCCGTGCCGGGACGGCGACTGTGCGGATGGTCCTGGGGCGGGCGCGGCGCCGGCCGCTTCATGCGGCGGCTTCCGGGCCTACCGGCGGCGCCTCGCCTCCGCCCTTCCCGCCCCCGGCGTCGCCTCGGCAGCCAGAGCCCCCGAGTCCAGGACGCGGCCGAACTTCAGCGCGAAGTTCTTCAGGGTGGCCGCGTGCAGTACAGGGTCGTAGGAAGACACGCAGTCGCTCAGGATCACGGTCTTCAGACCCAGGTGGAAGGCCTCACGGGCGGTCTCTTCGACGCAGATCTGGGTCACGGTGCCGGCCACCGCCACCGTATCCACATGCTCCGATAGCAGGATGTCGTGCAGGTTCGTGCGGAAAAACGCCCCGTACCAGTATTTGTCCACCACGTAGTCACCGGGCTCTACGGGCAGCTCGTCGATCACCGCGGCGCAATCCCGCTCCCCACCGAGCTCTTCATAGTGCCGCAGAAAGCCCGGCCGGCAGCAGTTCACCGGCGGGTACAGCTGGGGCGACCACTTCCAGAGCAGGGTCTCCTTGGGTCCGGCGATGAAGCGGGTGAAGATGATGGGGCGCCGGGGGCCGCGGAACAACTCGATGACGGTTCGGATCGCTTTGATGGTGGCCCGCGCGTCGGGCACCTCCAGAGGGGCGCCCACGCGGACGAAGTCGTTCTGCATGTCCACCACGATCAAGGCGCTTCGGGAGGGATCGATGTCGAAGGGGCGGCTGTCCGGCATGGCGCCTACCTCCTGTCAGAGATGATCTGGATGATCTCGTCGGACTGCGCCACTACCCCGTAGTGGTTCTCGATCAGGTAGAGTCCGGCCTCCTTCAGCTGCTCCGCGTGCCGGCGGTCGCGCTTCGAGAAACAGGACAGGCAGTCCGCCACGCCCACGACGTGGTAGCCCAGGGCGAAGGCCTGGTGGAGGGTGTCCCCCACGCAGACGTTGAGATCGGCGCCCGCCATCACCAGGGTGTCGATCCCCCGGCTGCGCAGCATCGTGTCCAGGTTGGTGCCCACGAAAGCCCCGTAGGCGTACTTGGCGATCACCGGCTCTCCGGCTTGCGGCGCGAGCTCCTCGACATGGGCGGCCCCCCACGAGCCCGGCAGCGTCACCGCCGGCTCGCCCCAGAAGGCGGTCCAGGCAGCGGAGTTCTGACCGATCTCGTTGATCACGCAAGTGTGGATCACCGGATAGCCGCCCGCCCGGGCCGCCTCCAGCAGCCGCCGGGCGGGCCCGACCGAATCGTGCACGGCGCTGATGTCGAAACCGAACTCCGCCATCTTTCCCTCCGGGGAGCCGAAATCGTTCTGCATGTCGATGAACAGAAAGGCCGCCCGGGCGGGGCTGAGGCGCTCCCGCAGCGTGGCCCTGGAAGACGCGCTGTCACTCATGAATCACCTCGGCCACCAATCTATGCGCGCTCCGCCGTCCTGTCAACCTTCCCGGCCGTGCGAGGCGAGCAGGCGACTGCAGGCAGCATCACGCGGCCGTCAGGCCCCCTCGTGCCGGCGCGTCTCCACCTTGTTGTACGCCACCACGATGACCAGCAGCAGCACGGCGCGAATGATCTGCTGGTAGAAGATCCCCACGCCGGAATGACCGAGGATGTTCAACAGCATGATCATCAGCACGATCGTGATCAGGGTGCCCCCGAGGCTGCCCTTGCCTCCGGCCAGGGTAGCCCCGCCGATCAGGCAGTAGGCGATGCTGTCCAGGGTCAGCCGCGGGTCGACCATCGGCTCTGCGCCGCCGGCGCGGCCGAGCATGTAGAAGGCCGCCAGGGTCGCCATCACCGCGCTGATCAGGTAGGAGCTCACCTTCGTCAGATCGACGGGAAGGCCCGACCAGGAGGCCTTCACGTCGCTCTCGCCGACCGCATACAGGCGGCGCCCGAATCTCGTGTGCCGCAGCAGAAGGTAAAACAGGACGAAGAGCAGCAGCGAGGCGAGCACGACGATGGGAATGCCGAACCAGCTTCCGTTGGCCAGGTGCTTCAGCAGCGGGGGGGCCGGGGCGATCGGCTTCGGCGTGAGGATGAGTGAGATCCCCTGGAGCACGATGCCGACGCCGAGGGTGGCAATGAAGGCGTTGATCCGGCCGTACACCGTCAGCACGCCGTTCACCAGGCCGATCAGCGCGCCTGCGGCCAGCATCGCGCCGAGGCTGAGGCCCATGGCCCCCGGAAAGGCGGCGTACGCCTTGATGCCGATGACGCCGATGATCGTCATTGCGGCGCTCACGGACAGATCGATCCCGCCGCAAATGACTACCGCGAGCTGCCCGGTCGCCAGCAGGAGGTACACGAACGACTGCCAGGCCAGGTTGCTGATGTTGATCCTGTTGAGAAAGAACGGCGAGATGAGCGACCCGGTCACGAACACTGCAGCCAGCAGGATTGACAGCACGGCGATGCGGTTGTTGGACGAAAACAGAGACTGCGCCAGTCTTGCGAGCCTGCCCTGGCCTTGAGCCTTTTCCACCCGCCGCTTCTTGCGCTCCGTGCACAGATGCAGCATCGCCGGTTCGTTGATGTCCTGGCCCGTCAGCTCGCCGACGATCTGCCCGTCGCTCAGCACCAGCACCCGGTCGGCCAGCTTCACGATCTCCTCCCACTCCGAAGAGACGAGGATCACGCCTTTGCCCTGGCTGGCCGATTCCTGGATCACCCCGTAGATCTCTTCGCGAGCGCCGACGTCGACCCCACGGGTCGGTTCGTCGAGCAGCAGCAGGTCGGCCTCCGTCAAGAGCGCCCGTCCGAAGACGACCTTCTGCTGGTTGCCGCCGCTCAGGCGGTCCACCAGGTGATCCAGGTGTCCGGTGTCCAGAGCGATCCTGCCGGCGACGCCCACGGCCCTGGCCTTCTCCCTGCGGCGGTCGATGAACGACAGCAGGGACCTGTTGGCCGCGGCGCTGGCGTTCAGGTTGCGGGTCACTGTCTCGCCGAAGAACAGGCCTTCCCGCTTGCGGTCCTCGCTCACCGGCGCGATGCCGTGCTCGATGGCCACCCGGGGATGCTTCACCACCAGCTCGACCCCGTCCCGTCTCATGACCCCCCGGCTCGGGTGCAGGATACCGTAGATCGCGTTCAGCAGCTCGGTCCTCCCGGATCCCACCAGCCCGGCGATACCGAGGATCTCGCCGCTTCGGACCTGGAAGGAGATGTTCTCGAGCTTCCCTTCAACCGACAGGTTGGCGCAGTCGAAGATGACCTCGCCGCTCGCCCCTTCGCGGCGCGACTCCCTGGCTCCGGGGGCGATGTCCCTGCCCACCATGTGCCGGATGATCCGGTCCTTCCCGATCTCGGACCGTTCCAGGGTGGCCACCAGGCCGCCGTCCCGCAGGATGACGCAGCGCTCGCATATCTCGGCCACCTCGTCGAGACGGTGCGAGACATACAGCACCGACGTGCCAGCGGCTGCGACCTCCCGGATCTTCGTGAACAGCCAGCGGGTCTGGTCCTCCGAAAGCGAAGCCGTGGGCTCGTCGAGCAGGAGAATCCGCGGCTTTTCGCTTAAGGAGCGCACGATTTCCACGAGCTGCTGCTGGGCAATGGCCAGATCGCTGACAGGTGTCACGGGGTCGATGTCCAGCTGGTTGCTCTTGAGGATCCGTCCGGCCTCCGCCCTCATGGACTTCCAGTCGATCAGCCCCCAGGGATTCCTGAATCCGTCGTCGATGAAGATGTTCTCCGCGACGCTCATGTTGAGGAACAGGTTGAGCTCCTGGAAGACGCTGGCGATGCCGGAGGTCTTGGCGTTCTGCGGCGAGGAAGGCCGGTATTCCTTCCCGTAGAGGAGCATTCCGCCTGAGGAAGGCGGCTGGACCCCGCCGGCGATCTTGAGGAGCGTGCTCTTGCCGGCACCGTTCGCTCCGAGCAGGCCGAGGATCTGCCCTGAGGGCAGGTCGAAGCTGACGTCGTGGAGCGCCTGGAAATCGCCGAAGCTCTTGGCGATGCCGGAGAAGGACAGAGCTGGAGACGACATGATCGAAAACTCCATCGGAGTCCGTCCCCCGGCTCTTACGCCGGGGGACGAACAGACGTTTTCTACGGCTCGCGGCCCTACTTGTAGAACTCGCTGATCCGATCCGCAGGGATCTGTGAGGCCAGCCAGTACGAATCCGGCAGGGAGGTGTCGATCTTGTCTGCCAGGTCGGTGCCTTCCCACGTCTGGGGCGGCCGCAGGTCGTCCTTGGGGACCGACTCGCCGTTCAGGAGCTTCATGGCCGCGTCCGCCGCGTCCAGGGAAAGCTCCTCGCCCGAGCTCAGGACCATGTAGTTCGTGTAGTCCAGCGACTTGGCCTTCTTGAGAAAGCCGAACCAGTCGTCCGCTGTGGTGGGGGGGAGGGGCTTCTTGGCGTCCACGAAGGCGTCGAGAACGCCGAAATCCATCAGCCCGCCGTCCACGATGACGCCGTCGATCTGCACCCGCTTGGCGAAGTAGCCTTCGATGATCTCCTTGGATTTCGCCGGGGTGTACAGCGCGTACTCCACGCCCAGCGTGTTGATGTCCGGGTAGTTGCTGAGGGCGTCCTGCACCCCCTTCAGCACGTTGTTCGAATACCCTGAGCCGGGGTAGCCCATGATCACCAGGACGTTGCCCTTGCCGCCGATCTTCTTGGCGACCCAGTCCGCGTAGTCGTAGCCGGCCTTGATGTGGTCCCGGTCGACGTAGGCGTCGTACTGATCGGTTCCGGCCAGCCCGCCGAAGATCACGACCTTGACTCCTTGCGCCTTGGCCTTCTCGATCACGCCCGCCGCCGAGGTCTCACTCACCGGCTGGACGATCAGCAGGTCGAGATTCTTGGTCAGCAGGTCCTCGATGTCCGCGATCTGTTTCTTGTCGTCGTAGCCGGACTCGCCGTAGTACACGTTGGCGATCCGGCCCGCATACTTCGTGCCGAAGGCGTACTTGAAGTGAGAGTAGCAGGACGCCGCCCAGTCGTTGTTGGAGCCCTGGATGCTCACCCCGATGGTGTACTTCTTGGCCTCCGCGCCTTTGGAGGCAGCCGCAGCCTGCGACCCGCTCTTGCTGCAGGCGCCCAGCACCGCAGCCAGGCCGGCGGCGACCACGAGCAGCGTGATCGCCGCTGTGATAAACCTTCTCTTCCCCATACCACCTCTCCTCTCTTCCGAACAGATATTTCGAGCCTTGAGAAGCTCAGACGCCCCCACAGGCTTCGTCACACTCGGCATTCGCTTCCGCCCTCGCCCCGCCCTGAGCCCGCCCTCACCGCCTGTTGAAAAAGGCGGCGGCGTAGGTCACGGACAGCAGCAGCCCTCCTTTCACCACGTACTGGTAGCGGATATCGAACCCAAACAGGATGACGATGTTCATGATCAGGGTGATGGCCAACGCCCCACCGACGGCGCCCACCACCGAGGCCTTGCCTCCGCCCAGGAAGTTGCCCCCCAGCACCGCCGCCACCAGCGCGTCCATCTCCATGCCGCTTCCCAGGGTCATCTGGTCGGCGAAACCGATGTACCCGGCGCTCATGATGCCGGCGATCGCCGCCAGAACTGCGTTGAAGCTGAAGGTGACCGTGATGGTCCGGTCCACGTCGACACCCGCGAAGTGGGCGGCCGTGGAGTTCAGACCAATGAGCTCGACCTTCCGCCCCCAGACCGTCTGCCTGAGCAGCACGAACGCGAACAGCGCCACGATAATGAAGATGAGCACGGAGTTCGACATCTCGCCGATGAGGCTGCCCTTGATGGTGTTGACCAGCGCAGCAGGCGGCACCCCCATGGGGGTGACCCCCATCGCCAGCCTCATCGCCCCGCCGAGTATCGCCGCGGTGAACAGCGTCGCCAGGAACGACTGGACCCTGTACCGCGTCACGATGATGCCGTTCACGACCCCGATCGCCACACCGAACGCCAGGCTGGCGAGAATCCCGTAGAGAAGGGCCCCTTCCCCGAGCCGCTTCACGAAGAGCATGAAGATGCCGATGGACATCTGCATGATGGCGGCCACAGACAGATCGACGCAGCCGGTGGCGATGACGAAGATCGTGCCCATGGTCACCACCCCGAGGGATGAGGCCTGCCGCAGCATCGTATTCACGTTGTCGAAGGCGAAAAACGACGGGTTGTTGATGAACGCCGCGGCGCAGATGAGAAAAAGGATCAGGTAGACGCTGTTGTACTGGGTAATCAGCCTGCGGCTTTGCATGAGAGGGACTGCGTCAGGCTCCTGAACGGCAGGTCGATCTTCTTCGGCATCACCGGTCTTCTTCGAGCGCGACGGTATGGGCTTTGGCTCGTGCGGCATGATAGCACCCCTGCGACTCCGGCTGCAAGACATTCCCCGAGACCCCGAGATGTCGCTCTTCATGTGCGCCGCCGATGGGACATGGTGGTTCGCGTCAGACGTAGTATATATATGTGCATTGAGACTCTGGATCGGATGCTGCAGATCGACACGAGAGGTGGATGGGCAGGGAGTTCAGGTGGCCGACAGACTGTGCGTCCTGTTGCTGCTGGACAGCCGGAGACTGGCGTTCAGAGTGCTGCGAACCCTCGCGGAAGGCGGCTATGCGGTGCGGCCCCTGAGGGCCCGCACGGCCCAGGCCGCAGATGAGATTCTCGGACGCGAGCAGGTTGATCTGGTCATAGCCGACTCGTCGCTGTGGACCCGCGATCACCCCGGCGTGCCTCTCATCATCCTGTCCGACGGGGCGACGACAAGCGTGCGGGGCGCCGAGGCGATCCAGCGGGCCAGGCTTGCCGATCTGCCGGAGGCGGTGGGACGCCAGCTTGCCCGGCGGGAGCAGAGGCAAGAGGCGCGCGGCCCGCTCCCGCAGCAGAAGGGCAAGGCAGCCGGCTCTTTGCGTCGGGTCCGCTCGTTCCTGCGCAGCTACCTCCCCCTGCTGGTGTCGATCCTGGTCGGCGCCGCGGCCACCGTCGGCGTGTTCGTCTACTATCAGGACGCGGAGAGGAACAGGCTGCGCGCGGATTTCGACGTCATTGCCCGCGACCGTGCGGAGGCGATTCGCGTAGTGCTCGCCCAGCATGAAACCGAGCTCAGCCTGCTCGGCCTGTTCTACCAGGCCGCCAGCGAGCCCGAGCTGAGCCGCAGGAGCCGCTTCGCCGAGGAGTTCCAGGAGTTCGCCCAGGGAATCATGGGCCTGGAGACGGACCTCCAGCTGCTTGCCATCGTTCCCCGAGTGAGCGCCGCCGACCGGGAGCGCTTCGAGCAGGTGGCTCAGCAGGCCGTCGCTCCCGGGTTCACGATCCGGGAGATGGACCCGGCTGGACGGCTGCAGCCGGCTTCCCACAAGGGTGAGTACTTCCCCCTGCTGTTCGTGGAGCCCCAACGACGCACCAGGGGGCTGGTGGGGTTGGACCTTTCTTCCGTGCCCGGAATATGGGATGCCATGCAGCAGGCGGGCGTATCCGGAAGGCCGACAACGAGCGGAAAGAATCGCCTGCCCTACCCTCGATCGGCAGCCTACAATGTCTGGCAGTTCCTTCCCATATACGGCAACGACGCCTCCGGTCAGCCCCGCTCCGGTTTCGGCGCCGTTGTGAGTTTCGCCGCCATCGTGTTCCGGGTCGACCGGCTGGTCGAGCGCTCCCTGGGCGACCCGGCCCCCCTGGGTATTGACCTGGAGGTGGTGGACGGCTCTGCCCGCGGGGAGCCGTTCGTCTACTACCATCGCTCGCGTTCTCCGAAGGCCGGAGCCAGGTACGAGGTCAGAACGCAGACCGTCTGGAGCACCTCGATCGACGCCGGGCAGCGACAGTGGGCGATCCGGGTCTACGCCACCTATGGCTTCATCGCCAGCCACCGGACCTGGCAATCCTGGTACATCCTGGTTGGGGGCATCGTCTTCACCGCTCTGGCGGGAACGTATTTTGCCCGGCGCATGCGGAGCGCCAGCCGGATCGAACGCCTGATCCAGGAGCGAACCCTGGCCCTCTCCGTCGAGATCGACAAGCAGAGGCGGCTCAAGCAGGAGCTGGAGGGCTCCCGCAGCGCGCTCACCGCACGCGTCGCAGAGCTGGATCAACGCAACAGGGAGATCCAGCTGCTCAACGAGATGGGGGACATGTTCCAGGCCTGCCTCCTGCTCGCCGAGGCCTACCCGGTGGTGTCGGCGTATGCGCCCCGGCTGCTCCCCGCGACCTCGGGGGCCCTGTACGTGTACGACTCGCAGCAGGGCATGCTTTCACTCGCCGCGGAGTGGGGAGACTCACCCCCCGAGGCGGCGGTCTTTCGACCCGAGGACTGCTGGGGCTTGAGACGAGGACGCATGCACGCAGGCAGGCCCTCCTGCCCCCACGAGCAGGCGGCCTCAGGCGCGGCCTCGCTGTGCATTCCCATCTCGGCTATGGGAGAGACGATCGGGCTTTTCCACGCAAGAGGCTGCTCGGAACAAACCCAGGTTCTTGCCGTATCTGTGGCCGAACGCATCGGGCTGGCCCTGTCCAACCTGAAGCTCCGCAGCGAGCTGAAGGAGCTGTCGATTCGTGACCCCCTGACCCACCTGTACAACCGCCGCTACATGACCGAAACCCTGGACCTCGAGCTGCGCCGCGCGGAACGCAAGAAGCTGACCGCCGGGATCATCATGGTGGACATCGACCACTTCAAGGACTTCAATGACCGTTTCGGCCACGCAGCCGGTGATGAGCTGCTGCGCGCCCTGGGCGATCTGCTTCACGCCCACCTGCGCGCCGGTGATATCGCCTGCCGGTATGGCGGCGAAGAGTTCGTCCTGGTCCTGCCGGAAGCCACCTCGGCGGTAACCACAGAGCGTGCCGAACAGCTGCGGAAGCACGCCGAGAGCCTGGCAGTCAGCCATCTGGGACGGCCCTTGGGTCCGGTAACGATCTCCGCCGGTGTCTCCGTGTTCCCGGCGGACGGCATGACGGGCGAGGAACTGCTGCGCGCCGCCGACCAGGCTTTGTATCGGGCCAAGACCGAGGGGAGAAACCGCGTGAAGGCCGCGGCGGGTCAGAGGGTTCGGCGCCAGTAGAAGATCGCCAGCTGGGTCCGGTCGCGCAGGTTCAGCTTCTCCAGCACCGTGGAGATTATGTTGCGGGCGCTGCCCTCGCTGATCAGGAGCGCGTCGGCGACCTCCCGGTTGGAGCACCCCTGCGCCACCAGCTCCGCCACCTCGTTCTCCCGCGGCGTGAGGCCGGGCAGCGGCTGCGGGTCCGCGTCCGTGAGCCGGTCCAGCACGCGCGCGTCCAGCACTGCGGTCTCGGTCATGAGAGCGCGCAGCCGCTGCGCCATGCCGGCGATGGGGGTGGATTTCAGGAGATAGCCGCCTGCGCCGGCCTGGAGGGCCTCGTGGATGCTCTGATCGTCCTCAAAGGTCGTCAGGACCATGACCCGCACGGCCGGCCAGCGCTTCCGGATTCTCCGCGTCGCCTCGATGCCGTCCATGCCCGGCATGCGCAGGTCCATGAGCACGGCATCGGGGAGGCTCTTCTCACAGGCGCGCACGGCGTGCGCGCCGTCGGAGGCGACGCCTGCGATTTCGATGTCCGGCTCGCGCGACAGGAGCACCTTCAGGCTCGCAGCCACGGTCGGATCGTCGTCCACGATGAGGACCTTCACGGCTCCGCCTCCTCCCCGCCGCCAGAGCGGGCGCGATCGGGCAGCGGCAGCACGCAGATCAGACGGAACCCCTCGCGGGTGTCCGTCGCGACGTTGCCGCCGATGGCCCGCGCCCTCTGTTGCAGGCTGCGGAGGCCCAACCCGGGCGCTCCGGCCTTCACACCGGGGCCGCGGCTGGCCACGCACAGGCGCACGATGTGCGGCGCCACATCCAACGTGGCCTCGATATCCGTGGAGGTCCCGTGGCGGGCGGCGTTGCTGAGCCCCTCCTTGAGACAGGGCTCCAGCACGGCCCATCCGTAGGGCGGCACGGCGCCGGCGTTCCCCGTCACGAGGAGCCGGACGGAATGATCGGCGAAGGTCCGGCAGATCTCGTCCAGGCGCTCTATCCCTGTTCCCGTTGCCGGGGCCAGGCCCCGCACGGTGGCGCGGAGGATGCCCATTCCCTCCTGGAGCCGGCCCCGGGCCTGGGCGAGGAGCTCATCCGCCTGGGGATCGCCCTCCCGCCAGAGCTGCTCGAAGGCGTCCAGGCCGAGCTGCGCGGCAATGATCTCGTGGCCGGCATGGTCATGGAGGTCGCGGGCTATCCGGGCCCGTTCGGAAAGCTGCGCGATGCGCGCCGCACGGGTGCTGTCGCGGGTCATCTCCTCCCGCAGCCGCTCCCCCTCCAGCCGATCCCCCCGCTCCGCGTCGGCCTCCCGCCTGAGGCGCGCCACCTGCCGGCTCCAGAACGCCGCCGCCGCCCCGCAGAGCAGCGCGCCGGCGAAGATGGCAGCGAGCCCCAGGGACCATCGCCCCAGGAAGGCGAGAACCGCAAGACAGGGGAGGGCAAACCAGGGCCGCGCGGCCGCAGTCGCGTCGAAGAGCGGCAGCGCCAGGGCAAAGGCCGCGCCAGGCCACACCGGAAGAAAGGCAAGGCACAGTGCCTGGTCGGCGAGGGTCGTCCAGGCCGGCAGCGGGAAGCGCCACCGCGCCACGCTCAGGACGATGAGCGCCAGGGTGAAAACAAGGCCGGCCATCCCCGTGCCCGTGAACCACAGCGCCAGCAGGAACGCCTCGCACGCGAGGCGCCATGCCAGACGGAAGGAAGAGGGGGTGGGGCTTTCCCCGTGAACCATGGGCACGCTCCCGGGCGTCAGGATACCATGCGCCGCTTGCTTCCTGCCAACAGGAAGGCCACGGCCAAGAGTAGCATGACCGCCAGGGAGAGCACAAACTGATTCCCCTTGCCGGGGACCGCCTGGAGGGCGTTGTGCAGCCAGTAGACCGGGCTCACCATCGCCAGCCTCCTCAGGAAGGCCGGCATCATGGAGGTCGGCACCAGGGAGCCGCCGATGGCGGCGAAGGCCATGATCAGGAAGGAGCAGGAAGAGTACGCCACCTCTCGCATCCGGATGAGGGAGCACATGGCCAGGCAGAAAGCCAGCGCGGTGAGGGAGAAGGTCCAGTAGGCGGCCAGGAGGCGCAGCGGCCTTCCCAGCGCGCCGCCGTAGAGCAGGAGCCCCCCCAGGACCATGGCCGTGTTCTGCGCCAGCAGGAGGCACGCATAGGCGAGCAGCGTCTGGCCCAGGTACTGGAAGTGAGTGATTGGCGTGGCGGCGATGCGCGTGAGGATCCCTCTTCCCCGGTCCTCTGCCACTGCCCGGATCAGGAAGAATGCGATGAAGAACACCAGCTCGCTGTAGAGGTGGAACCCGAAGGGCATCGCCCAGTCGCCGAACCGGGGAATGAAGACCAGGCCGAGCGGGGCAACGCAGAGGAGGATGAGGTTCACCGGGCTGCGGAAGCTGCGCTTCAGCGTGTACAGGAATACCGTCATGCGAGCCTCCTGCGCGCCAGGAGGGCGACCAGGAGGCCGAGGATCGCCGAAGCCAGGAAGATCACGCCCACGCACAGCGCGATCTCGGAGGACGCCCCGCCGCGCGTCGAGCCAAGGAGGGCGGTCTGCGCCAGGGAGGCGGGCGTGCCGTACGTGGTGAGGAAGTGGAAGAAGGGCCTGTCCACGGGCAGCGGGAAGATCATGCCCGCCAGCACGCAGCTCCCGTAGGCGACGATCCAGGTCATGGCGAACGCGGGGCCGTACGAGCGGAAGCCCAGGAGCATGAGGGTGCCAAGAAGCTGCGCGAACAGCGACAGCCCCAGGAAGACCAGGAGGGCAACACCGAGGTTCCCGAAGCGCGCGCCGAGGGCGAGCGTGGCAATCCCCGCCAGGATGAATCCCTGGAGAAGGCTCACGGTGAGGCCCGCGCCGAGGAACCCGAAGACGACCACGGAGGGCTGGCACGGCAGCATGCGCATCCTCCATTTGCGCGACGTGAAGTAGGCCTCGTTCACATGGCTCATCATGAAGCCGCCGCTGAAGAGCTGGAACATGATGATCACCATCATGGCCATGAAGGTCATGACTGAGGTCCCTTTCAGGAACGCATCGATGCCGGGGATCCCGGCCAAGGAATACCCGAGGATGGGGATCAGGACGAGCGGCACGCCGAGCCCGACCAGCATGGTCGTGGGGTTCCGCAGCAGGCGGAGGAAGGCCATCCGCATCGCGATCCAGTATCCGTTCATTGCGATTCTCCGTCCCGCAGGCTCTTGCCAGTCAGGGCAAGGAACACATCCTCCAGGGTGGGTTTCTCCGCCGTGACGGAACGCAGGCCGCCGGCCGATTGCGCGCAGGAGATGATCTGGTCCAGGTTCCCTGCCCCTGCCTGGGATACAATGGTGAGATGCGCGCCCTGCGCCCGCACGTCCTTCACCCCGGCGACCCGGCGGAGGTCTTCCAGCAGATCCGGAGACGGGTCACCGACCTCCAGGACCACCTTCTCCTCGTACTGGATGCGCTCGATCAGCTCGTCCACCGTGCCCTGCGCGATGAGGCGGCCCACATCCATGACCACCACCCGGCTGGCGATGGCCTGCGCCTCTTCCATGTAATGGGTCGTGTAGAGGATCGTGGTTCCGGTGTCGCGAAGCGCGCGCACGGACTCCAGGATATGGTGGCGGGACTGGGGATCGATCCCGACGGTGGGCTCGTCCATGACCAGCAGCTCGGGTTGGTGGGTTAGGGCGCAGGCGATGTTGAGCCTGCGCTTCATTCCGCCCGAGTACTTCCTGGCCAGCCTGTCCGCGTGTTCCGTGAGGCCCACGAACTCGAGGGTGTCGCGGATCCGGTCGCGGCGGACCGGGCCCTTGATGCCGTACAGCCCGGCGAAGAGCTGGAGATTCTCCCGCCCGGTGAGGTCCTCGAATATGGTGATCTCCTGAGTCACGAGCCCCACACGGCGGCGCAGCTCCAGCGCCCCGGTGTGCTGCCTCTGCTCGAACAGCTCGATGGCCCCCCCATCGACCGTAAGAAGGCCGACCAGGGAGTGGATCGCCGTGGTCTTCCCGGCGCCGTTGGGCCCGAGGAGCCCCAGAATCTCCCCTTCCCGAAGCTGGAAATCCACGTGGTCCAGCGCGGTGGTGCTTCCATATCGCTTGACCACATCGTGCATGGTGGCAATGTTCACCTCATCCCTCCTTGCATTGTCCAGGCTCGTCCCAAGTGTAGCGCCGGAGTGCGGGCCGAAGTAGTGACAAATGTCATTGTAGACAGAAGCAACGATTGTCTATATCATAGGTTGCGTCATGAGCCATCGTCCATGCCAGCAGGAAATCGAGCAGCTCGTGGACGGCTTCCGCCGCGAGGAGATCGGGGGCGCCTATAGATGCCTTTACTGTGAGGCCGCATTCGTGGAAGGCATGGTCTATGCAGTGGAGGGCGGCCATGCGGAGGCGAAGATGGCCGCCTCCCTTCACGTAGCGGGGGCGCATGGCGGAGCGTTTGCGGCCCTGCTGGCGCGGCGAACCGCCAGGCTGCCCGCCGCGCAGGAGAAGGTGCTCCGGCTCCTGTACCAAGGAAAATCCGACGCGGAGATTGCAGATGCGCTCGGGGGCAAATCAGCCTCCACGGTGCGCAACCACCGCTTCGCGCTGCGGAGACGGGAGGCAGAGTCGCGGTCATTCCTGGCCCTCATGTGGCTCCTGGACCGCAGGCGGCCCGCCACGCCCAGGTTCATTGAGAATCCTGCGGCCGTGACGGACCGGGCCGGGAGCCCGGAGAGCGAGGCCAGGGCGGTGGAATCGCGCTACGTGCGGGCCCTGCCGCAGGGCGGCATCTCGTTGACGGGATGGCCCAGGAGGCAAAAGGACAAGCTCGTTCTCCTGCGCCTGGTCGCAGGGCTTTTCCGGGAGGGGCGGCGCTATGCGGAGAAGGAGGTCAACGCAATCCTGGCACGCGTTTGGGCGGACCACCTGCTCATTCGGCGCTACCTCATCGAATACCGGTTCCTTGACCGTCGGAAGGACTGCAGCGAGTACTGGCGCCTGTAGGCGGGAGCCGTCCAAGCGCCGCCAACACTCCCTGGTAGAGGGCGAAAGGGCCGTCTGGTCGATGGCCGCATCCCCGCGGTTCTCGAGCGCCACTCGCCGTTGTCTCAGCGGAAAGGATTGACAGGTCGGCTGCAGGGTCTATAATTATTCGACTGTCGAGTTAATGAGCGGATTCCTGTGGCAAGCATAGGGCAACTGCTTTACACGTAGTAGCTTATATTTGATTTGGTGCGGAAAATATGAAGCGGTCAGCGCGACCCGACGTCCTTCATCGTCCGCCCGGGCACACCGCGCACCTGCGGGCGCAGAACACCGGCTCCGTGCTGTATGCGCTCATGACCGCGGAGCATCTCTCGCGGCAGCAGATCATCGACCGCACCGGACTGGCCCCCTCCACCGTCTCGGGCATCACCGCCGAGCTGCTGGAAAGGGGGATCGTGCGGCGGGTGGGAAACCTGAGCAGGGCTTCCGCCGGACGGAAGGCGGACCTCCTGTCCCGTAACCCCAAGGCCGCCTGCCTGGCCGCGGTGCATCTGACCCCGGAGGTCTGCCGGCTCGGGATCGTGGATCTGGGCTACAACTTTCTGGCCCGCAATGAGCTGCGCTTTCCGGCCGGCTTCACCGAAACCGAGACGCCGAGAATCGTCGCTGAGCTGCAGTCGCTGGTCTCCGAATGCGCACCCACGCAGGACCCCCTCGCCGTGGGCCTGGCGCTGCCCCACCACCCGTTCAACAATCCGCTCATCCGGGACGCCTTCAGCTCCTCTTTCCCCTGCCCGGTCATCGAAATGAACAACGTCGAAGCCATGGCCATGTACGAGTACTACGATCATCTCCGTGAGCGGCTCCACACTCTGGCCTTCGTCTACATAGGCACCGGAATCGGTTCGGGACTGATCATCGAGGGCAGTCTGTATCAGGGGGCCACGGGGCAGGCCAGCGATTTCGGCCACACGTATATCACCGACGCGCCGCTGTCCTGCCGCTGCGGACGGCGGGGGTGCCTGGAGACGGTCGCCTCGGAGCTGGCGCTGAGCCGGGAGCTGGCCGGACACTTCGGGCTCGATCCCACCCCCACCCGCAACGAGCTGATCGACCTGCTGTCGGCCCGCATCCAGAAAGGGGACCGCTTCACCCTCTCCCTGCTGGACCGGGCGGCCTCCGCGCTGGGCAAGGCGATCTTCAACCTGATCTCCATCCTCGATCCCCAGGAGGTCATTGTCACCGGGCGGCTCAACCGGCTCAACCCCGCGTTCTCCAACCGCGTGGAGAACGCCTACCTGGCCCACGCGCGGCACGGCGGCTTTCCCATCGTACCCCTGACCTTTCTCGCGCTTCGCGACGACGCAGGACTCAAGGGAACCGCCATGTTCTCCTTCATCCGCCTGTTGTGCAGAACACAAGACGGGAGAAATCCATGGCGAAGATAAAATCCATCGTTAAGGAGGACTCCATGAACGCAGGAAAAAAGGCACTCGTCTTCAGCCTGTTGATCCTGCTGGGCGCCGGCACGGCGTTCGCCGCCGGCGGGCAGGAAAAGACGGCCGCCGAGCAGGTCTCGATCCAGCTGGCCATCTCGCCAAGGGAGGTCGGCAAGGTGATCCCCGGCCTGATCGAGGGATTCCAGGCCGAGAACCCGGGCGTTACGGTAGAGTGGCTCAAGGTGCCCGGCGTTCCAGACGAACAGCACACCCTCTACGTCACCAACCTGGCCGCCCGGGCGGACCAGCCGGACGTCATCGCGGTGGACGTCATCTGGCCCGGGGAGTTCATCGCCAACGGGTGGGCGGAGCCGCTGAATGACTACTTCACACAGGCGCAGCTCCAGCCATACCTGGACGGGATGCTGAACTCCGTCACGGTGGACGGCAAGGTGTACGGGATCCCGCTGTACACCAACGCGATTCACTTCTTCTACCGCAAGGACCTGCTGGACAAGCACGGGTATGCGGTGCCCAAGACCTGGGAGGAGATGTCCGCCACGGCGCAGAACATACTGAAAAAAGAGAACGATCCCAACCTCACCGGGTACATCAGCATGTGGGCCCAGATCGAAGGGCTGTTCATGAACTACCTGCAATTCTTCTGGGGCGCCGGCGGGCAATTCTTCGATCCCCAGGGAAAGGTGGCGATCGACACTCCGGCGGGCCGCAAGGCTCTGCAGACCATGGTCGATTTCATCTACATGCAGAAGATCGCTGCTCCCGGCATCCTGACCTATAAACCCAACGACGCCATGGCGCTGTTTCGCCAGGGGCGGGCCGTCTTCATGGTGGTGCAGGATTTCGTCTGGCCCATGCTCAACGCGGACGACTCGGCCGTCAAGGGAAAGGTCGGAATGCAACGGGTCCCCTACTTCCAGGGGCACTCCGATGCCCGCACGGTGTGCATGGGGGGCTGGATCCTGATCGTCAATCCGTACTCGAAGGCCAAGCCGGCCGCCGCCCGGTTGATCAAGTACCTGACCACGCCGGAGGCGGGGCTGAAGATGGCGGTGGAGACCGGCAGCATGCCCGCGCTGAAGGGCATGGAGAGCAACCCTCAGCTCCTGGCGAGCTATCCCATCGCCAAGACCCTGTACGAGGATTTCGCGGTGGGCGACGTGCGGCCTTCCGCGCAGGCGGGCGCGAAATACCCCGAGCTCTCGCACATCATGCAGGTCGAGGTCCACGCGGCGCTCTCCAGGCAGAAGAGTGTCGAGCAGGCGCTGGCCGACGCCCAGACCGCGGCCGAGCAGCTGCTGGGGAAATAGAGAAGATGGCGATCCCGGGCCCAGTCACGGGCCCGGGATCGCCCGGAAATCGTCAATGCTGAACGCTACCCGACGCCGGAACCTCCACGGCCTGCTGCTCGTCTTTCCCGCTTTCCTTCTGGTCCTGGTCATCCTGTTCCTGCCGACCATCAACACGATCGGCATGAGCCTGGCCGACTTCTCCTTCCTGAAGGGATCCGCCTCCCGGTTCACGGGCCTCCGCAACTACGCGCGGATCTTCGCCGACGAGGAGTTCCGCTCCTCCCTGGGCAACACGTTCGTGTTTACCGCCGTCACGGTGTTCCTAGAGCTCAGCTTCGGCATGGTGCTGGCGCTGATCGTCAACCGGGCCTTCGCCTTTCGGGGGGTGATGCGCACCACGATTCTCTTCCCCTGGATGCTGCCGACCGCCCTGAACGCCGTCGTCTGGCGGTGGCTGTACAACACGGATTTCGGTTTCTTCAACAACCTGCTGCGCGGCCTGCACCTGACGGACTCCGGGGTGAACTGGTTGGGCGGCATCCCCCTGGCCATGATCAGCATGATGATCGTGGCGGTGTGGAAGACCAGCTCCTTCATGGCCCTGATCCTGCTCACCGGCCTGCAAACCATCCCCACGGAGCTGTACCAGGCGGCCCGGGTCGACGGCGCCGGGCCGCTACAGATCTTCCGCCGGCTCACCCTACCCCTGCTGGCGCCGTCGATCCTGGTGGCGCTGCTCTTCCGCTCCATGGACGCCTTCCGCGCCTTCGAGCTGCCCTTCGCTCTCACCAACGGCGGTCCCGCAGGCACCACCCAGACGCTGAGCCTGTTCGGCTACCGGCAGTTCTTCCAGTTCCTCAAGTTCGACGCCGGCTCCGCGGTCTCGGTGGTCCAGTTTCTCATCATCTTCGCCCTGGGCCTGGCCTACCTCGGCTTCTTCCGCATGGAGCGCGAATGAACGCCCCGACCCTTACCGGCCGGCGGTTGAACCGCCTCGTTTTCTTCCTGGTGGTGCTCTTGCTGGTGGTGCTCTTCTTTTTCCCCGTGGCCTGGATCTTCCTCACCTCGATCAAGACCACCCGGGAGATCTACGCCTGGCCGCCTGTATTCTGGCCCCGGCATCCCACCTGGAGCAACTACCACGCTGTGCTGTTCGAGTCCGACCTCAGCCGTTTCATCCTGAACTCCATCGTGGTGTCCACCCTGTCCGCCCTGTCCATCCTGCTGTTCGGCGCCTTCGCCGGCTACGGCATTGGCCGCGTGCGGTTCAGAGGCTCCACGGCCCTGCTCCTGTTCTTCCTGGCCATGTCCATGTTCCCGCAACTGGCGATCGTGCCTTCGGTATTCCTGTGGTTCCGCCGGGTTGGCCTGGTGAACAGCTACCTGGGTCTGATCATCGCCTACAACGGCCTGTTCCTCCCCATGGCGGTCTGGATCCTGTCTACCTACTTCCGCACGATCCCCCGGGACATCGAGGATTCGGCCCGCATCGACGGCTGCTCCGTGATGCGCATCCTGTGGCAGATCATCGCCCCGCTGGCCGCTCCGGGACTGGTCGCAGCCGGGCTGATCGTGTTCATCTTCAGCTGGAACGAGTTCCTGATGGCCCTGGTGCTGCTCTCCAAGAACCTGCTGCGCACCGCCACCGTCGGCATCGCGCTGTACCCCGGCGAGTACGCCTTCCCCTGGGAGCTGATCACCACGGCTACCTTCCTGGCCATTCTGCCCCTGCTGCTGCTGACCTTCCTTTTCCAACGGCGGATCATCAGCGGCCTGACCACCGGGGCGATCAAATGAGCGCGATACGCCGCGGAGGGCATATGCGCGAAATCGAATCAGAGGCGAAGCAAAAGCTGATCCTCCTGGCCGGCGCGTTGGTGGATCAGCGAAAGGCGCGGGTGCTCGTTCCCGCGCTGCGTGCGCAGGACGGCTTCTGGTTCGGAGCCGGCAGCGTGGTGGAAGACGCCGACGGCGGTTTTGTCCTGAGCGGCCGGTACCGCAATGCCGGTGACTCGCGGACTGGCCTGCGTGGCGGCGAGCGAGGGGCAGAGCTGGCCGTGTTCCGGTCGGACGACCGGGGGGCCGCCTGGCGAAAGGTCCTCTCATTCTCCAAGGCGGATCTGGGCTACGGGGACCGGGAGGTGCTTTCCATCGAGGGCAGCTGCCTGCACCCCGTCCACGGCGGCATGGAGCTCTACGTCTCCTCCGAGAAGAGCGGCATCCCGTACGCGGCCGGATTCGAGGAGTTTCAGAAGCCCGGTACGGGCGTCTGGTCCATCGATCGTCTGGCCGCCCGCTCCATGGAGGAGCTGGGACGGGCCCGGCCCCACCCGCTGCTCGAGTGCCGGGAGCCCTCCTTCCTCCACGTCAAGGACCCGGCAGTTTTCGACCTGGCCAACGGGGATACGGCGCTGCTGTTCTGCACCCATCCGTTCACCTGGGCCAGCTCGAACTCCGGGGTCGCTGTGCGGCGCCGCGGAGCGGCGGACTTCGGTGCGCCCGACTACCGGTTCTTTCCGCGGGGCACCTCCTGGGACGTTGCCATCAGCCGCCTCACCGGCCGGCTGCCGGTCCCCCGGATGGGCGTGTTCCGGAGCCGACCTCCGTTGACCCTGTACTTCTACGACGGGGGAGAAGCCATGCGCTGTCACGAGGAGCATCCGCAGGCAGTGAAGCGCCCCCGCGGGTGTTCCTGCGAGGAACTGGGAGGGCTCGCCTGGGCAGCCGATGACAGCTTCCCGCGGCTGGAACGGCTTTCGCCGCACCTGCCCCTGTTCGTCTCCCCGTACGGCACCGGTTGCAGCCGGTACGTGAGCACGTTGTCCACCCGGGAAGGGATCTTCGCCTTCTGGCAGCAGTCCCAGCCGGACCGCTCCCAGCCGCTCGTGGGGAACTTCCTGCCCGCCGCAGAGCTGGAGCGGATCCTGTCCTGATCGGACGATCGGTTGTCAGGATCCCTGGTGGTCCATCCACCAGCAGTCTCCGCCGCTGGTATTACCGGCGCGCCTGCGCTACGATAGTCTGCATTCCATGCGAAGGACGTACCGGCGCAGAGCCTCGACGGCCCGCTCCTACACCATCGCCCAGCTCCTGCTGCGTCAGCCCAAGTCCCTGCGCAGGCATCCGGACTACCAGAACATGATGGCCCACTACAAGACCTCGGACCGCCTGCGCCGCCTGCGGATCAGCCGGCGGTGCTACTCGCTGCTGCACCGGGCCACAATCGAACCGCGCAACCTTCGTCAGTTCTATCGCACCTACCGTCTGCCGGCGGACCCCTTCTTCCCGCTGTTCTTCATGATCAAACGCAGCTATCTCCGGGAGCGCATGCGCGCAAAGGAGGAGCGCCATCGGTACATTCTCGCCGCCATGCGATCCCTGCCCCCAACACTGCTGCAGAATATCAAGTACCTCGGCTACCTCGAGCGGCGCTACAATGCGGCCGGCCGCTCTCCCCTCTGGCAGAAGGAGCTCTTTCCAGGCACAAAGAAGAAGGCCAACGCCTACCTGCGCTACGGCGCAGCGGCCTGGCTCGCGCTCTTCCGGCGACACCTGGCGCTGCTCGGCGCGCGCTACCGGGCCCTGGGCGGCGCGGTCGCCGATCGCGTTCTGGCCTGCCTGGCGCTCGAGCTCACGCCGAAGGTCGCACCGCCGCCTCTCCTGTCAGCGGCCGTGGTCAAGCGCAGCTACCGCCGGCTGAGCATGCTTCACCATCCGGATCGAGGCGGCGATCCGGCCGTGTTTATCGAAATAAAGTGGGCGCGCGATACGCTGTTGAGGCGGCCGCGGTCCGGTAACGGATGAGAACGCGCAGCCCCGGTCCGCATACCTTGGTAGAATCAGGCCGCAAGAAGCAGGGCCGCCCTGAGATCATCGCGGGCGGCAGCATCTGGCGGGAAGCCGGGCCTCGAACCCATCTGGCCACCCTCTTCATAGCCCGGCCGATCTCACGATGCGTTTTCTCAAGCGATTGACGAACCGGGCGGCGGGAGCGCCGTCTACGATGTCGTGATTGAACACCAGGGTCATGTTCAGGATTTCCCGAATGTGAATCTCCCGGTCTACGGCCGCGGGCTTCCGGACGACGGAGACTGGCGGCGGGAAGGCGATCACCCAAGGGGCTGCGGCGGAAGTGTTCAAGACTGTTCAAGGGTTGTTGACAGAACCTGACTGGGTCAACTAAAATTCGAATTGAAGTCAACAGCTGATCTCGGCGTGTTCCGTGGCTGTGACCTTGAGGAGATGACCGGCTTGACGACAGACCTACCTTACCCCAAGGCAAACGCCGGTCGATGCCGTCCTCCATCTCCTCCCTTTCACATAATCACCATGTTTCGCAAGGGACGGTATCATTATGAACCCTCTAGTCACGCAGACGCTGCCCGCGGTTCCGCATGTCGTATTCGGCATTTTCAATCTGGCGATCCCCAACATCATATTCTGGGGAGTGGTAATCGTGCTATTCGCGGTAGCCGCATGGGCCAGGCTGCCCAAATTCATCGAACATAGCTCCAAGTCCGACCGTCAGGAGGAGGAACAATGAACCTCACCCGCAACGCGCAACGATTCGTGACGAAGAACATGTCTCTCGAAGATGCGCTGCCGACCACGATGCCGGTGTACGTCAACTCGGTCGCCTACCTGTTCGGTGTCCTTACGCTCTCGGGACTGGGAATGCTGCTACTGAGCGGTGTAATCCTTGCCATCTTTGGGCCCACCTGGTATCACGTCTCAAGGGCCGGGCGTTTCTTCAATTCGATACATTTCTGGTCTGTGCAGGTCTTTTTCCTGGGTCTCGTGTTGCACATGATCTCCAAGTTCTTCAAGGCGGCCTGGAGAGATCGTAGATGGCAAACGTGGATCGTCGGCCTCATCGCGTTCGGAGTCGCGGTGTTCACCGGATTGACCGGTTTCATCATGCAAACCGACTGGGACGCACAGTGGATTTCCGGGCAGGCAAAAGATGCGATGAATGCCATGGGAATCGGATCGGTCTTCAACACCTTGAACACCGGGCAGGTGCTGATGCTCCATATCGTTCTGCTCCCGGCCTTGGTTGTGCTGTTCGTGGGTCTACACATTGTCATCGTCAGACACGAAAGTCCCGTCAAACCTATCGAAGAGACCACCGCGGGGGAGCAAGGAGGCAAGGATGAGTAAGCGCTCTGATGAATACCTGCGGGGTATCCCGACAAAGCCCTACGACTTGCTGCGTGAGGGGCTAATCGTTCTTGCCATTGTCGTCGTGGTCGTTGTCGTCTTGGCGATTGTCTTCAGCTCCCCCGATTATCCGACGGTCACGATCCAGGAGGCCGCAGCAAAGCAGCCGATTGCGTACTTGAGGCTTACCGCCGACTACCTCTCGGGCGAGAGCGACCTCCAGAGCTACGGGCCACCGTATACAGACAACCCGGAAAACGCTCAAGCGCTTCTTGGATTCTTCTCGCCACAGCGGTGGTTTGGCGTTACCATTCCGATCGATCCTCAAAAGGATTTCGTCCTCAGTCCTCTTAGACGGCTGGCGGAGATCGATCCCTCGGTCGGGGCAGCGCTAACTTCCTACGATCATGCTACGCCGGACCAACGCGGCGCATGGGTGAAGAACTTCGGCGACGCCCTCGACAGGGCTACCGTCGCTGGCAACACGGTCACCCTTCCGCAAGGCGACTACGGTCCGGTGGCGGCAATGATGAACGGCATGCTCCGCCTCGGCCGTTCCGGGCTCATGGAGGGGGCTCTGGCCGACAGCACACAACTTCCCTACGATCTCGACAACACCAAGGCGCTGCTCTTTCTGCAGCAGGGCGATATCGAGGAGAACGTCGCCGATGCGCTCGATATGAAGGGCGATCAATGGGGAATCAGCCACGAGATGGGCAACTATCCAGGTGCGTGGTGGTTGTGGCCCTACACCTTCCTCTACCAGATACCAGGGATCGCCGCTTCGCCGAACGCCGACCTGATTGTCGTGTTAATCATGGTGGTCTTCTTCCTTCTGCTGATCTTCCTGCCGGTTATTCCTGGACTCAACCGCCTGCCGCATGTGCTCGGCGTCTACCGCGTGATCTGGCGTGATTGGTACAGGCGCGGGCCAACATAGAACTTGCTGCGGGCCTGCCCGGTCGTCCCGACCGCGGATGGCTGGCGTTCCTCGACGAACCGGCTTGTAGCTACGAGCGCTTCAACCTGTTCGTGGGGAACAGAGGCCTGGCGCGCATTTCTCAAGAACCTGAATGATGAGGGGCGATTGCGCGGTGGTGGCCGGCGGGCTGGCCGGATCGGGCTGTCCTGCACCGGCGCGGGGGAGTGTCGGCGGCAGATACCGCGGAGCGCGGCTTGGACGGGGGCCAGCTCAGATCGCCGTGGCTGCCTTGACGAGAGCCAGCAAGATGTCGAGATTCCGCTTCATCAGGTCTTCCAGCTTCCAAGGGCCGATGTCAACTCCGCGTCCGTTGACTTCGATGGAGCCGAAGACTTCTGTGACTTCCGTGACTCCGTAGTCGTGAGCATAGCCGTGCGTGGACAGATCGAGTCTCAGCGAAGTCACCTTTCCTCCGGTCAGCTTGAGGTCACCCTCGGTCTTGAGTGAGAACTCGCCCTCGGGGCCGAACGGTCCGGGTGGGGGACTCAGCTCTCCATTGATGAGGTAGTCGCTGAAGTTCGGCTGGTATCCGTCAAAGACCTGGCGGACGCGTCCATCCGTATCGTACTCGCACATGTATGTACCATCCACGGCTGTGTAGCGGACCAGACCGATCCCGTCGTATTCCAGGCAATCACGTGTAGCCGTCGGGTAGGTCTCGACTAACACATTGAGCGCCAGGGTCACCGCCTCCTTCGCCTCTTCATCGGTTGCGCTGAAGATTGAATTGCAGAGGTCACAGCCGGCCAGCAGCGTTGCGGCCGCCGCAACCACGCATGCGCACAGGTGCTTCCTGTTCATCCCATCGCCTCCCGGTCACGGTTCCCATACGTGGACAGAACCGATGCCGCCGTCCGGGTCGTACCACGGGGTCCCGACCATCACCGTGCCGCCGTCCGCTGAAACCGACGCACCGAAGTCTCCTCCAGAGCCACTCTCCTGGCGGACCAGCCTCTTGACCAGGCCCCAGTTGTCACTTCCCCCCCTGGTTTCGGGCGAAGACGTCCACCGCGCCGTGGTGGTACCCGTCATCCCCCCGGAACATAGAGCCTACGACCAGCGTATCTCCTGACAGGGCGACCGAGCGACCGAACGAGCCCTCATCAGGGACGAGTTTCTTCACGAGCCCCCAGTTGTCTGTCCCGCCGGCGTTGCGTTCGAGAATGTATACCGCACCTCCCAGAGAGTCGTCTTCGACGCCTATGACCGCAGTGTCTCCGGAGAGGGCGATGACACGGCCGAAGGTACCCGCCGTGCCTCCCACGAGCTCGGTGACAGTGATCTTCTTCGCTTCTCCCCAGTTGTTCGCCCCGCCCTTGTCGCGGTAGAAGAAGAACACCTCCCGCGAGTTGGCGGAGACGCTGCTGCACTGTCCGACCATGATGGTGTCACCGGAAACCGCGACGGACCTTCCGAAGAAGTACTGGACCCCGGCGTGGCTCGAGGTCAGCTCCTTCACCAATCCCCAGATGTTGCCGGGTTGGCGGTAGAAGATTCGAGCGAATCCCTGCCCGTAGCCGTCCACTGCGAGCGGCGCCCCGACAACCATAGTGTCGCCGTCGACACTAATGGAGCGGCCGAATTGGCTGAGGGTCCCGCCGTAGATGCTGGCGATGGAATTGGCCCCCCAGTTGTCTGGTCCCCCGACGTCGCGATAGTACAGGTAAACCCGGTTGGAGTTTGTCTCGCCGCCCACGATCGCAGCATCGCCGCTCACTGCGACGGCCTCGCCGAAGCCGCTTCCTCCCGTGAGCTTCTTCACCTGACCCCAGTTGTCCGTGCCGCCGTGGTCCCTGTAGAAGATATGCGCCGCATCGCCTGCGCCCACGATGGCGGCATCTCCGTCGAGGGCAATGGACCGGCCGAACCCATCCGAAGCCGCGCCGTCCTCCGCCGCGATCTTCCTCATGCCGTACCCTTTCACGGTGAAGGTGAAGATCGGCGCGTGGGGATCGTCGGTCGAAATCGACACCTCTGCCGTTCTCGTCCCCGTGCTGGCCAGCGGATCGAAGCAGACGGTGAAGTCGCCCGCCTCCAGGGACGGCACCACGCTCGGCAGCTGCGAGCAGTCGAGATCGAAGTCAGCAGTATCCCCGGATGATAGCTCCACGTCCAAGACACTCAGTTCAACCTGACCAACGTTGAAGGTTGAAGATGGAGAAGACCGCCTCCTCCGAGCACTCTCCCCCCTCGCCGTCGATCACGACACCGTAGGGGTAGCTGTACTCCCAGCTTCCGTTGGAGATGATGTCGAGGCCCTGTTTCACCAACAGTGCCTGCTCCCCGGGCACCGGCGGCGTCACCGGGCCGGTGCAAGCGACTGGCATCACGAGCAGAGCACACACGCCCAGCGACACAGCCAGGCAGCGCCAACTCCCGATCGTCCTCATGGCAGGCCTCCTTCTGAACACCGTCTCGGCCGTCGACACCCGCGTGCGCCTCACAGCATGGCTGCGAGCTGAGGAGTCTTGGGCAGAATCACCTGGGCCGCCGACTCCACCTCGCTGGTCTGGACGTTCACGACCCGGCAGAAGATCACCACCGACGTGGGCATCTCGATGACGGAACCGGTGAGGATCAGCCGGGCCGCCAGCAGCTTGCCTACTGAGATGGCCTTCTCCGTGTCCACCAGATCGCTCACCGCGAGCTGTTGCTCGGCCAGGAGCGCGTCGATCCGGGAGCGCTCCACCACAGTGAGGCCTTCAATCTTCGCGAGCTCCACCACGCCCATCTCGTTGAGGACGGCCACGAGCCGGGGCTGCTTCTCCTCTGCGGCGCTGAATCCGGAGACCGCGATCACGCCTCCCTGGCCATCCACGTGCAGGGCGATCTCGCGAAACAAGCCGTGGAGCTCCTCCGCGAGGGTCCGCTCGCCGGCTAGAGCGGGTGCGAGCTCCACGTCGGCCCGCAACGCGTCGGCAACGGCTTCCTCCAGCTCAAGCTCCTTGCCCAGGATTTCGATGTACTGGTCCATCATCTTGATCTCGGTGTCAAAGCCCTGGTCATCTGAGCGCATGCGGACGTTCACGAGCCGTTTACGCAAGGCCACCGTCACGTTCAGAGCCGTCCTGAGCCGGCCTTTGTAGGTGCCCTCGAGCCGCTCGATCTCCGGGCTCGTGAGGGCCAGGTACTCGTCGTCAGAGACCTCTGCGTCGCCGTTCTTCTGCCACATAGCGTCCCGCAGGTTGTTGACCTCCCGCAGATCCGCCGCGCCGGCGTAGTACACTTCCCCGATTCTCCGCAGTCCGCGAGCGAAATCCAGCATGGCGCCGGAACGCATGACCATGCCGTCGGAATAACCCGTTACCGGTGAAGCGGCATCCACGAGCTCCACGGTAACCGGGTACGGTCCCGCGGTGCGCTCGGCGCCGGCGGCGTCACGGTAGGTCAGGTGGAAGCGGGCGAGCTCCACAGCTCCGCGCCGCTCCGTGGCAAGGATCCGGATCTCGGTCAGGATGGTCTCGTAGTCCCGGTGATGCAGCGTGGGCAACGTGTAGGTGACGGTAGCGCCGTCGACTTGGTGCTCGTAGCCCCAGGTGCCCAGGATCTCCACGGGCAGGAGGAACTCCAGGGTCATGCGCAGATCCCGGGCAGCGGGGACCGCCATGCGGTCGAGGTCACTTCCGAAGATGCTTTCCATCTCCTTCATGTCCGAGATGAACCGCGAGCTTCCTCCGCCCCTCCGGGCGAGCTCCTCCATGAGGTCAGGGTCGAAGCCGGAGCCCACACCGATGGTGGAAACATTCACTCCCCGCGCGCGGTAGGAATCCGCCTCGTCGAGCATCGCCTGGGTAGATCCCACGTTGCTCAGGCCATCGGTCAACAGGAGCACCCGGTTGGTGTAGTTGCTGCGGTAGTTCTTCATCACTTCGCGGTACCCGAGGCTCAATCCCGCCGGGACGTTCGTTCCGCCGTCGACCTGGATCCTCGAAACCGCTGCGCGGAACCGCAGCCTCTGCTCGTTGCTGGACATCCTGGTCGACGGGAAGATCACCTCGGCGGTGTCGTCGAAGATCACCAGGGACACGAAGTCAGTCTTGCGCACGCTGCGGATGAAGACTTCGAAGGCCTTCTTCACCCAGTCGAGCTTGTTCGCTGCGCTCATGGAACCGCTGTGATCGATCACGAAGGCCAGGTTCATGGGCTGAAGCTCCGCGAAGGGAAGCTCCTTGGCCTGGATACCGATCTGCACGAGCTCCTGCTGCCCCCTTCCCGAGATCTGCCGGTGGCCGGTGTACAGGCTCACCCCCAAGAGATCGTCGGGCCTGGGGTAGCTGTAGTCGACGTAGGCGATGTAGGAGCTCTCCCGGACCTCTCCGGGCGGGATGATCACGCCTTGTCCGGCGAGATATCGCCCCCTGGTGGAGCCGCCCTCTGCGCTGCCGCCTGCCCAGACGGCGACACAGCTCACGATCAGCCACAGCACTACGATGAAGCGTTTCACAGTTGCCTCCTGTCGAAGGCCCGGCTCCGTGCCTCGAGGGCATGCGGTCCTGCCTCGCCCAGATGTTTTGCATGAAGCGTGCCACGGCACCTAGTCTTATCTTTCTTTGCAGAATAGAGTTAGATGCATAGCCACCGTTCGGTGAACGGCTACCGCGTCAACCTTCGGGCTTGCGAACGGCGCGGTGGGGGAGCAATTCTTTCCGAGCAAATGGATTGCGGCGATAGCGAGACGGATTCCTGGAACAGAGATTGACACCGGTGACGCATGGTGCTCCGCACGCGAGTCAAGCAGGCCGGGCGTCTGCGTTTTGGCTACGACTGTATGAGCTGTGGGCTTGTGAAGAACAGCACAGAACAAGCGGCCATTCGCAGTTTCCCTGGCCCTGGAGCGGGCTCAATAAGAGACAATAGACTCAGTACCGCCAGTCCTCGTGTGCCGGTGGCGTGCGGTTCAGCTCCACCCGGCGTACGCCCGGCGTAAACGCCACTGAGGCATCAGCCTATCCATCAAATCTCTAAACCGTTCGTCATGATGCCTCTCAAGAATGTGAACCATCTCGTGAAGCAAGATATGCTCGAGGCAAGCGGCCGTCTGGGAGTTCCCTCCTCGATCGTTCTGGCGTCGACTCGCCGCCCGTTCGCTGAGAATCATCAACCCGTGGAGCAGAGGAGGCGAATCCAGCGACTTCAACCCGAAGACCGATTCCTGATAGCGTTTACTGGGACGGCTTCCCCTGCCGAACAAGAATAGAGGAGGCATTTGGACCGATAAAGGAGGCCCGCAGTGACGAACCGATCCCAGACCCGACCGCACACGTCTGCATTGCGGGCGGCTGCCCTGTATGTCGGGCTCGCTGCCATTTGGATTGTAGCATCCGATCAGGTTCTGCAACACCTCGCACGAGATTACGGCGGGTTCGTCGGCTTGCAGACATACAAGGGTTGGTTCTTCGTGGCGGTCACCGGTGTAGTGCTGTACCTTGTCTTGCTGGCTCGCTTCCGCGTCCAGGCCAAGGCCGAGCAGCAACACGATAGGCTTCAGCAGGAACTTTGGCAGGCCCAGAAGATAGAGGCGGTGGCGATCCTGGCAGGAGGAGTGGCCCACGATTTCAACAATTTCCTGATGGTGATCTTTGGCTACTGCGACTTGGCGCTGGCGAATCTGCCGGCCGAAGACCAGGTACGTGGATACCTGGAACAGATAAGGGCCACGGGGAAACGGTCAGCAGGCCTTATCGAACAACTCCTCGCTTTCAGCCGCAGGCAGCTCATGCAGCCGCAGGTGATCAATCTGAACGAGCTTGTTCGAGAGCTTGAGAAAATGCTCGGCCGGCTGCTCGGCGAGCACGTAGAGCTGGTGACCCGCCTGGACCCCACCGTGAGCTCGGTGCAAGCCGACCCTTGCCAGATCGACCAGGTGATCATGAACCTGGCCCTCAACGCCCGCGACGCCATGGCAGGAGGGGGCACCCTCACGATAGAGACCAGCAACGCGGAGTTGGACCAAAGCTACACCAGCGAGTATCCAGCCGTCCAACCCGGGCACTACGTATGCATTTCGGTCAGCGACACCGGTCATGGCATGGACGCCGAGGCTTTGGCGCGGTGTTTCGAGCCCTTCTTCACAACCAAGGCCCCGGGGCGCGGCACCGGGCTGGGTCTGTCCTCCGTCCACGGCATTGTCACTCAGAGCGGAGGCCACGTCACAGCGTACAGCGAACCAGAAACTGGCAGCACCTTCAAGGTGTATCTCCCTCGCGCCGGCGAACATATCACCGCCGGCACCTCGGAGGGGGCCGAGCCGGAAATGCGCGGGTCGGAGACGGTACTCGTAGTTGAAGATGATGCCACTGTTCTCGAGCTGGTGCGGCACAGCCTGGCCTCCTACGGCTACACGGTGTTGGAGGCCCTCACCACGGAACACGCGCTTCGCATCTGCCGCGAGCGAGAACAAGCCATCCACCTGATACTGACCGACCTGATCATGCCCGACATGGGCGGCCGCGAGCTAGCTGCTTTTCTCAGGGCGATTCGGCCGGGGACGAAGGTCGTGTTCATGTCGGGCTACACCGACGAGGCGGTGGTTCACCACGGTATGCTCGAGCCGGGAACTCCGTTCCTTCAGAAACCGTTCAGCCCAGCTGTGCTCGCTCGCAAGCTGAGGGCGGTGCTTGATGAGCATCCACACCAGAAACCAGTTGCTGAGGCAACGGCGCCCGTTTCGTTTGGGCCCCACCGCGTCGGGACCTGCTTGGTGCGGCGCGGATTCCTCGCACCCGGCCAGTTGGAGGACGTGCTTCTCAGACAGCAAGACGGTGATCCGCGGCGGTTCGGCGAGATCGCGGTCAAGCTGGGTTACGTTACGGACGCGCAGCTCAGGAAGTGCCTGGTCACAACGTCGGAGTCGACAAATGCGGAGCGTATCGGCCAAGCACTCGTACGGCTTGGCGTGATGACCGACGATCGGGTCTCTGAAGTCTTGAGCCGTCAGCAGAGAGGAGACAGCCGTCTGTTCGGGATGATCGCGGTGGAGCTGGGCTACGTGAATGAGGAATCACTGGGTCGCTATCTTGACGAGACCTATGGATTGGTCTTCGCGCGGTGCCCCAGGTGCGGCTACGGAACACGCGTGCAGCACCACGGAGAAGACCCGCGTCCCGCGAAGGGACAACGCATTGACATCCTACGTGGCGCCGTCAGGCTGGACGGTAAGCCGATCCTGGCCTGTGTCAATGACTGCGGCGCCATGGAGGTACTGGATCGCTAGGCGTTGCGCGATTCCCGAATTCGTGGTTTGCGGGGTGCCAAAAGCTCCCACCGCGCGAGACCGGTAAGATATGGTCGACGACCTCAGGGCAATGGCTGCAACCGCAGGCGCAGAACGGATGACGCTTCAAGTAAGCGGCGGCGTACCGGCGTTACCGCCGGCCGTAGCCGCGGCGGGTCAAGCCGCGGCGATTCCGTTTGGAGAGGCTCTCCCTTCTTGCGTCCGGACTTGCTTGGGGGGTGAAGATGAGATTCGGCAGTCCCGGGTATTTGATTGTTGTGGTGCACGACGAGCGACCCCTGCCAGCAGGCAATCAAAGACATCCTCGAATCAGACGGTTTGATGGTTCTCTCAACGCACATACGCGATGCGCGCCGGTTGGAGGCGATCCCGATGCCTGGACGTTTGTTCAGCTCAGAGGCGAGGGGTCCCTCGCGTTCACCTGGCGCGTGGCAGGAGGAACCAGAAGGTGCTTCCCGTTCCTTCCTCACTTTGTACGCAGATGGTTCCCCCGTGGGCTTCCACGACTGGCCTCGTCGTCTGCAACCAGAATCTTACCGTTGGTCACCTTCATGCTGGGTGTGCCCATCCTCTCAAGGCGTTTTGCGGTTGGCCAGCGCTTCAGCCACCCCGGACGTGCCCCAACGTCCGGCCTGAATGGCCTCGACTTCCTTTCTGCTGGCGAGAAAACAGTCCAGAATCTGCGGATCGAAGTGGATGTCCCGGCCCTGCTTCATTATCGCCAGGGCTTGCTCGCTGGGGAGGGCATTCTTGTATGGGCGGCGGCTGGTGAGCGCATCGAAGACGTCGGCCACGGCGCAGATTCGACCCCACAGTGGTATCTCCTCTCCCCGCAGGCCGGTGGGGTATCCTGTGCCATCCCACTTCTCGTGATGGCACAGGGCAATGATCCTGCCAGCTTCCACTACTTCCGAAGTGGAGCGGTCGAGGATACGTCCTCCGATGAGCGTGTGCTGCTTCATCGTTTCCCACTCGGCCGCCGATAACTTGCCGGGCTTGAGAAGAATGCTGTCCGGTATGCCAATCTTGCCAACGTCATGCATGGGGCTGGCGTGACGCAGCGTCTCCACCTCGCCCGGCGGGAGTCCCAGGCCTGCTCCCAAGAGGGCCGTGTATTCGCTTACACGTTGGATGTGCGTCGCCGTATCCTCGTCCTTGTACTCGGCAGCAACCGAGAGCCGGCGAATAGTGTCCAGATGGGCCCGCAGAGTTTTCCTCTGAGCTTCCGCCATGTCTTCCAACGCTTTGCGGAGCTCAGTCGTACGCCTCTCCACTGTCCTCTCTAATTGCGCCTTGTGATTTCTGATCGTGTCCTGGGCTTCTTTCATCCTGAGCATAGAGGCCGCGCGCACGCGGAGTTCCACCTGATCGATGGGTTTGGCGATGAAGTCGTTCGCCCCCGCCTCCACCGCCCTCAAACGGTCCTCCTTGCTGGAGAGAGATGTGACCATAATGACGGGTACGGAACCCAACTCCGGGTTCTCGCGGATACGTTGAACCACCTCGAATCCATCCATGCCTGGCATCATGATGTCCAGCAGGACCAGGTCCACGTCCAGCTTCAACTTGGCCAGAGCCTCGGGACCGTCCCGTGCCGTCTCCGTGTCATGGCCCAGGGCGCCCATGATAGCCTCCAGCAACTCACGGTTCTGCTCTTCATCGTCCACAATGAGAATTCGTTTCGATTCGTTCATGAGGCATCCTCCTGGAGAAACTGCGAGAGCTCTCCAACGTCGCGAGGAAACCCACCGCCTTGGTAAGTAGCCGTTGCGGCCATCAGGTTCTCTCCTCTCCACCGTTGATCGCATGGCAAGTTGCGCCCCCGAGTGTGCCCGGGCCCTTTCATCCTTCAAGATCCTGGCGAGGCCTTCCCCACTGCCGCCTTCAGCGCTTCAAGCTTCTTGAGCTCTTCCACCAGAGCCTCCTTGCCTGACTTGATCACGATTTTCGCAGCATTCTCTTGCAGCCACCGGCGGTCCTTGCCCTGTGGATCGTGAGCAGTATAGACAATCACTGGAATGTCACGAGTGACAGGATGTGCGCGCAACTCCCTCAAGACTTCGAAACCGGACACTTCCGGCATGAACAAGTCAAGAATTGCCAGATCCGGAGGCTCCCGTAGGGCGAGGTCCAGCGCGTGCTGGCCTTTGTAGGCCTTCAGCGCCGTATACCCCATGGTCTGAAGGATCTCGACCACCAGCTCCACTGTCGCAGGGTCGTCATCCACGACCAGCGCGCGGGCGGCCGCCTTTCTGACCAACCTGCGGGCGCGTTGAAGGGCTGCTCTGAGCGCCACTTCGTCTACGGGCTCGACAAGGAACTCCAGCGCCCCGAGACCGAAGGCGATTTCGCCGTCGTCGGCAACCGAGACTACGATTACGGGAATGTCGGCCGTGCCCGGCAAGGCTTTCAGGCGACTGAGCACTTCAAGCCCATCCGTGCCGCTCAGGTGGAGATCCAGTACGATGGCAAAAGGCTGCAGGCGTCGTGCCATCCCAATACCGTCAACGCCATCAAAGGCCCGCACCACTGAATAGCCCTGCGAATCCAGATATCGCTTCAGCTCCTCTTGCGACCTGCGATTGTCCGCGATGACCAACACGGTCTCGCCGCCGCGGCCTCCTTTGGCCGGGCCGAGGTGTCTTTCCGAAGCTCCAGACTCTGGGTTCAGGGGGAGTCGAAAAGAGAAAGTGCTTCCCCTCCCCTCTCCTTCACTCTCCACCCAGATCGATCCGCCATGCAGCTCGACCAACCTCCTTGTGAGGGCCAAACCCAGCCCCGTGCCCTGCTGCTGCTTGGCGTAAGAGGAGTCGATCTGCTCGAACTCTCTGAAGATGCGCGCCTGATCCTCAGGGCGGATGCCTATGCCGGTATCCCGCACTGCCACGACAGCCATTGAGCTTTCGCGCACCGCCTTCACACCGATCGCGCCCCCATCCGGCGTGAACTTTGCGGCATTTGACAGGAGGTTGAACAGGATCTGCTTCAGCTTGCGTTCGTCTGCCCACACCACCAGATCTGACAGCTCGGGGGCAACTTCAAGGGTGAGGCTCAGTCTGTGATGAAGGGCCCTCTCCCGAATCATGGTCAAGCCTGTCTCCAAGGCGCTGCGCAGCTTGAGCGGCTCCGGGCTCAGCTCCATTCTCCCGGCCTCCACTTTCGACAGGTCCAGGATGTCATTGATCAGCGCCAGGAGATGACGGCCGCTGGAGAGAATGTTGTCCACGTGTTTCTTCTGCTTTTGGTTGAGCTCACCGAAGGCCCGCTCACCCAGTATTTCCGAGAAACCGATGATCGAGTTGAGAGGCGTGCGGAGCTCGTGGCTCATGTTGGCCAGGAATTCGCTCTTTGCCTGGTTCGCCAAAACCGCCGCCGCCCGGGCTGCTTCGATGCTCCTCTCCGCGACGCACCGACTCCACACCGCACCCACCTGGGAGCAGAATACTTCCAGCAGAGATGCGGCATTGACAACGGTGGCTTCCGGCCCGCTGTCCGTTCCCACCACGCTGAGTGTGGCGGCGCATTTCCCGTCTACAAGAACAGGGAAAGTGGCGCAGCTTCCAAAGTCCTCCACCGAGGACCTCTCGGTGCAGCAGGCGGATGAAGATCTTTCCCGGACGTCGGCAACCACCGCTTTCTTTCCGGTTCGACGCACAAACACGGCACAATCCGTATTCTCCACACACGCGGCTCCCGCTTCGCTGCTAACCGCAGCCAGCTGGGGCCGGCCTTCTCCGTCGAAGGTCGTTATCCAGGCAATCCGCAATCCCAGATGCTCCACAGGCGCTTTCGCCGCCGCCTCCATCACCGCCTCCACGGTGTGGCAGGCGCTCAGTGTCTGTCCGGCCCTTTGCAGGTCTTCGGCCCAACCACCTCTGCGGGCGACGGCTTGTTGGTTACGCTTTGCTTCGGTTACGTCCAGGATGACCCCGTCCAGGAGTTGAGCCTGGCCGCCAGTCACACCAGCCTTCTGGCCACGCTCAAACACCCAACGGGTATGGCCGGCGGCATTGAGGAGCCGGTACTCCACGTCGTAAGATCCTGTCTTCTCTATCCCCTCCCGCACGGTCCGCCTCACGGTATGCCAATCCTCCGGGTGGATGATGCTCGCGAAGTCCCGGACCTTGTTTCCTACGAAATCCGAAGCCGGATACCCACAAAGCTCCTTTGCGAAAGCGCTGACGTATTCCATGGTTCGGTGTTCGTCCAGCCGACAGCGGAAGACGACACCCGGTATGTTCTTGACCAAGGCACGGAAGCGCTGTTCGCTGGCCCGCAAGGCCTCTTCGACCTGCCTTCGGTCGGTGACGTCGTTCGCCATCGTCACGACTAGCCTTCTTCCGTCAGGCAGCGCTCCCAGGGCGGCGGAATTGAAATCCCAGATCCTCTTCAAGCCGTTCTTCGTGGTTATCGTGAACTCTCCTTCTTTCACTCTGTTCTCGATCCCGTATAATCGGGCAATCGCCCGCCTCACTTCAGGCCGCTGGCGCTCCGGGTAGGCCTTCTCAAGCCAGGCTTCGATGGTCGGAATCTCCTCCCGCGAGTATCCGGTGAGCTCTGTCCAAACTTCGCTCACGAGCACGATCTGCCCGTCTTCGGCGTGAAGGATCACCGGGAAGGGCGCCGCAAGCAGGGCGTTTCGTACTCGCTCCTCACCTTGCACTCTCGGTTCCGCCGGGCTGATGGTCTTTCTGCTCACGTTCTCTCCCCTTTTGACATGCGCTTGCGCAATGTTCTCCATGCCGGGCGCCGTGTAATCAGTCTCATTGCCTGACTGACAGGATGAGTCCGCTGCCTTTGTGCCCTAGGTATCCTTAGGACCGCCGGTCACCTGGAGCGCGAACCACAACCGCCGGGGCAAGCTACCGATAATGCTGCAGTCTCCGGCCGAGGTCAGGCTTCAGTGAATGTGAGTCCGATCGCCCGAGAGCGCCCCTGCGTTGGAGCAGAGCGCCGCAACGTCCTCGACAAACTTGCGCGTATCTATGGGCTTGACAACATAGCCGTCGCATCCGGCCTCCATTGCCAACTCACGATCTCTGGCCATCGCATGTGCGCTGAGCGCCACAATGGGAATTTCCGTCAGAGCGGGGTCCGCTTTGATCCTACGGGTTGCCGCCAGTCCGTCCATATCCGGCAGACCCACATCCATGAGGATCAGGTCTGGCCGCGTTTCTCGTGCCAGGCGGATGCCTTCCCGGGCGGTATCCGCTTCGATCACCTCGTAGCCAGAGAGCTCAAGCAGCTCTCTGGCCAGCTCAAGATTGATGGGATTGTCCTCTATAATCAGTATCCTGCATTTCACGATGATCTCCTTACTGCCTGACCTTCTCCGATTCCCGCCCTGAGCGCTTCGATCAACCTCGCAGCGTCGACGGGCTTCGTGAAAAACTCGCGTGCCCCCAAAGAAAGGCCGAGCTCTCTATCCTCAGTAATGGAAATGACGAAGACCGGGATGTTCCGTGTGCCCTGCCCGGCCTTGAGCCGTTTTAGCACTTCCCAACCCTCCGTCTTGGGCAGGAGGACGTCCAGCGTGATCGCCGCGGGGTTCGTGCCCCCGGCCATCTCGACTCCTTCGTCCCCGTCCGCGGTGCAAATAACGGCAAACCCGGCCTGTTTCAGGTGGTAAACCAGAAGCTCCCGGGCACGCGGATCATCCTCGATTACCAGCACGACTTGCCTGCCGTCCGCCTCTTCTTGCCCGGTGGCCGGGAAAGCCTCCAGAGCCGCGGCCGGCTCGGGGCCCAAGGGAAGCAGCACGCTGAAGGTGCTGCCCTTGCCCTCGCCGCCGCTGTCGGCCCAGATCTTTCCCCCCTGCATTTCCACCAACCGCTTGGACAGTGCGAGGCCCAGACCGGTTCCCTGCTGCTTTCGACCGTAGGAGGAATCGAGCTGCTCGAACTTGCCAAACAGCCGGCCCATGTCGCCCGCCTTGATGCCTATGCCCGTGTCGATCACCTGGACGAGCAGTCTTGGCGCCGCGGTTGGGCCGGTCTCTGGTTCGCGGCGGATACTGCAGCAGACCCTAACCTGCCCCTCCGGCGGAGTGAACTTGATCGCGTTGCTCAGAAGGTTGTAGAGAACCTGGCGTAACTTGGATCGGTCCGCCCTGAGGTTGGGGAGACGATCCACTACTTCCAGGGACATCGCGATGTCTTTTTTCGATGCCAGCGGTCTGACAATGTCCAACACTTCCTCGAAAGTCTGGGGGAGGTCTATGTCGCTGTACTCGACGGTGATTCTTCCCGCCTCGATCTTCGACAAATCCAGGATGTCGTTGATAAGCTGAAGCAGGTGCCGCCCGCTGTTCAGGATATTCTCGACGTACCTCTTCTGCCTGGAGCTCATATCGCCTGCTGGGAGGCCGGCAAGAATCTCGGAAAAACCGATGATCGAATTCAGCGGAGTACGCAACTCGTGGCTCATGTTGGCTAGAAAATCGGATTTCGCCTGGTTGGCGGACTCGGCCTGGATCTTGGCCTGCTCGAGCTGCCGAGTGAGGTTGCGTTCCCTCTCCAGAAGCGCCGTAAGATCCAAAACCTGGGCCATGTGCCTTGCCATCAAGGAAAGCAAGTCCAAATCAGCCTGCTGAAACAGCGACGGATTTCGTAGGAAAACGACGATCAATCCCCGCGTCCCTGAGGTTCTTGCCAGGGGAATCAGGTATGCTGTCTCCGCCTGGATCTCAGCCCCGACCTCACCGATCGGTGACCCCTTGTGGTTTCTGAGATCCAGGACCGAGAGTGTTGCCTCAGACCCCACAGGTTTGACTGGATCGCTATGTTGGACGCTAAAGGCCCTGTTCCGCAACTCCTCTTTGAAGTGAGTGATCATGCTGAGTTTGAGAGGACGGTTGGGGTGGAGCTCAGTGAAGCCTGCACCCACGCTGTTTCCGACAACCAGCAGGGTGGATCTGAGAAACGGCTCCACGATCTTCTCGACCTGCAGGTCAGAACGAACGAGGCTGAGACGACTGACAAAAGCAAGGAACTCCTTGGCCTGCCAGGTCGCCTGAAGCCAAAGAGGGGTGGCGAATGCCAGGTAGTAGCAAAGGACGGACAAGGCCGAAAGTGAAAACACGGCCGGTTGCAGGAAAACCTTCAGCGTGGGTACGACCACCTGCAGGCCGGCAAGAGCGATAACGATGCCCAGCGCCGCGGAACCGGCGAAGGCGAAACTCAGCCTCCATTTGGTCACACCCCGCGAGGAGAGAGACCCCTGCAGGAAAATAACGCCGGCCGTGAGCTCGAGGGCGCAGAAATACACGCTCAACAGGAGAACGACCGGAACAGGCAGGGGGCGCGGGACAAGGACAAGCAGAAGTGCCGACGCCGAATATGCGACCAGCGCGGCAGTCAACGCGACCCGCGGAACCGATCGAAAGAGCCTTGCCAGCAGAAGGAGAAAATACGGTTGGGCAAGCAGGAGGACTGCGGAAGCCGTTCCCAGGACAGGTCCGGGCACACCAAACCACCCCGCAGCAGCCGGGATGACGATGGCCAGCGCCACGCTGCCAAACATCAGCATCAGAAGCAACCGAGGTCTTCCACCGCGGCGCACATAGGCCAGGAGGGTAAGCGCACTCAGAAGAATAAACAGGCCCCGCACCGCGTGTTCCAAGAAGTCAATGGGTGACACGCGTCGTTACCTTACCAATACAATCAAGTATAGTATAAAATCAGATTCAACGGCAAGACGCCAGGTGCCGAAAGAAGGGACAACGCGGCAGCGTGGCTCTCCTGGCCCGTTCCACGTCAGGAAGAGGGAAACAAACGAAGTTGTCATCTTCGCTTCCCTGCTCTGGACAGATTCCTGCAAATAGACAGCAAAATCTCCTGGAGTACCCAGAACATATCCTCCACCTACCGCCAGTGAGAAATGATCGGCAAACGCAACATCAAGTTCGCCGCTCGCTCTGGGCCCCCACGCGTGGTCGTGAAACTTGTTTTCGTAGCGGGGGCCGAGACAAGTGCTGCCCCTACCAGCAGCACTCTGCAAGCTCACGTCCAGGACAGTACGAACTTGGATCGCACACCGTTATCGACAACCGACAGTCGGCCGTGAGTGTTGGGAAGGTCGTTGCTCTTTGCAGCCCACCCGGGTGCGAGGCCAAGAACCGAACGTCCGTGCCGCCCAGCTGTACTTTCACGATCCAAAAGCGTAGGATAGTCGTTGCCCATGGTTCAGAAAGAGACGAGTCCGTTCCGGGTGTTTCTGAAGTTTCTGGGGCCTGGATTCCTTGTCACCATCGGGTTCATCGACCCCGGCAATTGGGCCACGAACATGGCGGGCGGGGCGGACTTCCGCTACAACCTTCTCTGGGTCATCACGCTGAGCACTCTTATGCTGATTCTCATTCAGGGGATGAGCGCACGCCTAGGGATTGCGACGGGCAAGTCCCTAGGGGTAAACATCCGTGAGCATTTTGCGCCACCCGTTTCGGCGCTGGTGGGCGTGACGATCGTGGTGGCCTGTGCGGCAACCGACGTCGCCGAGCTCCTGGGCGGGGCGATCGGATTCAGACTACTATTCGGCCTCCCGCTGTGGATCGGCGCTCTGCTCACGGTGATCCTGGAGGTCTTCTTCATTGTCTCGCAACGCTACCACCGACTGGAAAAGATCATACTCGGGTTTCTGGGGATCATTGCCATTTGCTTCGTCATTGAGCTGTTCGTCGTCAAACCGGACTGGCTCGTGGTCGGTCCCGCCCTGGTGGTCCCTCGTGTTACGAGCCAGAACATCTACATTGCCATGGGAATGCTCGGGGCGGTCGTCATGCCCCACAACGTGTTTCTTCACTCGAACGTAATACAGAGCAGAAAGTGGGGAACCACCGGGGAAGAGAAGAGGCGCCTGATCCGGTTCGAGAAGCTGGACACTTTGACCGCCATGGGCGTCGGCTGGATGGTCAATTCCGCAATGATCATCGTCGCCGCCGCCGTGTTCTTCAGGCACGGGGTACACGTCGACAGCCTGGAGCAAGCGTCTGCCACGCTGCGTCCTCTGGCCGGGCGCTTTGCCGGGTTCCTGTTTGCCCTTGCCCTCCTGGCGGCCGGGATTTCCTCCTCCACGACCTCCTCGATGGCGGAAGTGAATGTCATAACCGCATTTCTAGGAAAGCCTGAAGACCCGAAGACCCTGCTCTACAAAATCTCCACCTTCATCACCGCGATACCCTCGTTTGTGATCATTCTGATGAAGATCGATACCTTTAAGATCCTGATTTTCAGCCAGGTGGTGCTCAGCATACAGCTTCCGTTTACCCTCATTCCGCTGCTGGTCCTGTGCCGCCGGAGCAACGTCATGGGGAGTTTTCGGAGCAACTCGACAGAGTTTCTGCTTGCGATTGCGGTTTCCGTTGTCGTCATCGCGCTGAACCTCTTTCTTCTGTATTCGACTATTTTCGCATAGGGGGCGGGTGATGTATGCGAATATCCTTCTACTGTTGGACTGCTCTCCGGTCGATGAGGCCATAGTGAATCATGTCGCCCAGCTGGCCAGGATTCACGACTCCAAGGTACACCTGTTCCACGTGGTCCACGCCCATACTCTGGACCAGCAACGAGCCTTAGTTGAAAAGGCCAAAGAGTGCCTGGCAACGGCACAAGCCGTGTTCGAGAAGGAGCGTATCCCTACAACCAGTTCCTTTTCCGAGGGCGAACCCTCTGAGGTAGTGCTTGCAAAGGTGACCGGATCCGACTTCGACCTCGTGGCTCTGGCAACGCACGGGCACAGGAGCATCAGTGACGTAGTGCTGGGAAGCGTGTCCCGTATGTTGAAGCACGACAGCGACAAGCCCCTTCTCCTGGTGCGAGGAGAAAAGTAGGGAGTCTGGCCGGGGAGAGTTCCGGAGCCGGGAAGGGTGTCTGTATGATTTAGCTGCCATCTATGGCAGAGTACATAGCTGCTTCACCTGCTCCAGCGTGCTCTTCGATCCGTCGACTTCGCTCAACAGTGCAGCTATTCGCTTCGCTGTCTCGTTGCAAGGGAGCCCTGCGGCGGAGCCAGATGGAGAAGGCGGAGTTCCACCCCCGCTCCAACGAAAAAGCTGAACGCCCACTACGCCAAGCTTCAGAACCGGATCGATCAAATCCACCTGGACAAGCTGGACGGAGAAGTCAAGGAGACGTTTTACCGCCGCAACGTCTCCCAGCGGCGCGAACAGCAGGCCCAGATTCGCTCCCGGATCGAGCGGCATGAAAAGGCGGACCAGAACTACATCGAGCAGGGCATCCGCCTCGTGGAGGTTGCCCGCAATGCTTCCGAGTTCTACAGGAGCCAGGCACAGGCCGAACGGGCGATGCTCCTGCGCTTCCTCATGCCTGGCTCGACCCTACAGCATGATGGGGCGGTGCCGGCTCTCAAGCCGCCCTTCGACATCATCCATCGAATTGCCAGGAGGCCCGGGCCTGCGCCAGCGGCCTGCACACCCGTGAAGACACAAGAAAACCGGCAGAAGGTGCCCCCTCTGCCTGTCCAACAGTCCTGCCCCGATGTGCCAGTGCTCGAACTATCGCCAGGCGGCCTCAGGGGTACATGGAGGCGCGGCGAACGGTGTTGGTGGAGGCGCCCCGAAACTCCGGTACTACCTGTGCACCACCCGGCTGAACCGCCGCATCAGGCAAGCCAGCGTACCAGACATCAATACGGCGCCCACGATTAGGGCGAGCCACCAGTCAGGATCGCCGTCCTGCGCCAGCCAGCAGGCTTTGACCGCCCAGTAAGGTGGGTAGAGCCCGAACAACCACCCCACGGCATCGGCACGAACCAGGCGCCGAAGAGCAGCAAACCGCTGAGGACGATGATTTTCATCAACGCGAAGCCTTCCACCTTGTTGCTGGCGAACGCCGCCAGGAACAGCTCCATGAGGGCCCCCATCAGTGATGCCACCGCCGCGATGGGAAGCAGTTGCCAGAAAGGGATTATCGCCTCACCGATGATGTACACTTCGGCAAGGACGAGAACGAAGGCGATCGCGATTGCGACGAGCAGCCGGTAGCCCAGGTAGTAGGACACAGGTAGCGGCGTGACCAGGAGAGCGTCTATCGTATGTTCGTCCCGCTCGTCGAGGACGATGAACGCGATGAGAGTGCCGCCGACCCCCGCGAAACTGAACATGACTGTGTAGCCTATGAAAAGCGGGAAGAACTCTTCAGCGCTGATCCCGAGCTTTGGGTTGGACGCCACGAGGTCGCCAAGCCAGGGCAGACCGAAGCGAAGAAGCACGGCCAAACCAGTGCTGAAAAGGAGGAGAAACGGAAGGAACGAATCCCGTCCGAAGAGGCGGGCATCGTTTCTGGCCAACGTCCAGATCGCGGAAATCAGTCCGGGCGCTCGTGTGGGAGGTGTAGCTGTTGTCGTCTGCCCCATATTCTACCTTCTTTCGCGCGCGAGAATATGCTTGTTGAAAGCGCTCAAGGCCCAGCGATGACCAATACCGAGAAGCACCGCCGAACACCCCAGCGCGTAGACCAGTTGCCACGACGATAGCGCATGCCAGGCGCCCCATATGAGCATCGTGGGTGCGCTCGTCGGAATCACCAGCCACAGCGTACTCTTCGAGAGCCCGGCAAAGTACAGGAAGGGGAGCTCGAGGCACAATGTCACCAGTCCGCCCGGCATTAGAAAGTTCGTAATTGTCGCGAATCTGACGATCATGATCGTTCCCACCAGGGTGAACATAGCCCCCAGCAAGATCGTCCCCGCCAGAAGGAACAGCCAGTTCGTCCCACGCCCTTCCACTGACACCAGGACCAGGATAACGCCCTCGACCAAGACCAGTATCGTCAGGGTGACTATCTTGGAGATGAGATACTCTGGGAGACGGAGAGGCGAGACGAACATTGCGTCCAAGGTGTGCTGATCGCGTTCGAACACAATCAGCGCCGCGATGTAGAAGGCCACCATAACACCGACAGCCGTCAGAAGCAGCACCGGTAGCAGCGTTATCACCAAGTGTCGGCCGCCAAGTCTCCGGATGCCCAGGCCCAGGAGCAGCGCCGCACCGATGGAAACGTGGTAGAACCTGTTCCGGGATTGGACTCTGGCGTCTAGCTTCATCTTGAAAACAGACGTTCCATCACCTCAGCTCCTGACCCGTCACCCGGATGAAGATCTGCTCGAGAGTCGTCGCCTGACTATGTAGTGTCTGGAGCTACAGCAGCACATCCTGGCCATGCCCGACATGGCGCTCCGACCGACGATTACAGAGCGCTGCGTCCCATTGCGCAATCGGCAAACCACGGGGATCAAATGGCGCGGCTTCAGGATCCAGTCAAACAATCCATGAACCGTGGATCGGCCTCCTCCGGTGAGCTCAGAAGCCGAGGACTGCAACCGTAAGCTCAGGTTCGCGATGACCTGCGAAGCTCTTCGCCGCGGGACGAAGGGCACCCCGGATCAATACTGCGACGACTCCACCACGCCGTTGTCGAAGTACAAATAGACCTGTTGCCGAGCATACAACACAGCGAGTGGAACCAGCGGTATCTCCCCGAAAGACATGTTGGTGCAGGCTGTCAACGAAGCTCGGCACCACGACAATGGGCTCCGCTCGCTTCGCTCGCCCCTTCCAGCGCCTGCCCCACAGGGCGTAGGAAACACTCCGGCACTTCAGCCGGCGGAATGCTGTTGCACGAACTCGAGGATCTTCTGCTTGATCTGATCGCGAATCTCCCGGACCTTCTTCAACTTGGCCTCGCGAGTACCTGTCACTTGGGAAGGATCATCGAACGGCCAGTGCAGGCGGTGGATCGGCCCGACACCTGGAAACACGGGACACCGTTCGGAGGCTTCTTTGCTGCACACCGTGATCACGTAGTGATAGCGCCGCCCTTCCCGGTGGAACTCGAAGACGCTGTTGGTCTTCTTGTGGCTGATGTCGATCCCCTCTTCTCCCAATACCTCGGCGACCAGGGGGTTGATCGTCCCAGGCTCCAACCCAGCGCTTTCTACCTCGAAACGATCTGAGGCAAGCTTCCTCAAGTACTCTTCGGCCATCTGGCTGCGGGCGCTGTTGTGCACACAGATGAACAGTACTTTTTCTTTCACGCCACGCTTCTCCCGCCGTACCGTTCGCCCACCCTACAACCGCCCGTCCGCTACTGTCAACGTGGGATTCCCGCAGGTAATCCTCGACCAAGCCCCACAGCCGGTCTGCGTCGTCATGACGTTGCTCCGATCTCGGCAGGCGTCAAGGCAATTCGCAGGGCTCTGTCCGCTGCCTTCCGGAGCCAGCCATCCATGGCGGGCTCCAGTCTGCCTCCGGAAGTGCACGGGACAGCAGCCCCCGGTCGCGCCTCACCCCTCATCTCCACCCTGTCCAATCGAGCTGCTGTAAACTCGGACGCCGCCTCCCGTGCGGGTCAGCGATCCCCCTCGTTCTGCTTCTTCTTGACCTGCTCAACCCAATCCCACATCTTCTTCACCGCTTGCTCTTCCCGTTCGCTCTGGGGCTGCCTCCACGGCTCCATGACCCGGGCGGTGATCTTGCCGGACAGCGGGGACTCAGGGTAGGCCCCAACGTCGTACACCGGTTGTCCCTCGAACTCCACCGGCTCCTCCTGGTAGCACGACCACACCGCCTGGCGGACCGACTCCGGCGTACCCTTGAACTGCAGGTCGATCAAGCAGACCTGGGCGCGGAAGCGTTCGATGAACTCGATGGGCAGGTTAAACAACAGTGGATGCGGCGCTTCGGTGCCGATGATGCGTTTCTTCCCATCGACTCCGTTGGCGAGGAGCGCCTTGAAGGCCTCGCCGGTCAGGTGTCCTTCCGACTCAGGTCCGGTGAGGACCGCCCAGCGGATATTGGGGTTGGCGATCACGTTGCAGATGATCTTCTCGAAGCCGATGTTTTCGGTCTGGACGGTGCCCGACAGGGCCGCGCCAGCTTCCAGGCCCGCGCGTACGAGCTGCTCGATCTCCGCAGGGATCTTGTCTTCCGCGTGATTGAGCACCACGACCACCACCACTGGCGAGCGGTCGTTGCCCCTGAGATAACGGCCATTCTCAGGAGGGTAGTCCGGGTGCGGATCAACCTTGAGCATGGCTCGTCCTTTGAACGGCCTGACCTGCACGCGCAGACCAGCAGGCGTAGGCGCTCCGCACCGCCTCCACGTAGGCGCGCTCCGCCAACGCGGACACGTAGTTCCTCTCCCGAACGCCTGCCAGGACCTCCGCAGGCGACAGCCCCGCGGGCTCCCGTCCTGCCTGCAGCCAACGTCTGAAAAGCTCTTGCGCTCCGGAGATGCCGACCCGCTGGCCCAGGATCTCAAAAAAGGTCACCCCAGCCGGGTGATTGCACAGACAGTCTCGGTCGCGGATCCCGCTCATCCAAGTCCTCCCCCCTTTCGGCTTCTACCCGGCCATCGACCCGTATAGGAGCCCTGCCGCGGTGGACAGCACCACGACCAGCGCGATGTAGGTCCCCGTCTTCTTCCACCCCAACTCTCCGGCGATCACCAACATCGAGGGAAGGGACAGAGAAGGGCCGGCCAGAAGCAGCGCCAGCGCCGGGCCTTGCCCCATTCCAGCTCCAATCAGGCCTTGCATGATGGGCACTTCGGTCAGGGTAGCGAAGTACATCAGGGCGCCGGCCGCCGCCGCGGTCAGATTGGCGCCCAACGAGTTACCGCCCACCAACGAAGCGATCCAGCGCTCCGGAATCAAGGCCATGTGTCCTGGCCGCCCCAACAGGAATCCCGCTACCAGCACGCCTGCGAACAGGAGGGGCAGGATCTGAACCGCAAAATCCCGAGTGGCCGTGACCCAGGAGACGAGCTCCTCCCTGCGGAACCAGCGTACCAGCGAATAGGCCAGCAGCAGTGCGAAGGCTCCCACGATGGCGTACTTGAAGCGGTAGATGAAGTCCCATGCCGACAGCGATCCCCGGGAAGGCGCCCAATTCACGAACACCAGGATACCGATCATGCTGGCCATGTACAACGCCGTCCGGCCCAGGGTGCGCCCCCCGGCTTCCCGCAGGCCGTTGAACATGGCCGCGTCGGTGGTCCTGGCCTCGTCCTCCCTGCGGTAGATCAGGTGCATGGCCAGGCCGATGAGGAAGGCAAACAAGACCGCCCCCACCGCCCGGGCAAACCCCAGCTGGAGCCCCAGCACCTTGGCCGTGAGCACGATGGCCAGCACGTTGATCGCCGGCCCGGAGTACAGGAAGGATACGGCCGGGCCGATGCCCGCCCCCTTCTTGTAGATCCCCTTGAACAGCGGCAGCACCGTGCAGGAGCACACCGCCAGGATCGTCCCGGACACAGAGGCAACGCTGTAGGCCACGATCTTCTTGGCCTGCGGGCCCAGGTAGCGGATCACCGACTGCTGGTTGAGAAACACGGTAATGGCCCCGGCGATGAAGAAGGCTGGCACCAGGCACAGCAGGACGTGCTGCCGGGCGTACGCTCCCAGCATCAGGAAGGATTCGTGCACCGCCGCCGACACTCTCGCCGAAGAGAAAGGCACCAGATAGGCAAAGAGAAACACCCCGAAGAGGATCAGCAGGGCCTGGTTCTTCTTGTTTTGCAGAAACTGGAAGGGACGAAAGGGTTTCGTTGGTTTTGTCTGTTCGGCGGTTACTGTGCTCATCGCTCCCCTCTAAGCCGTTTGTCCCTGCCGTCCGGCTACGAACGGTTCTTCAGCCACCCGAGGGCAGGGCAGAACAGCCCCGCGGAATGGGTTGAAATGGGCCAATGCTACTCCAGTGCCTTCAGAAGAGCCGCTACCTCCTGCTTGGAGAGCACCTTGCCAGTGCTCTTCACCACCTCATCGATGGCGAGACCCGGCGTCAACAGAACGCCCATGTTGGTGATTCGCTCCGAATCCGTGACCTTTTCGATGTCAACCGATAGACCAAGATCAGCGGCAGCTTCGCGGGCATTCTGCTCCAGTTGCTGACAGTTCGGGCAGCCGCTGCCCAGAATTTGAATTGTCATCTTGTTCCTCCTCAAGTGTTCCTATTTGGCAATTTAACCATGAATTGCTTGCCTGTCAAGGGGTGACCTCACCTCTGTTTTGCAGCTTCGTCCGTCCCACCAGGAGCGGCTGCGCGCCGTCCCGGGCCTCATGTTGAGCACCTGCTGGGACCAGCAACCGGCCGCTAACCGTGCTGATCACGGAACGGGCGAACGTGCTGATCCACAGAACGGTGAGAAGCACGGCCAGGCCGACCGCGTACCAGAGCACGGCCTTGACGCCGGTAAAGGCGTAGATGCGGAAGCTGGACAGCGTATAGGCGGCCAGCGGAAAGATAAAAGCCCACCAGGAGAGGGAAAAGGGAATCCCGCCCTCCAGGAGATACTTGATCGTAACCACTATCGTCAGGATGAAGGCCCACAGCCCAAACCCCCAGAGGGCGAGGGCGAGAATGTTGAGGGGACCTACCGCCTGAAGCAGACCCAGCCTCCTGGAGGCCTCGGCGATGCCCATCAGACTCAGCGTGCCGACCCCAACCGGTCCCAGAAGGATCCAAAAGGTGGGGGTCACCGTGGCGTGGGGCATTTTGTGGTTGATGAAGCGCGCGAAGAGGATGCCGGAAAAGATGATGAACAGCAGTGAGCCGTTGCCCAAGAACGCTATGTCGATGAGGTTGATCCCTTTGGCCAACCCGAGATGCTCACCCGCGTACAAGGAAATGAGAGTGTTCCCCAGAAGTGGAACGATTATGCTCGCCACCGGGGTGATGAACCAGGAGAAGTTCGTCAGCTCCGGTTCCACCCGTTCCAGGATCATCACGTTGAGGATGACGAACACACTGGAGATCAGCGCCAACAGGACGCAGAGAGCCCAGAAGACCATTCCCAGGGCCCCGAGAAAGGAAAGCGAGAACATCTGCCTGCCGAAGATGAAAAAGTTCATCGCCAAAATGAGGCCGCCCACCGGCATGGTCACGAAGAAATTGGACATGATCGGGTGCCTCAGATCTTTCAGCAGTTGATCGAAGTGGAAAAACCACCGCGCCAACCAGGGCCCGATCAGGACGAGAAAAAGGGCTGTGTTCAGTATCGCAAGTGCCGAACCAACCGGACGCGTGAAGGGCGCCAAACCGCTAAGCCGGTCCATCACCATGGCCAACCCGCCGGTCCCCATGACCGAGGCGTACCAGGCGGGGGAAAAGTGCCTTACCATACTGTGCTTGTTCGTTGCGTGCGAATTCATGGTTTGCTCTCCCTGCACTGACATTCCGGACGCAGGTTTACAACCCGCGAAACTTCGGCTTCGAAGCTTTTCGCTCGGCCTGCATCCGGCGCTCTACGACGGCCTCGAGCCGCTCCTCCGTCACAGGTACGGCGGCGCCGCACGCCGGGCAGCGCGCGCTGTGTCCCTCCAGTTCGCTGAAGGCCGCCTTGATTCTTCGGCCGCAGGCCAGACAGGCTATCTCGATCAGCAGATCGCTCATCTCCCTCCTCTTCTCCCTTGTCTCTCGTGAAGACGCACCCGGATGGATGCTCGCGTCTACCGGCAGGGCTAGGCCCCCCGCCACCGGCTCACGCCTGCTGGCGTGCGGCCGCCTTCGCGGCCTGAGGCGAGCAGTGCGGAAGGTCCAAGTCGCAGCCCGAGAACCAGTGGCAGGTCCGGCCTACTCTGCTTGACGACTGGGGACTTCTTTGGCAAATTAGCAAAATAGGAAGGAATCGCATGACAGAATCAGAGAAGCTCAGAAGCGAAGCAAGAGCGGGAATCCTCAAGGCTTTGGCTCACCCCAGTCGAATCTACATCGTGGACAAGCTCTCCGAAAAGCCTCACTGTGTCTGCGAACTCACCGAGATGATCGGTGCCGACACCTCCACCGTATCGAAGCATCTGTCCGTTTTGAAGAATGCCGGGATCATTACCGATCGCAAGCAGGGAACTACGGTCTACTATTCGTTGGAAGCGCCCTGTCTGCTTCGGTTCATCAGTTGCGTGGAACAGGTGATCGAGCAGAACATCAGCAAGCAGCTAGCCAGTTTGCGCGGGATTCAGCAGGGATGAGGTGAGGGGTGGGGCGCGGCCGGGGGGTCGTGAAGATCGTGCCGTCCGCGGCGGAACAAAGAGGCGAACTTTTTTCTCTCCCGGCTGCAGGGGATTCCCGTTGCTCCTGGCTCCTATTTGAAAGAAACCCTTCAAGCAGGAGCGGGCCACATGGCCAGCCTGCCGAGCGCTGGCCCGGAGGTCCCGTCCGTCCATCGGCACCTCTTGACGAAAAGGGTGTGTCGGGCATATTATAAGTCAATTAGAATATACTTATGAATGAAGAAGAGCTTGCCCGGCTGCACAAGGCGCTTTCGGTGCCGGTGCGGCTCCAGATCCTCAAGCTGATCGCCGGCCGGCCGCTGTGCGTGAACGCCATCACCCGCCGCCTCTCGATAAGCCAGCCGGCCGTCTCCCAGCACCTGGGGGTGCTGCGCCAGGCGGGGCTGGTGAGCGGGGAGAAAAGCGGCTATCTGGTGCACTACCGCTTGAATCGGCTGCGGTTGGAGGAGCTGCGGCAGGCCATGGCGGGCTTCCCCGGCGAGGCGACCCTGCCGGTGGCCCAGGCGGACGGGCAGGAAGCGGCCGGAAACCGACCGATGTCAGGGGCCATCGGGGAGGCGCCGTAGCCAGTGCCCTCCGATCAAATACCGTTTACGGGAGGAACCGTATGTGCTGCCAGGATAACCGCCGGAAGTGTGGCTGTGAGAAACCGCAGCACCTGAAGGAGAAGCCGCAGGATTGTACGCCCGAGCAGGTCCGGGCGTGCCACGGGGAGGGGCGGGAACACCCCTGCGTGCCCCGGGGCGGGCGGGCCTGAGCCCTATGGTGCCAAAGGCCATGAGGTCCAAAGCCAGGGGGCCGATGGCCGCGGCCGGCACCGGCAGGCCGACGCCGATGGCGGCTTCGGGCCGCTCGGAGCGTGATGCAGGCCGAGAGGTGGCGTCTCCGGCGGGGTCACTGCCGGAGACGCTGCTGGAAGCGGCCGACCTGGTCAAGCGCTTCGGGTCGGTCACCGCCGTCGACGGGGTGAGCTTCCGCGTGCACCGCGGGGAGATCTTTGGGTTTCTGGGTCCCAACGGGGCCGGCAAGACCACCACCATCAACCTGCTCACCGGCCTGGCCCGCCCCACCTCCGGTCTCATGTTCTTGGAGGGAGAGGACTACACTGTGCGGCCGAAGAAGGCCCAGGCGGCGATGGGGATCGTCCCCGACGAGAGCAACCTCTACGAGGAGCTCGACGGCTTCGGGAACCTCACCTTCTGCGCCGCCCTCTACGGCGTCGGCAAAACGGAGCGTGAGGAGCGGGCGAAGCGGCTGCTGGAGCAGTTCGGCCTGGAGGAGGCGGGCCGGCGCCCCTTCAGGGCCTACTCGAAGGGCATGAAGCGCAAGCTCACTATCGCCGCCGGGATCATCCATCGGCCGCAGGTCCTGTTCCTCGATGAGCCGACCACCGGCATCGATGTGGCCAGTGCCCGCCAGATCCGTTCCCTCATCGGCGAGCTCAACCGGAGCGGCACCACGGTGTTTCTCACCACCCATTACATCGAGGAGGCCGAGCGGCTGTGCCACCGCATCGCTTTCATCGTGGCCGGGCGGATCGTGCGCATCGGCTCGCTGGAGGAGTTGATGGCCGAGCACCAGAAGGAGACGGTGCTGGAACTGGCCGTGGAGGAGGCCGGGTCGGACCCGCCCGAAACCCTCAAGCGGAGATTCCCCGGCTATGCCGTACACCGCCCGGATGAGCGTCACCTGCGGGTGGTCTCGGAAGGCCCGATCGAGCTGCTGCCCCTGCTGGGGGCTCTGGCCGAGGACGGGGCGAAAATTACGGAAGCCAGGCTCATTCGGCCCAGCCTGGAGGAAGTGTTCGTACGGGTGACCGGTATCGAGTCCGCGCGGATGCGGCAGGAGCGGGAGGGCAGGAAGAAATGAGCGCGGGGACCGCCTTCCGGGCCATTGTGGCCAAGGACATGAGGACCTACTACCTGAAGCCGCCGAACATCAGCTGGGGGCTGATCTTCCCCTTCGCCTGGATGCTGATGTTCTACCTGCGCTCGCGCACCCCGCTCGACATCCGGCAACTTCTGCCGGGGGTGATAGCCATGGCGATCCTGTTCGGCACCACCTCCATGCTGGCGGTGACCATCACCTTCGAACGACGCAGCCGCTCCTTCGAGCGGTTGTTGCTGGCGCCGATCGCCCTGAACCTGCTGATGTTGGCCAAGACCGGCGGGGCGATCCTGTTCGGGGTGGTGAATGCCATGGCGCCGATCCTGGTCGCCTCTTTCCTGGTCGATCTATCCGGGGTCGGCTGGGCAGCGGTTATTGGCGCCATTCTGTTGATCGCCGCCACCAGCACCTTCCTGGGGCTGTTCATCGCGGTGGCGGTGCACGAGGTCTTCGAGGCGCAGACTTTCTCCAACTTCTTCCGCTTCCCGATGCTGTTTCTCTGTGGGCTGTTCATCCCCGTCACCGCCCTGCCGGTGTTCCTCCGGCCCCTGTCCTTCATCCTGCCCCTCACCTACGGGGCCGACATCCTGAAGGCGGCGATCAACGGGGAGGGCCTGCTGCCCCTTTGGGTGAGCTTCCCGGTGCTGCTGCTGTTCGCGGCCGGGCTGTTCCTGTTCAGCCTGAGGAACATCAAGCGCAAGTGGGTCCTGTAAACGGGATGCGTTTGAGGCGCTCCCTGTTTGAAGAGGGCCAGGAACGCGCGGCAGGACGCCGCGAGTCCCTGGCCCCAAGGGGGCCGGGACTCAGAAGAAACCCAACGCCACGAACGGGGGCCTACAGCATGGTTGACACAGATTCCATGCGGCGGAGTTCCTGTTCCAGCTGCTTCAGCACCTTCCTGATGCCCGAGCCAGGCTGATCCGCCGCTATGGGCTGTACTCCTCACGCTCCCGCGGCACCTGGTCCCGCAAGCCCTATCTCGTGCGCCTGGCTCCCGAGGGCTGGATCCCCGAGCACGAACAACCCTCCTCCGTCCGCTTGGGCGATGGCTCCGAGCATCCCTCCGAAGACTCCGTGTCCGCCCGGGAATCTCGTGCCGCTTGGGCCAGGCTGCTTGCCAAGGTCTACGAAGTGGACGTCCTTCGCTGTCCGCGTTGCGGCTCGCAGACGAAGGTCTCGCCGTGATCGCGGAACCCCAGCAGGTTCGCAGGATCCTCCGGCATCTCATCAAGACGGGCGCCGCTCCTCCGGGCCTCGATCCCGCTTCCCTGAGCTGAACTTTCTCGCCCGTTTCCCACTGCGGCCGGTTTCCACGCCCTCCGGCTCACAGCTCGGGATCCCCCTCAACCCGAGGCCGCCCCAGCACTTCGTGGGGCCACCTAGACGTGAGCTCAGCCTTGCTTTCGGCTCAGGCCCCCAAACCGTGAGCGCTCATGGCGCGCCAGCCAGGAAGCCTGGCCTCCGGAGCTGGATCGAAGACGCTGTCGTGGTTCCTACCGGTCATCTCAAGGCGCGGAGAGAATCGGCGGGCTGGTGGCTAAAGAGCAGCCGGTCGCGGTCTCTTTCGGAAACGCGATCGGCGAGTGTGGGTGCGCGCGAGACGAGACGTTTGTGAGGCACGCCAAGAGCCTGTAGCGAGAAACATTCAGAAATCGGAACTGCGATGTCCATTCCTGCAAAAGCCTGAATCCAGGCGCAGGGCCGGTGAAGTCCGCCTTAGCGGAGGCAACGCACCCTACTTGCGCTTGGGTTTCACCTTGGCGAGGTTGTGTTCAACACCGGCACGGACGAGCGCCTTCAGGGCGCTCTCGTTGAGCTTACCGGCGCGACGTTCACCGTACCCGCGACTGATAGGTGCATCGATCTCGGGCCGTTGCCGCGCATTCAGTTCCGACGGTAGGGAAACATGGTCGATCACCTTCTGCCAGGGCCTGAACGTCCGGCGCTGCAATCTCGTGTCTGAAGGCGGCCACTTTGGCGCCCTGAAAGTGCCGGAGCTTTTCGCAAACGCCCTCCGCGAGGCCTTCAATGAGTTGGCCGGGGACTGACCCCGGCAGTATCATTGACGCAAGCGTATGGGAATGGAACCTGCACAACCGATAGACACATACGTAGCGGAGCTGTACCGCACCGAGTCCAGGCGGGTGCTGGCAACCTTGATTCGCCTGCTGGGTGACTTCGATCTGGCGGAGGAGGCCCTCCAAGAGGCCTTCCGGGCGGCCCTGGAACAGTGGCCTGATACGGGCCTGCCCCGGAATCCACGGGCATGGCTTGTTTCAACCGGCAGATTCAAGGGGATCGACGTTATTCGCAGGCGCGGGCGTCATGATGCCGCGCTTGTGAGACTAGCCCGGGAATCCCGGGAAGCCTACACGGATCCCGAAGAACTGGACACCGATACCATCCAGGACGACCAGCTCCGCCTCATCTTTACCTGTTGCCATCCTGTCTTGCCCCGGGATGGCCGGATTGCCCTGGCGCTTCGGGAAGTCTGCGGCCTTACGACCGAAGAAATCGCGCGGGCCTTTCTTGTTACTGCAGCCGCCATGACGAGGCGTATAGCCCGCGCCAAGGAACGAATTCGACACGAACGCATCCCCTACGAGATCCCGTCACGCACTGAGCTTGGCAGGCGTCTTGGCGCCGTCCTTCACGTCATATACCTGGTGTACAATGAAGGGTTTGCTGCTACGGCCGGAAAGGATTTTCTTCGGCGGGACCTGACGGAGGACGCGCTCTACCTCGGCCGTCTGATCGTGGACCTCCTCCCGCAGCCTGAGGCCATCGGCCTGCTGGCCCTCATGCTCCTGCACGAGTCCCGCCGCGCCGCGAGGACGGATGCTCAGGGCGACGTGATCCCTCTTGAGGAGCAGGACAGGTCGCTCTGGAACCGGGAGACGATAGCCGAAGGGATCGGCCTGGTACGCCAGGCCCTCTTGTCAGGGCGGTTCGGGTTCTACACCCTGCAGGCAGCCATCGCGGCGGTTCATGCCGTGGCGGCGTCGGTCGAGGCCACGGACTGGCCGCAGATCGTGCAGCTCTACGACATGCTCCTGGAGGCTGGCCCTTCGCCTGTCGTGGAGCTCAACCGGGGGATTGCCGTAGCCATGCGCGACGGGCCGGCAGCCGGGTTGTCGCTCATCGATGCCCTGCTCGACCGGGGAGAGCTCGTGGATTACCACCCGGCCCACGCGGTACGTGCGGACCTGAACCGTAGACTTGGGCGCGCAAAAGAAGCAGCGGTATCCTACCGGCGCGCCCTCAGGCTTGCCCGGCAGGAACCAGAGCGCCGCTTTCTGCAAAGGCGGCTTGCCGAAATCTCCGGATAGTTTTCCCCAAGCGTTGTCCCTTTTGCAGTCCCCCACACGACTACATGACGAAATCAAACGCAGTGGGGCACGTCACCGGCAGGATGGCCGGGACTGAGGCCTCATTTGGAGGAGGAGAATATGCAATTCTTTGTCTACGGTTCGCCGGCGGACAAGCAGGCGGGGCCCGAGGCCATGGCGGAGCTTGGGAAATTCATGGAGGAGTCCATCAAAAAAGGAATCCTCATCACAGCCGGCGGGCTCCAGCGAAAGGAGACCAGGATCCTGCTGACCGATGGGAAGATCTCGGTCACGGACGGCCCCTTTCTGGAAGGTAAGGAGTTGATGCCAGGCTTTGCCATCATCCAGGTTGATACCAAGGAGAAGGCCATCGAGTGGGTCAAGAACCTTCGCAGGCTCTATGGCGACGGAGAGCAGAAGATCGTGCAGATCTTCGGACCATCGTGAAGCTTCGCCCAAAGACAAACCTGTTGTCTCCGGCCGTTCCCGGGGAGGGAAGCCTTCCCTCCTCCGGGAAATGTCGGGCCGGGCTACCAGGTGCGTCCTGAACCGGGGCGGCGGATCGCAATTGTCACATTCGCGCCCTCATTTTCGTCATACTGGTAGAGAGGAGCAACTATGGCACAAGGAATTTCGCTGATCGTCTATCCGGTCACGGACCTGTCCGCGTCGAAGTCGTTCTATCGCACCCTGCTCGGCGTCGAGCCCTATGTCGATGGATCCTACTACGTCGGATTCAGAACAGGGGAACTCGAGGTGGGGCTCGACCCGAACGCCCGCGGCTGCGGAATTACCATGCCCATCGGCTACGTGGAGGTCGCGGATATTTCGGAGGCTCTGAAATCGCTTCTGGATGCCGGCGCGCAGGAGCTGCGGCCGGTTACAGAGGTGGGCGGTGGCCTGCGCATCGCAACCGTGAAGGATCGCGACGGCAACATACTCGGGGTGAGGCAGCCCGCCTGATCGGCACCAGATGCGACGGCCCCGCCGCTACGGAGCGGCGGGGCCGTCGCCCAACCCGCATGCGGTCTAGACCCGTAGGAGGATGCGCCCCCGGCCCTGGCCGGTCTGGCTGAGGTCGTGTGCTGCGGCAGCTCCGGCGCGTGCTATGGGCTGCGGCCATGTTTCCGCGTCCTTGACGTCCGGCGTTTGCCGACCGCCCGAGATCAATTTTCCTATCGGAGGCGAGAATGGCACAAGAGTACATCGAAATCAAGGGCGCACGCGAAAACAACCTGAAAAACGTGTCCCTCAAGATTCCCAAAAGGAAGATTACGATTTTCACCGGCGTGTCCGGGTCCGGCAAGTCGTCCCTGGTCCTTGACACCGTCGCGATGGAGGCTCAGCGCCTCCTGGCTGAGAACTTCAGTACCTTCCTTCCTGGTTTCATGCCCAAGTATCCCCAGCCCGCGGCCGACTCGCTGGCCAATCTGAACATGGCCGTCGTGATCGATCAAAAGCGTTTGGGGGGCGGGTCCCATTCGACGGTCGGAACGGTCACCGATATTTCGCCGATTCTGCGGCTCTTGTTTTCGCGGGCAGGCAAGCCGTCCATCGGCGGCGCGTACCTGTTTTTTTTCAACGATCCCAAGGGGATGTGCCCCGAGTGCAACGGGTTGGGGCGCAAAATGGGCGTCACCATGGACCTGTTTCTGGACGAGTCGAAATCGCTGGGCGAAGGGGTCCGACATCGTCCATCTTTTGCAGGTTATCAATCGCATCGTCGACGCAGGAAACACGATGATCGTCACCGAGCACAACCTCGGCGTCATCCGCAACGCCGACTGGATTGTCGACATGGGACCGGAGGGTGGTTACAAAGGGGGGACGGTCTTGTTCCAAGGAACGCCTTGGGATCTTTTGACGGCTCCAAATTCCCTCACCGGTATCTATCGTGATCAATGACTGTAAGGGTGCTTCTTGATCTGCCCCACCGTCAGTTTGTTACTACTCTTCCGAAGGCTTTACGGGTTTTCTTTCGCTCCTCGCCAGCTTCGCCCTCGGTCGGGATGGTCTGCGCATAGCGCTCTCCCCACTTGTCAACCAAAGAGCCTGCAGTTCGACCTTTCAGCGTCGCACGATGGCTCCGAGCCCGAGTGGGTGTGGATGATCAGATTCTCGGGGGGGATCCCATACATCCGCTTCCACGCTCCCGAGGCGCGGACCCATCCCCCGGTGGCCGTCTTCCAGGCGCCCCCGACCTTGACCGAGGCCGCCGAGACGGGCTTCCAGGTGCCGGAGCGCTTCTGCAAGATCGTCGCGCGGACGGGCAGGAGGTCGCTCGTCATGCTTCCCTCTTGAACCACAGGTCTCCGTCGGCCCCACCGGAGGGGCCGGCGGTGGAGATCGTGAGCCGCCCGATGGGGGTGCCTCCCGCCAACGAGATCCTACCGCCTGGGGCCAGCACCAGCAGCAGATCGTCGTCGGTGATCTCCCCGGCCCAGGGGGATCACCTCCGTCGGGACGGAGGCCAACAAACTGTCTATCTGGGTTCGAGCCAGGAGGGCCCAAGCGCCGAAGGCATGTAGCGACCCCGGTGGTGGAAGATCCGGCGACGGCCCGACCGTGTGACCGCCTGGAACTGTCGACGGTGCGGCCATGGTGCGGAACAATGACGTTGGCGCCCTCGTGTGGGGGAGACCGCCGTGGTGAGTATCATGCTGGCCAACAACGAGACCGGCACCATGAAACCAGAGCTCTGCGTGTAACAGGCGGGGAACCTGACCACTCGCCTCCTCGAGCTGGAAGCCGAAAGGGACGAGTCGGGCCGGCGGCGGCGGTGCCTGGCGCCCCCGGCTGTCAGCAAGGAGATGCTTGCGCGCCTTCTCGACAACTTCAAGACGGTGATGCCCGAGGCGACCAACCCACAAGAGAAACACCTTGGGTCACGGGTTCTTGTTGGGAGAAACCCCAGGAAGCGCTCTCTGCGAATTCCTGTGCTTCGCCGCTTGACAGCTCCCCCGCCTGGTGGTAGAGTGTTGCAAATACAACTTTCTGTGCAGAGAATTGTGTATGCAACAGCAAGTGAAGATCAAAGTTGGAGCGCTGACGCTCATCGATGCCAGGTACAACACGCTCACAAAATCAGAGAAGAGAGTTGCCGACTACATTCGCCTGCACCCGGACAAGACCATCCTGTCGTCTCTACAGACGTTGGCCGAGCGATGCTCGGTCAGTGATGCGTCGGTCCTGAGACTCTGCCGCTCCTTGGGCTTTTCGGGGTATCAGGATTTCAAGGCGGCCATAGTTCCTGAATTGCTGAAGAAAGGTGCGAATATCTATGAAGACATCAACCATTCGGACCCGTTTGAAGCTGCACGGGCCAAACTGATCGAGAACCTGTCAAATAGCCTTGCGGATACACTGGCACAACATGACGAGCCGTCCATCAAACGGGTTTCAACGGCGTTCATGGAATCGCGCAAGAATTTCATCATTGGCCTCGCCGGTTCAGCCGGCGTCGCGAGGGTCTTCAACGACTGCCTGCTGGGCTTGGGGATATACAGTTTTTACTCTTCCGATCGGGTCGAGATAGAGAGAATCGTCAACCAGTTGGGCAAGAGTGATGTGTTGCTGGGAATCTCTCACTCGGGCGAAACGCAAGAGGTAGTGTATGCCCTGACAAAATGCCGGGAAAACAAGGCAACCACGATCGCACTAACGAATTCCCCCCATTCTTCGATAGCAAGACTATCTGACTTGGTTCTCTTGACCATGGTTCCCGAGAACTTACTGGGAAGCTATTCCTGCCAGCCGAGGATTGCCCAGCTGGCTTTGCTGGAACTCGTCACCCTCCAGATCAGCAAACAGCTGTTCGGCAAAGGGCTGCCTCAGTGAACATCTGCGCTCTGGCGCCGAACATCTATCAGGTAGGCGGTGTAGCTCTTACGCACAAGTGGGACGCTGCTTCCTACCTAGTGAAGGCGCAGAGGCCCGTTCTGATCGATTGCGGGTGTGCTCACGGCTTCACTGCCTTATGTGACAACCTGGGGCAGGTGGGGGTATCGATACAAGATCTGGAGATGGTAATCGGCACGCACGGCCACTACGACCACGTAGATGCAGCCGCGACTCTCAAGAAGGAGTCAGGAGCAAAGTTCGCGCTTCACCGCGCAGATGCTCAGATGGTGGAAGAAGCGGACGGCGAGAAGACCTGCGCGGCGTGGCTGTACCACCAGACATTTACGCCAACAAAGGTCGACGTGGAAATTCAAGACGACTACGTGGTCCCTCTCCAGGACATCGACCTCCGAGTTATCCACACGCCCGGCCATACGCCGGGAAGCATCTGCGTTCTGGCAAGGACAAATGGCATGGGCATTCTGTTCTGCGGAGATTCTCTGGTAGGGGGGTTCAGCCCCAGAATCGGCTCAGACTACGACGCGTGGAGAAAGTCACTGGTTAAGCTCCTGGACTACAGCTTTGATTGCCTGCTTCTGGGCCACACCAATTCGGTTCTCCTGGGAAGCGCCAAGCAGAGAGTCGAGGAAGTGCTGAAAGCGATGGAGACACATTTCTTTGCCGGATACGTGAGACCCTTGTGGTGTGACTTCAATTATTACCTGGACCCGCTGGTGGTGGACAAGATGATCCTGTAGATGAGATGGGGCCGTCACTCGCGTTGAATCGAGGCGCAAAGGAGTGCTGCTGGCACTCCACGCAATATCACTCGGTAAGGGGGTTTCTATGAAAAGGGTCCCGTGGTTCTGCCTCGCGCTATGTCTTCTCCTGGCATTCTCAGTGTACGGGGGCGGCGCTCAGGAGACGAAAGAACAGCCACAGAAGGTCTCTCTCAGGTATTGGATGCAGACCGAGACGATCATCAACGACGCAACGCAAGAGCTTCTGAATGAATATCAGGAAGCCCATCCGAACGTTGAGATCTCCATGGACAAGGCCCCGCATGGGGATCACGTGACAAGGATCTACGTTTCGATTGCAGGGGAAGCCGGCCCGGACTTCTTCGTGTTTCCGGAGCGGGAGATCCCCAGACTGCTGAAGTCAGATGCTCTGGCTCCCGTGAACTACGCCTCCCTGGGAGCGAGCTCTGCAGAGAGTCTGAAGGCGGAGTTCAGCCAGGGGGCTCTGGACGGCTACTTTTTCAACGGTGTCTGCTATGCGATACCGTCCACGACAGCGATCTACAGCTGGGCCATCAACAAAGATCACTTCACTGAAGTAGGTCTGAACCCGGAGACGCAGTTCCCAAGAACGTGGGATGATGTGATCAGCGCGGGCAGGAAGCTAGTCAAAGTGGAAGGGGGCAGGATGGTGAGGGAACCCGTAACCTTCCCGTTCAACATGGCTCCAGCCTGGTACGTGTTGGGGTATGAACCTATTCTTTATCAACTTGGGGGGAGCATTCTCAACGCGGATCATAGCGAGGCGCTCGTGAACAGCCCTGCCGGCGTGCAAGCCCTGAAGCTGTGGTACGACATGGTGTACAAAGACAAGATCATCAGCACAGAAAGGGCAACAGATAAGTTCGATACCGAGTTCGCCAATGGCACGCTTTCCATGTGGTTCGGGGCGAACTGGCAGGCTCCCACGTTCATCAAGTACAATCCCAAGATTGAGGGCCACTTCAAGATCGTCCCCTTTCCGATGGCGACGGGTGGTCAGCGTGCAGTGGGCACCAGCACCTGGACCTGGATGGTGATGAAGAGCTCGAAAAACCAGGCCGAAGCGTGGAAGGTCGTTGCATACTTCTTGAGCCGGGCACCCTACTGGTTGCAGAAGACTGGCTTCATCATGCCAACGAAGGGGTTGGCCCAAAGCGCAGAGGCCAAGTCAATGCCTTTCGCCAATGTCTGGCTGGACGACGTGAAATACGGGAAACCGCTGCTGATCGATCTCCACTTTTCCGAGATCGCCAAGTCCCTGGTAGATGCTATCGAGAAATCGCTCCTGAACAGAATGCCTCCGGAGCAGGCATTGGACGTGGCCGCAAAGGAAATCAACGACATAAAGAAAGCTCAGTAGCCGGCGTTCGCACTGTTCTGAAAAGGCCGACCTTGTGGCCATGGCGCCGCAAGGTCGGCTCCTGCTGGAGCGTGAAAGACAACAAAGGGATCACATGGTTTCTGTGAAGATGGCACGGACGGCGGGCAGGCTCCCAAGAAGAACACTGGTGGGTTGGGCCTTTGTAGGCCCGGCGCTGCTCCTCTTCCTCGTTTTCAAGATCATCCCCATCGTCGTGGCGCTGCTGATTAGCTTTACCCGATATGACATTCTGACAAGGCCAAGTTTTACAGGCCTGGAGAACTTCGGCTGGCTCATCCACAGCGAGCACTTTGTTCATTCCTTGCGCATAACCGTCTACTATGCAGGCTTCTCGACGTTGATCCTTCTTCCGCTGTCTCTGCTTGTGGCCCTGGCTCTCGATTCAGGCGTCCGATTTCAGGGCTTTTTCCGATCGGTGTTCCTCATGCCTTTCATGTTGTCTCTGTTCGCTGCCGCCATCATCTGGACTCAGTTGTATCATCCCTATGGGCTGGTCAATTCCATGCTGAGCTGGATCTCACCCGATAGAATCACCTGGCTAACGAGCGAACGCTACGCATTGCCTGCGATCGTAATCATGAGAATATGGTGGGGTACGGGATACTACACGATCTTATTCCTTGCCGGTCTGCAGAGCATACCCGGTGAGTACTACGAAGCAGCCAAGATCGACGGTGCGGGAGCTTTCAAGCGCTTTCTAAGGATTACCCTTCCCTTGTTGAGTCCGATCCTCCTGTTCATAATCGTCATCTCGATCATCAGCGCTTTTCAGACCGTCGACATATTCTTGATCATGACGAAGGGAGGTCCTGTCGACGCTACCCGAGTCCTGGCACTTCTGACCTATGAAACCGGTCTCAAGTATTTTCGCATGGGCAGGGGGTCTGCGATGTCGCTCGTTCTCTTTGTGATCTTGATGACGTTCACAATCATTCAGCTCAGGATCTTCCGCGAAGAGGTCAAGTACTGATGGCGGCGTGGTTGTAATGACTGCTGCGAGATTGTCACGGGCTGCAAGGTCATTCGTGTTGTATTCATTCCTGCTGTTGGGGTGCTTTCTTGTCGTCCTGCCGCTGGCCTACGCTCTCGTTTCCTCCCTGAAGCCCAACGCCCAGATATTCACGATTCCGATACAATGGATTCCCTCCAGGATAGACCTGTCGAATTATGTGAAACCTTTCCAGTACTACCCGTTCTTTCGCTACTTCTTCAACAGCATGCTCGTATCGCTGACCGTCACAGGGGGGAACCTATTCCTGTGTTCCCTGGCGGCCTACAGCATAGCCAAGCTGAGATTCAGAGGGTCGAAACTAATCTTCTTGTTGATGCTTGGCACCCTTATGCTGCCGCTGCAGACAACATTCCTTCCCCTCTACTTGATTGTCCGAACGTTTCGCTGGCTCAACTCGTATAGAGCGCTGATCCTTCCCTGCATTGTCGACGCCTTCAGCGTATTCCTTTTCCGCCAGTACATCCAGACGATCCCGGATGACTTTCTCGATGCGACCAGGATCGACGGCTGTAACGAGTTCGGAACCTATACGAAGGTCGTGCTACCGTTGTCGATGCCCGCTCTGGCGACTGCAGGCATCTTCACCTTTCTGAACAGCTGGCAAAGCTACTTGTGGCCGCTGGTAACGATCAACAGAGAAGAGCTCAAGACGCTGCCCTTGGGGCTGGTGAGCTTTCAGCAGGACTACTTCGCCGAATATGGGCAACTGTTCGCCATGTCCATTCTGTCCATTGTTCCGACGTTGTTGGTGTTCTTGCTGCTGCAGCGAAAGCTCGTAGCAGGAATGCTGCTATCGGGCTTGAGAAGCTAGACGGAACGCATGGACTCAAGGGAGCGAACGTTCCTCACACTGGAGCGGGTGATTCCTGACAGAATACCCGTAGATTTTTGGGCTTCAGACAGCTTGAGAAGCAAGCTCGAGTCTGAGCTCAGGGAGTCCTACGAGGATTTCCTTGATGGCCACGATATTGACCTCCGATACATCCCAGGTCCCCAGTATGCTGGGCCGCCCCTGATACACGACCATCTGGAATACGACATTTGGGGCGTACCGAGACAAACGGTGAGACTGCAGCTGGGCGGTGCAGAAGAATGGTATAAGGAGGTGGCCCGGCCGCCGTTGGCTGACGCTACGTCCGTAGAGGAAGTCCTTGCCTATCCGAATTGGCCATCACCCGACTGGTACGATTACGATGGCATTGAGGCACAGTGTGACAGCATAATGAAGGAGAAGCGCGTTGTCGTTTTTATGGGTGATCGATTGAACAGGGTCGCCCAACTGAAACCGGCTATGTATCTGAGAGGCGAGGAACAGCTACTAGTGGATCTGGCGCTCAATCCAGACATGGTGCAGGCCATCTTGCGGAAAATCCGCCAGTTCTACGCGGCGTATCTGGAGAGAATCCTTGCCTGCGCGAAAGGCAAGATAGACATTGTGCTGACTGGAGACGATTTTGGATCCCAAAATGGGCTGCTCCTATCGGTGCCGATGTGGAAACAGTACCTGATGAACGGATTCAAAGCGTATATGGAGATCATCAAAGCGCACCGGGCATGGGCGATGCACCATACCTGCGGCTCGGTCTTTCCGCTCATTCCAGAAATGATTGACTGTGGCCTCGACATCTTGCAGTCCGTCCAACCGGAGGCGAAAGACATGTCAGGCAGAAAGCTGAAAGACGCCTTCGGTTCGAAGCTCTCGTTTCATGGTGGAGTCTCCATACAGAAGACGCTGCCGGCTGGCTCAACCAACGATATTCAGCAAGAAGTCAAGAACCTATCCGAGACGCTGGGTCGCGGCGGCGGATACATCTTCTGTACCTCACACAATATCCAGGCGGATACACCCGTCGCCAACGTCAAGGAGCTTCTGGAGGCATACCGCAAGTATGGCCCGTACTGATCGGTCCTCGCGGGTAGACTGGTCTAATCCCTACGCCTGGTCAAAGGGGGTGTGGTACAAGGGGAGCATTCACATTCATAGCTTCCCCGCGAGCGCATGCGCCAAGGCCCCGCTCGAGAGCATGGTGGACCGATATGTCGAATTGGGATTCGACTTTATATCGGTCTCCGATCACATGCGCTGTACCAAGATTCTTGACGATCGCATCATGGTCATTCCGGGGCTCGAATGGAACAACCCCGATAATGGAGAGCATACCGGAGTGTATGCTCTCGATGAGGACGTGTTGATCTCGGCCGTCATGATTACAAACCACGGCGCGCTGCTGCGTTACCTCGAAGGGACCGAGGCGCTGGTGATCCTCAACCATCCCAACTGGCAACTGACTCCTCACTATTCGAGACGAAAGCTCCTTGAGGCCGCCTTCTACCACGGGATCGAGATCTTCAACAACGTAGTTACGCAACTTGAAGGTTCTCCGAACGCTGAAAACAAGTGGGACGATCTCCTATCGAGCGACAGAAGAGTGCTTGGATTTGCCAGCGACGACTCGCATTCCGTGGCTGATGCCGGATGTGCGTGGATCGTTGTAAGGGCGACGGATCCAAGTCCTGCTTCAATCATGGAGGGCATAAAGCGCGGCAGCTTCTACTGTTCGACGGGCGTCAACGTAAGGCAGGTGGCCAGAGTAGGAAACCGTCTTTGTCTTGAGACAGAGAATGCGGAAGAGATAACTGCTTTCGGCGAAGGAGGCCGCCTTCTCGAGAAAGTTCGTGGCCGTTCCATGCGTTTGGCCCTACCGGGATTGGCCACCTCATACGTGCGGCTTGTTGCCCGCGGCAAGGGTGGCCGGCAGGCCTGGACGCAGCCCTTCTATGTCTCATGATCTTTCCGCCTCCGGTGAGCCGGCTCAGAAGCAGTTCTGCGAATTGACGCCCGACTCCTACCGCAGAAGCCGAGGATCCCGATGACCTTCCAGGCCATCGTCCCATTACCGTTAGCAGAACCAAACTTTTCATGTCAGCAGCAGCTCCCGAAGCGCGTCCACCCATGGCTGGCCCGAGCTGGCGTGCGCTATCGAATCCGCGCTGTACTCGAGGTGGGCGTCCGGAAGCACCAGGAGGTCGTCGATGTAGTTCTTCATCGGGTTCGGGCCCAGGAGGTTGGGCGTGAGCCGGAGCTGGCTTGTAAACAGGCTGTTGCCGGCGGCGTTGACGTGTGCTGAGGCGCCGTCCACCGTGAGGTAGAGCAGCGCGTTGGCATGGTCCCAGTTGATGCTGAGTTGGACGAAGGCCCCCTCCACGGACTTGGGTATCCAGACCGAGCCGGACCACCCGTCGGCGGCGTTGAGCATGGACAGGGTGAACCTGAAATCATGCAGATAGAGAACGGCCTCGGTCCGCTCCTGGTAGCCGACCGCGATTCGCGTCCGCGACTGGGAGCCGGCGTTGTGGCCCCAGAAGAACACGGCTCGCCCGCTGTCCAGCGCACAGGCACCAACGCACATGGACGTGGTGAAACTCTCGTAGGGCGAGTCCGTGTGGAGCGTGGCGGCCGCACCCAGGGTGATGGCGGTTCCGCTCACCGTCCCGGCCACCGCCTTCAGGCGCTTCGAGTCGTCCTGGTCCTGGTAGAGGAGCACGAACGACGAAGAGGTGAGCTGTAGGGCCCACAAGCTGACCCAGGATGTGATGGCCTTGGAGGGCGCATGCACGTCCACCGGGGTCCCCCGATCTGCCAGTGCTCGAACCATCGGCAGACGGCCTGATGCGTACGTCGCGATTCGGCGAACCGTCCAGCTGGAGCCACACGGCTACGGAAGGTCGCTTCCAAACCTTCGGCAATCTGCTTGCCGGACCACCCCATCTTGCGGTAGCATTGGCTCATGGCGAGGCACAGACTTCACAACGAGTTCACGGCCATAATCGAGCGGGACGGGGAGTGGTATATCGGCTATTGTCCGGAGATCCCTGGCGCAAACGGTCAAGGGCATACCCTCGATGAGTGCAAGCGTAGCCTTGCCGAAGCGATTGCGCTGATCTTGGAGGACAGGCGGGAAGATGCCCAACGCGGTCTGCCTGCTGATGCCGTTGAGGATATCGTCAGCATCTCGTGAAAGGAACCGCAGTTCTGTGACACATGCGGTTCAACGGATGCGTTCTGAAGCGTGAAGCCGCTGCGCATTCTCTTTGGATGAATCCTCGCACGGAAGCGGTTGAAGCCATTCCCCGGCACTCGGAAATCTCGAATCGATTGGCCAAGAAGATCTGCAGGGCTCTTTCCATTCCGGAAATCGCCCGGTAGGAAGCGAGGCAGGATCAGAGTACCGCGCTGCGATGATGATTCCTTGGCTCGCACGTTTGTGAGGGCTGGCCGCGCTGGGTCCCGCAGCAGCGGAGAAGCGCGCTTTGCAAGGCCATCCCCGCAGGGAGCCGTTCCTATGGATTTTCTCCCCAAGCGTACCGGTTTACTAACAAGGCGAGGCTGGCAGTTCCGGAGGTCTGGTTCCGCACCGTCCACGTCGCCTCGGCGGCCGCCGGCACAGGTGGTCTCCGCCGCGAAAACAAAGTGGAGATCTTCTTGCCCGGCCTGTCCCTCCACGAGGTTCGACGCTCCCGATCAGCAGATCGGTTTCTCCGCGATCTGGGTGTGGCTGAAAAATCAGAGATCGTCAGGGGACAATCCGGTATGCTTCGCGATCCTTGCCAACATGCGCGGTCCGAGTTCTTCGCGGTCATGAAAGGCGAATACGTAATTGGGGAATCCAGGTCGCGCAAGCACCTTGTGTGAACTCCCGGTCTCACGTTTGATGCTCCAACCTATTCGCAAGAGTGCGGCGAGCACAGTACGCGCTTTGACCGAACGCCACTGGGTCATGCGTGCGTGGCGAAAAGCTTGTCAAGGTCCGGTACCTCTTCGCCATGGTCGAGCCGCTCGGCGATAACCCGAAGGGCCATCGCCTTTGCGTGAGCTATGGCCTCATCACGGGTACCTGCGTAGACCATCACACCCGGCAAGTCAGGGACCTCGGCAATCCAACGACCGTCTGTTTCCTGTTCCGTTTCAATCAGCATGGCTGTAAACCTCGTGATTGAAGTCTACCCCTTTGGAATCCCATGGGCAAGGCGGGTCATCATAGTCTCCCACCTTCAGCGTCCTGCGGGTCTCCGAAAGAGCGTGCCGACTCAGGCCAGAGCCATGAGAACCCAAAACAAACCTGGCCGTCTCCGCTGTTGACCGAAGAGAGCCAGTTGTCCGATTCCTACTCCCCAAGCGTACCGGTTTGCCAACAAGGCGAGGCTGGCAGATCCCGAGGTATGGTTCCGCACTGTCTACGTGGCCGCACCAGAGGCGGGCTCGGCTGGCCTCTACCGCAACCAGGAGGTGGAGATCGCCCTCGGGGCAAGAGGCGCTTTCGAGAATGGAAACATTGGAGTCCTAGCGCGGCAGCTTTCGGTGGATCAGTTGGTCAGCGTCGTACCGCCACGCCGACGCAAGCCGGAGCCGCGCCAGAACCCCGAAACACCTTGCGTGGTCAAGCTTCTCCGGAAGGCGCTTGAGTGGAGGGCCCTCGTTGAATCTGGCGACATGCCAAACCGGGCTGCCATCGCACGGCGAGAGGGTATCACCCGCGCCCGGGTCAGCCAAGTCATAGGGCTACTGCGGCTCGCCCCTGAGATCCGACAGTACCTCCTGACCATGCCCGACCAGTTCCGGCGGCCAGCCATTACGGAACGCGCCCTTCGGGCCGTAGCCAGGCTTCCGCAGGGAAAGGATCAACTTGATTCCTTTCAGAACCTCCTCCGGTCACTGAGACCTGCCTCTTGAAGATCGCCGGTTCAGGGCAGCTCGCGCAGTCAAGCCCACCTCTGGAACCGTACCGCGCAAACCAGCAAGTTCGCACTGTCGCTGATCTCTTGTGGATAATTATTGATGGTGTGGACAGATTTTGGCGGGGATCGACCGCCGGAACCTCTGCACCTCCAGCTCCAGCAGCCGCAGCTGGAAGATCTCCGGGTCGGCTTCCGAGACCCGATCCGGGTTTGTCGGTCATCTGCCGGAGCCGCAAGCGCTTGCGGCAGTGGACGATCTTCTCTCGCTGCTCGCTCATGAGCGCACCCCCGTAAGCATCGCATCGCAGCGGGCCCACCACAAACCTGGAGTACGGCCGGTGGGTGAACATCTTCCTGGAATCGAACACAACACAATACCTCACCAGATGAGAGGTTAGTTCGGGTCACCATCACCGATCCTACCGATCCCCTGCAATATCGGCTGGTCAGACGTACTGTACGACTGGGCTGGCCTGAGCAGCGAGTGAAGGTCATCGATGACGACCTGGGCAAGTCCGGTCTCTCGGCGATAGAGCGGCAGGGGTTTCAGTACCCGATCGCACAGATTGGTCTGGCGCGAGTAGGATTGGTACTGAGCCTGGATGCTTCGCGCCTGGCGCGTAACAACTTCGATTGGTACCAACTGCTTGAGCTCTGTGGCGTCTTCGGAACCCTGATCGCCGACAGCGAACGGGTTTACGGTCGAACAGCTGGGTATCGCACACAAGGTCCGACCTATCTGTACCGGCTGCACTTGCTGTTGCCTTCGCGGCCCCTCAGAGGTCCTGCTCCTCACGAGGTGGTTTGGCAAACGGCGCGCACCAGCGCGGTGTTGTCCATTCTCAAGAACCTTGCATAGGCCGGAGCGTATGTCCATGGCCGATGCGCCACGGATCCCAGCCGCCGGCGGCCTTTTCATCCGAGTTCGGGCACGGTGCGCCGAGCAATTGACCAGTGGCCCGTCGTCATCCAGAATATCTACCCAACCTACATCGGTTGGGAGAGATTCTTGGCCAATCAGGCTCGGCTCAGGGAGAACCAGAGTCGCTACCGGGAAGACCACAAGGGAGTTGCTCGCAAGGGGCAGGCCCTCCTGCAGGGCATACTGCGCTGTGGATACTGTGGCAATGCGGCTTCCACCACCGCAGCCGAACGCAAAGAGATTCTCAGGTGTGTCAGCAAGCACGTGGTGGTAGACCAGAAACGCAGCTGGGGCCAAGTGTGGTACAAGATCGTGTGGCAGACGGGAGCGATCAGCGAACACTGTTACACCCGGCGGGTGCGCTCGTACCGCGAACACGCGACCGGTTGCTGCACCACAGCCACCTGCTGATCTTCGACGGAGAGAGCCACAGAGTGAAGACCTCGCTCATGCGGCGGTAGCCAAGAATTCCCCACCCAGGGCCTGGGGAATTTTCTCTGCAATAATGGGGAATTCCTGCTTGCAACAAATAGTCTGATCCTATGCTATCAAGAAAGGAGAAGAAGAACATACAGCGCGAAAGCTACGAACCGTTTCCTTCTTCTCGGATACTTGAATACTTGAACAAGGAGGAAGAGCAATGAAGCGAGCAGTCCTGTCTGGGTTGATGCTGCTGTTAGGGGCAGCACTTGTCTCGGCCTTTGGGTTGTCGGTCATCGCCGAGGGCGGCTATGCGTTCGGATTGGATAGCGAGACATACGGCACAGACGTGGAACGAACTACAAGCGGGGACTACGTCCGCTACGAAAACAAGTTTCACGACCTTGCGTGGGGCCCCAGAGCGAGTGGCGAACTTGATGTTGCATTCGGCCACTATTTTTCGCTGGCGGCTGGTGGAGGATATGTTCTGGGTACTCCAGGCAATTTTGCTGTCTATGTGCAGAAGTTTGTCCAGAACAGAGACGCGAAGATGACAACTTCGTTTGTTCCCCTCTTCCTGACCTTGGAAGGACGGGTGCCGGTGTGGAGGTTTGACTTCCACTTCGGTGCTGGACCGTCCATGGGCATTCTTGCGAAAAGCATGATCACGGACGATCAAACATTCCCCTTCCCTTACGTGGGACCCGGCGGCACGCCTGGCCAATACCATTGGGAATTGGAAACCACCTACACCGCGGGTTGGGGATTCCACGGAGTCGCCGGTGTGGACTTTCGCCTGGCCAAGTGGCTTTCCCTTCGGGCGGAAGCACGAGGAGAAGAGCTGACCTTCCGGCCGAAGAAGACGGTGATAACTGCCTATACACTGGACGGTGTCGACCAGTTGATGACGGCATATCCCAACGTCTCCGACAGGGAAACCATATATGTAGACGACTTGAGCGCCTATAAGAACAAACCCGTCAATCCCAACGCGCCCAGCCAGGAGTTGGCATTCAATATCTCCGCCGACAGCATCACTGTGTTCGTTGGAGTTGTCTTTACAATATTCTGAGGTCCGCATCGAATCAACGAAGCCCTCGAACTCGCAAGAAAGAGGAATCGAACGTTGTAAACGAGCGGTGAACCCGGAAAGCTACGTCGAATCCCGTATCAGGAGCACAATTGCCGACGCTCAGATGTTCGCGATTCGCGCAGAAGTGGTGAGACTCCTCCTCGAGGCAGGAGCTGACGTGAACGCTACAGGCGATGATGTCTTGCGGGGACGCGCAACGGCCTTGTCACTGGCGGTGCGTCGCCCGGACGTGGCAAAGCTCCTGATAGATGCGGGAGCGGTCATGAATGCCAGGGATAGTTCGGGTGAGACACCCTTGATGTCAGCGGCCTCCGATGGTTCCTCGGAGAGCGTACAGTTGCTGCTAAAGGCGGGAGCGGAGGTGAATGCGAAGGATCCATCGGGCAAAACACCCTTGTCTTTTGCTGAGGAGTCACTGCGAGGGGCTCGGGCGCGTTTGCAGGGTTACCATGGTACCTCCGATGATTACGCCCGCGATGTTTCCAGGGTCGAAGCGCAAGAGCGTGTCGTCGAATTGCTCAAAGCAGCCGGCCGTAAGAAGTGAGCTGACCGACACAACAACGCAGGAAGAGTTCCTCGCCAGTCTATGAACAGAAAGGTCATCAGAGGGAGTCAGTTGCGACCGCGAGATTGTAGCTTTTCACATGATTTCATCGGACTCAGGCGAGCAGGCATTGTTATGTCTTCTGTTTTGCGTCGGTTCGGCGCTTCGGGATGGTCGCAGCCTCGCCGTCGTGGTTTGTTCAGTCGAACCTATCGGTCGGGAAAAAGGACGAATCCATAACGGAGTTTGCAAGCCATGAAGAAGTTGCCTTTCGTTGTGTTCATGTCGATGGCCACATTTGCATATACATTTGATGCCGGTACCTATTCCAGCGATATCGGAATCAACCTCGGAACCAAGGCAGGTCCTGGACTGGTGTTTTCACTTCGATACTTCGTTGTCCAGGATATCGCCGTGGAGGTTCATGTCGGTGGTTTCCTCACCAGTGCCGGATTAGGAGTCGACCTCAGCTATTTCCCCGTGCATAGATTTCCCAATCCATACCTGTTGACGGGCGTTTCATTCCTAACGTTTGGGGGCGGCGATGGTGTCGACAATATTGTGCGGAAGACGACAGCTATTATGGCGTTCGCGCTTGTTGGTGCGACGACGAACCCGCTTCACTTGCCGTCATCCAGCTTGAATCAGGGAAAGGCGACGACGGGGGCCGCGTGCTTATTCCTTGAAGGTGGAGTGGCACGCTGCATTCATAGCGTAACCAAGATCGACGGGGCGGTAGAGGAGGAAGGCGATGCTTTGTTCGACAAGAAATGGAGCTTTTCCAACATCGTCTTTGGCCTTCGAGCCTATTCAAAGTGGTGAATTGTCCGGTTGGACCTTCCGCCATGAAGCGCCCTATTTCGACGGCCCGCCGCCAGTGACGGTGGCCTGTCAGCTCGGACCTATCACTGTTACTCACCCAGTTTGGCCGCACGGGGCGGCCGGACTGCCCTTGGACAGTGAAACAGGAGCGGGCGTGCTCAAGGTCGCGGTGAGCCGGTCGTTGGGATAGGGGCCGAAGCGCACGAGGGCGTACTCCGTGTAGCTGTCAATCGTACTGCAGGCACTTTGCAGGTACAGGGGCACGAAAAAGGCCCCCTGGCCGGGAGCCTCTTTCTATTTCCTTGCGCCGCTGTGACTTTCGCTCCCCAAACGTACCGGGTTGCTAACAATTCTAGGCTGGCGGATCCCGAGGTTTGGTTTCGCACCGTCTACCTGACCTCCTCAGAGGCAGGCTCGGCTGGCCTCTACCGCAACCAGAAAGTCGAGATCGCACTGGGGCCCACGGGAGCGTTCGAGAACAGCAATATTGGCATCCTTACGCGCCGAGTACAGACTGACCGAGCGGTTGGCGCCGTCCCGAAAGGGCGAGGCAGGCCGAAGCTCCAAAACCCCGAAACGCCTCGCGTGGTCGAGCTTCTGCGGAAGGCACTCGAATGGCAGGCCCTCCTCGACTGCGGCGACATCCCAAACCGGGCTGCCACCGCGCGACGACAGGGCATCACCGGCGCACGAGTCACTCAGGTCATGCGCCTACTGCGCCTCGCCCCCGAGATCCAACACCACGTCCTATCGATGCCCGACGTGGTTCCACACGCCCGAATCACGGTGCGAGCCCTGCGACCGATCGTGCTACTCAGCCAAGCGCAGCAGCATGCAGCGTTTCGAGCATTACTCCAAAAGCGGGGATCATGACTCCGTCATCGCAATCAGTCTCAGACTCCGCACCGCCGCGTTTATGAGATACGTCCGGTGGTGCCTACTTCTCCATGCAAGAAAGGGGGCACAAGATCGGCATGAAGTGCGTTGAACGCGGCTTCAATCGCTTGCTCAATACTGCGCTTCCTCGAGTGCCCTATAGGCGTCAGCGCCTTTCAGCTTCTCATTCTCCTGAGCGTAGCGAAACACTGTGTTCCCATATATGTCTTTCACCTTCGTGTCCGCGCCGGCTTTCAGAAGCGTGATGACTACCTCCGGATTCCGATTGTTCATGGCGGCAGCCATCAGAGCGGTCAAGCCGTACTTGTCGCGAGCCTCGAGGTCTGCGCCGGCGCTCAGGAGCGTGACGATTACCTCGGGATTCTGGTTGAGGGCGGCGTACCTCAGTGCGGTCCGGCCCTCCTTGTCCTGAGCCTCGAGGTCCGCACCGGCCTTCAGTACTGCGGTGGTCACATCAGGGTTCTGGTTGTTTGCAGCGGCAGCCATCAGCACTGTTCTACCGTCCTTGGTCTGAACGTTGATGTCCGCACCGGCCTTCAGGAGTGTGGTGGTCACGTCGAGGTTCGGATTGTTGTGGGCGGCGTACATCAGCGCGGTCCGGCCGTACGTGTTCTGAGCCTCGAGGTCCGCACCGGCCTTCAGGAGCGTGGTGATCACATCAGGGTTCTGGCTGAATCCGGCAGCGTGCATCAGCGCGGTCCCGCCGTCTTTGTCCCGAGCCTTGAGGTCTGCACCCTTGTCGATGGCGGCCTGTACTACTCGCGGCGACCCGGTCTTCACCAGTTCGAGGAAATGGCTTGTCTGCGGATAGGTCGATGACAAAGCAACAAGGGATGCAAGAGCAGCACCTACGACGATTGACTTTCCCGCTTTGTTCCCTCCAGGGCCTCTACCATTCTAAATCGTCACTTCTGTGCCCTCAATGTCAAATGCCTTCAAGGCCTTCAAGCCCTCACGCCGGCCCGAGTCTTTCGGCTGACGGTCATAACGGCCGTAGCCTGAGCACGCAGATAAAGCTCAGTCATAGCCGCGCCCGCGTGATGAGGTGGCTGTTTCACGCCGTAGACGTCGTGGGTTGCCCCATGCACCCGGAATGCATGGGCTGTCCCGTCAGCAGACCGATGCTCGAAGGACTGTGAGCCGTGCAACGCCCAACGTAGTTCTTCGGCCAGCTCCCCTCTCATTTGTTTGCCCTGCTACTCCCGGTCCACTGATACCCCAGCAGCTCCAGGGACGAGAGTGCGCCGATACACAGGCTCAACTCTATCATGACCCGGATCGCTGAGCGCAGCTGACGCAGACGGAGGAAGAGCGCAGCAGAGGCTCTACGAGAAGCAGGAAATCGGCGAACTCGAAGAACTTGCCATAGACCGAGGGCTTTCAAGGACTACCAGGCAGCGATTCGCCAGGCACTGGCCGTAGCCAAACCAGCAGACAAACAGGAAAGCCAGGATCGAGACGCCCGGTCCGCCTTCTCCGGGGTCCTGGCGTCCGTGACTGTCTTCCCGGACCACCTGAAGACAGCTCTTTCGCCTGTTAACCGGAAAGAGCCGCGTTCGCCTGTGTTTGTCTTATCTCCCCCGATGTGCCGGTGCTCGAACCATCGGCAGGCGCCCCGAGGCGTACGTCGAGATTCGGCGAACCGTCCATCTGGAGCCACACGGTTGCGGAAGGTCGCTCCCAAACCTTCGGTAATGTGCTTGCCGCACCATCCGGCCCTGCGCCAGCATGGGATCATGGCGAGGCACAGACTTCACAACGAGTTTACGGCCATAATCGAGCGCGACGAAGAGACGAAGAGTGGTACATCGGCTATTGTCCGGAGATCCCCGGCGCAAGCCCGCAAGACCGCCGGCGCTTCGAAGCAGAGTTTCCCAATGACCTGTGGGAGGCCGACTGCATGCACGGGCCTGGTAGCCTTGAAATACTCAACAAGCTGTGGTGCGAATGAGCTATCCATTGGTCCCTCCCAGATGAAATGCGTTGGGCTATGATAGCCTGTCCGGGAGGGATTTCTTATCCGCCAATCTACCTACAAAACGAATTCCCCCCCCCACGAACGGGTGGGAACGCCGGAACCGGTGGATGCGTACGGCTCCACGCCGGAATCCAGCGGATGCAGCCAGACCCGTTCGATGGAGACCACTTCCCGGTCCCGATAGGAGAGATCACCTTGGAGAAGGAGAGGACCTTGTCGAGGCGGTAGTTCGATCGCGGCAGCCTCCCAGGGCGAAGGCGAATATCGCCCCGCGATATTTGTTCCATTCAAATCAAACAGCTCGACAGCATCGGGGCGTCCAGGATCCAGCGGATCAAGCTGTCTCGGATGGATCAGAGCGGGTGCCCCGGGCGGTCGAGCCCAGGAAGGCTCCCAGGGAATCGGTGATACCCGGGAGGGCCTCGTTCGGAGGGCAGCCGCCGACGAAATGACCCTGCCCTCCACGCTTTCGGAGGCAGTTGCCGTACAGGATGATCCGTCTGCCGGGTGGGACCGCGGCAGGGTCGGCCTCGGGCCCCACCAGGATCGACAGCGGATCGCTCCTCTGGAGATAGTCCACGTACAGGGACAGTACCTGGCCCAGCTCGTTCAAGCATACGCTGCATGACCTGCCTTGGACGATCTCCAGCCGGCCGTTGGTCCGCCGTGCCAGCTCGAATGGGTCGTTCGGAGGCGAAAAGGGAAAACGACCCGCGTGAGCCGCCAGCTCCTCGCCCCTGATCTCGATATCCTCCTCGGCGAGCGCGCCGAGACCGGCTTCGCCGGCCAGTCTGAGGTGTTCGACCGCCGCCGGATCGAAACCCATCAGCCTCGTCGAAACGGCGTCCACCGCCACCGCGTCCTGCCCCACCACGAGCAGCCCCACGGGGTGGTGCCTCTTCTGGATCATGTCTCGTCCCCTGAGAGCGTCGACGATGGCCAGGCGGGGACGGAGAGCTCTGTAGAGGTCGACGATGCCCTGGTTGAGCCCCTCGCAGTGAAAGGCCCGTTTCCATCGGTTTGGAAGCACGCCCTTCATGTTCTTCATGCTCAGCGAAACGTGGGTAACGTTGACGGCCTTCATGCAGGCGGCGCTGACCACCAGGTCGGCTTCGAGGGCGATTCTCGACACCTCGAGCTCGGGAAAGAAGCTCGCCCCAGGCACTCGGACCCTCGCCGTGCCTCCCTTCCGTAGGCTCACCACCCTGGCTCCGGCTCTCTCGGCGAGCCGATGGATGCGGTAGTAGCCGTATGCCGCCTCCTCCGAGGTGGGGATGGCCGGGTCTTCACCGATCATCACCTCGCAGCCGTGCTCAACGAGTAGCCTCGACACGGCCCACGTCACCTGCGGGCTCGTGCAGTCCAGGTCGGTGGGGAGGGCGATGTTGGGCTTCACCAGGATCGTCCTGGCGCGCCCGACGATCCGATCGAGGCCCCCGATCAGCCGCAGCGACTCCCGAAGGGCCTCCAGAACCGCATGCTCCGGTGCCTCCGGCGGAACCCGGAGCAAAGAGACCCTGGACCTCACCGGATGATCCCTCTCCCCAGAGGCTTGCGGAGAAGTCCCCCGGGCGGCCTGTGTTGCCGCAGCATCGTGGGCGTCAGCTCCAGTAGTGCATCAGATCTTGAAAAGCCCGGAACATGATCTCCGTCATCTCGGTCCTCACTCCGATTGCGGAAGGCAACCCGTAGTTGAAGACGATGAGCCCTCCGCGGGGGGTCGACCAGGCTCCTACCAGCTGCCTCGCCTCCTGGCGCACTCGCTCGAAATCTCCGGAGGGGAGCGTCCTCTGGATGTCAGTGGTGGTCAGAAAGGCGATCTTCCCCGCGAACTGCTTGCCGAACTCCTCCAGGCCGTACAGCTGGGGTTGCTGCATGTTCAGAACGTCGATCCCCGCCTCGATGAACAGGGGGACAAAGTCGTTGACCCTTCCGCAGCTGTGAAGGAAGAAGTGCCAGCCGTAGCCGTGTACGGTCTCCACCAGGGTGCGGTAGCGGTTCAGGAAGAAATGACGGAACATGTCCGTGCTGATGAACGTGTTCTGCTGCGAACCCCAGTCGTCGGTAATGAACAGCCCATGGACACGGTCGCCGAAGCGGCGATGGAGCTCCTTGAACTGGCCCACCTTGAACTCGAGGATCATGTCCAGCACCTTCTCGATCTTCCCGGGGCTTAGATAGAAGTCTTCGAGAGTCCGGGAGAACCCGTGAAGCATGTGAAGACGCTCGATCAGGGTGAAGTGGCTGGTGACCACGACGTAGCGGTCTCCAGCCTCGTCGATGATCTCTGGCAGCCGCTCGTAGTAGTATGGCTCCCGGGGGTCCGGCGGACGGTAGGTATCCAGCTTCGCCCAGTCCTCCAGGGGGTGATGGACGACCTGTCCCATGTTCTCCTTCTCGGTATGGGACCATCCGCACAGCCAATCGTCCCGTGTCGTGCCGGGAACATGGTCGAAGAACCAGCCGTTCTTCTGACGGTCCATCTCCCAGCAGTCGCACACGTCATCCGGCACGAAGTCCACCTCGTGCTGGAAGAACGGCAGACGGGGCGGGGTCCCGAACTCGATGGCTTTCTGTACCAATTCTCTCCCGGTCATGGATGTCCTCCTGAGAGATCCGCAAAGAGTTGGGCTACGCCGATGGCCGGGCTCCAACAGGAGTCTTCCACGGCAGCGAAGCGTTGATGCGGTCCACCGCGTCGAAGATCGCCCGGATGTTCTCGACGGGAGTGTCATCGATGATGGTGTTTGCCGGTCCGGGGATGAGTCCGCCCCCGTAGTCTCTGGCGAAGAGGTCAAACAGGGTTGCGACTTCTCTGTTCACGTCGTCGGGGCTGCCCTTAGGCAGGGTCTCCTGCACGTCGATGCCCCCGGCGAAACAGATCCTTCCTCCGAAGCGCTCCTTGAGCGCCCGGAAATCGTTGGCGCTCGGTTGGATCGGGTGCAGGACGTCCAACCCTATCTCGATCAGATCTTCCACGATGGGCAGGATGTGCCCGCAGCTATGGAACCAGGCGTGGGCTCCACCACGGTGGACTTCATCGATCAGGGCCTGGTAGCGGGGCTTGTAGAGCTCCCTCCACTGCTCCGGTGAGATCATCAGCCGGTTCCCGGATCCCCAGTCGTCGCTGAAGAACACCGCATCCACGCCGGCATCCAGCCACCGGCGGACCGAAGCGAAATTGAACTCCATGATCTTGTCTTGCAGCTTCAGGAACCGGTCCCGGAACAGGTACGGCCCCATGAAGACGTTATCGAAACCGGAAATCAGATGCATCTTCTCGAACAGCGTCAGCCACACCAGACCGACCAGGTACCGGTCCCGATGGCTCTCCATGATCTCCTCGGCCCGGTGCAGGTACAGGGGATGAGCCGGATCGGGCAGCTCCACCCTGTCGGGATTGAACTCCCCGGCCAGCGGCGAATACACAGGAGAAAGCTGCTTGAAGACGTACCCGCCCGCAGGCATGACGTGCCCGAACTTCCATCCGTAGATGGCATCCCGCCATTCCACGTCCGTCCGTGGCCAGTCGAGGGTCACGCTTTGATTCTCTTCCCCGTCCGGCGCCAGCTGCAGCAGATGCTCCGAGTAGCGGCCCTTGGTGACCTCCCACACGGCCTGCCTGTACCGGCGGCTCTTCATCTCCAGCCGTATGCCGTCGATCCACATCAATACTGGGATCTTCTCGGGATTCTTGAACTCGATTGTGTCCTTGACGATCCGTTTCCCATCCATAGAATCTACAACCCCCAGATCTACACTACAACCCGGAGCTCCTCCACCCCTTCGTGGGCCTGGTCAGCACGATGGCCACGATCAGGAGGGCGAACAGGACCGGAAGCACGATCTTCAGGATCCTGTGATAGAGGAGATACCCGGCCTGTTGTTCCTCGGGTTTCCTGTCGCTCCAGAGGAACTCGTCGCGGAGCTTAAGCGTCTTCTGCTCCAGAACGAGAGAGGAGCCTTGCAGGACATTAATGTCGTTGCCGGGTGTGGAGCCCTTCTTGAAGTAGGCAAAGATCACCGTCTCATAGAAGTTCCCCGTGTACCCGTAGGTCAGCTCCGGCTCGCTGGAGTCGATCTTTTCGGGGCCCACCTCCTTGTTCCGCACCGTCGTGGCGGAGACCTTCCAGTGACCCGGCTCAATCAACCCCGGGTCTTTCTCGGTTTTCAGGACGATGTAGAACAGCCGGTGGCGGTCGAAGACCTCCCTCAGTTTCTCCTTCGTCGCGGTAACCCCCAGAGCCTCTTTGGAGCGCTGGTCGAGCAGAAGCACGTAGGTGATGGGATTGACGTATGCGACTTCCGCCTTGACGTCCCCCGATTCCTTGCGGACGACGCTCTGAGACAGTAGATCCCACAGGCCGTAATCCCGGCGAATGCTCTGTACGTCCAGGTTTTGAAGGTCTAGGTCCTGGGCCCACACCGCTTTGTCACCCGTGTCCTGTGCCTGGAGCTGCCGGACGGGTGCCAGCGCGGCGAGGATGCAGAGCAGAACCAGCCCGACCATACGCGGCGGAACGAAGTTGGACACGTGCACGGCCTCCATCCTGGTCAGGCGAACCCCTGATCCCCCCTGATCCCGCCGCAAAGCGGCGGGATCAGGGCAGGTATCTTTGCGCATCCAGCTACCGATTCTACTTGGGCATAGTGTACTGCTCGGTCGTCGGGAGGCCAAGCTTCTTGCCCACGTCGACCCAGAGGGAGATGGGAGGATACTGAACATTGTTGAACACCGTGTAGTCGTAGGCCTCCTTGGCGCGTCTCACCTCCGCCGGAGAGTCGCCCCTGTACTGGGGGATGGGGATATCGTAGTACCGTTTGGAAAGCTTGCCGTTTTTGAGGTACTCCATGCCGACCTGAAAGCTGATCTCGCCCCAGTAGGGGCCGTTCATGTTGGAGGCCAGCATTTCTCCGTCCATGATCGCCTTCAGCGCTTCCCGCTGCCCGTTGACTCCGGTGATGTACCCGAGCAGCTCGGTTCTGCCGGCTTCCTTGATTGCCTGGATCGCTCCCAGCGCCATCTCGTCGTTGTAGGCTACTATCCCATCGATGGATCCCTTGGGATACATCTTGAGCCAGTTTTCCGTGATTCTCAGGGCATTGCTGCGCAGATAGTCTCCGGACTGGCTGGCAACGATCTGGACTCCGGGCATGCTTTTCAGAGCCAGATCGAGTCCCCTCTTCTGATCGTTGTCCGCTCCCGAACCGATAGTCCCTCTGAGCTCCACAATCTTGCCCCGCACGCTCCCATACTTCTGCTTGAGCTTTTCGGCCATGATCTGCATGTTGGCATAGTTCTGCTGTGCCAGATCAGCGCCGATGAAGGCCAGGTACGTCTTGCCGTCGGGCTCCACCGCCAGGGTGCGATCGATTCCGATGACGGGGACGTTCTTCTGCGCGGCCCACTGGACGATGGGTGTGAGCGGCTCGGCCTGCAGCGGGGATATGAACAGCAGGTCGGGGTTCTTCGACAGCAGGTCCTGGACGTCGCTGAGCTGGTCGGCGGCGTCATTGTTGCCGTCGAGCCAGATCAGGTCGACGTTGTTCCGTTTCGCGTACAGCTCCATGTCGTTGGTGAACGTGACCCGCCAGGGGTGGTTCATCGTGCACTGGGAGAACGCGATGAGATACTTCGACCTCCCTTCCTTCGATTTGATCGCCGCCTGGCTGAAGGCGAGGCCGGCGACCAGGAACATCAGGAACAGGATTGTTAGAGCCTTTTTCATCTTTTACTCCTCTTGTTGAGATGATTTGGTTCTTTACCTCCAAGCCTGGTGATTGACAATCTCCAAGCTTGAGTCGGCCGCTTCACGAGTCCTTCTTTTCCGCAAGAAAGTAGATAGCGATCAGCAGGATCATTCCTTTCACACCATCCTGGATGTATGGCGATACGTTGAGCATGTTCATGATGTTGGTGATGATGCCCATGATGATGACGCATACGATCGAGTTGACCAGGCTGCCCTTTCCTCCGGCCAACGATACCCCGCCCATGACCACGGGAATGATCGAGTCGAAGTTCATCGTGGCGGCCTCTGCGGGGTTGCCATAGCTCAGCCGCGAGGCGTAGATCAGCCCGGCCAGCCCCGCCAGGAGGCCGCAGATAGCATAAGCGAGAAACTTGGTCAGGTCGACGCTCACCCCTGCCAGCCGTGCCGTCTCTTCGTTGTTCCCCACCGCGTATACGTTCTGTCCGAAACGGGTACGGTACAGCAGGAAGTAGCCGATGAGGAAGATCACCCCCATGATGATCACCGGCACCGGCACCGCCCCTACGGACTGGTTGCCGTAGACCGCCACGCTCTCGATGGCTTCGGGCAGCATGTACTGCGGGCTGCCTCGCGTGATCAGGAACGCCAGCCCCCGGGCAATGATCAGGGTCGCGAGAGTGCTCGCGAAAGGGATGATCCTGACCACGGTCACCAGGAACCCGTTGAACCCCCCGATCAGCGCTCCCAGCATCACCGGAAACAGGAACACGTACAGGCCCGAATAGCCGGCGTTGAGGGTCATTACGGTTACGCAACTAGTCAGGGCCACGGCCGAACCGACCGAGAGATCCAGACCTCCGGTCAGCATGACAATCGTCTGTCCGGTAGCCAGAATCGCCACGATCGACACCTGACGGAGAAGGTGGAGAAGGTTCTCGGAAGTGAAGAATATACCCCGGCTCAACACCGTGGAGAGGAGAATCGCCACGGCGAGGATGATCCAGATGGCGTACTGCTTGAGGCGGTAGCTTCGGCCGCCGGCGGCGGGGGCGGTAAGTCCAAGCTCCTTGACTGTCTTGGCCATGCCTACCTCCAGCTCACGCGCCCGACACGGAGCCCTTGAGCGACAGGCGGGAGAGGAATCCCCGTCCCGCCACGATGCCGATGAAGATGAATCCCTTGATGACCTGCTGCGTATACGCCGAGATGCCCTTGAGATTCATCAGATTGGCTATCACCGTGAGGATCAAGGCTCCCGCAAGGACGTTGCGGATTCTGCCCCTGCCGCCCAGCAGGTGAATCCCCCCGAGGACCGCGGCGGTGATCGCATCGAGCTCATAGCCGACACCGCCTTCGGGGGTGCCGCTGCTGATCCGCGACGTGTAAATCAACCCTCCCAGGGCGTAGAACGCGCTGGCGGCGATGAAGACTTGCAGCTTCACCGCGTCGGTGCGAATGCCCGAGTAGAACGCCGCCACCTCGTTGCCCCCCCCCGCGTAGACCCCACGCCCCCAGCGGGTCAAGCGCAGCAGGACCGACAACAGCACCGTGCTCAGGAGGATCAAGATGAACGGCATGGGGATTCCGGCGACCATTCCCGCGCTCAGATATTGAAACCCGGCCTTCACGCCGGTGACGCTCTTTCCCTGGGAGATCAAAAGAGAAGCGCTGCGGGCGATTCCCATCATCCCCAGCGTGACCATGAGGGAAGGCATCCTGGCCTTGCTCGTGAGCAGTCCCGAGGCCGTCCCGATGGCCAGGCAGGACATGATGCCCACCGCAATTCCGGCTGCCATCGAATAGCGCATGAAGAAGGCGGTGACCACCGAGCACAGAGACACCACGGCGCCGGGAGTGAGGTCCAGGTTGCCCGAGAGAAGCACGAGGGCCTCACCCAACGCCAGAGCGCCCAAGACACCGGACTGGACGAGGATGTTCTCCAGATTGGCAACCGTGGCGAAGCCCGGTACCAGGATGGAGGCGATGGCGATCAGGACGCCCAGGATGATGAGAACGCTCTCTTTTTCGACGATCTTCCGCATCTTCAGGCCGTTCCGTTTCGCCTGGCAATCGAATCCTCAGCAGCGTCGGCCCTGGTGAGGCTGCTCGGAATGGCCAGCTTCAGAATCTCTTCCTGGGTGAGGTCCTCCGGCTTGGCCTCTCTGACGATGGCGCCTTCGTTCATGATGAGGATGCGATCGCTCAAGGCCATGATCTCCGGCAGCTCGGAGGAGATCAGGATGATGGATTTGCCCTGGGCGACCAGATCTCCAACGAGGTGGTAGATTTCCTCCTTCGTTCCGACGTCGATACCCCGGGTGGGCTCGTCCAGGATCAGAATGTCGCATCCAGCCCCCAGCCACTTCGCGAAGACCACCTTTTGCTGATTGCCGCCGCTGAGGTTTGCGATCCCGAAACCGAGGGAGCCGGGCTTGATGCGCAGTCTCTTCACCTGCTCGGTTGCTTCCTTCACGAGCCCGGAGAAGTTGAGCCACCAGAATCGTCTGAAGCGTTTCAGAACCGGCAGAACGATGTTCTCGCCGATCGTGCGCTCCATCAAGAGACCGCTCTCCCTGCGGTTTTCGGAAAGATAGCCGACACGGTAGGCGAGCGCCTTTTCGGGCGTGGATAACTTGACCGCCTCTCGCCTCAGCAGTATCTCCACCCGGTCGACCGGGTCGGCGCCGATGATCGCCCGGGCCAGCTCGGTGCGCCCGGCTCCGATCAACCCGAAGATGCCCAGAATCTCTCTCTCCCTGAGCTCGAAGGAGACGCCCCTGAGCGTCCTTCCCTGCTCCAGACCCTTCACAGACAGGACCGGGTCTCCGATTGGAACCTCTTTCTTGAAGAAGAAGTCCTGGAGCTTGCGTCCGATCATCCCGCGGATGATCTCATCCAGGCTGATCTCGTCGATCCGGCTCGTCCTGACGACCTTGGCGTCCTTCAGTATGGTTACGCGATCGCCGATTTCGTGGATCTCCCCGAGGTGATGAGAGATGTACACCACCCCGATGTCCTTGTCTTTGAGCTGGTGGACCGTTCGGAACAACAGGTCGAGGGACTTGCCGCTGAGCACGGCCGAAGGTTCGTCCATGATGATGACCCGGCTTTCCCGGCTCACCGCCTTGGCGATGGTCACCAATTGCTGCTGGGCGACGCTCAGGTTTTCTACGAGGCCGCGCACGTCCAGCTCGATCCCCAAGGACCTGAGCACTTCGTCGGCCGCTCGCTCGGTCCTGGGCCAGTCGATGAAGCCTCGCTTTCCGAGCACCTCGTTGCCGATGAAGATGTTCTCGGCCACGCTGAGCGAAGGGATCAGCTCGAGCTCCTGGTACACGACGTTGATCCCGAGCTGCCGGGATTCGGTGGGATTGGATATCTCGACGGGCTCGTCTTCGAGAAGGATCCGGCCCTCGTCCTTCTTGTAGACCCCTGCGAGCACCTTCATGAGGGTGCTCTTGCCCGCTCCGTTCTCGCCCACCAGGCAGTGCACCTCTCCCCGCTCGAGGTCGAAGTCAACGACGTCAAGGGCTACGGTGCCGGGAAACCGTTTGACGATCCCCCGCATCTGGACAAGTATCGGTCGCGCTGTGAGCATATGTCTTGCTGAGGCACAAGATGCTTGGCGGATTCTAACAGCTCATGCCCTGGATGTCAAGCAAAATACGGGCGCCGGGGCGCCGGGAGCGCATCGAAAAAGCAGGTGCATGAGGGCTCACGCGGCCCTCCGGAGGGTATGGCGGAAGTCGTGCAGAAAGCGCCCGCTGGCCAGCGAGGTGCGAATCTGCAGCATCCCCTCGGCCCCGGACTCCGACCGCGTCATCCCACCCTGTTTCATCCGAGCTCCGATGACGTTCTTGCAGCTGCTTTCCGCGGTCCCGCTGCCGATCGGCAGCTGCATCGCACGATAGAGGTCATAGCGCATCCGCTCTCGGTTCTCCTGGAAGTAGCTGATCTCGCCCTGCACCAGCTGCCGTCTCTTGCCCTTGCAGCCGGCGCGGATCTGCTTCAGCTCCGCGATCACCTCCAGCACCTTCCGCTCCCAAGATGAATCTCCCCATCGGTTGAAGTTTCGCCAGTACTCTTCGGTCTGCTCGCCGTACAGCTCCTTGCAGATCCCCGACAGATGCTCGGTCGCTGGTAGAAGTCCAGGATCAGCACGCTGTGCTCGTTGGCAAGATCTCCCACCCGATCCCAGATCCATTTCGCCCCATCCCCCAGAAATACAATCCGCATCTTCTCCGCATCGACGCTCCGTCGCTTCATTTCCACCCAGACGCGCCGGAAAAACTCATCGGCGTGCTCGATCCCTCCCACATAGCTGCCACCAATTCCTTTGGCCGCCAATACGTCTCGACTCAAAGTCCAAATCCATCTGGCCTTTATCGGTCACTAGCGTCTCCTTGACCAGAGGTTTCCGCACAACGCGCGGAATGTCGGGTCTCGGGCCCGCCCTATGTGCTCTTGCCGGGCTGTTTCCGCTCCAATACTTGGTCCCCAACTCCCAGGTCACACGATTCCCTTGAGCGGAATCCAAAGTCATGGCGGACCGCCGGAGTTGGTGTTTCGGGTTCCCACTCGGGCGCATGATGTAGGAGTCGCCGTAAACCAACGTGATTGATGGATTGAAAGCCACCTCTTCGTCGTACGAGACGTGCCCGAATGAGCACGCTCGCCATGACAAACTGCGGTAGGAGCACGAACCGCTGCCTCAAACTTGTTGTACACGTCCAGTCCCAATATTTTCGAAAAGCCAGCCGCAGTTGGATTGGGCACAGCCCAGTAGCCGTGTACCAGAACCTAGTTGTCCACAAGGTAGCCCGTGCTGGGGCGCCCTCGCCCCCGCCGTTCAACCTTGCGATGCAGAGGTAGCCGATTCGGTACCGAGAAAGCCGCTCGAACTGGACAAGGCAAATCGCCCAAGTCTACGAAGTCGATCCGCTGGCGGCCTCATATCAGACCGAGCTCCCGCGCCCGGGCGACAGCCTCCGTTCGTCTCTGGACCTCCAGCTTGCCGAATATCTTGAGATTGTGGCCTTTCACGGTACTGAGGGCAAGGTACAATCGCTCGCCGATCTCCCGGTTGGACAGCCCCTGAGCGATCAGCTCGAGCACTTCCAGCTCTCGTCGGCTCAGCGGCTCCACCAGAGACCCGGTGACCGCTGGCTCCGGCTCAGCCGTCTCATTGCCGGGCCTGAGCGCCGCGAGAATCCGGCGTGCCAGCGGCGTGTGAGCCCCACGGGGCAGTCGCCGCTGGAGAAGCTCAGCGAGTGGGGCTCCTTCGTCCAGAAAGACCTGGACGTAGCCTTCGGGTTCCGCCAATGCCAGGGCGCGCTCCAGGCAGGCCGCCACCTCTTCCCCGCGGCCCTTGGCTTCGCAGGCAAGGGCGGTCAGGACCAGGGCCTCCACGACGCTCCGGAAACGGTCTCCCCGCTCCGCCTCCCCTCGCAGGCGATCCACAAATGCCAGCGTCTCATCCAGAGACGTCTTGTCGCTGCCAGCGGCATTCTCGGCGAGACGCAACCGCGCCAATGTCAGGTGCTCGAACTCGCGCAGATAGCACGGTTGGTCACCGATCGACAGGCCTCGGTCGCGCGCCCACGCGCGGGCCTCCCGGAGCCGGCCCTGCCGAAGGTTCACACGAGCCCTCAGAGCCGCAATGGGTCGAATGTCCGGGACGGGACCCCGATAGAACCGCCGCTCGGCCTTGTCCAGCAGCGACAGTGCACTCGCCATGTCCCCGCGAGCTGCCGCAAGCCTGGCCTGAACGACAGACCACCGATAGCGCCAGTCGGGCATGGAACCGGGCTCACCCAGCTCAATGCTCGTCTTCAGATGTCTTTCCGCCGCCTGGCGTTCGCCCAGTTCCAGAAGCACCTCACTCAGGCCGACATGGAGGCTTACACGCGCCAGCCGCAACTCGCCAGGGTTGTCAGACACCGTTTTGAGCGATCTTTCGTAGATCCGACGCGCCTCCAGCAGCCGTCCCTGGGCCTCTCTGACGTAGGCCTGGGCAATGGTCGTGCTCACCGCGTACAGGTCGTTACCGGCGTTATGCATGAGAGTCTGAGCCTCGGCGAGACTTGCGAACGCCTCGTCCAGTTCTCCCCGAGACCAATGGACCATCGCGAGGATCGCTTCCACCTGACCGTGAGTGAGATGGTCCCCATCCGGAAGCAGGTGGATGGCCCGACGCGCGTGCTCGACAGTCGCCGCATCGTCACCGAGAGCCTGGGCCAGGTAGGTCCGAGCGGTGGCAACCGAGGCGGCCAGAGATCGGTACTGGACCTGGTCGACAACGATCATCCCCTCTTGCGGGCCGTCAAGCCATCTCTCAGCGCTTTCCAGCAGGGAGACGCTGCCCTCGAGCTCCCCCGTGTCCAGGAGGGCCCACGCGTAGCCCGCCGCGAGGACGGGACGGAGGCGAATCGCGTCTTCCGGAATGGCCCGTGCCCAAGAGAGCCAGGTGGCAGACTGGAACGTTCCATCCATGACCGGCCGGGACAGCTCAGCCAGATCCGCCGCGCGGTCCAGGTCGCCGGCCGCGATGGCGTGGTGGAAGGCCTGCGCATAGAGATTGTGACTCTGGTACCACGCGCACGCGCGGAGGTGGAGCTCAGGAAGCGTCACATCCTCGAACGCCGGGGAGACGCCAGCCCCGGACCGCAGCCACTGTCGCAGCAGATCGGCAAAGAGAGGATGATAACGATACCAGCGACGCTCGTCATCCAGGGGAATCACGAACAAGTTGGCGCGAACCAGGTAGTCGAGGGTTTCCTGTCCGGACACAGACGGATCGGCCAAAACGGCCTCGCACAGCGGACCAGACAGCCGGTCGAGGATCGATGTGCGCAAGAGAAAAGCCTGGATCGACTCACTCTGCAGGTGAAGGACCTCCTCCATCAGATAGTCCATCACGAAACGATGACTTCCCGTGAAGGACCGGATGAACCCGGTGGTGTCTTCGCGTCCCTGCATCGATATGGCGGCCAACTGCAGCCCGGCGACCCAACCTTCCGTGCGTGCCTGCAGCGCTGCCACCTCTTCCGTCGATAGCTCCAGCTCCATGACCTCATGGAGAAAGCTGGTGACTTCACCAGATGAAAAACGCAGGTCGTCGACCCTCAGCTCATTCAATTGTCCTCGTACCCTCAACCGCGTCAGGGGAAGATCGGGATCCTCTCGCGTCGCTACCACGAGATGCATCTGGGACGGCATGTGTTCCAGGAGAAACGTCAGAGCCCGATCGACGGCGTGGGCGTCGACGAGGTGATAGTCGTCCAGCACCAGGACAAATGCGTCAGGTATTGCGCAGATCTCGTTGATCAGCGCGGTGAGGACCGCCTCCGACGCCGGTTGGGGGCTCCGGTAGGCTTCCAGCAATCCCTCTCCGAGGTTCGCCCTGATCATCTGAAGGGCGCCCAGAAGATAGGCCAGAAACCGAGGCATCTCACGGTCACGTTCGTCCAGTGAGAGCCAGGCGGCCGGTCGGTCGAGACCTGTGACCCAATCGGCGATCAACGAGGTTTTCCCAAACCCGGCAGGGGCAGAGACCAGGGTCATCTTCCCGTGAAGACCTGAACTCAGCCGCTCGATGAGGCGGCGGCGAGGAACCCATCTCGGCTTGGGCGACGGGAGATGGAGCTTCGTAGCCAGGAGAGGCGACGACATCGTCTCACTATACACCGTGGGAGTCATCGCTGGCTTGCGAGCGACCGTCGAAAACAATACCCCAAACGATACTTTGGTATCTCGACGGCAATACCGGCCCATGCCTATCCTTCGGTCAACAACAGTCAGATGGTGATGCGGGGGGACAGGGATGACAGGAGACAGCCACTCGCCCGATCCGGACCGCCCGGTCGTTTATCAGATCAGAGTCCACGGGCACCTGGGGTATGAGTGGGCCGACTGGTTGGAAGGGCTCGTCATAGCTCTGGAGAAGGACGGCGACACGACTCTTACGGGTCCGGTCGTCGATCAGGCGGCGCTGTACGGACTGCTGAAGAAGATCCGGGACGTCGGTTTGGCGTTGGTTTCGGTCAACCCAGTCCATCCCGCCCGAGGAGGAGAAACATGAATCGAGACAGAGTGTGGGCCGTCATTGTCGGGACCCTGTTCCTCGTTGCGGTGGGAACATCGATGGCCGGCGACGGCATCATCCAGTCAAGCCTGAGCGGTTTCACCGACCTGACGAAATTCTCGGAAAACCGCATCACGGTGGTCACAGGGTCACTTCTCTGGCTGGTAGACGGCTTTGCCGTGGTGGGGATCGCGGTCTTCCTGTATCCGTACCTCCGGAGGGAGCACGGGCCTCTGGCCCTCGGATATGTCAGCTTCCGCGTCGTCGAGTTCGCAATCATTCTGATCTATCTGATGGTGCCGCTAATGTTGATCACTGTGAGCCGAGGATCGGGGACCGCCGGGACAAGCTCGGGATTCGAACAGGGCACTGTCGTGGAGGTGCTCTTTGGTTTGCAGGAGTGGTGTCTTCAGCTGATCTACTTGCTCAACGGTGTCGCCGGAGGTCTGCTGTGCCTCCTCCTCTACCGATCCCGCCTCGTCCCAAGACCGATTTCCATTGTGGGGATCGCGGGCTACGCGATCCTGGTGCCAGCGGCCGTGCTGGATCTGCTAGGGTTGCTGAGCCTGGAGCAGCTTCCTGGACTACTGATCTTTGTTCCGGGATCCGCCTTCGAGATTCTGCTCTTTCCCATTTGGTTGTTCGCCAGGGGACTGACCCCATCGACGGGCACAAACCAGAGGCAAGAGGTGAACGCATGAAAGCCATCATCCAGAAAAGGTATGGACCACCAGATGTGCTCGAGCTGAAGGACGTCGAGAGACCGGCGCCGAAAGACGATGAAGTCCTGGTCAAAATCGAGGCGGCCTGCATCAACTGGGCTAACAAAGCCCTGGTGCGGGGCAAACCCCTGGTGCTACGGATGAGCTACGGTCTGGCGAGGCCGAAGTTCAGGATCCCGGGGGGCGATCTTGCCGGGCGTGTTCAGGTCGCAGGCAAAGATGTGACCCAATTCAAACCGGGCGATGAGGTGTATGGAGACCTAGTGTCCTGTCCCCGAAATGCGGTAACACAAACGACTCAGTTTCTCCAAGATG
>CAZBDU010000003.1:6683-124233 GCA_964490725.1 uncultured Spirochaetaceae bacterium | reverse complement strand
GTAAGGGAGAGGTCTGCAAAACCTTTATGCACCGGTTCGATTCCGGTCGGCGCCTTCCAGCCGCACTCCCGCGCGGCCGGCCGCCGCGCCGGGGGGCGGCGTTCACCCCGTTCACTTCGCCAGTCCCCGCCAGCGCAGGTAGTGGAGCAGCCCCACGGCAGTCATCGAGTTGACGTACTCCCCGGTGCCGATCCGTCCCAGGAGCTCGGAGAGGGGAACCTCCACCACGTCGATCAGCTCCAGGGGATCCAGCTCCTGCCCCCGCAGCCTCCGCAGACCCCGCGCGCAGAAGGTGGTGCACCAGTTGGTCATGAACGCCGGGTTCGGGGCGACACGGCCGATCTCGATCAGCTCGGCGGCTTCCAGGCCGGTCTCCTCGGCGAGCTCCCGGGCGGCTGCGGCGGCCACCCCTTCTCCCGCCTCCACCAGTCCCGCCGGAAACTCGGTGGTGATCCTCTCGATGCCGTGACGGAACTGGCGGACCATCACCAGACGATCCTCCGCCGCCCCCCCCGCCAAGGGTGCCAGGGGCACGACGTTCACCCAGTCGGATGACTCCAGGATGTGAAAGACGCCCCGCCCGCGCGGGCCGCTCTGCCGCTCGGAGCGCACCACCTCGAAGATCCCGCAGTCCAGCAGCGGCGTGCGGCGCAGCTCCCGCCACCCGAGTGTCTCGTCTCTTCGCTCCATATCCCCGGCACCCTACCACGGTACGGCAACCTCCTGCAATCCGGCCTGCTCTGTGCTACAATGCGGGGCATCGGACACCAGGAGGGAAAGCCCGTGGCAAGCGGGATCGTGGCACTGCTCACGGATTTCGGCTACCGGGATGCGTATGCAGGGATCATGGAGGCCGTCGTACTGAGAAGCGATCCAGGGCTGACGGTGGTGACGGTAACCCACGGCGTCGATGCGCACGACGTTCTGTCCGCCTCCTACCTGCTCTACTCCGCCTGGGAGCACTTCCCTCCGGGGACCGTCTTCTGCGCCGTGGTGGACCCGGGGGTGGGCTCGGACAGGGCAGTCTGCGTGGCCCGGGCCGCACAGAGGCTCCTGGTGGCGCCGGACAACGGACTGGCCAGCCTGGTGGCCCGGATGTGTCCGGGTTTCGAGGCTTTTCGGCTGGCCTCCGCGCCCCCCGCCGGCGGTGCGGATGCGGGCGGCGGCGCCACCGCTTTTTCGGCCACTTTTCACGGGCGGGACGTGTTCGCGCCGGTGGCGGCCGCAGTGGCCTCCAGGGGCCTGGAGAGCCTGCACCTGGAGCCGCTGGCGCCGGTGCTCCTCCCGCAGGTGCGTCCCGAGGCCGGCCCGCAGGGAGTCCGCGGCCGCGTGCTGCACGTGGACCGCTTCGGCAACTGCATCACCTCCATTCACCGCCGCGATCTCGCGCCCCTGGGGGAGCTCCCGGCGCTGATGCTGCACGCCGGTGCCCGTGAGCTCAGAGGGGGCTCCAGAACCTACGCCGAGGTTCGCCCAGGGCAGCCGCTGTTCCTGTTGGGCAGCTCCGGGTTCCTGGAGGTGGCGGTGCGGGAGGGCAGCGCCGCCCGGCGGCTGGATGTGAGGTCCGGACAGGAGGTGTACGTGAACCGGCAAGCGACCGCTCCCTAGAAAGGCTCAACATTGACAAGGGGATTTCCGATCCATATACTAGCCGTAACCGTACGAGCTCGAGAGAGGGCATGGCCAATCCGCTTCAGCTGTCTATCGTAAACTTCCGCAAGTCCTCCTACATCGTCGTCGAGGGAAAGCCCAACGCCACGGACTTCTACATCATCCGCAGCGGGCAGGTGCGGATAACCCGTGAAGCCGCGGTGGTGGAGGCGGAGAAGGGCAACGTCCTGGGCCCCGGGGACTTTTTCGGGGTGGTCTCCACCATGAGCTCGCACAGCCACATCGAAACGGCCATGGCGCTGACCGACGTGTCCCTCATTGCGGTGCACCGCGACCAGTACGACATGCTGATCGAGAAGAACGCCCCGGTGGCCATGAAGATCATTCAGGGCTTCTCCAAGCGCATGCGCTATTTGGACGAGGCGGTCACGCGGCTGACCTTCAAGAACACCGCTACCGAGGATCCCAGCCATCTGTTCAAGGTTGCCGAGTACTACGCGCGGCAAAGCCAATACAACCAGGCCTACTACGCCTACTACCGCTACCTGCAGCACTGTCCCGCCGGCCCCAACGTGGCGGTGGCCAAGGAGCGGATGAGCAAGATTCATCCCTACGCCAAGGCAGTGTATCTGGAAAAGAACTCAGGCGAGTTCACCCGCACCTACCCCAAGAACACCATGATCTGCAGCGAGGCCGAGCCCGGGGACGAGCTGTACATCATCCAGAAGGGCACCATCAAGGTCACCAAGATCGTGGATGACAAGGAGGTGCTGCTGGCGCTGCTGAAGCAGGGTGACATCTTCGGCGAGATGGCGCTGCTGGAGAACAAGCCGCGCTCGGCTTCCGGCATCGCCTACGAAGACGTCACCGTCATGGTGGTGAACCGCGCCAACTTCCAGCGCATGGTCACCACGCAGCCGCAGCTGATCACCCGGCTCACCCAGCTTCTGGCCGAGCGGATCTGGATGGTCTACAGGCAGCTGGCCAACACCATCATGGCCAACCCGCTGGGCAAGCTCTACGACCGGCTCTGGCTGGAGCTGGAGAAGGGCCGGGTGCACACCGGCGCAGGGGTGGCCTACACCTTCGACTTCGGCCCCAAGGACCTGATCAACATGGTGGGCATGTCCATGGACGAAGGCAAGGCGGTGCTCCAGGGCCTGTTCGAGAACAAGAAGATCAAGCTGGCGGACAATCGCATCTACGCAACCGACACCGAAGACATCCGCAAGCAGGCGGAGTACTTCAAGAAGATGGAGAAGATCCAGAAGTCCCGCCAGGAAGGCTCCCTCAAGTCACGGGCCTAGCGCCCGGCCCCCCTTCCTCTCCCTGCCCGCCTGAGGCTCAGTACACTCCCAGCACGTTCAGGTCCATCCAGGCGGCGCTGTAGCTGGCCAGCCCCCCCACGGCCTCCTCGTGGATGCTCTGCAGACTGGGGATATCCGTCCGGCGCAGCACCCTGCCGGCGGGATCCATCTGGTTCACCGGGATGAGCCCCTTGGAGAAGGCGATGTGGCTGAAATCCAGGTTGCCGAAATAGTACTGGGTGGGATCCGCCTGGGGCGGCAGGGGCACCCGCATCTTGCCTTCCCCCAGGATGGGATCCACCGGCACCCATCCCAGCTTCTCCAGGTAGAACTCCGCCCAGTAGTGCCTCGCGGTGCTGAGATCCCGGTCCACCAGATAGCCCGCCACCGGGCGGGAGGGAATGCCGACGCTGCGCGCGAGGGCGCAGAACAGAACGGCGTAGATGTAGGAATCGCCCCTGTTGGTCTCCAGCGCCGCCATGACGTCCGGGCTCACCGGCTCTTCGGCCACCTGGAGCCGCTTCAGCACCCAGCTGTAGATGGCCTGGGCCTTGCGGTAAGGGTTTCGCTCCCTGCCCACGATGGCGGCTCCGAGCTTCTGGATCCGCTCCTCCTCGGAGGGCACCACCTGGTCCGCCGCGGTGTAGCGCTTGTAGAGCCGGCGGTCGGTGTCGAAGCCGCTTCCCACCCTGCCGACGTTGACCTTGGTCTCCACCGAATACCGGTCGAACATCAGGTTCTGCATGATCGTGGCGGAGTCGCCGGGCTGGAGGTCTTCCAGGCGAAACAGCTTCAAGCCGTTCACATCGTCGAACAGCGGCTGAGGCTCCTGTGCGACCAGCTGGATCTCCCGCTGCTCCGGGGCGCTGGCGATCTGAGGCATCCACAGATAGAGGCTGTTGGGCGGCTCGCCGGCCACGTCCTTCACTTCCACCGAGTACTGGACGGCGTAGGTCCGCCTGTCGGGGAACAGCTTGGCTCCGACGCTGCTCTCAATCTCCAGGTAGACTGCGTTGCTGCTCCCCTTGTCGGTCACCACCGTGAGGTGGCCCGAAGAGGCGCCGTCGGGGACCCGTACCTGGATTTCGCGGTCGCTCCAGATCTCGTAGTCCTGGTCATAGTCCAACGCAGGCGTGGTGGTGACCGGCTGCCCGGCCTTGCCGTTCTGCTCCCCCGAAATCCAGGTGAAGGATACCACGGAGCTGCCGCGCTTCAGCCCGAAGTTCATGCCGCTGATGGTCAGGAGGCTGCCCACGGCGGCGCTGCGAGGCGCCACGTCGCTGATGTAGGGCTGTCCGGGATTGCCGGGTCCGGAGAGGACCACCGGGATCTCCTCCCGGTTCGTGAACAGGAGGCCGCGGCTGCGCCCGTTGCGGGTGATCACCCGCGCCATCCCGGAATGGGCCTCCTCGGGGATGCGCAGGCTGATGCGGCTGTCCGTCCACTCCAGGTAGCCTGAGGAGACCGGGGAATAGCCGCCGATCACCACCTCACCGCCGTCTCGATCGGCGCCGAAGTAGCGGCCGGTGACCACCATGACCTCGCCGGTGTACCCGATCTTGGGGGTGATGCTCTCGATCTGCGGGGGCCGGCCAGTCATGCGGGAGCTGAGCAGGAGAACCGCCAGCAGCGCCACCAGAACCGAGGAGAAGACGAACTCCTTCCTCTTGTAGATGGGCTTGGGCGGTTGCGTCTGTTCCTGCATGATCAGTTGGACTGAGTCTTGAGCGCCTTCTTGTAGGGGAAAACCTCCACTTCGAGCTGGAGGGTGAAGGTCTGCGAATCCTCCTTGGACAGCCCCAGCGGGAAGAACAGCACCTTCTCCCCCAGGCTGACCGGCAGGCTTTTGAACGTCGTGACGTAGCGGGTGGCCTTGTCCGAGGTGTCGCTGAGCCACACCTGCCCCTGGGCTACCAGGATGAGGTTCCCGTCCTCCTCATGGTACGGCGTGAACACCGCCTCGACGCGGATGTTGTTGCCCACCAGGCGCACCGCCACCGAGCGGCCCGGGATGGTGATCTTGCTGCTCTCGCTGTTCCAGGCCTTGCTCTGGTCCGGGGGCAGCACCTTGGCGGTGATGTTCAGCTGCAGGGCCTGATCGATGAGAGTCTCCAGGTTCTGGTTCTGGAAGATCCGCTCCAGATCGGTCTGCTGGCCGTGAGCGTTCGCCAGACCGGCCGCCAGCAGCAAGACGGGCAGCAGGCGCTTTGCTACCATCGCTGGCTCCTCGAATACTCCGCTTCCCGGACGATGCGCGGCTCACCGATCATCATGAACTTCTGCTCCTCCGGGAGCGTGATGATCACCTCCTGCGCCACACCCTGGCGGTCCAGGGACCGGAGCAGCTGCTCGAGATCTTCGATGGGAGCCGCCACCTGTACCTCGGTCATGCCGGCCGGCCCGGTGCGGATGCTCACCTGCCGCAGGTCCGTGCGGCTGGAGAACAGGCCCAGCGCGGCCCCCAGGACCACGATGAGGGCCGCCGTCGCGGCGGCCAGGGGCAGTGGCACCGTCACTTTCTTCTTCCACAGCGGCACCCCGCCGGAAGGCTCACCGACGGGCACCGGCCACGGGTTGGAGACCTGCAGGCCGTAGGCGGACTGGCGCACCTGCGCCTTCACCCGTCCCAGCGAATCCCGAAAATCCGGTTCCGGGTCCCGGTGGAGGAGCTCCCTCACTCCCTTGAGCTCGTCTACGATCTTTCTGCAACGGGCGCACCTTTGCAGGTGCTCTCGGATGCGCTGATTCCACGGAGGCTCGACTTCGTTGTCCAGATAGGCAGACAGAATCTCTTTCTGAGGACACATGACGTATCCCTCCTTCCGGCCGGGCGGCGCCGGCCGGCGGCGCTAACGAACCGTTCTGGCGAGAATCTTGGACAGTCTATCCCGTGCTCGAAACACCCGGATCTTGACGTTTCCTTCCGTGATTCCCAGTATCTTGGCAATCTCTCGATAGCTCAAGTTTGCGTACTCTTTCAATACCAGCACCGATCGCAGCGAGGCGGGCAGCTGCTGCAGCGCCTGCTGGACCAGGGTCCGGGTCTCGCTGCGGATGGTTTCTTCCTCCCCGGAAGAGGCGTGCTGGGGACCCAGGTTCTTGAAGCGCTGGTAGGCCCTCGCTTCCCTGAACCGCTTCTTCGCATGGTTCAGTGACACGTTTCTAGCTACTCGAATCAGCCAGTACTTGGCCTGATCGAGGTCGGGCAGCGGCTCCGGCCGCTGGAAGTACCTGATGAACGCCTCGTGGCACACGTCTTCCGCTCTGGAAGCGTCACCGCTCATGCGATAGGCGATGCGATAGATCACCGGGTACAGGGACTGGTACACCTGGTCGAATTCAAGAGTCTTTGGCCGGTCCGCATGCATCATAATAAACAACGTTCCCGCTGCAACGTTACACCCCTGCCTCACCCGGATCGACCCGCAGCCAGCGAACGCCCTGCGGTGTGTCCTCCAGAACCACGCCGCGGCGCCGCAGCTCCTCCCGGATGGCGTCCGCTCGGGCGTAGTCCTTGCCCGCGCGCGCCTTCTGTCGCTCCGTCACCAGGGCGGCCAGCTCCGGCTCCAGCTCGCCTCCGCCCCCCGCCAGCGCCCCCTCGATCAGGCCCAGGGCCAGCACCTCCTCCATGAGGGATACGGTCCGCAGCCGGTCCAGCGGCGGCACCGCCTCGTCCTTCACCAGACCCCAGAGGTCTGCCAGCGCCTGCGGGGTGTTGAGATCCTCCGCCAGGTGAGCCTGAAACTCCGCGAGGTAGCGCTGCCCGGCCCCGGCACCCCCGGCGGCGGCCCCGCCAAGGCCCGGGCCCGCCGCGGTTCCGCCCGCCTGCCGCCGGGATTCCAGCTCCTCCCGCTCCGCCGGTTGAAGAGCGGCCACCAGGCGCTGCAGCCGCTCCACCAGGTTGCTCCGGGCGCTGCCGGCGGCCGCCAGGGCCTCCGCGCTGTACTGCAGCTGGCTGCGGTAGTGGGCCCCCAGGCAGAGGTAGCGGTAGTCCAGCGGATCGTGGCCCTCCTCCACCAGGCTGGAGAGGGTGAGGAAATCGCCCGCCGACTTGGCCATCTTCTCCCTGGCCAGCACCAGGAACTCGCCGTGGACCCAGTAGCGGACCCAGGGCTTGCCGGTGGCCGCCTCCGACTGGGCGATCTCGTTTGTGTGATGCACCGGGACGTGATCCACCCCGCCGCAGTGGATGTCGAACTGCTCGCCCAGGTACCGCATGGACATGGCGCTGCACTCGATGTGCCATCCGGGATAGCCCCGGCCCCAGGGGGAATCCCAGAGCATCGCCTGGTGCTCGAACTTGGAGCGGGTGAACCAGAGGACGAAATCCAGGGGGTTGCGCTTGTTGGCGTCCACCTCGATCCTGGCGCCCGCTTTCAGCTCCTCCAGGTTCTGGCCCGTGAGCTTGCCGTAGTCCGGCAGCCGGCTGATGTCGAAATAGACGTTCCCTCCCGCCTGGTAGGTGAAGCCTCGCTGCTCCAGGCGGCGAATCAGGGCGATCATGTCGGAGATGTGCTCGGTGGCGCGGCAGGCCACCGTGGGCGGGGCGATGTTCAGCCGCGCGATGTCGCGAAAGAACGCCTCGGTGTAGAACCGGGCGATCTCCCAGACGGTCTTGCCGCGCTCGCGGGCGCTCTTGAGCATCTTGTCCTCACCCTGGTCCGCGTCGTCGGTGAGGTGACCGACATCGGTGACGTTCATCACGTGGGTCACTTCGAAGCCGGCCAGCCGCAGCGTGCGCACCAGGAAGTCCTCGAACAGGTAGGTCCGCAGGTTGCCGATGTGAGCGAAGTTGTAGACCGTAGGGCCGCAGGCGTACAGCCCTACCCTGCCCTCCCGAAGGGGCTCGAAAGCCTGGAAGCGACGCGTGAGGGTGTTGTACAGCTTCAGGATCAACCATTCCTCCCTGGGGGGTGAGCGGACGGCGCCGGCGCGGTAGATTATTTCAATGTTTGCCGGTAGACTTCGCTAGTGCTCAAAGTAGGGCAAATTCTCCAAAAGATCAAGCTGAGGCGGCCCGTGCTCTTCGCCGAGCCCATGAGCCGCCACACCACCTTCCGAATCGGCGGTCCCGCGGACGCCTTCGTGACCCCCGAGGAGCCGGAGGAGCTGGCCGGCCTCTTCGCCCTCCTCCACGCCCACCGGGTGCCGACCTTCATCCTGGGCGCCGGCGCCAACATCCTGGTGTCGGATCCGGGTATACGCGGGGTCGTTATCGACCTGTCCGCCATGCGCGGCATCCGCCTGCGCCGGGAGGGAGACAGGCGCCTGGTTTCCGCCCTGGCCGGCACCCAGGTGCAGGAGCTGTGCGCCTACGCGCTGGCGGAGGGGCTCTCCGGGGTGGAGTTTCTGGCTCACATGCCGGGCTCGGTGGGGGGATCGGTGTACATGAACGCCCGCTGCTACTCCCACTCCATCTCCGAGATCCTCTCCTCCGTGGAGGTGATCGATCCCCGGGGCGGCCGGACGATCGAGAGCCCCGAGCCGGAGCGGTTCGACTACAAGAGGTCCCCCTACCAGGGGCGCGCCGCGCTCATCCTGGAGGCTACCGTCGAGCTCGTCCCCGGCGAGCGCCTGCAGATCGGGCGCCGGATGGAGGAGATCCACGCCGACCGCACCGCCAAGGGACATTTCCTCCATCCCTGCGCCGGCTCGGTGTTCAAGAACAACCGCGCCTTCGGCAGGCCTTCCGGCGCCATCATCGATTCCCTGGGCCTGCGCGGCTACCGCAGCGGCGGAGCCCAGATATCGGACCGGCACGCCAACATCGTGGTGAACACCGGGGGGGCCACCGCGAAGGACGTGCTTTCCATCATGACTCACGTCGAGGGCAGGGTGCGGGAGGCTTTCGGTTTCCACCTGGAGCGCGAGATACTGCTGGTCGGGGAGTGGAAGGAGGCGCCGGATGCCGGGACTGCTGGAAAACATGCGGGAGTATTCACGGGAGATGGGGGACCAGGATCTGAAGCAGATGGTCTCCGACATCCCCATGGCCGAGCTGCTCGACGCCTGGGAGAGCCTCAATGAGGAGGAATCCCTGCGCATCTTCTCCTGTCTGGATCTGGAACGGAAGGTAGACCTCATCACCTCCCTGCCCTACTCGCGCCAGGAAGCGTTGATGAAGAGCCTCACCACGGAGAACGCCAAGACGCTGCTGGCGGAGATGGATCCGGATGACCTCACCGACTTCATCCAGTCCATCTCCCCGGAGGTGCGCCAGTCGGTGTGGAACGCCCTCAGCGAAGAGGCCAGGCGGGAGACCCAGTTCCTCCTCAGGTACGACGAGGATGACGCCGCCGGACTCATGACCCCGCGCTACCTGGCCATCCGCCCCACTCTGACGGTTGGGCAGGCCCTGTCCTGGGTCCGGCGCAGCGCCCGCGCGATGGAGACGGTCTACACCATCTACGTTCTGGACCCCCTGAACCGCCTGGTGGGCGTGGTTTCGCTCAGAGACATGCTGGCGGCGGGCGACGAGGAGCGGATCCGGGACATCATGGTGGAGCGGGTGGTCACCGTGTTCCAGGACACCGACCAGGAGGAGGTGGCGAGGATCCTGGAGACCTACGACCTGCTGGCCCTGCCGGTGGTGGACCACTACCATCGCCTGCTCGGCATCATCACCTTCGACGACATCATCGACGTGATCCGGGAGGAGCAGAGTGAGGACATCTATCACATGGGCGCCGTGGGCGCCAGCCGGGAAACCTACATGGAGAGCTCGGTGCTCTCCCTGGTGCGCCGCCGCATCCCCTGGCTGGTGGTTCTCCTGCTGGCGGCCACCCTGACCACCAACGTCATCGCCAGCTACCAGTCCGTGCTCGAGGCCGCGGTGGTGCTGGCCTTCTTCATCCCCATCGTCACGGGTACCGGCGGCAACTCCGGCACGCAGTCCGCCACGCTCATGATCCGGGGCCTGGCCACCGGGGAGCTGCACTTCCACGACGTGTGGCGGGCCCTGGCCAAGGAGGCCTCGGTGGGCATCCTCCTGGGGCTGGCCCTGGGCCTGCTGACCGTGGGGAGGGCCGTGCTGCTGCCGCCGCAGGTGCCGTTGCAGGAGGCGCTGGCGGTCGGAGTGGCCATGTGCTTCGTGGTGCTGGTGGCCACTCTGGTGGGCTGCCTGGCGCCCATCGTCATTGCCCGGCTGGGGTTCGACCCGGCGGTGATGGCCGGACCCCTCATGGCGACCCTGATCGACGTGTCCGGCCTAACGATCTATTTCCAGACCGCCAGGCTGCTGCTGGGATTCACCTGAGCCCGGGCCCGCCTGGGGGGCCTTCACGGCCCCGCCGGCGGATCGGGAGGCGCGGCCCGCTGACCCAGCGGCTGCCTGACCTCCCATCCCAGGGTGATCCGGACCGCCTCCAGGCCGGCCCGGCGGGGAGGAGACTCCCCCTGCCCGCCGCCGGGCAGGAGACCCCGGGCCCCGAGCTGCAGGCTCATCCGCCGTCCGGAGGAGCCCAAGGCGGCGGCCAGCCGCGCGCGGAGGCGGGCAGGCGCCGGTCCCTCCAGCACCGCGGCGGCCTCCAGAGAGCCGCGCCGGCCGGACCAGGCCAGCCGAGCGCCGAGCTCCCGCGACCCGGCGCCCGCCGCGGCCAACTCCGTCCCCCAGTCCAGCCCCGCGGTCCATCTGTGTCCCCCTCTCGCCAGCTCGCAGGCCGCCTCCACCCGGACCGAGTCCCTCCGCTCCCCCTGGCGCTCCCGGCCGATCACCCAGGACCCCCGCAGGCGGAAGCTGGGGCATCTGCGGTCAAGCGGACGCCGGCTGCCTTTCGCCTCCAGCCCGGCGCGCAGCGCCGTGACCGTTTCCCGGTACGGTCCCGGCCGCAGAGCCGCGCGCCCCATCCGCCGCTCCACCTCCCCCTCCAGCGCCAGCCCCGCGGCAGCGAAGCGGGCGTACGCCGCCCCCACGACCTCCTGCGGGCAGGGCTCGCCGTCCGGCGTCCGGTACGCCGGGGTGCAGCCCCCCAGGAGAGCGCGCAGGCGCAGGGAAGGCAGGCTGAGAGCCGCCCACGCGTCGGCCACCACCCCCGTAGGGAGCCGCCGGGACCCGGAGCCCGCCGCCGAAACCGAGACGGCCAGAGGTCCCGCCCGCGCCCGCAGGCCCCCGGCGCAGTGCAGGAGCCTGCCCCCCGGGTAGGGCGGCGGGTCCGCCAGCCAGCGGCGGTGCTCTCTCCGGGGCGGCGCGGAGGTGAGGGCCACCGCCTCCACCGCCAGGCTGCTGTCCTGCTCCTCCAGCGCCACGCGCGCGAACGCCCCCTGCTTGAGCGGCCGGCCCTGCTCGCGGTACAGAAACGCCCCGGCGCGGCCCGCGGGCAGGCCCAGCACCAGGCCGCGGCGGGTTGCCGGCAGGAACGCCGTATCCAGGGACAGTCCGGTTCTCTCCTCGAGGACCGCGGAGGTCGGGCCCACGGACAGCGGAGAGGAGAGCCGGCGCAGCAGCCCGTGGAGCTCCAGCGCTCCGCAGGCAATCTGAGCCGTCTGCAGGCCCAGGGCGCGGATGCGCAGCCCTCCGGCGCCGCCCTGCTCCTGCACGAGCACCGCCAGCAGCGGGCCGGAGGCAAGAACGAGCCGGTGGCGGAAGGTGCGCAGCTCCTCCAGCTCGGCCCGGTAGCGCACCTGTCCGCGGAGCCCTTCCGGCGCCTCCGGCCGGCAGGGCGGCGCAGCCAGCACTGCGATCAGCAGCGGCAGCAGGCAGGTGCGGCGGGTCATGCCCGGTGGAAGCAAGAACCGCGCCACGCCGCCCGGCCGCCTCCCGCTGCGACCGCCGGAGGCGCTTACAATCCTTTACAATTTGGAATGGAGGTTGGAATGGAGGCAGGGAAGGGGAGCGAGGTCGGGGACTCGGCGATTGACAGGGCGCCGAAGGCTTCCTAAGATGCCGCTGGCCTGCCGGCGGTGGACCGGCCGGGGACCGGCCGCGGAGCGGCCCAGGAGGAGGTTCATGGACATTCTCACGTTGAACTGCGGAAGCTCTTCGCTGAAGTACCAGCTCTACCGGTGGGAGGCACGGGAAGTGCTGGCCCGGGGCATCGTGGAGCGGGTCACCGTGGGCGGCTCGTTCATCGAGCACTACACGAAAGACAAGGGTCGGGTCAGGCTGGAGCACGAATGCCCGGACCACCGCGAGGCCCTGCGCCTGATCGTGGAAACCCTGACGGACCGCCAGACCGGAGCCATCGAGGACCTGGGTACCATCAAGGCGGTGGGTCACCGGGTGGTTCACGGAGGCGAGCAGTTCGCCCAGTCGGTGATCATCGACCCGGAGGCCCTGGAGACCTTCAGGAAGCTTTCCGACCTGGCTCCCCTGCACAACCCGCCCAACGTCACCGGGATCGAGGCGGCGCAGGAGGCGCTGCCGGAGGTCCCCCACTGCGCCATCATGGATACCGCGTGGCACCAGACCATGCCCGCCACCTCTTTCATCTACGCCCTGCCCTACCCGTGGTACGAGCGCTACGGAGTGCGCCGCTACGGTTTTCACGGCACCTCCTTCCTCTACGTGGCAAAGCGGGCGGCGGTGCTGCTGGGAAAGGACCCCTTCCGGTGCAACCTGATCCTGCTCCACGTGGGCAACGGCGCCAGCGCCAACGCGGTGCAGGGCGGAGTCTCACTGGACACCTCCATGGGGCTCACTCCCCTGGAGGGACTGGTGATGGGCACCCGCGCCGGCGATCACGATCCCGCCATAGGCTTCTACATCCAGCGCAAGGAGGGTCTGCCCCCCGACCGGGTGGAGAGCCTGCTGAACAAGCAGAGCGGGGTGCTGGGGATCACCGGCAGGTACACCGATCGGCGGGACGTGCAGAAAGCCGCAGAGGAGGGCGACCGCAGGGCGCAGCTGGCCATCGACATCGAGGCCTACCGGCTGCGGAAGTACATCGGCGCCTACCACGCCGCCCTGCGCAGGGTGGACGCGGTGGTGTTCACCGCCGGGGTGGGAGAGCGGGCTCCGCGCATCCGCGGCGCAGCTCTCGAGGGCCTGGAAGCCATGGGCATCCGACTGGATCCCCGCCGCAACGAGCTGGCGACCACGCGAAACGCCGAGACCCTGATCTCAGCCGCGGACTCTCCCGTCAAGGTCTTCGTCATTCCCACCGACGAGGAGCTGGTGATGACCGAGGACACCCGGGCGCTGATGGAGGGGACCTACCGCCTGCACACCCAGTTCTCCTACTCCTTCCAGGACCCCTCCTACGTGAACAAGGAACGGGAGGCGGCCCTGCGGGAGGAGCTGAAGAACAAGCCGCAGCTGGCCGAGGTGGTGGCCCGGCCGCCCGGAGGCTAGCCGCCATCCGCCGCCCGGCGGCCCGGCCGCCGCTCAGCCGCTCAGACGATCGAGAACTCCCCTTCCAGCGCCTGGCTGGCCAGGGCGGCGGCGATGCGGGCCCCCAGCTCGACGTTGCTCAGCACCAGCGCTACGTTGGCCCGAAGAGACCTGCCTCCGGAAAGCTCCACGATGCGGCCCAGGAGAAACGGGGTGACCTCCTTGCCCTCGATGCCGCGCTCCCGAAGCTCGGCCAGCGCCTGCTCCAGCCAGTCCTGGATCTCCCGGGAGGGAACCTCCGCCTCCGCGGGGATGGGGTTGGCCACCAGCAGGCCCTGGGGCAGCCCCAGGGTGCGCTGCCGGCGATGGATGCGGGCCACCTCCAGGGGGCTGTCCGCCGTGAGCTCCAGGGGCAGGCCGCTGGAGACGGAGAAGAAGGCCGGGAAGGTGCGGGTGCGGTAGCCGATCACGGGCACGCCCAGGCTCTCCAGGACCTCCAGGGTCTTGGGCAGATCGAGGATGGCCTTGGCTCCCGCCGCGACCACCGTCACTGGCGTGCGAGCCAGCTCCCTCAGGTCCGCCGAGACATCGAAGGTGGAGGCGGCCCCGCGGTGGACGCCGCCGATCCCGCCGGTGGCGAAGACCTCGATCTGGCAGAGTTGGGCCGCCAGCATAGTGGCGGAGACGGTGGTGCCCCCCGGCAGCCGGCGGGCCAGGGCGAAGGCCAGGTCCCTGCGGGAGACCTTCAGCACCTCGGGGCGAGTCCCCAGCTCCTCGATCTCCTCGGGGCGCAGCCCCACCCGGATTTGCCCCCCCAGCACCCCGATCGTGGCGGGTACCACCCCCAGCCGCCGGACCGCCGCCTCTGCCTCCAGGGCGGTCTCCACGTTCTGCGGCCGGGGCATGCCGTGCGCGATGATGGAAGACTCCAGCGCGAGCACCGGCCGTCCGGCCCTCAGGGCGCGGCGCACCTCCTCACGAACCTCCAGAAGCTCGTTCACGATCCGCCCCCGCCCCTCCGCGGCGCCGGTTGCCCCTTGACGAAGGTGGGGCTGAGGACCTTCTCAGTTCCGGACTGCCGGATGAAGCATGCCGGGTGGCGCCGGGCTACGCTCTGCACGAACTCCAGGCTGTCGGTCTCCGCAACCAGCTCTGTTTCCTCATAGATGAAGTACAACATCCTCACTTCTAGTATCGGCCAAAATCGCGGCGGCGATTGCATTTCGGTCTCTGTCGTCTTCCTTGCCTGGGCTGGGCGGCATCGGGTACAATCCGCAAAAAACTCGGGAAGGAACGATCTCGATGCACTCCCAGCACTCCCAGAACGCGGCTTTCCTCTGGGGCGCCTCCACCGCCTCCTATCAGATCGAAGGCCACCCCCTGGCAGACGGAGCTTCCCCCTCCATCTGGCATCGGTTCAGCCACCGTGCGGGGAAGGTCGCGAACAACGAGAACGGCGACGTGGCCTGCGACCACTACCACCGCTGGGCCGGCGACATCGAGCAGATGGGCCGGCTGGGCCTGCAGGCCTACCGCTTCTCGGTTTCCTGGCCCCGGATCTACCCGGAGCCGGACCGCCTCAACCCAAAGGGGCTGGACTTCTACGAGCGGCTGGTGGACGGACTGCTGCGCCGGGGGATCCAGCCCTTCCTCACTCTGTTCCACTGGGACGCCCCGCAGTGGCTGGAGGATCGGGGGGGGTTCCTGCGCCGCGAAGCCGTGGACCACATCTGCCGCTACGCCCAGGCACTGTACGACCGGCTCGGCGACAGGGTCCGCCATTGGGTCACCATCAACGAGCCGATGATCTTCTCCGCCTACGGCTACGTTCTCGGCGCCCACGCACCCGGACGCAGGCTGCGCCTGCGGCAGATGTGCACCGTGAGCCACCACCTGCTGCTGGCGCACAGCCGGCTGGTACGGCAGCTTCACCAGTCCGTGCCGGGCGCCTCGGCGGGCATCGCCCAGCATCAGGTGTGGACCATGCCCGCCGACCCGACCTCGCGGAAGGACCTCCGGGCGGCGCGGCGCATGGACGCCCTGCTGAACCGGCTGTACATGGACCCGCTCTTCCACGGGCGCTACCCGCCGGAGGCGCTCAAGACGTTGGGCCTGTTCTTTCCGCGGCGCTTCGAGCGCGATCTGTCGGAAATGACCCCGGGGGATTTCCTGGGGCTCAACTACTACACCAGCAAGTGCTACCGCCATGCCCCCCTGATCCCGGTGCTGGCCGCGGCAGAGAGCCCGATCCCCGGGGCCGCGCGCAGCCCCATGTGGGAGATCTACCCGGACGGGCTGCTGGAGCTGCTGCGGCGGCTGCGCAGTGAGTACGGCAATCCTCCCTGCTACATCACCGAGAACGGCTTCCCCACCGCGGAGGCCCCCGGCGAGGACCCGCTTTCGGACCCCGGGCGCATCGACTACCTCCGCGAGCACATCGAGCGCGTGCGCCGGGCCGCGCAGGAGGGCTCGGACCTGCGGGGCTTCTTCGTGTGGTCCCTGCTGGACAACTTCGAGTGGTCCGAGGGCTACGCCATGCGCTTCGGGCTGCTGCGGGTGGATTTCCAGACCCAGGAACGCAGCTGGAGGCAGAGCGCCGCCTGGTACCGGGACCTGATCCGGGGGGAGCGGTGATCGCCGTCACCCGGCTCGATGGACGCGCGGACTTCTACTTCCTGCGCCACGGCGAAAGCCTCGGCAACACCGCCCGGGTGATGCAGGGACGCCGGGACTTCGCGCTTTCCCTGGCCGGCCGATCCCAGGCACGCGAGGCGGCGCGCTGGCTGGCCGGAAAGGGCATTACCACGGTGCTGAGCTCGCCGCTGGCCCGGGCGCGGGAGACGGCGCAAATCGTGGCCGAGGCGCTGGGGACGGAAGCTCCCATCCTGCAGGAAGAGCTCACGGAGCTGGACACCGGGATCTTCACGGGCATGACAATCCCGCAGGCCCGCTCCTGCGACCCCCGGGCCTGGCGGCGCTTCCAGCGCAGGAGCTGGCAGGGAGTCCCCCGCGCCGAGCGGATATCCCAGCTTCGCCGCCGTGCAGCCGCCTGCTGGGAGATCCTGGCCGACCGGGCGGCCGGCGGCAGCCGCTCGATCCTGGCGGTGACGCACTCGGGCATCCTGCAGTGGCTGATCAAGGCGAGCTTCGGCCATCGCCGCTGGATGCCGCTGTTTCCCATGGGCAACTGCGGGATCAGCCTCTTTCACGTGGACAACCGCCTGAACGGCCCGGAGGTCCGCCGCTACTGCGAATGGACCTACCTGAACGTCCAGCCCACCGCCGAGGAGCCGGGAAGCTGGAACGTGCGCACCTGAAGAAAGCATAATCCTTACAGAACTGTAATACTCCGGTAAGACTAGGGTAAGGTTTCTGGCGTAGCTTCTCAATATCGAGAGGTACAGTAGTAGATGAAGCGAACGGCGGCGAGTTCTTCCTACCAGGTCAGAAAAGAGATTATAATGATCGTAGGAGCGGCAGGTGCAGAAACCGAAAGCTCCCAACGTGACCTGGAGCGTGAAGGCTTCCCGGTCACTGTGGCAAACGGCCTGGAGGAAGCGGAGGACGCGCTCCGCTTTCTCAACGGAATGGTACGCCTGGTTATCGTGGAAGGATCCCCGTCGGGAGCCAGCGCAAGAGAGCTCATGAAATCATTGCGGCGGGTCAACCCTGAAATAGCCATCCTGTCTTTCACAGACTCCTCCACCCCCCTCCATAAATCAGACAGGGCTGTCGGGCTATCAAGGGTTGCACCCAAGCCGCATACCCGCCAGGAGCTGACCGAGATCGTTCGGGACGCGTTAGGCCAGACAAAGATATAGGGATCCCGGCAAAGCCGAGCGGCCCGGGAGCCCGTTCCCGGAGCCGTGACAGTCATCACGAGGAGGTCGCGAATGGCTATCTACCTGTACCTGTCGATGCAGCCCGAGGCGCTGGTGGCTTCGATGTTGCCTCCCGAGGAGTTCGGCACCTACCTGGCGGTGGGAACCAAGAAGCGTTCCCGCGGGCAGGCCATGTACTTCGAGCTCGACCGCTCGGTGGAAGACGGGCTGTTCAAGCGCGGCTACGTGGAGAAACGCTGCGTGCCCCACGCCGACGGCCAGCCCAAGCATTCGGTCTACCTGTCGGTCTACCGCGTCCTGGAGCAGGTCCCCATGGCGGCCATCAGACACCTGTACCTGACCACCTCGGACGGCCGGGTGCTGCGCCGGGAGCCGAGCGACCAGCTTCCCGCTTTCGACCAGTCCTTTCACTTCTACCAGGAAATCTGCCCCGTGCAGCCGCGCATCGTCAGCCGCCTCAGCCCGCCGGAGTTCGGGCGTTTCATCACCGACCCGAACCACGATATCCAGGTGCCCAGGATCTTCTTCGTGGACCTGCGCCTGGGAGAGCTGGGAGTAGACCCGGAGCACGGCAGGATCCGTGATCTTCCCTACCGAGCCATCGAGCACCTGCGGGACTGCATCATTCAGGTGCGGGACATCGAAGACAAGCACACCAAGACGGTGGACCGGTTCTGGCGCGGCGATTTCCCTTTCCGCACGGTACAAAACGGCTTCTACCTGGCCGATCCCAAGAAGTTCCGCTACTACCCGTTCCCCACGGAGGAGGAGCTGCAGACCGTCTACTTCGAGTGGTGGCGGTCTGCCTCCATGTAGCCGCCCCTGAAGACTGCCCGCCCCCGCCGGGCCCTCCCGCGCCAGCCGAGCTGCACTCCCCGCCCAGCTGGGGCGCTCAGCGGGACGAGCTGGAGGCCAGCGTGCGGATATACAGGACCAGGTGGCGGCCGCCCTCCCAGGCGTTGACCGCCAGGACCAGCAGGGCCAGCGCCAGAAAAGGCCCCGTGCCCGCACACCCTGCCGCCGGGCCCGCGCAGGACCCCTCTTGCAGGACGGCGTTGAAGTTGCAGCCCACCGAGCAGTAGCTGCAGGTGGTGCGGATGGTTCTCCCAGACATGCGTTTCCTCTCACCTCAGAATACAACGACTGCACCTCCGGGCGCGTGGCTGCCCTGCGAACGAGCCGGAGGCAGACGGGCGTCCGCAAGCCCTTGGGCCAAGCTTCTCTGTCGACTTGTGTCCCGGCCCGCACTATAGTTGATGGTAAATCACATCAATGAGAGGTGAAAAATGGGCAAAACCAAGGGCCGCGCGCGGCTGCCGGCAGCAGGAAGGATCGCCGCCTTCGCGGCGGCCAGCCTGCTCTTCCTCTGGGGTACGGTGATCGCCTGCGGGCAGGAACGCGAGGAAGGCGAGGAAGGCGGGGCGGCGAGGGCCGTTGCCGCATCGACCTGTCTGTCGGGCATGCGCTGGGCGGGCGGCAACAGCGAATCTCCGGAAATGCACCCGGGCATCAGCTGCATCGATTGTCACTCCAGGGGTGAAGGACCGAGCTTCCTGATCGCCGGAACGGTGTACCAGCAGTTCAACGAAGCCGACGACTGCTACGGGGTCCAAGGAGCGGAGGTCCAGATCACCGACTCGAAAGGCCAGGTCATCAGGCTCACCACCAACAGGGCGGGCAACTTCTTCCTGCGCAGCCGGGGCAGCACGCTCGCGATCCCCATCAAGGCGGCGGTTGTCTACAAGGGCATGACCCGTGCTATGGCGACGCCCCGGACTACGGGCAACTGCCTGCAGTGCCACACCGCGAAGGGGGCGAACGGCGCTCCGGGGAGAATCGTGGGCCCATCGTCTTGATCGCTAGCGCAAGGCAGCAGCAAAAAAAACCGGACCGGGGCTCCGCAGGGAGCTCCGGTCCGGGGCTTGAAGGGCTGATTCCGTCCCCTACTGGAGCAAGCGTGCTTCAGGAGGGAGCCCTTTCAGGGACGGAACGCCCGAGATTCCAGACACGCTACGGCCGGGTCATTCCGACCACAACCTCCTGGCCCTGCCGGAACACCGTGACCACCAACCGGCGGTTCGCCTGGTTGAGCAGGCTGTAGAAGTCCTCGAGGCTGCTCACCGATTTTCCGTTGATCTTGCGCACCACGTCGCCGGCGCTGAAGCCGGCCACTGCGGCGGGGCTCCCCTGCTCCACCGCGGCCACCACCACTTTTCCGGCGTTTGCCGGCAGGTTGAGCTGCTGGCTGATGTCGGCGGTCAGGCCCACCACGGACATTCCAGGCCAGATCTTGCCGGACTGATTGGCCAGGGCCTTCTGGTCCGGACGGGTGCCAAGGCGCACCGTGAGGCTCCGGCTGTGGCCCTCCCGGAGAAGGTCGAACCGTACCGTGCTGCCGGGGGAATCGTTGCCCACCGCCTGCAGGAAGTGCCCGGCGTCCTGCACGCTGGTACCGTTGATGCTGGTGATGTAGTCACCGGGCTCCAGCCCCGCGCGGTCCGCCGGCGAGCCGGTGAACACCCCGTAGACGAAGGCGCCCTGGGCGTTCTGCGCGCCCAGATCCTTGGCGGAGGCCTGGGGGAGGTTGCCTACCTGGATGCCCAGCCAGCCGTACTCCACCTTGCCCTTGGTGAGGAGATCGGTGATCACCTTCTTGGCGTTGTTGATGGGGATCGCAAAGCCCAGGCCGACGTTCCCGCCCGAGGGCGAGGCGATCCAGGTGTTGATACCCACCACCTGGCCGTAGATGTTCACCAGGGCTCCACCGGAGTTGCCCTGGTTGATGGCCGCGTCGGTCTGGATGTAGTCGGTGAAGGCGCTCACCTCGGCGCCCTGAAGGTTCTCGCGACCGGTGGCGCTGACGATGCCCGCCGTTACGGTGGAGGAAAACCCCAGGGGGTTGCCCACCGCCAGCACCCAGTCTCCCACCTGCAGCGAGTCCGAGTCTCCGAGCTGCGCCACCGGGATGTCCTCGCGCGTCTGAAAGACCACCAGAGCCAGGTCCTTGTTGGGGTCAGCGCCCACCAGCTTGCCGGTGAAGCGGCGCCCGTCCTTCAGCTTCACGCTGATTCTCTCCGCGTTGCCCGCCACGTGGTTGTTGGTCAGCACGTAGACCTTGTCGCCGTCCTTGCGCACGATCACGCCGGAGCCCAACCCGAACTGCTTGCGCTGCTGCGGCTGGGCGTTGTTGGGGCCGAAGAAGAAGTTGAACGGGTTGGCACTCTGCTTCACCACGTCCACCACGTCGATCTCCACGACCGTGGGCAGCACCTTCTGGGCGATCGACCTGAAGGCGCTCTGCATGTCCTGCAGGGTCCTCAGGCCCGGCTCGGCCGCCTGAGCGGTGACCGCTCCGGAGAGAACGAGCCCAGAAACCGCCAGGAACCCTATGACCGGAAGGATGCGTTTTCCTCGCATTGTCCTGTCCTCCTTGGTGTTGATTTCAAAAACCAAGATAGGGACAGAACGTTTCCCCTTCCTTTCCGCATCATTACACTTTTGTAAGCTGTGAGGCGGCCGGCGGAGCTCTAAAGAGGCAGGCGCACCGTGAACACGGAGCCCGCGCCGGGGCGGCTGGAAACCTGGCATACCCCCCCATGGGCCTTGACGATGGCGCGGACCAGCCCCAGCCCGAGGCCCAGCCCCGGCTGCGAGCGGCTGCTGTCACTGCGGTACAGCCGGTCCCAGATTCGCGACAGGTCTTCCTCAGCGATGCCGATCCCGGTGTCCGCCACCTCGATCACGCACTCGCCGCCCTCCTGACGGCCGCAAATCTCCACCCGTCCGCCCGGCGGGGTGTACTTCACGGCGTTGTCGATCAGGTTGGCGATCACCTGCCGCATGCGGTTCAGATCCACCGAACCCACCAGGCGGTCGGGCACCGCGGCGGAGAGCTCCACCCCTTTTTCCTCCGCGCTGTAGCTGTAGAGGTCGGCCATGTCCCGCACCACCTCGCTCAGGTCGATGGGGGCGCTCTCCAGGCGCATCACGCCGCTCTCGGCCTCGGAGATGTCCATCAGGGTGCTCAGCATCATCAGGATGCGCTCCGATTCGTTGATGCAGCCCGCCAGCGCCTCCCGTTCGCGCCTGCCCCCCTCCGGGCGCGCCGGTTCTCGCAGGGCCAGCTCGGCGATGCCCCGCAGGCGGGTCATGGGAGTACGCAGGTCGTGGGCCACGTTGTCCAACGACTCGCGCATGCCGGTCACCAGCGAATCGATGCGGGACAGCATGTGGTTGAACAGAGAGACCAGCTCGTCCAGCTCATCCCCGCTGCCCGTAACCGGGATGCGGGCGTCCAGCTTCCCGGTACCGATGATGTTGCGGGTCACTGCGATGAGCCGGTGGACCGGCCGCAGCGCCCGCGTGGAGAACAGAAGCCCCCCCAGGAAGCTCAAGCCGAAGAGGGGAATCGCCACCAGCAGAATGGTGCTGCGGAAGCGCAGCAGGACCTCCCTGCGGCGCTGGTCGGTGATTCCTATCTGCAGGGTGTTTCCGTCGCCCAGGCGCAGGCTGCCCACCTGGAGGCGGTAGGGGTTTACGGCGGAGGGGATGGAGAACAGCTCGCCGTCACGGACCTGGTGCCGTTCCAGCGCCTGGACGCTGAAACCTCGCCACCGAGGCGGCATGTAGAGGAACAGGGTGTTGTTCGACCTGCCGGCGATGCGCACCATGTACAGACGCTCGTCCGAGAGAAAACGCTCCACCGACACTTCGCTGCGCAGCAGCTCCAGAGAACCGGTCTGGTAGATCGCCCAGAACTCCAGCAGCCTGGACTGGATCTCTCCGAACTCGTCCCGCCGGATCGAGGAGTACAGGAGCAGGTAGGTGACGGCAAACAGGATGAGCGATCCGCCGATGAACAACGCCGAGAACAGGGCGGTGATGCGGAGGTTAAGGCGTCTTAAGAACATAGCCGACCCCGCGGATGGTGTGCAGCATCTTGCTGTCGAAGTCCCGGTCGATCTTGTTCCGCAGGCGATGCACCAGAACGTCGACCACGTTCGTCTGGGGGTCGAAGTGGTAGTCCCACACGTGCTCCATGATCATCGTCTTGGAGACTACGTTGCCGGTGTTGCGCATCAGGTATTCCAGCAAGGCGAACTCCCGGGGCTGCAGGTCGATCTCCCTGTCCCCACGCCGCACCCGCCGGCTCAACAGGTCCATGCGCAGCTCCCCCACCGCGAGCTCGCTGGCGACCGAGCCGGCGGTGGAGCGCCGGATCAGCGCCTGCAGCCGCACCAGGAGCTCCGCGAAGGAAAAGGGCTTGGTCAGGTAGTCGTCCCCCCCGGTCTGAAAGCCCTTCACCTTGTCGTCCACCGTGTGCCGGGCGCTGAGGATGAGCACCGGCGTGCTCACCCCGGCTGCCCGCAGCGACTCGATCAGGCTCAGCCCGTCCATACCCGGCAGCATGATGTCCACCACCAGAGCGTCGTAGGGGTTCTGCCGCGCCATGTCCCGTCCGTCTTCCCCGTCAGCCACCTGATCCACGGCGAAACCGGCCTGCCGCAGCCCCTTGGCCACGAAATCGGAGATCTTCTGATCGTCCTCGACCACCAGTACCCGCATGTCTGCCCTCTTTAGAACCAGTATAGCCTCGGCGCGCTCGCGAAGGCAATCACGAAACCGGCGGCGGGGTGCGGGGGCCCCGGAGGGCGCGGGGCGGGGGCCCCGGCGGCAGGAGGCCCGACGGACAGCGTTTCGGGGGGCGGCTCGCCGGGACGGTTCCCGGGCTCGTTGACCTTCGCTCGGGGCTCATCTATAACAGGGTATGAGCGTCAACCTCTATCACTGGGGCAGGCTGGACGAGCAGGCCCGGAAGGCTCTGATGCGCCGCGCCGAGTCGGAGCTGGGGCCCGTGCTGGAGCGGGCACGGGCCATCGTGGAGGAGGTGCGGCGCGAGGGCGACGCGGCGCTGCTGCGCCTGACCCGCCGCCTGGACGGCGCCGAACTGGGTGGCCGTGGCCTGAGGGTGACCGAGGAGGAGCTCCACGGCGCGGAGGCGGCCGTGCCGCCGCCGGTGCGGGAGGCCATCGCGGTGGCCGTGGCCAACGTCAGGGAGGTCCACCAGGCACAGCTGGACACGGCCCTGTCGCTGCGGGAGGTACGCCCCGGGGTGTTCGCGGGCGAGCGCATGAGCCCCGTCCCCTCGGCGGGCCTCTACGTGCCCCGCGGACGGGGCAGCTTCCCCTCGGTGATGTACATGCTGGCGGTCCCGGCGGCGATCGCCGGGGTGGAGCGGATCGTGGCGGTCTCTCCGCCCCTTCCGGACGGGAGCGTGGACCCGGCGTCGCTGTACGCCGCCTCCCTGTGCGGCGTGCATCAAGTCTACCGCCTGGGCGGCGCGCAGGCCATCGCGGCGCTGGCCTACGGCACGGAATCCGTCCCCCGGGTCGACAAGATCGCCGGACCGGGCAGCGTCTACGTGGCGGCGGCCCGACGCCTGCTCGCCGGCGTGGTGGACACGGGCCTGCCGGCCGGTCCCTCCGAGGCGGTGGTGCTGGCCGACGCCGCCGCGGATCCGCGCCGCCTCGCCCTGGACCTGGCCATCGAGGCCGAGCACGGGGCGGACTCCTCGGCGTTCCTGGTGACCCCGGACGCCTCCCTGGCCCGGCGGACCGTGCGGGAGCTGGAGGGGGTGCTCGCCGAGCTGGAAGCCCTGAGTCCGGAGCGGGCCGGCTTCGTGCGCCAGGTGCTTTCCGGCTTCGGCGGCGTGGTGGTCACCTCCACCCTGGAGGAGGCGCTGGAGTTCGTCAACCGCTATGCCCCGGAGCACCTGCAGCTGGCGGTGGCGGATCCCTTCGGGGTGCTTCCGCGGATATGCAACGCCGGGGAGATTCTGCTGGGCCAGGACTCGCCCTTCTCCCTGGCCAACTACGCCGTGGGGGTGAACAACGTCATTCCCACCGGGGCCCGGGCGCGCACCCGCTCGCCCCTGTCGGTGCGAGAGTTCATGAAGTCCTCCTCGGTGGTCTACGTGACCGAGCAAGGCTTTGCCGCGCTGAAGGAGCCGGTGGCCGCCCTGGCCGACTACGAAGGGTTCGCCGCCCACGCCCTGGCCCTGCGCCGGCGGTAGTCGCGGGGGCAGGTCCTGCATGGGTTTCCAGAGCCTGGAAGAGGTCTTCGCCTACATCGAGAGCTTCACCAACCTGGAGAAGTCACGGGCCTTCTCCGCGCGGACCTACCGGCTCGACCGCATGCAGGCCCTGCTGGAGCACTTCGGCAACCCGCAGCACGCCTGCCGGGTGATCCACCTGGCGGGCACCAAGGGCAAGGGATCCACCGCGGCGCTGCTGGCCTGGGCGTTGGCCGAGACCGGGCTGCCCACCGGGCTGTACACCTCCCCCCATGTGGAAAGCTACATGGAGCGGATGAGCCTTCTGGGGCGGGCCCCCGGCAAGGCCCTGCTGCTCGCCCTGGCGGAGCGGATCCGGGAGGTCGTCGAGACTCCCCCGGCCGCCCTGGCCGATTGGGGCAGGCCCACCACCTTCGAGCTGCTGACGCTGCTGGCCTTCCTCTACTTCCGGGAGGCAGCCTGCCGCGTCGCGGTCGTGGAGACGGGCATCGGCGGACGGCTGGACGCCACCAACCTGGTGCGTCCCGAGCTGTGCCTGATCACCCCGGTGGAGCTGGAGCACACCGACGTGCTGGGCGACACCCTGGAGAGCATCGCCGGGGAAAAGGCTGGGATCATCAAGCCGGGGGTTCCCGTGCTCTGCGCCCCGCAGCTGCCTGCGGTCCGGCGGGTCCTGGAGGAGACCGCCCGGCAGCGGGGCAGCGCCATCACCTTCCTGGACACCGAGCTGGAGGAGTTGGAGGTTTCCCTGAGCCCGGAGGGCACGCAGGTGCGGATGAAGCTGGCCGGAGACGCCCCGCGGAGCTTCAGGCTGGCCATGCTGGGCCGCGTCCAGGCCGAAAACGCGGCGCTGGCCTGGCTGGCCCTGCGGGGACTCGGCGTTCCGGCTGCGGCCGCTGAGCGGGGATTCGCCGCCGCCCGCCTGCCCGGCCGCCTGGAGCGGGTGGGGAGCCGGCCTCCGGTGATTCTGGACGGCGCCCATACGCCAAGCTCCTGCCGGAGGCTGGTGGAGGACTTCCGGCAGATCTTCGGCAGCCGGGGGGTGCTGCTGTTCGGGGCCATCGCCGGCAAGCGGGTGGCGGAGATGGCCCGGGTACTGGCGCCGGCCTTCTCCACGATCGTGATCACCGCCCCCGGGGCATTCAAGGAGACGGACCTCCGGGAGGCCCGGCGGCATTTCTCCGCGCTGGCGCCGCACTGCCGGCTGGTCCCGGACACCGCCCAGGCGCTGCGCGACGCCCTTGCCGCCAGCGGCGGCAGCCGGCCGGTACTGGTGACCGGCTCCTTCTATCTGGTGGGGGCGGTGCGCGCGTTGCTGCTGGAAAGGGAAGACCGCTCCGGCGCCGTGGGCAGGGGCTGAGGGTGTTCCAGGCGCTGCATGCCGGATCGGCGGCGGCGCTCCTGCTGGCGCACGCCACCTTTCTGGCCCGGGGGATCCACCTGCGCCGCAGCGGCGCCCGCCCCCGCCGGCTGGACCGCTGGGCCCGCCTGCTGTCCCAGCTCCTGCTGCCGGCTACAGCTCTCACCGGCCTGCCGGCCATGGGGCAGAGCGGACCTGCCACCCTGCTGCCTCATGTGCTGGTGGGGCTCCTGCCCCTTGGGGCGGTCCCGCTGGTGTTCTTCCTCCGGGTGGCTCTGCGGCGCCGCCGGGAGCTGCCCTGGCTTCTGCCGGTCCTCAACCTTATACTGATACTGGCGGCCGCGGGGACCGGCGTGGCGGCGGCGGGCTGAAGAGTCTTGAAGGAGGATGGGAATGAGCGAGCAAGAGCTTCTGGGCGGGCGTTTGATCGTCACCAGCGGCGACATCACGGAGATGGAGACGGACGCCATCGTGAACGCCGCCAACTCCACGCTCATGGGAGGCGGCGGGGTGGACGGAGCCATCCACCGCCGCGGGGGCCCGCAGATCCTGGAGGAGTGCAGGGAGGTGCGCCGCACCAGCTACCCCGACGGCCTGCCCGCCGGCCAGGCGGTGGCTACCGGCGCGGGGCGGCTTCCGGCCCGCTGGGTGATCCACACCGTGGGGCCGGTGTGGCACGGCGGCGGCTCCGGCGAGGCGCAGACTCTCTCCTCCTGCTACAGGCGCAGCCTCGAGGAAGCGGCGCGGGTGGGAGCCAGGACCGTGGCGTTTCCCGCCATCTCCACCGGGGTATACGGCTATCCCAAGGAAAGCGCTGCGCGGATCGCCCGCGACACGGTGAAGGAGTACCTGGAGCAGGCGGAAATCCCGCAGACCGTGACCTTCGTCTTCTACTCGCCAAAGGACGCCGAGATCTTTCTGGACGCAGTGCGCCGGGATTGAGGGGGAGGGCTTGTCCCTCAACTGGCGTGAAATCGACCTGATCCTGTCCGAGATTCCTCTGCAGGGCGCCCTGGTGCAGCAGGTGCACCAGCCCAGTCACCCCACTGTAGTCTTGGAGCTGTACAACAGCGGCCGCCCCTTCAGGCTGCTGTTCTGCTTCGCCAACCGCGTGACCCGCCTGCACCTCCTCACCCGCAGAATGCCGGGCGGCGGCAAGCCCCAGCGATTCGTCTCTTTCCTCCGTGCCCACGTGCGGGGCGGCCGGGTGCTGTCGGCCGGCCAGCTGGGGTCGGAACGCATCGTATGGATCGAGGTGCAGAGGGGGGAGGAGCGGGTGATCCTGTGGGCCAGGCTGTGGGGGGGAGCGGGAAACCTGATCGTCACCGACCCGGGGGGCTCCGTCCTGGACGCCCTCTACAGGCGCCCGCGCAGGGGGGAGGTGAGCGGGGGGCGCTACGATCCGACGGCTCAGACGGCCGCCTCCCTCCCGGAGGCCCGCCTGGAGCGCTACCGGGTTCGGGAGCTGCCCGGAGAGGGATCCTTCAGCGAGCGCGTGGAACGCCACTACGCCGCCGTGGAGGAGGAGCAGGAACGCCAGAGGCTGGAGGCCGCCCTGCGCGGCCGCTACGCCAGGCAGGAGAACCGTCTCCAGGCCAGCCTGGAGGGGCTGCGGCGCCGCCTGGAAGAAAGCGGCGGCCACGCCTGGCTGCAGAAGCTGGGCCGGCTGATCCTGAGCAACCTGCACCGCCTGCAGAAGGGGGATCGCTGGCTGGAAGCCGAGGACTACGAGAGGCCGGGCACCACCGTCAGGATCGAGCTGGACCCGCAGCTCTCCCCGGCGGACAACGCCGCTCGTTACTTCAGGCGCCAGCGCAGGTCCCGCTCCACCGAGGAGAACCTCCGGCGCCAGGTGGCCAGGCAGGAGGAGGAGCTCCGCCGGCTGCGGGCGCTGGCGCAGAGGCTGGACGCCCGGCCCGACCTGGCGTGGCTGCGCTCCCAGGCGGGCGGCGCGGAACGGCGCCGGAAGACCGAACGGGAAACCCCGGGGCCGGGCCTGGAGTTCAGCTCCGCGGGATTCCGCATCCTGGTGGGCAGGACCGCCTCGGAGAACGACGAGCTGCTGCGCCGGCGCGTGCGCGGCAACGACACCTGGCTGCACGCCCGGGACGTCCCCGGCGCCTATGTGTTCATCCGGGCCCGGCCCGGGAAGAGCGTCCCCCTGGAGGTCCTCCTGGATGCGGCCAACCTGGCGCTTCACTACAGCCGCGGCCGCTCCTCCGGCGGAGGCGACCTGTACTACACCCAGGTGAAGCATCTGCGGCGGGCCCGGGGGGCAAAGACCGGGCTGGTGATCCCCACCCAGGAGAAGAACCTGCATGTGCAGCTGGACCCACGGCGCATCGAGAGGCTCCACCAGGGCGAGGCCGCGGGCGGCCCCTGATCCAGCCGCCCGGCGCAATCGGTGGAATTGCGGTTGCATTCGGGGGGGGGAAGCGCCATACTTAGTAGCGTATGATGGCCGCACGGGCAGAGGACCGGAGGGTCCGCGCATCCATCGTGGACGACATTTTCTACCCCGGAGAGCCGGAGGCGCTCGCGGCCATGGTCCGAGAGCTCCTGGAGTCCAGCCCCGTACAGCCGGGGCAGGCGCGGGCGGTGATCGCGCCTCACGGAGCTTACGCCTACTCGGGCCGGATCGCGGCCGCGGCCTTCCGCGCGGCCGCCGGACGCCCGGTGGAGGTGGCCGTGCTACTGGGCCCGGTGCACCGGGAGCCGGTGGACAGCCTGGTTCTGCCTGAATCCGTCAGCTTTCAAACCCCCCTCGGGGAAGTGCCCGTGGACACCAAACTGGTCGCCCGGCTCGCCGATGTCGGTCCCTCCTTCAGGGTGGACGACATTCCCCACCTGGAGGAGCACAGCCTGGAGGTGCCCATCCCCTTCCTGCAGGTGCTGTTCCCGGGCCTGGCGATCGTTCCCGTGCTGACCGCGCAGGGGCATCCCGAGCAGGCCCGCCAGCTGGCCGCAGCGCTGGATCGGGTCTTTGCGGACCGGCTGGACTCCACCCTCTTCGTGGTCTCCGCCAACATGAGCGGCTACACCACCCGCCCGGGCCGCGACGCGGAGGTGCAGCAGCTGATCGACCTGATCGGCAGCAGGGACCAGCGCGGGCTGGTGGAAGGAATCCGGGCCGGGCGGATCAACTCTTGTGGCTCCACTGCCGTTGCTGCTATACTGGCCATGGAGGGAGCCCCCTTCAGCCGGGTCGAGATCCTCCAACGAGGAACCTCCCTGGATGCGGACAGCGACACGAAGACCGTCGTTCACTATGCCGCCGTTGCCCTGAGCTGAAGCCCAGGCTCCGGGCAGTAGAGACAGCATGGATTTTGGACTCACGGAAGGGGAAAAGGCGACTCTGCTGCGCGCCGCACGGGAAGCGATCGCAGGCCGGCTGCAGAGACAGGAGCCTGCGGCCCCGCCGGCCACGCCGGCTCTGCGCGAACGGTGCGGCGCGTTCGTGACTCTGCACAAGGGAGGGCGCCTGCGCGGATGCATCGGCTACGTGGAGGCGCGCAAACCCCTCCTGGAAACCGTGCGCGAGATGGCCGTGGCCAGCGCGTTCCAGGATCCACGCTTCCCTCCGCTGGGCCCGGAGGAGCTGCCCCAGGTGGACATCGAGATCTCAGTCCTCTCGCCCCTGCGGCGCATCGAAAGCGCGGAAGAGATCCAGGTGGGAGTGCACGGGGTGATGCTCTCCCGCGGCTTCAACTCCGGCCTGCTCCTGCCGCAGGTGGCTACCGAGTACGGCTGGGACAGGGAGACCTTTCTGGACCATACCTGCCGCAAGGCCGGGCTTCCCGCGGGGTGCTGGCGCAGGGTGGATGCGCGCATCGAGATCTTCAGCGCCGTGGTGTTCGGCGAGAAGCGCCGCGAGCCGCCGGTGGAGGAGCGGGGATGAGTGCCGGTTTGCCCGCCAGGATGACCCGCGAGCGGCGCCAGATCCTGGCCATCCCGGTCGGCGCCGTGCGCCGGGAGTTCGTGCTCACCAGGTTCCAGTCGCTGCGCAGCTCCCCCGGATGGATCGCGGGCGCCGACGGGACGCTCCGCGAGTGGCGCCTTCAGGGGTTCTTCAAGGAAGACGGGGAGCTGTACCTGTACGGAGGGTACCTGGAGGGGCGCTCCCTGGAGGAGGCGCTGGAGGCCGACCCGCAGCAGACCCTGGCGGACCTGGGCGCACTGGTCCGGGCGCTGCTGGCGCTGAAGGCCGGGGGCAAGGCCATCCCCGTGCTCCAGACTGACTCCGTTCGGCTCCTCGCCTCCGGGGAGGTGCTGTTCCTGCCGCCGGAGATCATGGACAAGGTGACAGCCTTCCGGCCGCTTTCGCACAGGCTGCGGGTGCGTGAGACCATCCGTCATCCGGACCTGGACGACCCGGGAGAAAGGGCCTCCTTCAGCATCGCCGCCCTGCTCTACCGGACGATCCGCGGCGTCTATCCCTTCCAGGCCACGGAGGACGAAGAGCTGCACAATCAGGTACGCCATTTGAAGCTCGCCCCCCTTCGCCTGCAGGCCCCGGGCGTCAAGGAGGAGGTGGATCGGGCGGTCATGGCCGGGCTGCAGCGCGGGGGCGGATCGCCGCCGTCCCTGGAGGAGTGGGCCGCGCTGCTGGAAGGGTGGGCCCGGGAAGGGCTGTACCGAACGCTCACCGACGAGGAACGCCGGTCCGTCGAGAGGGAAGCCGCCAGGGAGCGGGAGCGGGCGGAGAAGGGCTACCGGCGCCACGTCTTCTGGCAACGCAACTGGAAGACCGTTGTCATCGTGGCGGCGGCCGTGGTGGTGGCCGGCGTGCTGGGGGGCTCCTACCTGCGTAACCTCCTGGCGCCGCGGCCCACCCGCGGCTTCACCCCGCGGCAGGTGGTGGAGACCTTCTACGAGAGCATGAACTCCCTGGATCACACCATGATGGAGGCCTGCGTGGTCAAGGGCGCCGGCAAGCAGGTCATCCGGGAGGTGGTGAACCTCTACGTTCTCTCGCGGGTCAGCATGGGCTACGAGGGCAGGTCGAACATCGTGAGCGCCGCCCGGTGGGACCAGGAGGGGCGCCCGGCCATTTACCCGCCGGAGACCGTCTACGGAGTCACGGACTTGGAGGTCCGGCAGGAGAGCCCCCCGCCGGAGCCGGTGTTCCGGGTGAGCTACGTCAAGTGGGCGCCCCTGCCGGGTGAGCCTCCGGCGGGTGAAGCGGGGGCGGCCCAGGCCCCCCGGGAGCCCAACTACCGGGGCACGCCGATGGTGGAACGGGTACATCTGACCCGCGACCACGGGGACTGGGTCATCGACCGTATCGAGCGGCTGGAGGGGTCCTCGTAGGGAGAGCCGCGCGGTGCCGGAAGTCGCTCACACCATCACCTGCCATTACACCGACCCGCGCATCAACGGCCTGCTGGGCGGGGCCGGCGCCGCCTCGACTGCCCGCTTCACGCTGCACTACAACCATGCCGAGGAGCTGTTCCTGCGCCTGGAGGACCCCTACCAGGTGCCCCAGCTCCCCATCCACCACGACGTTCGGGTGTCGCGGCCGGGAGGGGAATACCTGGAGGTGCTGCACGGAGTGCTGAAACAGATCCTGCTTCTGGCGCCTTCGCTGCTGGCGGGGCTGACCTACCTGTTCGACCCGGCGGACATCCACAGGCCGAGCTTCTACTCGCTGTACAGCCTGGAGGACCGGCAGTACCTGTACACCCTGCGAATGGACCTGACCTTCCGGCCCCAGGAGCACTCGGCGATCACCCGGGGCACCAACGACCGCACCGCCGCCTACGCCTCCCGGCGGCTGTACGTGGAGCCCCTGTTCGTTCCGCTTGCGGAGACGGTGAGCGCCGGCGCCGGGATCAGCCGGTTCCTGATCGACCAGCTCATCTCCTCCACCTGGGTGGACGAGACCGGGCGGGGCTACTTCGTGCAGGGCATCTGGATGGACAACGACCTGACGCGTTTCTTCACCAGGCTGTTCGTCCGTCCGGGGCAGCGGATCTATCCCTTCTACCCCTACGTCTGCAAGTACAGGACCGTCTGCCAGTCGGTGCTGCACTTCGACCCCGAACGCCGCAGGGCTTGCCTCCCGCGCCTGCACCGGGTGGTGGAGTTCTTGAGGCCGCGCATGCGCGAGATCGAGGCGGCCATGCGGGGCGCGGAGTTCTCGGAGGACAACCGGGTCTTCAGACAGATCAAGGCGCTGGTGCCGGAGGAGTGGTACCGGAGCTGGGAGGGGATCACGGTGGAGCGGTACCTGAACGAGCGGGACATGAAGGAGTTTCGGATTGAAGCTGCGGCCTGAACGAATCGCAGGCCTGCGCGTCACGGTGATGGGTCTGGGCCTGCATGGCGGGGGACTGGCCTCCGCGCTGTTCTTCGCCCGCCGGGGCGCCCGCGTCACGGTCACCGACACCCGCGCCGACGTCTCTTCCCTGGAACCAGCGCTGCGGCAGCTGCGCCCCTACGGGGTGAGGGAGGTGCTGGGCAGACACGAGGCCCGCGACTTCGCAGAGGCGGACCTGGTGATCAAGAACCCGGCGGTGCGGCCGGGCTCCCCCTACCTGCAGACCGCCCGGGATCACGGGGTGGCAGTGGAGACGGACCTCTCGATCTTCCTCACCCTCTGCCCGGCTACGCTGGTGGCGGTGAGCGGTACCAAGGGCAAGTCCACCACCGCCTCGGCCATCCACCACTGCCTGCGCTCAGTCCATCCGGGCGCCCGGCTGGGAGGGAACATCACGGTGAGCCCCCTGGAGTTTCTGCCGGAGCTGGAGCCGGGTGACCCGGTGGTGCTGGAGCTGTCCTCCTGGCAGCTCGCCGACCTCCGCGGGCGGGACCTTCTGCGCCCCCGGGTGTCGGTGACCACGGTGATCCTTCCGGACCACCAGGACAGGTATCCCGGCATGGAGGCCTACGTGGCGGACAAGCAGGTGCTGTTCGGGGAGCAGCGGAGCACGGACTGGGCGGTGCTCAACCTGGACGATCCCTACCAGCAGGACTTTCCCGCGCGCACCGCGGCCCAGGTCCGCTGGTTTTCGGCCTCCCCCCTTCCCGAGGGAAGAGCGGGCGCCTTCCTGGGGGGCGAGCTCAGAGGGTTCCTCCAGCCCGGGGGCCAGGAGATTCTGCCCCGAGACCTCCTGCTGCCGGGCAGGCACAACCGCGTCAACCTCCTGGCCGCCGCGCTGGCCTGCAGGCTGTTCGGCCTGCAGGCCGGTCAGGTGCGCTCCGCCCTGGCTTCCTTCCCCGGGATCGAGCACCGGCTGGAGCTGGTGGCCCAGCGGGGGGGCGTCCGCTTCTACAACGACTCGGCGGCCACCATTCCCCAGGCCACCGCCGCGGCGCTGGAGAGCCTGGAGGGCCCCCTGGTGCTCCTCACCGGGGGCACGGACAAGAAGCTGGACTTCGAGCCGCTGCGGGCCTGGCTGCGGCGCCCCGGAACGATCGTGCTCCTGAAGGGAAGCGCCACCGAAAAGCTGGAGGCCCTGCTGCGGGAGGAAGGGCTTGCCTACCAGGGACCCTTCGCCACGCTGGAAGAAGCGGTTGCCCGGGCCGCCGCGGCGGTGCCGGAAGGCGGGGCGCTGCTGTTCTCCCCGGGGAGCGCCTCCTTCGAGCTGTTCCAGAACGAGTTCGACCGCGGGCGGCGTTTTAGAGAGCTGGTGCTGGCGCAGCGGCCCTGAAGGCCGCCGGAACGGCCGCCGGGCGCCCTTTCAGCGAGTGAGCCTCCGGGGCGCAGGGACTTCTCCAGGGTCACGTTGACCTCGCGGATTTCCCCCACCATGACCGTTGGTCGGTCGCGGCCTACCCGAAGAGAGCCTTCCGCACCAGCGCCGAGGCCTCCATGGCGTCGCCGCCGGCGATGACCCGGGCGATCTCCTCCCGCCCGATCTTTTCCAGCAGGCCGGCGAGCGCCTTGATCCAGGCGATGCTCTCCCCGGCGGCGCGAACGCCGTCCTCCCGGTAGGGGAAGATGTCCAGAGCGTACCAGCCCCGGTACCCCACGCGGTCCAGCCAGTACAGCAGCTCCAGCATCTCCAGCGTGTGCACCGAGCCCACGGTCATGTCGTCGTCCCAGAGGCGCCAGTTGTCATTGAAGTGCATGTACATCAGCTTGTCGCCGAAGTAGTGCAGGAGGGCCGCCGACTCGGCCACGTTCTCGTAGGCGATCAGCGCATGCCCCACGTCCACCATGGCCCCGACGTTGGCACGGCCGACCTTCTCCAGAAGCAGCAGGGTCTTCCCCACGGTGCTGACGAAGCAGTGGGTGCGAGGCTCCTTGGGCTTGTACTCGACTACCAGGTTGACCTCCGGCACCGCCTCGGCGCACTCGATGGTACCCTCGATCAGGCGGTCCCAGGCGCCGGGGTAGTCCGCCTGAAAGGGGTAGTCGTAGCCGTCCTGGCCGAACCACAGGTCCACCACCTCGCAGCTCAGCTGCCGCGCCCACTGCATGGACTTCTTGACCTCCCGAATGGCCTCCGTGCGGATCTTCGGGTCCGCGGAGGCGAAAGAGCCCCAGCCCCACTTGCCCGAAGCCCAGATGTCGGGGGTCACGCAGGTCACCTGCAGCCCCGCATCGGCCACCTGCCGGCGGATGGCCTCCAGGTTGTCGTCGTTCACGTGCCAGAGCCCGACCAGCTCCACTCCGCTCAAGTCCTCCACCTGGGTGGCCATGCGGATCAGCTCCTCGGTGCTGTAGCGCTGCCCGTATCCCGACAGCACGTAGCGGTCGGCACAGGAGTTGAACGTGTTGATGTTGGCGGAAAAACGCATCGAGTCGAACATGCCGATAACCTCCTGCCTCGGCCGGGCGTTCCGGTCTTCGCACACTACTCGTTCCTCCCTCCGACGGTCAACAGCCTGGCCGGCGGTGCCGGCGCCGGCTGGCGATTCCGTGGGCAATGTGGAAGCCGTGGGAAAGCTCGGGCGGGCAAAGTTTTTCCCATTGCGGGCGGCACGGAGTCTTCGCACCGGCGGACGCCGCGGGGCTTACTCATGCAAGTCCTTCCGTTAGAAGAAGATGCGGCCCGGCTGGCTGCCGACGCGTGTGGCACAAATGTTGCTTGTGGGGAGAAAACGTCTTGCACAGGAGGTTCCTATGAAAAAAGTCGCGACCCTGGCCTTCGCCGTGCTGGCACTGGCCGCTCTCGTCCTTCCCTCAACCTACGCGGCAGGGACGAAGGAAGCCGCACCGTCCAGCGCCGCCTCACCGGGAATCGTCGCATTTCTGCTCCCGGAGAACGTAACCCCCCGCTGGGAGGGCTCCGACGCGCCGATCTTCAAGCAGTCCCTGAACAAGCTCCTGCCGGGTGTCCAGATCGACGTCCTGAACGCGCTGAATGACCCCAGCAAGCAGCAGTCGCAGGCCGAAGCGGAGCTCACCAAGGGCGCCAAGGCGCTCGTCATCGCAGCGGTCGATCAGAAGGCAGCCGCGGTGATCGTCAACGAGGCGAACACGCAGGGCGTCCCGGTGATCGCCTACGACCGGCTGATCCGCAACTCACCCCTGGCGTACTACGTTTCCTTCGACAGCGTGGCCGTGGGCAAGGCGGAGGCGAGCTGGATGGCGGACCACACGGGGCAGGGCGCCCGGCTGGTGATCATCGACGGATCGCCGACGGACGACAACGCACATCTGGTGAACGACGGAATCCACTCGGTGCTCGACCCGCTGTTCAAGTCCAACGCGCGCGTCCTGGTTGCAGAGCAGTGGACTCCCGGCTGGGATCCCACCAAGGCCCAGAACGAGATGGAGCAGATCCTGACCAAGGCCAACAACCAGGTCGACGGGGTGGTCTCGGCGAACGACGGAATGTCCGGCGGCATCATCGCCGCCCTGAAGGCTCAAGGAATGGCCGGCACCGTCAAGACGACCGGCCAGGATGCCTCCCTCGAGGGAGTCCAGAACGTGCTCCTGGGCTACCAGGGGGTGACGGTGTTCAAGGACTTCCGCCTGCAGGCTCCCGCGGCGGCGGAGATAGCGGCCGCGGTTCTTCAGGGCAAGAAGCCCACCAACACCAACGCGACCGTCAACAACGGGCAGGTGGATGTGCCCTCGGTGATGCTGCCGGTGGTCCCCATCGACCAGAGCAACATCAAGACACTGGTCACCAACGGCTGGATCGAGAGCCAGCTCGGCGGCATCGACAAGGTCATGACCGGGCTGCCGGAAAGCGCACGGAAATACCTGCAGTAAGCGCTCCATTGTGTCCAGCGACAGGAAGATGAACGAAGGGAGGGGCGGGCCCGCCGCCCCTCCCGGGCGCAGACCCATCCTGGAGCTCCGGGGGATCTCCAAGCGTTACGGCGCCGTGCAGGCCCTGACCAGGGTCGACTTCGAGGTCTACCCGGGGGAAGTCGTGGCCCTGGTAGGCGACAACGGAGCGGGCAAGTCCACCCTGATCAAGTGCATCGCCGGCACGCACGCCCCCGATGAGGGCAGAATCATCTTCGAGGGGCGGGAGGTCCACCTGCACACGCCGAGCGATGCCACACGGCTGGGGATCGAGACGGTGTACCAGGACCTCGCCATCTGCGACAATCTGGACGTGGTGCAGAACATGTTCCTGGGGCGCGAGCGGGTGGCACGCCTGCTTCCGCCGGTCGTGGAGATCCTCTCGGAGCTCCAGATGGAGAGGCGATCCCTGGAGGTGCTGCAGACGCTGAGCGTCACGACGATCGCGAACGTCCGCGAGAAGGTGGCGGCGCTTTCCGGGGGCCAGCGCCAGTCGGTGGCCATCTCCAGGGCGGCGATGTGGAACTCGAAGCTAATGGTCCTCGACGAGCCCACTGCCGCGCTGGGCGTCAGTCAGACCGAGCAGGTTCTGGCCCTGGTCCGGCGGCTGCGCGAGCATGGGCTGGGGGTGGTGGTCATCTCGCACAACCTCCACGAGGTGTTCTCCGTGGCCGATCGCATCATCGTGCTCCGGCTGGGACGGCGCGTAGCTACCTTCGACCACGGCTCGGCGACCCCGGAGGACGTCGTGGCCGCAATCACGGGCGCCCTGGGGGAGACGCCATGACGGACCGGCAGAGCTCCGAGGGCAGGGACCCCTCCACGCGGGCGCCGGCGGCGGAAGCGAAGGGAAGCCTGCGGGCGCTTCTTTCGCGCTACACCCTCCAGCGCTGGCGGCACGGGGAGCTCGGCGCGCTGCCGGTGGTCCTGGGCCTGATCGTGATCTCGGCGTGGTTCGAGACCCAGGAGCCGGCGTTCCTCTCGGCCCGCAACATCTCGAACCTCATCGTACAGATCGCAGCGACCGGTTCGGTGGCGGTGGGGATCGTGCTGGTGCTGCTGCTGGGCGAGATCGACCTCTCGGTGGGCTCGGTGAGCGGCCTCTGCTCGGCGCTGCTGGGCGTGCTGATCGTGAACCGCGGATCGCCCTGGTGGGTCGCGATCCTCGTGGCCCTGGCCACCGGCGCGCTCATCGGCGCCTTTCAGGGCGCCTGGTTCGCGTTCATCGGCGTGCCCTCTTTCGTGGTGACCCTTGCGGGGTTCCTGGCCTGGCAGGGAGTCCAGCTGCGCGTGCTGGGGTCCACCGGCACGGTAAACGTCTTCGAGCCGCACATCGAGATGATCGCTCAGTCCTTCCTGCCCCAGCTGTGGGGGTGGGTGGTCGGGCTCGGCGCGGCTGCAGTCTACCTCTTCGCCTTCTGGACCACGGGAGTCCGCCGCCGCCGCGCCGGCCTCTCCGCGGCGCCCACCTTCGCTGCCCTGGCCCGCAGCCTGCTGGTGGTCGCCATCGCCGTCGCGAGCGTCGAAATCCTGGGCCGCTTCAAGGGCCTTCCCACTGCGGGGGTGATCCTGTTCGGGCTGGTGGTTCTCTTCTCGTTCGTGACCACACGGACGCGCTTCGGCCGGTACATCTTCGCCGTGGGGGGCAACGCCGAGGCAGCGCGACGGGCCGGCATCAACGTCGCACAGATCCGAATCACGGTCTTCGCGCTTGCCGGGCTGATGGCGGCGCTCGGCGGAATCGTCTTCGTCTCCCGGCTGACCGCCGCGAGCACGCAGACCGGCGGCGGCACCTTCCTGCTGGAGGCCATCGCGGCGGCCGTCATCGGCGGCACCAGTCTGTTCGGGGGGCGCGGAAGCGCCTGGTCGGCGCTGCTGGGCGCGCTGGTGATCGGAAGCGTGTCCAACGGGCTGGATCTGATGGCACAGCCGCCGGAGATCAAGTACATGGTGGAAGGGGCAATCCTGCTGGCCGCGGTCACGGTGGACGCCATTGCCCGCCGCAGCCGCGCCGCCGCCGGCCGCTGATGGCGCGCCGCCTTGACCTCGCGCACATTTCCGCCTCCCGGCATTGTACAATGACAGTATGCCATTCGATATCATGGTCGTCGACGACGAGCCCGAGGTGTGCCTGTCCCTGGGCGAGCTGCTGCGTTCGAAGGGCTACCGGGTCCACGAGGTCGATCACCCTGAAGAGGTGATGCCGATGCTCCAGCGGGAGCACATCGACCTGATTATCATGGACGTGCGCATGCCCTCGATCGGCGGGATCGACCTGCTCAAGCTGGTCCGCAGACGCCACTCGCTGCTGCCGGTACTGATGATCTCCGGCTACCCATCCGTGGAAAACGCCGTGCGCGCCATGAAGTACGGTGCCCTCAACTACTACACCAAGCCGATCCGCCTGAACGACCTGCTGCGGGAGATCCGCCATCTGGAGGACTCGGCGGTCAGGAAGCGTTCTCCCGGCGAGGCCGACAGGATCACCACGGCGAGCCCGGCCATGAGGAAGGTCCTTTCCCTCGTGGAGAAGGCGGCGCCCACCGAGGCGGCGGTGATCATCACCGGCGAGAGCGGCACGGGCAAGGAGCTCGTGGCGGACCTCCTTCACGAGGGCAGCCAGCGCCGCGGCAGCGCCTACATCAAGATCAACTGCGCGGCGATCCCGGACAACCTCCTGGAGAGCGAGATGTTCGGCTACGAGAAGGGAGCCTTCACCGACGCCCAGCACCAGCAGAAAGGAAAGTTCGAGCTGGCGGACGGGGGGACGATCTTCCTGGACGAGATCGGAGACATGAGCCTCAAGACCCAGGCCAAGATGCTGCGGGTCCTCCAGGAGAAGCGGTTCACCCGGCTGGGCGGATCCAAGCCCATCGGGACTGATTTCCGCGTCATCGCGGCCAGTAACCGCAGTCTCGATCAGATGATCACGGAGGGTGCCTTCCGCGAAGATCTCTACTACCGGTTGTCGGTGATCGTGCTGAAGCTGCCCCCCTTGCGGGAACGGAGGGAGGACATCATCCCCATCGCCAGCGAGTTCATACGCAGCTTCAACGGAGTGTACGGCAAGCGGGTGCTGGGGCTTTCTCCTTCGGTGGCCGAGGTTCTCCACCGGCACAGCTGGCCGGGCAACGTGCGGGAGTTGAAGAACATCATCGAGCGCGCCGTGATCTTCTGTGAGGGAGACACCATCGAGCTGGGTGATCTTCCCGAGCAGTACAGCATCCTGGAGCGCCGGGGGGCGGCCTCCGAGGAAGATCTTTCCCGCATCGCCGCCGAAAGCGCGCGCGGTGTGATCCTGGAAGCCCTCAAACGGACCAACGGTCTGAAGGGCGAAGCGGCCCGGCTGCTGCACATCACACGCAGGACTCTCTATAACCGCATGAAGCGGCTCAACCTCGAGTAGCGCGATGGTCCGGGGGAGCGCCGAACGGTCCGTTCGGTCACCGGCGATGCTCCTGCAGATGAGGAACATCCACGTGCAATACGGAAACGTCCAGGCGTTGTCCGGGGTGGATTTCGATCTCTTCGAGGGGGAGGTTCACGCCCTGGTGGGCGAGCACCGCGCCGGCAAGTCCTCCCTGGGCAAGCTCCTTGCCGGCGCCGTGCAGAAGAGCGCCGGAGAGATCGTCTACCGCGGCCGGGAAGTCAGATCGTTCACCCCCAAGAGCGCTCTGGACGCCGGGATTGCGATGGTCTACCAGGATCTGAGCGTCCTGCCCAGCCTCAACGCCGTCGAGAACATCTTCGCGGGCCGGATGATCCCTTGGCGGTTCGGAGGGCTGGACCACGTGCGCATGGGATCCATCGGCGCCGAGCTCTTTCGAAAGCTGAATCTGGAGGTGGACCTCGACGCGCCGCTGCACAAGCTGAATCAGGCGCAGCAGCTGATGGTCGAGTTCGCCAGAATCGTGCTGCTCGATCCTCGAGTGATCATCCTGGACGAGCTGTCCAACAAGCTCACCCCCGAGCAGATGACCACGATCTACGACACCATCTTCGAGTATCGCCGCCGGGGGAAGGGGATCATCTACATCACCCACGACATTGAGGAGACGCTTCGTCTGGCCGACCGGGTGACCATTCTCAAGAACGGCTATCGTCGCGGCACCGAGAGAGTGGCCGATCTGGATCAGTACCGGCTCTTTCAGCTCACCTACTCCTTCGCCCTGGGCAAGAGAGAGATCGAGACGGATCGGATGCGCTTCTACCTCCTGAAACGCTACAGCGAAAGCCTTGTCCGCCATCTTCCCATCGGTATGGTCATCCTGGACACCGCCGACGTCGTCCAGCTCGTCAATTTCTCCGGCATCGAAGCGTTCGATCTCCCCGAAGGACCGGAGAGTCCGCCTTCCCTCGAGGGTCTGCTGGAGCGGCTGGGGCAGCCGGCCGCCGGGGAGATCCGAGAGCGGATCGCGGCGCGCGAGGAGGGATCGTGGGACGAGATCGCGATCGGTGAGGACAGCCTCGTGAGGGTGGACGTTTTTCCGCTTCGCGATGACCAGGCAGCCTTCATCGGAACCACGATTCTCGTCCAGGATGTTTCGATCGACCGCTTCATGAAGGACTACATTATTCGGGCCGAGAAGATGGCGACCCTGGCCCAGGTTGCCGCCGGAGTGGCTCACGAGATCAACAATCCTCTGTTCATCATCCGCAACTACGTCGAGCTTCTCAAACAGAAGAGGCTCGACCCCGATTTCGGCCAGAAGCTGGACAAGATCGACCGGGAGCTGCTCCGAATCGACGAGATCATCGGCAGCCTTCTGTCTTTCTCCCGCTTCAAGGAACGGCCCGGGGGGCGGGCGGACCTGGTGGCCGTGCTGGAGCAGTCGATCCTGCTTCTCCAGCATAACCTCTCCACGAAGAACGTCCGGCTGCAGAAGGAGATAGCCGCCGGCGCGGTGCAGGTCTCGGGGGACGAGAACCAGCTCACCCAGCTCTTTCTCAACCTGATCATGAACAGCATCGACGCCGTCCTGGACGGCGGCCTGATTCGGGTGGGATTGACGGTCCATGCGGAGGATCGGTTCGCCGAGGTGACGGTGGCCGACAACGGCTACGGGATTCCCGACGACATCCGGCAGAACATCTTCAGCCCCTTCTTCACCACCAAGGTGAACAAGAAGAACACCGGGTTGGGGCTTTCGATCTGCCACCAGATCGCAGAGGCTCACCACGGCGTCATTGCATTCTCCAGCGTGCCCGGACAGCTGACGGAGTTCACCGTGCGGCTGCCGCTGGAGTAGCCGGCGGCGGGTGGCCGGTCCGTACCGTGCGAGCGTTGACACGCAGGCGACATGCAGGTACCGTTCGGGCACCGTAGAGGCCATCCGGTCCGCATGGCTCGCCTGAGAGGAGCAAACCGATGCATCAGCCTCAGATCAAGACCTACCGCCGCCGCTGGCTGGTCCTGGCGGCCTTCATGCTGGTTACGTTGGTGAACCAGGGGTGCTGGATCACCTTCGCCCCCATCACCGGCACCGCCGCCGGATTCTACGGCACCTCGGAGCTGATGATCGGGCTGCTGTCTATGGTGTTCATGATCGTCTACGTGCTGATCGTGATCCCCTCGGCCTGGATCATCGACGCCCGGGGCTTCCGCCTGGCCGTGAGCGTGGGCGCCGCCCTCACCGCCGTCTCCGCCCTGGCCCGGGGCCTGTTCGCCGCGAGCTTCCCGGCGGTCTTCGCCGCTCAGGTCGGGATCGCGCTGGGCCAGCCGGTCGTGCTGGGCTCGATCACCAAGCTGGCGGCCCGCTGGTTCCCCGAAGGCGAACGGGCGACGGCGGCCGGGTTCGGCACTCTGGCCATCTACCTGGGCATCCTGGCGGCCATGCTGGCCACCCCCGGGCTCACCGCCCGCTGGGGTCTACCGGGGATGCTGGTGATCTACGGGCTGGCCGCCGCGGCCGCCGCGATCCTCTTCCTGGCTGTCGCCCGGGAGCACCCGCCCACCCCCGCGGGCCCGCCGGGGGAGGAGGAGCGGGCTTTGATGTTCGACGGCCTCAAGGCCATGCTGGGAAACCGCAGCTTCCTGCTGCTGATGACCATCTTCTTCATCGGCCTGGGAATGTTCAACGGCATCACCACCTGGATCGAGGCGATCCTACGCCCCCGCGGCCTTTCGATCGCCCAGGCCGGCACGGTGGGAGGGCTCATGCTCGTCGGGGGGATCGCCGGCGCGGCCATCGTGCCCGTGGTCTCCGACGCCCTGGGCAGGCGGGTGCCCTTCATCATCCTGGCCCTGGCGGGGCTGCTGCCGGGGCTGGCGGGCCTGACCTTCGCCACCGGCTACGGGCTGCTGCTGGCCTCGGGGTTCGCGTTCGGGTTCTTCCTCTTGAGCGCCGGGCCCATCGGCTTCCAGTACGGCGCCGAGATCGCCCGTCCCGGGCCCGAGGGGACCTCCAACAGCCTGCTCCTGGTGATGGGACAGATCTCGGGGATCGTCTTCATCTTCGGGATGGAGATGCTCAAGCAGCCCAGCGGGGCCATGACCCGCTCGTTGGTCGTGCTGCTGGGGCTGACCGGCCTTGCCTTGGTGCTGGCCTGTCTGCTTCAGGAGTCCAGGCCGCAGCGCGCCCAGAAGAGGCCTTGAGCCGCCCAGGCGGGAGCACCGGGGCCTGGCGGGACTAGAGGGAAGTCTCTCCGGCCTTCTCGACGACCGAGGACAGAAGCCGGGCCACGGCGGGCGACGGCTCCGAGGCGAGGATCTTCTCCAGTCGCAGGAGATGCTCGGTTCTGGCCAGCCGATCCGCAGCGTGCGCTCGTCCAGGTAGCCCAGCTCCAGGGCGATCACCCCGAAGAGGCTGCCGTTTCCCTCCCTCTGCAGGCGGAGGATCTCCTGCGCCTGCTCCCTGCTCAGGGCTCCGATCCGCACCAGGCCCTCACCGATCCTCTCTTCGCCGGCATCCGCACCGCTCACAGAGCCCCCTCCTTCGCCTCCCCGCCGTAGAGGAACATCGGCGGGATCAGCGTCCAGAAGGCCAGCACCGCCGAGCCGTACCAGGGCTCGTACCAGGGCGGCGGCAGGAAACGGAAGGGACCGCCCATGGCGTAGATCCAGACGAACGTGGAGACCGTGGAGGTGGCGAGCTGCCCGGCCGCCTGCACCCCCATGGCGAAACGCAGGTACAGAGGAGTGATGACCACCAGGGCCGCGCTCACCGCCAGGTACGGGTAAAGCCGCGGGGGGATCACCCCCTGCAGAAAGATGTACACGGCCACGATCTCGCTGGGAATCAGCTTCAGAACCGCCTTGAGAAAGGAGTTGTCCGAGCGCTGGATCGTGCGGCCCACCTCTGGCCCCCTGCCCCACTGTAGCAGGGATCGCGCCCCGCCGAAAGGGCACCGCCGCCTCGCCCCGGCGCCGCAGCGCCCCCGTCCCGGCCGGCCGTTGCCTTTCCGCCTCCCGGCTTCTATACTTGTGCCTCCCGGGCCGCCGCAGCGGCCGAAAATCCTGTCGGGAGGGAGCCCTGATGCGCAGGGAGCGGAGGCGGGCCGGCCGCCTGGAGGGCGGAGCCGTCTCCATGGAACGGATCGTGGAAGAAGCCCTGCGGTCCGACCCGTCGGAGCAGCGGGAGGTGGCGCGCCTGCTGGCCGAGCGCCGCGCGGCCCCACCCCTGAAGGAGCAGGCCGCGGAGAGCTACCTCTCCGTGGAGGGCGCGCAGCTCCGCGTTCTCCACGTGCCTTCCGGCCCGGGGGCCGGGGCGGTCCGGCCGATCGTCCTGGTGCCGGGCTGGGGGGCGATCCCCGAGGGCTTCCAGGATTTCTTCGCGGTGATCCGCGGGCGCGCGGAGCTCTGCTACCTGGAGACGCGGGAGAAGGGCTCCAGCCGCATTGCCGACAGGCGGCGGGCGGACATGTCGGTGAGCCGCAGCGCCAGGGACGTGCAGGCCGCCCTGGACGCCCTGGGCCTGTCCGGCCGGGACTTCGTGCTCATGGGCACCTGCTGGGGCGCCAGCATCCTGCTGCGCGGCTTGAGCGAGGGCACGATTCGGGCGCCCACGGTGATCGCCGCGGACCCCATGCATTCCCTCTGGTTTCCCAGGTGGGTGCTCCGCTACCTGTCCCCGCTGCTGCCTTCCCCGGTGCTGGGGGCCGCGCGGCAGATCATCCGCCGCATCGTCCTGGCGGGCATGAAGGAGAAGACGCAGCTGGCCCGCTCGGTGGCCTTCGTCAACAGCGCGGACCCCTGGAAATGGCAGCACGCGGCGGAAGCGGCCCGGGACTTCGAGCTGTACGGCAGCCTGGGCGGCATCCGGCAGGAGGTGCTGGTCTTCAACGGCACCTCCGACAAGGTTCACGAGCAGCGGCACTACCCGCGGCTGGCGCGGGAAATGCCCCGCGGCCGTTTCATCTACATGCCCTCCAGCGAAGACAACCGGGAGCGCCTGTTCGGCCTGGCGGCCCTGGAGCTGGCCCGGCGCAGCGCCGCGGAGGGTCTGCCCGAGAGCCTGGCGCGCTTCGAGCGCAGCCTGAGCCGCTAGCGGCCGCCCGCCCGATCCCGGCAGGCCGGCGCCCCGCGGCGGGTTCAGCGTTCCGGCTGCGGAGCGCTGCCGCCCAGATTGCCGACGATGCGGCGGTACAGGTCGCTGAACCGCTCGATCCGCCGCAGCTTCAGCCGGGCATCCTCGCTCCAGATGCTGTCCGGGAACTCGTCCACCACCCGCTGGAAGTAGCCGTAGGAACGCCGCAGCGTCACCAGGCTGCCGGCGAACCTCTGGTAGGCGTCGATTCTGGGGCTGAAGGTGCCCTTCTGCGGGGCGATCGACTGGTAGAGGGCCTCGATGCCGTGCAGGGCCCGGGAGAAGTGGACGAACCCCTGCTTGTAGTACGCATAGGCGGGGTCGCGATGCGGACCCGGCTCGGTGGTGGGGCCCTCCCCCCATGCCCGCCCCGGACCCGCGGGTTCGCCGGCCGCCCTCCCGGCTGCCGCTTCGCCCGGGGGCTCCCGCCCGCTCCGGCCGCCCTCTCCCGCCCGGCCGCAGAGCGCTGCGTAGGCTTCGTTCAACATGATCATCTTGAGCTGCTGCAGGTCCCGGCGCTCCTCCGGGAAGAGATCGGGATGGTTCTCCCGGGCCAGCCGGTGAAAGGCCCGCTTGATCTCCTGCAGGCCCGCCCGCGCCCCGACCCCCAACAGCTCGCGGAAGAACAGATCGCTCACAGGCTTTCCACCAGCGCGCGCAGGCGCTCCTCCGGCCTGCCCCTCCCGCGGGCCAGACCCTTCAGAAGCGCCACGGTGCGGGGCAGATCGTTGCCCGTGCGCGCGTACAGCCGGTAGAACAGCCCCAGGTGGGCATTGTAGCGGGCAAAGGAGATCAGGTAGGCGTTGTTCAGGCTCACCCGGTCGATGTCGCGAAAGCCCTGGCCGTGAAAGGTGCCCGCGTAGCGATCCCGGTAGCGGCGGCGAAACGCCTCCAGCAGGCGCTCCCGCTCGGCCAGGGTGGCGCCGCGGTCCGCCGCCTCCTGCCGGTTGGCCCGGTACAGCCGGTCCAGCTCACCGTACAGCCCCACCATCAGCTCGGAGTAGCGCCGCCAGTCCTCGAGGTAGCGCGTTGCCTGAAGCATCTCCGCGGAGCCTTCACCGTAGCGGCTGCGGATGAGCTCCAGCGCCCCCTGCCAGCCCACGAAGGTGGCCATCTCCTCGTTGAACTGGACCTGGTTCTTGATGAAGACCGTGGCGTGGGTCTGTTCGTGGATGATCAGGGAGGCCAGCTGGAAGGGGGAGTAGTCCGCCATGTAGCTGAACACCGGGTCCGGGCAGAAGCCCAGGGTGCTGAAGGCGTCCACTTTCCGCACCAGCACGTCCAGGTCCCTGGCTTCCAGGCGGCGCGCTTCCCGCAGGGCGTCCCGCCGGTCGAAGAAGCCCTTGTAGGGGAACGCTCCGGCGAAGGGGTAGCGCCACAGGTAGGGAGTGAAGAAGTCCCGGGCGCAGGCGGACACGACGTCCGCCAGGTAGTCCCGGTCCATGGACACGTAGCGTGTGTAGCTGCGGTCGCGCCGCAGGCCCAGGGCGGCTGCGAACTCCTTCGCCGCCTCCGCCGTCACCAGGGTGCGCCGCAGGCCTGGATCCAGGTCCGGGTCGGCCAGCATCCCCTGGATGCTGCGGGCCCTGGCATTGTAGGAGACGATCGCGGCGCCCTGCTTGATCAGGTAGCAGCCGCCCAGCAGGGGCACTGAGGCCAGCACGGCGGCCAGCCCCGCGGCGGCCCGCGCCGCTGAAAGCCTGGCATTCACTGCCCGTGATTATAGGGCAAGGACCGCGGCTGCGGAAACCACCGCCCGGGCGGACCGGTGCCCCCCGGCGCGCGAGCCCGGCAGCCTCGGCCCCCGGGGTCCTGCGGCCTCAGGAGCGGCTCTTCCCCCGCACGACCCGCCGCACCGCCAGCGCCAGGACGTAGGCCGCTCCCGCGATGATGATGATCGTGGCCCCGCTGGGCAGGTCGAAGGTGTAGCTCACCCCCAGCCCGGCCACGGTGAAGACCATGCAGAACAGCGCCGAGAGCAGCATCATGTGCCACAGCTTTCTGGAGGCCAGGCCGCTCACCGCCGCAGGAATGGTCAGCAGCGCGATCACCATCACGATCCCCACGATGGTGACCAGCATCACCACGGTCACCGCGGTGAGCAGCAGCATCATCATGAAGTACAGCACCGTGTTCAGACCGCGCACGCGGGCGAACTCCTCGTCGAAGGCGATGGCCTGAAGCTGGCTGTAGAACAGGACCCCCAGGCCGATCACGGCCAGGTCTAAAGCCGCGATGAGGAACAGGTCGGTTCTGGAGATGATGAGGATGTTGCCGAACAGGTAGCTCATGGGGTCGACGTACCCCGGAGTGCGTGCCAGGAAGATGACGCCCACGGCCATTCCCAGCGCCCAGATGGCCCCGATCACCGTGTCCTCGCGCTCGCGGGCGTACATGCTGACCAGGCCGATGATCAGCGCCGACAGCAGCGCCGCCACCACAGCACCGGCCAGCGGGGTTAGCCACTGCAGCCCGTGGCGCGCGCGCAGGAAGAGCACGATCCCGATGCCAGCCAGCACGGAATGCGAAATGGCGCCCGCCATGTAGCTGATCCGGCGCACCACCACGTAGGTGCCGATCACCCCGAAGGCGCCGCTGGAGAGAATGCCGGCGATCAGGGCATAGCGGAGGAAGGGCACATTGGGGTCCACCAGGGCGGACAGGAAATCAATCATCCTCGCTCTCCGGGTCGGTGCAGTAGTGATCGTGCTGAATCTGCCGCATCGGCTCGCCGTAGAGCTCCTGGATGGAGGCCCCGTCGAGGCTGCGTGCCGGCTGGACCACCACGCTGCGGTTCACGCAGGCCACGTTCGATATCATGTCGTAGACGAAGCCCATGTCGTGGGTCACCATGATAATGGTCATGCGCCGGTTGAGCTCCTTCAGGAGAGCGCTCAGCTTCTTGCCCACCGAGACGTCCACGTGGGAGGTGGGTTCGTCGAGGATCAGGATCTCCGGCGCCCCGGCCAGCGCCCTGGCAATGAGCACCCTCTGGCGCTGGCCCCCGGACAGCTCGGAGAAGGCGCGGTCCGCCAGCCCCGCCATCCCCACCTCAGCCAGGCTTTCCTCCGCGGCCCTGCGGTCCCGCGGCGAGTAGCTTCCCACCCGCCACGTCAGCCGCCCCATGGCCACCACCTCGCCCACGGTGACGGGGAAGTGGGAGTCGTGCTGCGGGTTCTGGGGGACGTAGCCGATGCGGCGCCGTGCGGACTCCGGCGAGCCGCCCAGCACGCGCACCTCCCCGGCGGTGGGCCGCAGCAGCCCCAGGATGATGCGCAGCAGGGTGGTCTTCCCTCCCCCGTTGGGGCCGGTGATGCTGAAGAACTGTCCCCGCTCCACGCGCATTTCCACGTGCTGCAGCACCGGTATGTGGTTGTAGGCGAACGAGACGCCCGAAAGCTCCACCACTGCCTCAGCCATGATCTAACCTCCCTGCCGGCCGAAAGCGGCGGCGATTCGGCCGGCGATCACCCGCAGATTGGCCAGCAGGTCCTCCGCCAGCGGATCCAGGGCCACCACCTTCGCTCCGGTGGCCTCCGCCAGCGCCCGGGCGCTGCGCGGGTCGAACTGCGGTTGCACGAAGATGGCCTCCGCCCCCTGCCTCTTCGCCTCCGCGATCAGCCACTCCAGATGGCGCGGACCGGGGCTCTTGCCCTCCACCTCCACGGCCACCTGGCGCAGCCCGTAGCGGGCGGTGAAGTAGCCGAACGCCGGGTGCAGCACGAACACCGTGCGCCCCCGATAGGGGGAGAGCTCCGCCGCAATGCTCTTGTCCACCTCTTCCACTTCCCGCCGGAAGGCCTCCACGGCTCCGGCGTAGGCCCCTTCGCCGTCGGGGTCCAGCGCCGCCAGCGCCTCCCCGACGTTGGCGGCCATCTTCACCAGGGCCGGAGGCGACAGCCAGACGTGAGGGTCCGCCTGGCCTTCCTGCTCCTCCGCAACCGCCCCGGGCAGCTGCACCACGTCCAGGGGGATGCGCTTCACCCCCCGGTCCATGAGAATCACCCGCAGGGGAGCCCCGGAGCCGATCTTGCTCACGATCTGCTCCTCGAAGGGAAACCCCAGGGTGAAATAGGCCTGGCTTCCGGCCAGGGCCACCACCTGCCTGGGGGTGGGCTCGAAGGTGTGGGGGCTCTCCCCCGGCTTGACCAGCACCCGCACCTCCACGCGCCCCCGAGCCACCCGATCCACGATGAACCGCTGGGGCGGCACGCCCACGTAGACCACCGGAACCTGCCCCGGCTGGGGCCGGGCCTCCTGCGCCCCTCCTGCCCCCGCAGGCAGGGGGGCAGCGCCCAGCGCCAGCGCCAGCGCGCCGGCCGCCAGCCTACGCACCGGAGCCTCCGTGCTCCCCCTGGGACTCGCACACCAGGTAGTAGGAGTGGCAGCGATCGCACTCCCGCACCGTGTGGCTCTGGGCGAAGGACTGCCAGTGCTCCCTCTGATCCGCGCTCAGCACCCCGCTGCCCTGGCACAGCGGGCAGATGCTGTCCAGGGCCAACAGCACCGCCCGCCGGATGAAGTCGGAGCGGTTCGGGACCCGGCCCAGCCGGGCGGCCAGCGATTCATCCACCTTGAAGCTGATGATCTCCTCTTTCTTGCGCACCCCGGGGACTCCTCTGTGGTATTACTTTGTAATACTAATGCAGGCCGGCCCGCGGGGTCAAGGCCGAAAGGGACGGGCCAGCGCGCGGCGGCCCGCGGGGTCCTGGCCGGCAGGGACGGGCCAGCGCGCGGCGGAAGGGGCAGGTGGTGGTTCGATGCAGAGGCGGAACCAGACGGCCCGCAGGGAATCCGGCGGGCCGTCTGGAAGACCCGCGGGCCTACCAGTTCTCGCCCAGCAGCTCGTAGTAGGCCTGGGGATGCGCGCAGGCAGGGCAGGCCTTGGGCGCCTCCTCGCCCTCGTGGAGGTAGCCGCAGTTGAGGCAGCGCCACACCACCTTCTTGTCCTTCTTGAAGACCTTCCCGCCGGTGACGTTGGCCCGGAGGTCGTTGTAGCGCTTCTCGTGCTGCTTCTCCGCCACGCAGACGGCCTCGAACAGCCTGGCCACCGGCTCGAACCCCTCCTCGCGCGCCTTGGCCGCGAAGCCGGGGTACATCGTGGTCCACTCGTAGTTCTCTCCACCGGCGGCGGCTTTCAGGTTGTCCGCGGTGCCGGCCACCGTGCCTGCCGGGAACATGGCAGCCACCTGGGCGTCCCCCCCCTCCAGGAAGCTGAAGAACCGCTTGGCGTGCTCCCGTTCCTGGTTGGCGGTCTCCTCGAAGATGGCGGCGATCTGCTGGTAGCCCTCCTGACGGGCCTTGCCGGCAAAGTAGGTGTAGCGGTTGCGCGCCTGCGACTCGCCGGCGAAGGCGGTGATAAGGTTTTTCTCGGTCTGAGTCCCCTTCACGCTCTTCATTTTTCCCTGACTCCTCGATAACTGGATATGTGCAGGGCGTGACACGCCCGCTTGATGCCTTTATGGCGCCCGCCCGGCCTCCCGGCAGCGCGGGCACAGCCCGTAGTACTCCGGCCTCCCCCCCTGGATCACCCGCTCCCTTACCCAGGGGTGGCTGCGATCCAGGTCGGGCACCCGCAGGTCGAACGGCGTGTCCTCCACCCGCATGCAGCAGGTGCACCAGAAGTGGCTGTGGGGGCTCGGGTCCGGATCGAATCGCTTCTGCCCCCCGCCGTACTGCAGCTTCTGCACCACCCCGCCGGCGGCCAGAAGCTCCAGGTTGCGGTACACCGTGCCCAGGCTGATGCGGGGCAGCCGTCTCCTGATCCGCAGGTACAGCTCGTCGGCGGCCGGGTGGTCCGACAGGCGCAGCTCCTCCAGAATCACGGTTCTCTGTTCCGTCTTCCTCAACACAACGATCCGTTTATCCGATAATAATAATTATTCTTACACGAGCACACGCCGGCTGTCAAGAGCCTCGGACGGGCAGAAGCCCTGAGAGAGCGTGGATGGACGCCTCGGGGGAAAGCCGCTATACTTGCCTCGTCCCATGGACGTTCACAGGCTGTCCCAGGCGGACAAGTACCTGCTCTACGGCCTCCTGCTGAAAAAGAGACGTTCCCCCGAGGAAGAGCGCGATGTGCTCCGCATCGTGCGGGGTAGTGAAGACCTGGAGCGCAAGATCGACGCCCTGCTGCGGCTTCCGGGGCACGGGGAAGAAGCCGAACAGGTCCCGGAGGAAGCGGAGCGGCCCGGAGAGGGGGGACGCCAGCGGGCGCTGGTGGTGGACCCCCATCCGGACCTGACCAAGCTGCTTCGCGGCAGCCCCCTCAGGCGGTTTCTGTCCTTCCACCAGGTGGAGAGCACCCTGAGGAGCCTGCCGCAGCTGCGGCCCCGCAAGGCCCGTCTGGTGATCGTCAACGAGGCGCTCAGCGCCCGGGAGTGCGTCCACTACTTCGAGCTCGGGCGCAGCATCCAGCCGCGCATCAGGATGATCTTCCTCGCCGGCCAGGCGCTGCGGCCGGAGGGCGGGCCGGCGTTTCGCGACAACACGCGCCTGCTCCGCAAGCCCATCGACGTGGAGCTCCTGGAGCGCACCGCTCAGGAGCTGCTGGCATCCGAGAGCTCCTCCGCCAGGTAGCGGGCCTGAAGCTCCCGGAAATCCCCGGCGTCCAGGAGGTGTTCCAGGTTCTGGACCGTGCTGCGGATCTCCCGCCTGAGCTTCTCCTCTCTGGAGATGAGGAGAGTGATGTAGGGATCCCGGAAATAGACCCCCGCAGTGAAACAGACCACGATCGCCTGCATCACCGCTTCCACCAGGCTCTTGCCGTTCAGACAGTCCCGCGAGCGGATGGGCTCCTCTTCGCTGGGAAAGCTGAAGGGCTTCCCTTTCAGGATGATCGGCTCCAGGGGCTCGAACTTTTCCAGCTCGGCCGGCGGCCTGCGCAGGGAGAGGATGCGCGCCAGCGTCCGCCCGATGCCCAGAAACTGGGCCAGGGCGTCATCGATGGCCTGAAGCGCCTCCGCCTCCACCGAGATGGCGCCCTGGCTGGAAGCACGGATCTCCAGGTAGCGGCGGTAGGGGAAATTGGGGAAGCCCAGGCTCACCCGCTCCAGCCTTCCCGCAGCGGCGTGGAGCTTGGAGAACTCCACCTGGAAGAACACCCGCGAGAAGAGGATCACCCGCCTCCGTCCCACCACCACGCGCCCGTTCAGCAGCGGCAAGTACACCTGCTCGAAGACCCGCAGGAAGCGCGGCGCCAGCAGCAGCACGTTTTCCCGGTCCTCCGCGAAGCCCGCCCCGGCCCGCCGCACCGAGTCGTACAGCTCCGCCAGAGGCCTGAGATCCAGCGCGCCGTCCTCCTGGAAGCGCAGGTACCGCTTGAAGCGCCGCACCTCGTGCAGCTGCTCGTGGAGGCTCTGCACTCCGTCCACCGCCTTGGCCACGTACTCGTCGATCTGGCGCTGGACCTGGGGATCACAGTCGAACCGCTGCGTGTCGATCACCGCCTTCACGTCCCTGCGGATCAGCCCCCTCAGGGTCAGAAAGCGCCGGTGCCTGACCATGTTCAGGCCCAGCAGGCAGTTGTACAGCGACGGAAGGGTGACGTCCTTCCAGAGGAGGCGGTGGACCAGATCCGCCGCGTGGTCGAAGTCGATGCCGCAGCCCGGCTCCTTGTGGCACACCCGGTGCAGCGCCTCCACCACCTCCTCGGGGTAGGTGGGCTGGAAATGCAGCACCAGGAAGAGGTTCTCCAGCGGGCGCAGCCGCTCGATGAGAGTCCTGTCCGCGTAGTTGAGCCCCGGGAAGTTCATTCCGGCAATGCGGCTGCACAGCCGGCGCAGCACCGCCAGCAAGTTGTAGCCGTGGCGGTTGAGATAGAGCCACCCCACGTCCAGGGCCTGTGCGGCCATCTCCTGCAGCTCCGCCGCCCAGGGCACCACGTAGGTAATGAGGAAGCCCTTGATCTCCGGGTTGATGCGCACCCCCGGCGGGAGAAGGGTGGCCTGGAACACGTGACTGCTGCGGCCGAAGTCGCGCAGCTGGCGGCGCTCGCGCAGCAGGTAGGCGAAGTAGCCGCAGTCGCTCACCGGCGCCTTCAGCGAAAGCTGCGCGCGTCGCGCCCCCGCCCGCTGCCCCGGCGGAGGAGACGCGACGATCTCCCCGGCCGCCTGCTCCTCCCCTGCATGCTCGTGCCGGAGGTCCAGCGCTCGGATCTTCTCGATTTTCTGCCGGATGGACAGGCGGCTGGCCAGGACCGCCTCTACGGCCCGCTGCTGCTCAGGCTTGCGCACGCGGCGCAGGAGCATCCCCAGGGTGATATGGTTCTCCGCTTCCCGCTCGATCTCACCGCGGGAGCGCTTGACGGACGGACCGGCCATTCGGCACCATTATGAGTGCACCCGGGGCGCCTGTCAAAGGGTGTGTGGAGAGGAGCATCATGAAACGAAACGCCATCGTCGCCCAATCCGGGGGGCCCTCGCCGGTCATCAATTCCTCGCTGCTGGGGGTGATCGAGGGGTGCCGGGACTTTCCGGACCACATCGGCACGCTGTACGCGGCCTGGCACGGCGTGGAGGGCATTCTCCAGGAGGAGCTGGTGGACCTGTCCCGGCAACCGGAGGAGGAGCTGCAGCTCCTGCGCGCCACCACCGCCGCCGGGGCCATCGGCACCTGCCGCTACAAGCTCAAGGAGGACCAGACCGAGGACTTCGAGCGCATCCTGGAGGTGCTCTCCGGCCACGACATCGGCTACTTCTTCTACATCGGCGGCAACGACTCCATGGACACGGCCCACAAGGTGGCCGCCCTGGCCCGCCAGAAGGGGGTGGAGCTGGTGGCCACCGGGGTGCCCAAGACCATCGACAACGACGTGGGCGATCCCGAGTTCACCCTGATCGACCACACCCCGGGCTACGGCAGCGCCGCCCGCTACTGGGCCTACATCGTTCAGAACGTGAACGAGGAGAACCGCGGCATGAGCCCCTCCGAGTCCGTGGCGGTGCTGCAGGCCATGGGCAGGAAGGCCGGCTTCATCCCCGCCGCCGCGCGCCTGGCCGACCCCCAGCGGGAGATGCCGCTGCAGATGTACTTCGCCGAGGCAGGCCACACCCTGGAGTCCCTCACCGACAACGTGAACCGCCAGCTGGCGCGCGAGGGACGGTGCATCGTGGTGGTGAGCGAAGGCTTCGACGTGGGCAGCCTCGGGGAGATGCACGACGCGTTCGGCCACGTGGAGTACGGGGCGAGTCAGAGCACCGTGGCGCAGGTCGTGGTGAATCACCTCAACCGCGCGGGGCTGCCCTCGCGGGGCTACGCATCCGGCCAGGTGCCGGGGGTTCTGCAGCGCTCCACGTCGATCTTCGCCTCCAGGGTGGACATCGAAGAGGCGCTCCAGGTGGGCCGCAAGGCGGTGGAGATCGGCGTCCGCGAGGGCACCGGGTGGATGGCCACCATCCTCCGGCGTCCCGGGCCCCGCTACGAGGCCTACTACGACAAGGTCGCGCTGGAGCGGGTGGCTTCCTCCTTCCGGCAGCTGCCCGCGCACTGGATCAGCGCCGACGGGCTGGACGTCACCGACGAGTTCGTGCGCTACGCCCGCCCATTGATCGGAGAGGGATGGCCGGAGATTCCCCTGGAGGACGGACGGCAGCGCTTCGCCCGCCTGCGCATCGCCTTCGTGGAGAAGAAGACCCGCGAGTACGTTCCCGTTAAGTACCGCTGAGGCAGCGCGGCGGCCGGCCCCGGGCGGCCGGGCTCGATGAGCCGAGCACGACGAGCAGGAGGAGGAGTGGGTCATGGAGATGGGAGTGCAGCCTTTCGGGCAGATGCCCGACGGCACGGAGATCCGCGAGTTCGTGTTCTCCAACGTGCGGGGGGTGGAAGCCCGGGCGATCACCTACGGCGCCACCATGACCTCCCTGATGGTGCCGGATAGGGAGGACCGGCGCGAGAACGTGATCCTGGGCTTCGACACCCTGGAGGAGTACCTGCGCGGCTCCGAGTACTTCGGGGCGGTGGTGGGCAGGTACGCCAACCGGATCGCAGGCGGCAGGTTCACCCTGGACGGCGTGGAGCACGTGCTGGCCTGCAACGAGACCCCCGGAGCCGGCGCGGCGGCCACTCACCTGCACGGCGGCAACAGGGGCTTCGACAAGGTGGTCTGGCAGGCCAGACCCTTCAGGAGCGGAACGGCCGCCGGGGTTCGCTTCAGCTACCGCAGCCCGGACGGAGAGGAGGGCTATCCGGGGACCCTGAAGGTGGCCGTGACCTACCGCCTGAGCGAGGACAACGAGCTGTCCTTCGAGTACCAGGCCCGCACCGACCGGCCCACCCCGGTCAACCTGACGCAGCACAACTACTGGAACCTGGCGGGGGCCGGCGCCGGCCCGGTGGCGGACCACCTCTTGAGGCTGGACTGCCCCTTCTACCTGCCCTCCGGCCGGTCGCTGACGCCCACCGGCGAGATCCTGCGCGTGGAGGGCACGCCGATGGACTTCACCTCCCCCAGGCCGATCGGCCAGGGGCTTTCGAGCGTGCCCGGCGGCTACGACCACTGCTGGGTGGCCGGCAGGGCGGATCAGCCCCTTGCGCCCATCGCCGCCGCCGTGGACCCGGCCAGCGGGCGGGCCATGGAAGTGTGGACCACCATGCCCGGGGTCCAGTTCTACACCAGCAACGCCCTGGACCGCGTGAAGGGCGCCGGCGGGAAAGTCTACGAGAGGCACGGGGCGTTTTGCCTGGAGACCCAGTTCTTCCCCGACTCCCCCAACCAGCCGCACTTCCCCTCCACGATCCTGCGGCCCGGCGGGCTCTACCGGCACCGCACGGTGCACCGCTTTTCCACCAGGCAGCCGTGAGCACCTCCCGGGGGGGCCGGAGCCCGGCGGCCGGCCGGCCGCGGGCGCCGGCGATGCGGGAGCGCGCCGTGAGCGTGCATCGGATCGCAGTGGTCGCGGGCGACGGGATCGGTCCGGAGGTGATGGCGGAGGGGATCCGCGTCCTGGAGGCGGCGGGAGGCCGGTACGGGCTGTCCTTCCGCTGGGAGGAGCTACCCTGGGGCTGCCGGTACTACCGGGAGCACGGCGTGCTGATGCCCCCCGACGGGATGGAGCGGCTCGAGGAGCACGAGGCCATCTACCTGGGAGCCGTGGGAGCCCCGGAGGTGCCCGACCACCTCTCGCTCTGGGGCCTGCTCATCCCCATCCGCAGGCGCTTCCAGCAGTACGTGAATCTGCGGCCAGTGCGCCTGTTCCAGGGGGTCCGTACGCCACTTGCCGGGCGCCGGCCCGGGGAGATCGACTTCCTGGTGGTGCGGGAAAACAACGAGGGGGAGTACTCAGAGGCGGGCGGCCGGCTCTACGAAGGGACCGAGGCGGAGATGGCCATCCAGGAGAGCGTCTTCACCAGCCGCGGGGTGGACCGCATCCTGCGCTACGCCTTCCAGCTGGCCGGGAGCCGGCCCAAGCGGCACCTGACCTCGGCCACCAAGTCCAACGGCATCATCCACACCATGCCCTTCTGGGACGAGCGCGTTCGGGCCATCGCCGCGGAGTACCCGCAGGTGCGGGCGGACCAGTACCACATCGACATTCTCACCGCTCACTTCGTCACCCACCCGGACTGGTTCGACGTGGTGGTGGCCAGCAATCTCTTCGGGGACATCCTCTCCGACCTGGGGCCGGCCGTGGCAGGGAGCATCGGCATCGCCGCCTCCGGGAACATCAACCCGGAAAGACGGTTTCCCTCCATGTTCGAGCCCGTGCACGGCTCGGCGCCCGACATCGCCGGCCGGGGTGTGGCGAACCTGGTGGGTCAGATCTGGTCCGGCGCCATGATGCTCGAGCACCTGGGTCACCCGGAAGCGGCCAGCGCCGTCCTGGCCGCGGTGCAGGCGGTTCTGGCGGAGCCGGCGCTGCATACTCCGGACCTGGGGGGGAAAGCCTCCACGCGGGAAGTGGGCGCGGCGGTGGCCGCCGGGCTCGCGGGCTAAAGCCTCCGGCGGCGCCCGGGACCGGCCCGCCGCCTTCTGCGCGCGCGGTCTGCGCGGCCGCCGGTGCCCGCACGCCTACACCGGATAATCGCGGCGGATATCCTGAACGGATTATTCACTTTGCTGCGGCGATTCCTATTGTTTCTACTGGAGGTTCTCTTGAGGTGGTCCCTGGTTGCCGCAGCGGTGATGCTCGCCCTGGTGATTCCTTTCCTGTCCGCGCAGGAGATGGGCACCGGCGGCGCCGTGGAGACCGTTCCGGGCCTGGAGCCGGCCGCGGACGTGCTCGACAACCTGGACTGGCAGGCGCAGCTGGTGAAGCTCTTCTACGACAACCTGGAGTTCAAGATTCTCTACGACGAGGAGAAGAAGCGTCAGGGTGAGGTGGAGCAGATCGTGGCCAGCCAGAAGGAGGACATCCGGGCCCTGATGCTGGAGGTGAGGCGGCTGACCGCCGCCGTCTACTGGCTGCGGATCGGCCTGGTGCTGGCCTCCGCCGCAGCGGTTTTCTGCTTCGCCATGGCCTACATCTACTCCAACCGGCACTGGGGGGAGTAGGTCCGCCGGCGCCGACGGCTGTCCGGCCGCCCCCTTTCAGCCTTCCCGCGCTCCCCGCAGCCGGCGCACCCGCATGGCCAGCACACCCGGGAACAGCGGCACGCTCAAAAGATACATCCCCAGTGCGGCAAGCAGAACCGGCGTCCACCCCACGGTGGTGGAGAGGATGCTCGCAGGGGCGTTGAAGCCACCGAGACGCCTCCGTTGACCGCCCATGCCCAGGGGACCAGATGCGCCGCCCTGGCGCCCACGGCGGTGCTGCCCAGCGGGAACGGCCGGCCCATGGCGAAGGCGATCGGGGCGGCCGCGACCACCGCATTAGCGGGCTTCACGGCCTCCGGCGCCCCCAGCGCGGCCGGTTCAGGGTGGAAGGCCGCAGGTCGAAATCGCGGGATCCGCCGAAGGAAGCGGCGGGGTTCTTCAGCGCTGTCACCAGCTCCGTCATGATGGCGTCCTGCGCAGAGCCGGACCGCCGCGGTGCGCCCCCTGCGCACACCGGCGCCTCACTGCGGGCTCTGCGTGCCGGGTCCCATCGCGAAGCCTTCCAATCTGCCGCGACCCCGAAAGCTCTACTGCTGCACGCGGCCGGTCATGGGAATGAAGTAGGTTGGGATGTCCTTCCGGGAGTGCACCTTGCCGTCCTTGTCCTTCGTGAAGACGTAGAGGAACTGCGTCTGGTAGGGCTGCCCGATGGGTACGACCATGCGCCCTCCCTGCTTCAGCTGCGCCAGCAGGGGCGGAGGCACGTAGGGCGCGGCGCAGGTGACGATGATGATGTCGAACTGCTCCTTCGCCTCGGGCCAGCCGAAGAAGCCGTCCCCCACCCTGGCATGCACGTTGTCGTACCCCAGGGGTCCGTATATCCCGTCCACCTTCTCCCCCAGGGCGGTGATGATCTCGATGGTGTACGCTTCGCGGACGATGCGCGAGAGCACCGCCGTCTGGAATCCGCTGCCGGTGCCGATTTCGAGGCTGACGTCCGTCGGCTTGGGCTGCAGAAGCTGGGTCATGTAGGCCTGCGCCCGGTAGTCGCTGATGTATGAACCGTAGCCGATGGCCCAGGGCTGTGGAGAGCTTTCGTAGCAGGACTCCGCCAGGCTCTTGTTCCGCTCGTAGTCGTACATGAAGTACTCCCGCGGCACCTCCTGGAACGCCTTGAGCACCGCAGGATCGGCGGAGCCGAGCTGAGCGTCGATGTACTGCTTGATGATCGCCAGGTACCGGTCGCGGCGCCCCCGTACGGAGGCGAATCCCGCCTGGTCCAGTCCGACCTGGCGCCCGCTGCCGCGCATGGCGGCCTGGTAGCCGGCGAAATCCCAGCCTTCGGCAGACAGGCGCGCCGCCGGCGACAGCACGACGGCAATACAGAACCCCAGGACCGCTTTGTTCACCCCGCCACCCCCGTCTGGCCGGGCCGGACCCGGCTTGCTGGGCGCCGCTGGCGCGCCTCTACCTGCAATGATAATTCCGGAGGTGAACGGACGCAAATCGGGCGGGGCGCCCGGGGGTGGATGCGGCCGCGGTCCGCAGGCACGGCCGGCGCCGCGCCGTTCGCCTCTTGACCTCCATGACGGATCCGTTCATAATCCCCGCCCGACGATGAGACGCCGCCACACCTCGCATGCCTGGCTTCCTGCGGTTGCGTCGGTGCTCCTGGTGCTGGGGACGCCGGCCCTTCGTGGCGGCGGAACCGGCGGTGTTCCCGCGCACGCGGGCGGCGGCGCCCGGGCGCGGACCATCAGGCTGCACCTGAGCTCGGCGCCTTTTCCGCACCCCGCCCGCCAGGAGGGACGCGCCTACCGGGGCAGGCTCTACCCCTTCGCTCCGCACTACTCCGACTCCTCGGTGGACGTGTTCGTTCCCCAAGGCTTCCGCTCCGAAGGAGCGGTGGACCTGGTGTTCTTCTTTCACGGCTGGTACAGCACCATCGACGAGACCGAACGCGCCTTCCGGCTTCCCGCGCAGCTCGCCGACAGTGAGATGAACGCCCTCCTGGTGGTCCCGGAAACCGCGCGGCACGCGCCGGACTCCTTCGGCGGCAAGCTGGAGCAAAGAGGCGGCTTCCGGCGCTTCGTGGAGGAGCTGCTGGAGCGGCTGGCCGTCCTGGGCGTGGTGGACCGGCCGCGCCCGGGCACAGTGGTGCTGGCGGGGCACAGCGGCGGCTACCGGGTGATCGCGCAGATCCTGCTCCGCGGCGGGCTCGCGGAGCACATCCGCGAGGTCTACCTCTTCGACGGTCTGTACGACTTCGCGGACAGCTACGCCGGCTGGATCGAAGGCTCGGGGCACCGCTTCGTGGCGGTGAGCGCGGAAGGCAGCCTCACCGCCGCCAACGTGGAGCGGCTGATCGCGACGCTGCGCTCGGCGGGCCTGCGCCCCGGCGTCGGCGCCGACGAGCCCTCCCTGGACCCGCGCACTCTGGCAGCCCGGGCATCCTTCCTGCAGAGCCGGCGCGATCATTACGGCGTCGTGGCCGGCGCCTGGGAGCTGTGCAGACTGCTGCGCACCAGCCCCTTCCTGGAACCCGTTGCCGGCCCGCCGCGCCCGGGTGCACCGGAGGATCCCCGCTTGCTTTACACCCCGGAAGCTCAACCGGTACACTGATCCCTGCGACAAAGACACAGACCCTGGAGGGACCCAATGCCCATCGTTGCCAAGGAGTTCACCATCGGCCTCATGGTGACCGCGCTGCTGGAGGATCGCTTCAACAAGACCGGGCACATGAGGGAGCAGGCCCGCAAGGTGGCCAACCGCTACGCCGAGAAGCTTTCCTCCTTCGGCAAGGTGGTCAACCCCGGCTTTTTCGAGTACGAGGACCAGGCGGCCCGCACGGCCCGCGCCCTGAAAGAGGCGGGGGTGGACATGGTGGTCTTCATCGAGCTGGCCTACCAGAAGGGGCTGATCCCGATGCGCGCCCTGCTGGAGCTGGAGGTGCCCATCGTGATCTGGAACACCCAGCTGGTGGAGGAGTTCGCGGAGAACGCCGATTTCGACCTGATCATGGTCAACTCGGGCATGGCGGGGCTCCCCGAGCTCACCAGTGCCCTGACCCGCGCGGGAAAGGCTTTCTTCCTGGTCACCGGGGCCATCGACGACGCCGCGGCGCTGGAGTCGCTGGGCCAGCACGTGGCGGCGGCCAGGGCGGCGGCCCGCCTGCGCAACGCCCGGATCGGCATCCTGGGGCATCCCTACGAAGGCATGACCGACCTGATGCAGGACAACCTGGCGGTCCTGGAGACCTTCGGCTCCACCTGCTGGCCCATCGACCACGACGAGGTCACCGCCGCCTACGGCCGGGTGGAGGAGGACGGCGCCCGGGCCCTGGTGGAGGAGCAGAAGCAGACGGGCAGGTCCATCGAGGTGGAGGAGGCCATGATGCTGCGCTCCGCCAGGCTGGCCCTGGCCCTGGAGGAGGTGGTCCGCGCCGGCTCCTTCGACGCGGTGGCCGAGTTCGACCAGGTGTGGCTCTCCGAGGAGCGCATCGGCATCATTCCCTTCTTCGGCACCTCCCGCATGGTGGAGAACCACGTGCCCTTCACCTGCGAGGCGGACGTGCTGCGCTCCCTGGCCATGCTCGTGCTGGAGGAGCTAGCGGGGCACTCCACCTTCCTGGAGCACTACATCCTGGACTACAGACGCAACCAGATGTTCGACTCCCACGACGGGCACGGTAATCCCTCCCTGGCGGACCCGAAGCACAAAGTGCGCATCGTTCCCACCATTTACTACGAGGGGGTGAACGGTTTCGGCGCCTCCTTCAACTACTCCTACAAACCCGGAGCGGTGACGCTGTTCTCCATCGGCAGCGCGGGGGAGGGCTGCTTCCAGCTCATCTCTTCGGAAGGGGAGTTTCTGCCCATGAAGCCGCGGGACATCTCCGCCCCTCAGACCTTCTTCAAGTGGAGCGGGGGCAGCATCGCAGAGTTCTCCGAACGGTGGCTGTACGCCGCCCCCTCCCATCACCACACCGCAGCCTACGGGAAGCTGGGGCGGCGGCTCGCCCTGGTGGCGGAGATGCTGGGGCTGGCTCACGTGGCGGTCTGAAAGCTGACAAAACTGTAACGTTCCCGACAGGTTGCCGTAATGGAGCGCATCCTACCTTCAATCCTGTCCGATACGGAAGGAGGGGCGCGTACATGGACATCGTCAAGCGAATCGCCCTGGTCGCCCACGACCATCGCAAGCACGACCTGATCGAATGGGTGGAGTGGAACTGGAACATCCTGGTGGAGCACCAGCTGATCTGCACCGGCACCACAGGCAGGCTGGTGGAGGAGTCCCTGGTCCGCAAGCTGGAGGGGATGCGGACCTTCAAGTACCCCATGCGCAAGCTCAAGTCCGGCCCCCTGGGAGGGGACCAGCAGCTGGGAGCGCTGATCGCCGACGGGGCGGTGGACATGGTGATCTTCTTCTGGGATCCCATGCAGCCGCTTCCCCACGACGTGGACGTGAAGGCGCTCCTGCGCATCGCGGTGCTGTACAACGTGCCCATCGCCTGCAACCGGGCCACCGCGGACTACCTCATCTCCTCGGTGCTGATGAGCATGGAGTACAGTCCGGAGCGCAGGGACTACCAGGAGTACGCCAACCGCGTGCTGGAGGACTGAGCGCGGTGCAGAGGAGGTATGCGGCCGGCCGCAGGGGCTTCAGACCGCGTCCACCACCGCCCTGATGCCCAGCAGGGCACAGAGGTTCAGCAGCTCTTCCACGTGGTCCCCGTAGACCATGGCGAAGTGCTGGGACTGGACGTGGTCCAGGATCCGGCGCACCGGCACGTCCGGGTAGAGCTTCACGCTTGGCCACGGCGGCAGCGGCACTCCCATCTCCACCCACTGAGGCGGCTGCCTGCCCTCCCCGGTGACGATGTGCATCCGGTAGCCGTCCTCCTCCTCGGCCAGGCAGGCCAGGGTCATGCGCCCCTGCCTCAGCTTCGAGCACTGGACGATCCCGCCCAGGAGCACCGTCTCCACGGGCTTGATCTGCACCGCTCCGTCCACGTAGTCGCTCGGGCAGTAGCCGTCCTCCCCCAGGAGGATCCACTCCGGATGATGCTCGTAGTGCTCCAGGAACATCACCTGCCTCTGTCCCGACAGCCACATCAGCATCAGCTCCGCCACCAGGTTGCCAATGTCGTTCTCGTCCACGTAGGGGTAGCCCGCCGAGGCCACCAGCGAGGCGGGCACGGCGTGCACCACGTCCAGGGCCAGGTCCACCCCGTCCACGCACTTGTAGGAGAAGGCGCTGAAGCTCTTCTCCCGGCACAGCTCCAGGGTGGCCATGTAGATGCGCACGGCCCGCTCCACCACCTCCTCCCTGGGCCGGCCCAGGGGGTACTCCCAGCCGGCGGTGGCCCTGGCGGTCTCCTCCTTCACCGCCCGGTCGGACAGCTTCTGCATGGCCCGCTCCAGCTGGAGCATATCCATGCTCTCCACCTCCGGACCGATCCTGTCCCTGAGGCGCATCACCGAGAAGTCGGTGGTGTACAGTCCCATGTCGTTGAAGCCGATCATCCCCAGCCGCGCCCGCCGCAGCCTCCTGGCCACCTGGGCCGCGCGGCCGAACCTCACGATTCCCTGCACGTCCATGGGACTGTCCGGCGCGTTGAACAGGTACTTGAACTTGAATCCCCAGCGCTCCAGCGGATAGCGCAGCGCCGTGGTGCCGGCGCCGGCAGCCGGAGAGATCAGGGTATCCCCCTGGGTGAACCCGCCGAAGCTGTACAGCACCACCGGCCGGTCGCGGAACTCCAGCAGCACCCGGGTGACCCCGCGCACGTCGATCCAGTTGACCACGTTGGCGATCAGGAAGTCCCACTCACCGGCGGCCAGCTCCCGAATGGCCCGCTGCGGCTCGGCCCCCTCGCCGGTGACCGGCGCGGTCTTCACCAGCTCGAGCCCCGCCTCCTCGAGCTGCTTCTCCGCCCGGGCGCTGATCTTGGCCAGGTTCTCCGGCTTGTAGAATTGGGTGCCGAAGGCCACGTAGCCCGCTTTCAGCCCGCTCGTGTCACTCATGCGCTCCCTCCGCAGCCGATAGTACCGTCATCCGGCGGGAGGCGCAACCGGCGAAGGAGCCGCAGCCTGCCGCGGAGCCGCCGCCCCACCACGGAGCCCCATATAGTACAAATTCTATATAGACATCGATCGGGATACGGTGTATGGTGGGCCTGCAGAAAGGAGCCGCCCATGGCAAAGGTGACCGTCGATTCCGGCGTCTGCGGGTTCACGACCCAGATCGACGCTTCCTCGGAGGATGGCCAGAAGGTTCGCCTCTCCTACACCTCCACCTGCCCGCACGTGGGGAAGGCCAAGGAGGAGCTGGCCGAGGTGGAGGCGTTTTCCGAGCTGTTCAAGAAGCCCCAGGAGACCACGGTGTACAGGGTGCTGTCCCCGCATCTGCCCCACGTGACCTGTCCGCTGTACTCGGGGTTCATGAAGGCCATCGAGGTGGCGGCGGGCCTTGCGCTGCCCAGGGACGTTCACATCGCCGTCGAGCGCTGAAGGCCGCCGGCCGCCGCTTCCTCGCCGCCCCCTGTCCCTACTGCCCCTCCTCGCCGCGCAGCAGATGCGCTTCTCCCACCCAGACCAGCTCCCAGGGCTCGGGGTCCGGGCCGGCCCGGCTTGCCCCTTGCGGGTAGGAGGGGATGAAGCCGCAGCGCTTGGCGTTCAGGTAGTTGTCCGCCGAAATCCAGCGGTAGCCGGCGGTCCGGCCGAACTCGACAAAGGACAGGCCGGAGCCCAGGTCCGTGATGTCCAGCGCGTAGCCCGTGTGATGCTTGGAGTAGCCGGGCACCGAGCTGGTCTTCAGCACCCGCTCGATCGCCCCATCGGCGGCGCCGGAGGCGATCTCCGCCTCCGTGAAGGAACGCCCGCGCTCCCGCAGGCCTTCCTCCCGCAGGTATCCCAGGAAGATGGCGCGCTGCCGCTCCACCGAGCGGAAGCCTGACACCATCCCCAGGCGGATCCCCTCCGCCGCGGCCGCTTCGGTCAACCGCTGCCAGGCGTCCCACGCCTCCCGCTGCAGCTGCAGGCGCCCTTCCCCGGTAAGGCCGCCTTCCTCCGCCACCGGCCGCAGCCGGTACCCCCGGGCTTCCGCCAGCTCGCGGACGCGCCCGTCCGCCGCTGCATCCCCGGTGATTACCGGCGGGGCAGAAAGAACGGTCACCCCGGGCAGCTCCAGGGAGTCGAAAAACCGCCGGAAGCCGTTGGGGGTGAAGGTCTTGTAGTGCGTAGCCGCCTCCGGCGCGTCTCCCACGATCGTGATCAGCAGGCGCCGCCGCAGGCCGTCAAGCTCCTCCTCCAGCGCGGCCAGGTCCCGCAGCTGGCGGCGTTCCCCGCGGCCCAGGTAGCGCTCCAGGCTGCCCCGCTCCTGGCTCAGGTTCACGTCGGGATGGCGCAGCAGCACCTCGCGGTACTCCGCCACGACCCGGGCGCGGCGCTTTCTGAGCTCCCCTTCGCGCTCCCCCCGCCTCACCAGCCCGGAGAGCGCAAAGGCCGACAGCCCGGCGGCCACCAGCACCACTCCGGCGGCAACGGCGGCCCTCAGCCGCGGCATGCCCGTACCTGCCCCATCCGCTAGGCCCCTTGCGGCCAGTGGGCTTCGATCGCCCGCCGGATGGCCTGGTAGGGCTGCGCTCCCTGCAGGCGCATCACCGGCTGCCCCGTGAAGAACATCATGATGGTGGGGATGGCCTGTACCTGGTAGCTGTTGGCCAGGGCCTGCTTCTCGTCGACGTTCACCTTCACAGTGAGCAGGCGCCCGGAGTACTCCCGGGCCAGCCGCTCCACCGCGGGGCTCACCATACGGCAGGGGCCGCACCACTCGGCCCAGAAGTCCACCAGCACCGGCCTGTCGGAGGTCCGGATCAGCTCAGCGAAGGATTTCGGAAGGCTCTGGTTCCCGCTCACGGCTCTCTCCCGCCCCCGCTCGCTGGGCCTGGACGGCGGTGATGGCGATGGTGTAAACGATGTCCACCACCGTGGCGCCGCGGCTCAGGTCATTGGCCGGTTTTCTCAAACCCTGCATCACCGGGCCGATGGCAGGCACGTTGGCGGAACGCTGCACCGCCTTGTAGGCGGTGTTGCCCGCATCCAGATCCGGGAATATGTACACCGTGGCCTTGCCGGCCACCGCGCTGTCCTTGATCTTCACCCTGGCCACATCCTCCGACACCGCCGCATCGTACTGGATGGGCCCCTCGATGGGCAGGTCCGGCCGCCTGTTTCTGGCGATCAGGGCGGCCTCCCGCACCTTGTCCACGTCCCTCCCCTTGCCGGACTTTCCTGTGGAATAGGAGAGTATGGCCACGTAGGGGTTGATGCCGAAGGCCCGCGCCGTGTCGGCGCTGGTGATGGCGATCTCCGCCAGCTGCTCCGCGTTGGGGTTCTCCACCAGGGCGCAGTCCCCGTACACCAGCACCTCCTTGGGCATGCACATGAAGAAGATGCTGGAGGCCAGCGACACCCCGGGGGCCGTCTTCAGCACCCGCAGCACCGGCCCCAGGGTGTCCGCCGTGGAGTGGGTTGCCCCGGATACGAAACCGTCGGCGTCCCCCATGTACACCATCATCGTGGCGAAGTAGACCGGGTCCACCATCAGGTCCCGGGCAATATCCCGGGTGACGCTCTTGTGCTTGCGCAGCTCATAGAGGGTATCGGCGTAGCGCTCCCGCACCTCGTCCTGATCCCGGGGATCCGCCAGGTGAGCCCCCCCGATGTCCACTCCGGCGCTGCGGGCCGTCTCGCGCATCCGCTCGACGTCCCCCAGCATGGTCAGCTCGCAGATGTCCCTCTCCAGGATCTCCGCGGCCGCGGCAACGATGCGCGGCTCCGTGCCTTCCGGGAGCACGATGTGGCGCCGGTCGGCTTTCGCCATCTGCAGGAGCCGGTATTGGAACATTCGCGGCGTGACGATGTCCGTCTCCACGGAGCCCAGCGCCTCGTAGATGCGCCTGATGTCCACGTGGCGGTCCACCATCTGCGTGGTGAGCTCGATCTTCTCCCGGTCCTCCACGGTGACCTCTCCGGAGAGCTGGTTCACCTTCACCGCGGTGTTGTAGGTATCATCCGGCACCGAGAGGATTGTAAGGTCCGAGTCGCTCATTCCCTTGAAGAGGCTGCGCACGTTTTTTCCCGGGATCAGGCCTCCGGTAAGCACCAGCCCCGCATACTTGGGGTAGGTGGTGGAGCGCTGGGCGTCCATCGCCACCAGGATGTTGTCGGTCCGGTCCCCCGGCGTGATCAGCAGGTAGCCATCCCTGTCCTTGATGTAGTCCAGGGCGTTCTCCGGGCTCATCGCCAGCACCTTGACGTCAGTAACCACCTTGGACATGTCGTCGCCCTTGTAGACGATGCTGGCTGCCAGGCGTGCGGCCACCTCCCGCAGCCGCGGGCCCGCCAGGGTGGCGTTGGGGGGGATCGCCCCGAAGAAGGGCACCTGCCGCTGCGAAAGCAGCCGTTGCAGGCGCCCGGGGTCCCCCTCCTCCTGCCCCGGGGAAAAGCGGTTGACGATCACCCCCAGGAACTCGCAGCCGGCGTCTCTGAAGGAGCCGGTGACCTCCGCCGCGCTCTGCACGATCTCCTCCGCGCTCTTGCCCGCCCCGTTGGCCACCAGCAGCACCGGCGCCACCAGGTTGTTGGCAAGCTCCGCGTTGATGTCGAACTCCAACGCCGACAGGGCGCTGGTGTAGTCCGTGCCCTCGATCACCACCACGTCCTTGTCCGCCTTCAGGCGGCCGTAGGCGGAGAAGATCTTCTCGAACAGCTTGTCCTTGTCCCCCTGGGCCTCCTCCATGGGAGCGGGGTTGATGTCGGACAGCCGGTCGGGAAGATCGAACACCGACTGGATGAGAGCGGCGTCCTCGTCGATGGTGTGCCCGTCGGCGTAGCGCTGCCCGATGGGCTTCATGTAGCCCACGTTGGGGATGATACCCTGGAGAGCGCGGATCAGCCCGATGGTCACCAGGCTCTTGCCGCTGCGCTTCTCCGTGGCGGCAATAAAGATCGTCTTCTCTCTCCCGTCCATCGCTTCAGTCCTTGCGCGCGATTCCCGCACCGCCGAGGCGGGTGTGTCTTTAGGATAAGGTACTACGGGATCGGCGTGGTTTCCCACCCTCAGGCGGGGAACCCCCAAACCCCCCGCCCCCCCGCCCCCCCCCGCCCCGGGAAGGCAGGTTTGAGCCCGGGCCCCGCCCCGCGTGCCCCGCAAGAGACACAGCGAGGAGATCAGCTCCCGCGGGCGCCGGTCCCAAGCTGCCGGAGCAGCGCCCTGGCGTCCGCGACCGCCGTGAGCGCGCCACGAGCTCCTATCTCCTGAAGAGAGGCCACGTCTCGAGCGTCATCGAGATAGCGAGGGCGATGGGCGGCGAGGATAGCGAGCTTAAGAACCAGCGCCGCGGCGAGGCGCGCCGTCTGGAATGTGAGCTCTGTACCACGGTCCAGCGTTGCCTTCACCGGTTCGGGAGACAGCTCGAAAGCGAAACGAGCTCCAGGCGCCTCGAACACCTCCTGATTCGCGAGACGCGGAGGGACACGGCGGCTTGCTCCAGGCGGAACCAACAGGTCGAGAAGAACCCCGCCTGGGCCCACGAAGCGGAATGGCTCCTTCCCAGGCTTGAGTCCTGCCGCGGCCAGACGCGACGGGATACGCCTTGCCAGCGGCGGGGCTCGGGGTGGCAAGAGTCCGAGATCCACATCGACCGTCGGGCGGCCCACCGCTGGCTGCCCGGCTCCCTCCACCCAGGCGCGCACCATCCATCCGCCCAGGATGCGCCAGGCTTCGACCGGCATGCCCCTGACGACATCGACCGCGACACGAAGAGACGCGAACCCCGCCCGGTCGGCCTCGCTGCCGCTGCCCAGCGCGAGCTCCAGCATCACAGCGCCCACTTCTCACGGAGAGCATCCACGACCTGCCGCGCACGCCCACCCTCGCGCATCAGATCAAGGAGGAGCTGGGCACGACCCACCATCGGCAGCCCGGCGTGCCGGGCCGCTCCCACCATCGGCCCGTCGTCCGACGGTAGCAACATCCGGATGACGGGCTGCTTTTCACTGGGCACCCAGCCCATCTCGATCTCGCCAACCTGTGAGACGGCTACGGGGGGGAAGATGTACACATCGACGGTGTGTGCGGGCAGCAGTGGAACAAGTGCTTCGGCGGCAGCCGTGCCGGTCAGGAACAGCGCAACTCCACCGGCGGCAGACCGCCTGGCAATCTGTCCCAGGAGAGCTGACTTCGGTTCGGTGGCAAAGAACCCGGCCATTAAAGGTCCCCGAGCTCGCAGCCTCGCCTCAAGCCACATGTCCAGCAGGCGAGTGGCGTCAGGGACCCGCCAACCGGCTCGCGTCTTATCGACCAAACCTTCCCTCGTGAACCTGGTCAACGCGCGAGAGACCGTGGCGGAAGAGGTGATCAAGGCCTTCCGGCCCAGGTCCTCCAGGTGGAAGACGTGAGTCGGCTCCTCCAGCAACGCCTGCGCCACTCGACTCGCTGAAGGTCCGAAGCGTCGCCCGGGAGGGCGAGGGACAGCCCCCCGGGGAATTGGACGCTCGATGTGAACGAGCCGCGCTGCAGACTGGACATGCATATTTCCAAAGGAGTCGAGCCACCCGACGCCCTGGCGCTCGAGAGAACGGCGAATGCCCGGCGACACGTATGGAGCGGCGAGCATCGGGACGGCGCCCTTGGTCCTGCTCTTCAGCTGCTCGACGGCGCGATCCAGGAATCGAGAATCAAGGCTGTTCTTCCATTCGATCGCCAGCCGCAGCCGAGCCCTGGCGATGCGGACTTCCACCAACGCATCCAGGCGCGACTCCCCGCGCGGCTCCCTCGCGAGGGAAAGGACCTCCAGCCCGGGAACGTTGTGCAGAGCCTGGCGAAGACCATCGGCGCACATGACGCAATAATAGCAATTTGCCATGTACATGGCAAGTACGGACCGGCGCGAGCGTCCCGAAACAGGAACCGCTTTAGGGTTTCACGACGGCGCGTCGAAACGGCGGCACCCTGAAGGGCCGGTGTCCGGCAAATCCCGCGGCGCAGCCGCCCGGCCGCTGGCGGCCCCGGCGGCGGTTCCGGCGAGTGCGGGATCACTTCTCCAGCATCACCTCGATGCCCTCCCACTCCTCTCCGGGGGCGTGCTTGAGCAGCTGCTGGCAGCGCCTGAGGTACACCGGGGCCAGCCCGTCCCGGGGCAGCACCTCCTGAACGTAGAGGAAGTACCTGGCGGCCTTCTCGAACTCCCGCCGGTAGTAGTGCTCCAGGCCGGTGTGGTGGAGCTTCCAGCCCTTCTGCTCCTCCCTGGAGAGCTCCCGCTGGACCGCGTAGACCTTCACGCCGTGGGTGCGCCCCTTCACCGCCACCTTGTCGATCTGGCGGCAGGGGAACTCCTCCCCGATCTCGCGCCGCACCGCTTCGGAGACGATCAGAGGCTCGCCGTAGATCTTGGTCAGCCCTTCCAGCCGCGAGGCTAGGTTGACCATGTCGCCGATCACGGTGTAGTCCATCTTCTTCTCCGAGCCGATGTTGCCCACGGTGACAGCGCCGTAGTTGATGCCCACCCCGATGGTGAACCGCGGGCGGCCGCGCTCCGCCTGCCAGCGGTTGAACTCCTCCAGCGACTCGATCATCTCCAGCCCGGAGCGCACCGCCTGCTGCGCGTCGTCCTCGTGGTGCACCGGCGCGCCGTAGAAGGCCATGATGGCGTCGCCGATGTACTTGTCCACGATCCCCTTGCGCGCCATGATGACGTCCACCATCACGCTGAAGTAGCGGTTCAGCGACTCCACGATGCTCTCCGGCGGCAGGTTTTCCGCCAGGGTGGTAAAGTTGCGGATGTCGGAGAACAGCACCGCCAGAACGCGGTTGTCCCCCACCAGCATGGTCTCCGGGTTGGCGAAGAACTGCTCGATCACCTCCGCGGGCACGTAGCGCTGGAAGATGCTGCGGATCTTCTGCTCCCGCTTGCGGGCGATGGCCGCCTGGTAGGCGAAGCCTTTCACCTGGTTGTAGGCCTTCTCCAGCTCTTTGGTCATGAGGTTGAAGGTGTGGCCCAGCTCTCCGGTTTCGTCGTTGTACAGGAGCGCCACCCGGCGCGACAGGTCGCCGTTGGCGATCACCTCGCGCATGGCCGCCACCACGCTGGCCAGGGGCGTGGTCAGGTACCCCGAGAAGAGCAGCAGCAGGAACACCGACACCGCCGCCGCCACCACGATGATGGCCGCCGACTGGAGGAAGATCTGGTTCACCGCCTGGTAGAAGACCCGGCGCTGCTCGGTGACCAGCACGTACCAGCCGAAGGGGGCGAAGGTGAAGGCCTGCCCAACCCGCTCCGCGCCTCCCAGGCGCAGCTGCCTCCAGCCCACGGCCCCGCGCCTGGCCAGATCGGCCAGGGCGTCCCGCTCGGCCCCGCTGAGCTGCACCTCGCCCGTCTGCATCGCCACTTCCCCATCCTGGCCCACCGCCACGATGAGCTCGGTGTCGCTGCGGATCAGGCTGCGGGCGAAGGAGGCCACCGCGGACTGGGCCACCCGCACGAACTCCGGCTGCCCGGACAGCTCGTTCTCCTCCAGCAGGCCCCACTGCGTCTGGGCGTAGCCCTGGAGCTGCTGGGCCTTGAACTGCAGGAAGTCGGTGGCCACCCCGGTGATGCCGTTGCGCGCGGCCAGGGAAGCGGCGATCCCTATGAGGATGAAAGGGGCCACGATCAGCGGCAGGACGATCAGAACGATCTTGACCCGAATCCGCATGGCCCATGATAGCTGTGCCCGCCCCGGGTGTCAAAGGGAGGAGGCTCGGGGGCCCGGGGCGGAGGCGGCACCCCCTAGTTGACTCAGGAGGCCGGTTGGCCGAAAGTAAAGTGTAGGCGGGACTGTGAACGGACTGTACAGGAAGGCCAGCCAGCTCAAAGACATCGGAGAGGAGAAGTCCGAACTCTCCGCGCAGGAAGAGCCCGAACAGCCGCTCGCAGAGTTCGTGCCCCCCGATGAGGTCCCTTCGGACATCACCCTGGAAGAGCAGGTGGAGATCATCGCCGAAATCGACGGGGTGGTGGAGAAGACCCGCACCCGCATCGACCGCCAGACCTTTGCCTTCCGCCCGCAGCGCAACGGCGCCCTGGTCCCCCTGGTGGTCAACGTCGCGGCTGTGGCCGCGGTGGTGGTGGGGGTGGCGGTGCTGCTCCTGTTCTTCAACCGCCAGGAGCGCACCCTCACCTCGCCGGCGGTTGCGGTGCTCTCCGCGGAGAGCAGGCTCATCGCGGCGGTTCGCCAGGAATCGGAGCAGCAGCTGGCTCAGAAGGACCAGGAGATCGGCCAGATCCAGGACCGTTTGAGCCAGCTGCGGCGCCAGCAGGAGGAGCTCCGCTCCCAGACCGCGGATCAGCTCCGGCAGAGGGAGGAGCAGATGCGCCGCGAGCTGGAGCAGAGGCTGGACTCCGAGCGGCGCAGGCTGGAGCAGCAGGGGCTGTCCGAGCAGTCGGTGTCGGAGCGCCTGGGCCAGCTGGAGGAGCAGCTCCAGGCGGCCAACGCCCAGCAGCTGGCGGCGTACCGGCAGGAGGCCGAGCAGGCGCTGGCGGACAAACAGGCGGAGCTGGATGCTCTGCGCCAGGCGCAGCAGAGCAGCCTCCAGAGCGCTCAGGAGGAGCGCGCCCGCCTGGAGGCTGACCGGAGCCGCATCGCCGCTCAGTTCGATACGCTTCAGGAGCAGCGCCGCGAGGAGCAGCGCGCCTTCGATCAGATTCTGGCCTTCTACGCCGCGGTGGACCGGGCGCTGGGCGCCTCGGAGCACGACCGAGCCCTGGAGAGCCTGGACGCCCTGGAGCGCTTCCTTGACCAACCGGGGATTGCCTCGCTGCCGGCGGTGCAGCGCCGGCTTCCGGCGGAGCGGTTCGTGATGCGCACAGTGCGGCGCCTGGTGGCGGCCGAATCCGCACCGGCACCGGCCGCCGCGCCCCCCGCCGAAACGACGACCGGGCCGCAGACGGCGGAGCTGCAGGGCGAGATCGCCGACCTCCGCGGCCGGCTGGAGCAGGAGCAGTCGCGGGCCCGGAGCCTGCAGGAGCAGCTGGATCGCCAGCAGCGGACCCTCAGCCGGCAGGAGGCGCTCCTGGCTGAACAGCGGCAGCGCTCCCAGCAGGTGACGGGCATCCGCTCCGCCTACGCCGCGGCGGCGGCAGGCCTGCACGGCGAGGGCCCCACCCAGGAGGAGCTCCTCAGCCTGCTGGAGACCAAGGTGCTGGTGCGGCAGATCGTCTCCTCCGACAGCGTCCGGCGGCAGCATCCCGCCCTCTACGAGTCGCTGGAGCAGTTCTTTACGATCTCCGCCGAGGAGCAGTGGCGCCAGGGCCAGGAGGACGCGCTGCAGGACGTGAACGCGGTGCTGGAGGCGGTGCTGGCGGACAACGGCCTGGATGCCGGCGAGCTCGCCCAGCGCTACGCCGGCAGCTCGGACCAGTTCACCCGCTTCCTGGCGGGGCTGCAGAGGCTGCTGCGCTGACCGGACGGGCCGGGTCCTGTCCTACTTCACCGTCACCTTCGACTGGGCCTGCCGGCCAATGTCGTCGGTCACGTACACGAAGTCGGCGCCGGGAAGCGACGGGGCCGTGTAGTCCGCCGAGGTGGCGTCCGCCGGAACGATCGTGCCCTTGTCGGCCGAGAACGTGTAGGGGCCCTGGCCGCCTGAGACCGTGAAGGTGAGCCCGTTCCCGCGAAGAACGGTGGGCCCGTCGGGATAGATCATGAGGGGCGGCACGTTGGTGACGGTCACCAATGCCTGCGCGGTCAACGGCGTCGGCGTCGTGCTGTCTGTCACGGTGATGTCGGCAGACTCAGACGCTTCCGCCGACACCGCCTGGTAGCTGAAAGTGACCGGGGCGGGGCCGGCGCCCGTCAGATTCTTGTTGGTCCCGTCGATGGTGCCGGAGTTCGCCGCCACGATGGTGCCGCTCAGAACCATGACATCGTAGGGCTGGCTGCCCCCCGAGACCGTGAACGGGTACGCCTCCCCGTAGCCCAGGGTGACGCTGGGCGGATCGATGATCGGGTAGGCGCCGCTCACCACGGTGACCGCAGCCTCCCGGTAGGCCCCGAAGTCGTCGGTGAGGCGGATGATGGCCGATCCGGGCGCCGACGGCGTGAAGGTGGCCTTGTTGTAGTCGGCCCCCGTGCCCTGGACCAGGCTGCCGGACCCGGTCCTCAGCTCGAAGGTGTAGGGGGGGGCGCCGCCGCTCGCCGCAAAAACCGCATCGCCGCCCAGGGGCATCGCCTTGGCTGAGGGGTCGATCGCCAGCGGCACGTAGACGGTAATGGCCGACACCGAAAGCTGCGCGGAGCTGTCCGTCACCCGCACCACGTCCGTGGTGGGGTATGACGGGGCCACGTACTGTCCGGTCTGCGGGTCGATGCTGCCCTTGCCGGTGACCGTAAACGTGTAGGGGGGAGCCCCGCCGCTGACCGCGAAGGTGAACTTCCCGTCCACCGCCAGGCCCGCTTCCTGCGGGCTCAGCACCAGCTGCCCGTCCAGCTGGCCGTAGAAGCTCCAGTTGCCGCAGGCGGCCAGCAGGAACAGGGCCGCCAGGAGCATCGCCCCCGGGAGCGCCGCAGGCGCCCGCCGGCGGCGCGAACTTGGATCGCTGTAGATGAAAGCTCTTCTCTTCATACGCCTACAGCCTCACGAACAGATAGGCCGACGGAGCCACCCCCATGATGGGGTAGCCCTGCTCGAAGAAGGCCACGTAGGTGCCTTCCACGGAAAACCCGAACGCCCGGGTCAACGCCACAGACAGGCCCAGCCCGCCCTGGGCGAAGGGCAAGAGCTTGGCCCTGGGCCCCTCCGCGGTGGAGTTGAGCACCAGCAGCGCAGGCCCCCCGGAGAAACGGAGGTAGGCGCCCATCACCGTGCCCAGGGCCAAGGCCACGCGGATCTCCACTCCCGCGGGCACCAGCTCCACCATCGAGGAGGCCAGCAGCCCTTCGGCCTGGAACGCGTTCACCCCTGCCGCCACTCCCAGCCCCACCGTCCCGAAGCCAACCGGCATGCGGAAGCTCACGTAGAGGCTGGGCAGATACCCCAGGGGAAAGTAGCGGCTGGCCTGCCCCACCGCCAGAAAGGGCGCAAAGCCCAGGGACAGCTCCACGACGCGAAACCGCGCTCGCTCCGCCGCAGGCCGAGCGGCCGGAGGCACCGGCGCCGGCGGGGCCTTCTCCCGGCGGGCCGCCTCCTCCGCCGCCCGCGCCGCCTCCTCGGCTTGCGCCCGGCGGGCCGCCTCCGCCGCCCGCGCCGCGCGTATCCCGGCCACCTCCTTGATGCGGTCCAGCGAGCGGAAGATCAGCTCCTCCACGGCGTCGATGACCACTGTGTCCGCGTTCAGTCCGATCCTGTGGCTTCGCGTCACTTCCGCCACCAGCTCTTCGCGTCCGACGTCGTACCAGCCGAACCGGGTTCGCACCCGGTCCCCGGTGCTCTCGTAGAGGGCGGTGAGCGCAAAGTCCGCCTCCGCCGCCTTCGCCGCCGCCAGCACGCCCTCCGGCGCCGGGGGCCCTCCTCCGCCGCGCTGCGGCCCATCCTCCGGCAGCGCCATCATCCCCGCCCTGCCCAGCTCCAGCTCCACGGTGGCCGCGATGAAACTCGAAAGCTGGGCGTTCTCCTGCTGGTCCGCCGCCCGCACCAGCACCAGCACCACCGGCTCGGCCGGGCCGCCCGCTGCCGCTTGCGCGCAAAGCGCCGCCGGGGCCAGCACGATGAGGAAACACAGGAAGATGAGAGCGCGACGATCCTTTGCCAGCAGCGATGCCACCTCCGCCATTTCCCATGGCGCCCGGGTCCACGGCAGCCTGTGCCATACCAATGATAGCTCTTCCGGGGCGGTTTCTCCACGGTCTCGGGCCCTCGCAACCCACCGGCGGGCCCCGCGCCGTCTCGATTTCCGCAAGGCGGCGCGGCGGTCCGGCACCCCAGGCAGCTTCAGGGCAACACCGGCTGCTCTGGGTCCGGCAGGATGGACTTGGGCATCTCCACGCGGGCCGTCTTCTGGGGATCCACGATCTGGCAGACCCTCAGGTCCCCGACGGCGCTGATCAGCATGCTGATCTCCTCCGGGCCCCGCCCGGTCTTGCGATGGATGAGGTCCATCATGTCGTCCAGCGCGCAGGAAGCCGCCTCGTCCAGGGTGGGACCCAGCCCGATGGTCGCGAAGCGGCCATCGATCTCCACCACCGGCCTGGGCGGAAGAATTTGCGGCCGCTTGATCAGGTCGAGCCTCAGCTCGACGCGGGCGGGGATTTCCACGCCGCAGATCAGGGCCTCTCCGTCTCCCATCCCTGCGTGGGCATCGCCCAGGGCAAACATGGCCCCCTCCTGGCGCACCCGGAAGTACACCCGGGCGCCCTGGCGGATGACCTTCGCGTCCATGTTCCCCCCGTGATCCCCGATCTCGCCGCAGGGTACCTCCCTGTCACCCGGCGAGACGCCGATCACCCCGATCATGGGGCGCAGCGGAAAGGACAGATCCTTGTCGAGCCAGAACCGGCCGCCGTCGACCGATACCACCCGGGTCACCGGCTCCTTCAGCCGCTCGCCGAAAGCGCCTTCGCCGGGGATGGCCACCATGAATCCGGTGGATCCCACCTCGATCCGGTCGATGTCCACCACCAGGATGTCCCCAGGCTCGGCGCCCTCCACCGCGATGGGTCCCGTGGCCGGGTTGACCTTCGAGAAGTCGATCTGGGTCACCAGGTCTCTCTCGCTCCTGATCTGGCTGCGGAAGCAGTCGTCCGTCTCCACGGCCACGGCTTGACCGGGCCGCACGGTGACGATGGGCCGGTTCTTCGGGCTGAACCGGAAAATCACTTCGCTCCTGCTTATCAACTGCATGGCCGGCTCCTTGTATGTCGACTGGTCTCTAATGTACTCAAATGTACCCAGCCGGGCAGCCGAACGGGAACCGGACCGCCGCGGCGGAGGTCGCCCGCTCTGGCCGGTACGGTCAGGATGGACCCGGCGTTTGAGCCTGCTCGTCCTGTTGCAGCTGCGCGGAGAACAGCCGGCGAGAGAGCAGGCCCTGGGGCCGGGTGAGGACGGTAACCATCAGGATGATTCCCACGGCCAGCATGCGGATGAACCCGATCTGGGTGGCGATCGAGGCCGGCACAAGATCGGTCAGGAAGTCACTGCCCACCCAGACGGCCCAAACCAGGAAGGCCCCCAGCACTACGCCGCTGTTGCTGCCGGTCCCGCCCACCATCACCATCAGCCAGACGATGAAGGTGGACATGAGGGGGGAGAAGACCTGCGGACTCACGAAGCCGGTGTAGTGCACGTACAGGGAGCCGGCGATACCCATGATCATGGAGCTGATCACGAAGGACTGCTGCCGGTAGCGGAAGATGTTCTTGCCGGACATGCTGGTCAGGTACTCGTCCTCCCGGATGCCGCGCAGCACCCGGCCCCAGGGAGAGCCCACCGCCCGCTGCATGGCCAGCCAGGTCAGAAGCAGCGCCAGGGCCGCGATGATCAGGAAGTAGAAGGAATAGGCGCGCGGGTTCACCAGCTCGAAGAAGGGCCGCGGGATGCCCCTGATTCCCCAGACTCCGTTGGTCAGCCAGGATTCGTTGCGGATGATCAGGTGCAGCGTCTCCATGATGGCCAGCAGGGCGATGGCGAACGGTCCGCCCCGCAGCTTCAGGGCCGGAAAGGACAGCAGCCAGGCTACCAGAGCGGGCAGAAGCGCCGCGCCGAGCACGCCCAGGGCGATGGGCAGCCCGAAGCCTCCCAGGTGGTCCGGGGAGGGCGCCCCGCTCAGGATGGCCGACGTGTAGGCCCCCAGCATGTAGAAGGCGCCGATCCCGAAGTTCATCAGGCCGGTGAACCCCCACTGCAGGTTCAAACCCAGCGCCATGATCGCGTAGATGCAGGCGACCACCAGGTAGGAAGAGAAGTAGTTGAGCATGGGGCTACCGCTCCCTCCTGCCGAAGATGAAGTAGTTGAGCATGGGGCTACCGCTCCCTCCTGCCGAAGATGCCGTAGGGTTTGAGCAGCAGGATCAGCACCACGAAGACGAAGGCCACCGCCGGCTTGTATACCGAGATGTCCGCCTGGATGTCCATGCTGTTGACCAGGTTCTGGATCACTCCGGTGATCAGCTCCTCGGAGATGCCGATGGTCATCCCCCCTACCAGAGCGCCCCAGAAGCTGCCGATCCCGCCCATGATCACGGCCACGAACATGGGGATGAGGAAGCCCCAGCCCATGCCGGGGCTGAGCTGCACTTCGATGCCGTAGAACGTGCCGGCCACCGCCACCAGGACACCCGAGATGGTCCAGGTCCAGAGGATGACCCCCCGGGTGGAGACCCCGGAAGCCTCGGCCAGAACCACGTTGTCCGAGGAGGCGCGCATGGCCTTGCCCATGCGGGTGCGTTTCAGGAACAGGTAGACCAGGACCACCAGCACCAGCGCGCTCGCCAGGATGACGACCTCATCGGAGGTGATCCGGATGCCCAGGGGCAGCTGGCGGCTGATCTGAATGACGTTGGAGTAGTAGCGTACCTTTGGACCCCAGGCGATGTTGATCGCGGCGCGGATGGCGAATGCCACTCCCAGGGAGGCGATGGACACGAACAGCGGGGATACCCCCAGCTGTCTCAGGCGCCTGAAGAACAACCGCTCGAAGAGCAGCATCACCGCCACCGTCAGCACGACGGCGGCAAGAAGCGAGAGGATCAGCCCCCAGCCGAAGGACAGGCCCGGAAAGGGAGCCCAGCGGGGCAGCAGGCCCAGCACCAGCAGAGTCCCGTAGGCGCCCAGGGAGAAGAAGTCCCCGTAGGCGAAGTTGAAGAACCTCAGGATGTCCGACATCAGGGTCAGCCCGATGGCCGCCAGGGTGATGATGCTCCCGTAGATGATCCCGCTGACCAGCAGATCCGCCACCTCGATCCTCTCCCGCCTACCTGGCCTGTGCGCCGAAGTACAGGTCCTTGATCTCCTGATTGGCCAGCAGGGCTTCGGTGCGGTCTTCGTAGCGGATCCTCCCTGCCGACAGCAGGTATCCCCGGTTGGACAGGCGCACCGAGTCGATCGTCTGGGACACGAGCAGCACGGCGTTGCCCATGCGACCCGCGATCTCCCGTATCTTCTCGAGCATGATCTGCACCAGGTTGGGCGCCAGGCCCGCGGTCGGCTCGTCGAGCAGGAGCAGCTCCGGGTGGATCATCAGCCCCCTGGCCACCGCCAGCATTTGCCGCTGCCCCCCGGAGAGGTCCGCCGCCGTCTGGCTCATGCGCGCGCGCAGCTGGGGGAAGATGACGCACACCTCTTCCATCCGCTCCTCGAACCCGCCTCTGAGGGGGTAGGCCCCGATCTCCAGGTTCTCGCGTACCGTCAGTGAGGGAAAGATGTTCTCCTCCTGGGGCACCCAGCTGAGCCCCTGCCTCACGATCTGCTGGGGGGAGCGGTTCAGCAGCGAGTTGCCCTTGTAGAGGATCTCGCCCCGGCGGGCGGGGAGGGCCCCCGAGATGACCCTCAGCAGGGTGGACTTGCCCGAGCCGTTCGGACCCATCACCGCCACGATTTCCCCTGCCTCGATCGCCAGCGAGACGCCGAACAGCACGTCCTGGGCGCCGTAGCCCGCGGTCAGCTCGCTCACCTGAAGGATCCTCACGGTTCGCCCTCCGAGGAAGCGGCCGGTCCTGCCGTGTCCGGCGCGCCCAGGTAGGCCTCGATGACCCGTTGGTCCGTGCGGATCTCCTCGGGCGTGCCCTCTGCGAGCTTGCTGCCGTCGCTCATGACGATGATGGTCTGGCATACGTTCATGATGATGTCCATGTCGTGCTCTACGATGAACAGGGTGAGTCCCTTCTCCCTGGACAGCCGGCGTATGTGCTCCAGGATCCTGCTCTGCATCAACGGCGGCACGCCGGCGCCGGGCTCGTCGAGCAGGACCATCCCCAGGTCCACCATCATCATCCTTCCGATTTCCAGCAGCTTTTTCTCCCCTCCGGAGAGGTACCTGGCCGGCAGGTCCTTCTTGTCCAGCAGCTCGATGAACTCCAGAATCGCAAGGGCTTTACGGATATTGGCCTGTTCCTGGTCCCAAATGGCTTTGCCCCGAAACCAAACGTTCCAGATCTTCTCACCGATCTGCCGTTCGGGTATGAGCAGCAGGTTTTCCAGAACGCTCATCTCCCGATAGTCGCGGGCGATCTGAAAGGTCCGAAACAGGCGCTTGCGGAACATCTCGTGAGGCTCCAGTCCGGTGATCTCTTCTCCGCGAAGGAAGATGTGGCCGGAGTCTGGCCGGTGAAACCCGGTGATCAGGTTGAAGAGAGTGGTCTTGCCGGCCCCGTTGGGGCCGATCAGGCCGGTGATGGACCCGGCCTGCACTTCCAGGGAGCAGTCCCTGACCGCCTGCACGCCCCCGAAGCGCTTGGACACATTCTCTACGCGGAGCACTGAATCCTGCATCGTTCGTTGTTCGAAGAAGGATCCGGGCGGATCGAAAGACCCGCCCGGGACTGAATCCGTGTTCCGGGTCCTATTCCGGAACGACCGAGCGGACGGGCACGATGGAGCCGTTTTCGATCTTCCAGACCAGGATTGGAGTTACCGTGTCGCCGTAGCGATCGAAATCGATCGACCCGGCCGCCCCTTCATAGTCGATGTCCTGCCCTTCGCTCAGGAGCCTCAAAGCCTTCCTGAAGTCTTCCACGCTGGCGGTGATCTTCTCTCCCGGCGGATTGGCCACCTTTCTCAGGTTGTCCCGGATGGCCTTGCCGGGGTCGGCCGCGAATGCTTCGGACCCGGCGGCCTGCATGGCCAGGGCTATCACCACTACGCCGTCGTAGGCGTTTTCGGTGTAGGCAGTGGCCGGTTTCTCCCCATACTCCTTTTCGTAGGCGGCCAGATAGCTCTTGTAGGACTGATTGTCCGCCGCCCCGGGGCCGGTCCCGTACATCCCTTCGAGGTAGCCGCCGCCCACGTCGTCGATGATCTGCTGGGACTGCATGCCGTCGGGGAACAGGAACTGGTCGAACAGGCCGTCGGAAAGGGCCTGGCGGATGATGACGATGCCGCTTTCGGGGTAGCCTATCAGGATCAGCACGTCCGGGTCGCCCTTGGCCAGCTCCGCGAGCTGCATCTTGTAGGCCACGCTGCCCGGGTCGTAGGCGGCCATCCCCAATACCTTCCCGCCCACCCCTTCGAAGGCTTGCTTGGTGCTCTCCGCCAGGCCGCCGCCGTAGGGGTCGTTGATGTAGAGGACGGCGGCCGTCTTGTAGCCGACCTCCCGGGCCATTTCGCCCAGAACCTTGCCCTGAATGGCGTCGGAAGCGGTGGTGCGGAAGGTGTAGTCATCGTCCTCCAGGGTGGTCACCCAGGTGGGAGTGTTCGACGGGGAGATGATCACCACGTGGTTGGGCGCGGTGACCGGGGTGGCCACGTCCGAGCGGATCATGGGCCCGACCATGGCCGGCACCTTGTCCACGTTGACCAGTTTCTCCGCCGAGTCCCTCAGGGCGGTCGGGTCGGTCTGGGTATCCCGGAAGACCACCTTCAACTGCATCCCCAGCGGGCCCCCCGCCGCGTTCAGCTGCTGGACGGCCAGCTGAATGCCCTTCTGCACGGTCTGGCCGTAAACGGCCAGGTCGCCGCTCAAGGGCAGCAGGCCGCCGATGGTGACCTCGCCCTTAGGGACCGCCCCACCCGGCGCCGGCTCCGTCTGGCCGCCCGCCCAGACGAGCGCCGCGGACAGCAATACCAGGGCCAGGGCCAGCGAACTCTTTCTAGCCATGCGTACCTCCCTTTGACAGTGGACTGTGAGTCTACCACTGTATTTTCCTGATTTGCTGATGTCAAGTTATCATGATCCGCGGATCCGCGGGGAGCTGTATGGCGGATCATGGTAGCGAACCGGGGCGGAGAGCCCGTTTGCTCTTGCCTTGACGCAGCCCGCGCCGCCTGCGTAGTATGGATGCCGGGTTGCCCGCCAGCCCCCGGGCCGACAGGCGGCGCCGGGCTGTGGGGTCCCGAGACGCGATGCCGAACATGACCGAGCTGCTCGAAATTCCCTTCGTTTTCGACTGGAGCGCCTTCAGCGCCAGGGTGCGGCTGGAGCGCTGCCCCGGGGCGGTCCGGCAGGCGCGCGGCCTGGCCGAGCGGGCGGCGCCGCTGCTGGCCCCGAAGGCGCTGTTTCGTCCCTGCTCCGTCACTTCCCGCTCCGCCGAAGAGGTGGGGATCGAAGAGGTCACCTTCCGCAGCCCCATCCTGAGCGCCAAGCTCCAGGAGGCCGAAAGGGTCTTTGCCTACGTGGCCACCTGCGGTACCGGCCTGGAGGCCGTCCAGGCGGCAACCGAAGACCTCCTGGCCCGCTACTGGCTGGACGCTCTCAAGGAGATGGCCCTGGAGGCGGCGGTGATGCGCCTGCGCGAGCATCTCCAGGAGCGCTTCGCCCTGCCGGGGCTTTCCTCGCTGAATCCCGGCTCCGGCGAGGCGGCGCTGTGGCCCATCACGCAGCAGCGCGGGCTGTTTGCCCTTCTCGGGGAGGTGGAGAGGCGCACCGGCGTCCGTCTGGGCGCAAGCTGCCTGATGCAGCCCAACAAGACCGTCTCGGGGATCCTCTTTCCCACGGAGGTGCCCTTCGAGACCTGCCAGCACTGCGGCAGGCCGGATTGCCCGCGCCGCAGGGCGCCCTACGCCGGCGTCCTGTTCGCGGCGGGTCACTGAGCCAGCCGGCCGGAGGCACGCCCGGACAGGCGGCCGTGCCGGGAGGCAGCGGCGGCGCAGGGCCGGCGGCGCAGCGGAGGAAGCATGGAGAGGGTCTGGACCGAGCAGTTCGCGGTGCGCACCTACGAGCTGGACGGCAGCGGGAAGCTCGCGGTGCCGGCGGTGTGCAACTACCTGCAGGAGGCGGCGGGGCATCACGCCCACGCCCTGGGGGTCTCCATTCCCCAGCTCGAGCCGCAGAACATGACCTGGGTGCTGTCGCGCCTGCTGGTGCGCATGCGCGCCTGGCCCGGCTGGGACGCCGGCGTGGCGGTCCAGACCTGGCCTTCCGGGGTGCGCAAGCTCTTTGCGCTGAGGGACTTCCGGATTTTCTGCGGCGGGAGCGCGATCGGCGAGGCCACCAGCGCCTGGCTGCTGCTGGACACCCGAAGCTGGCGGCCGGTGCGGGTGGAGCGCACCTTCGCCGAACGCATCCCCATCCACCCCGAGCGCGCCGTTGCGACGAACCTGGACAGGCTCCCCGACCCGGCTGGAAGCGGGCTGGAGATCCGCTTTCAGGCGCGCTACCGGGACCTGGACATGAACCGGCACGTCAACAATGTGGCCTACGTGCAGTGGGCTCTGGAGACGCTCCCCCCGGAGCTGCGGGCCGAGAGGGCGCTGGCGGAGCTGGAGATCAACTTCCTGGCCGAAGCCAACTACGGCCAGGAGCTTCTGGCGCGCGCGGAGAAGGCCCCCTCCACGCCGGATGAGGCGGCGTTCCGTCACGGTCTTTTCTCCGGCGCAGACGGCCGGGAGCTGGCCCGGGCGCGCACCACCTGGGTCTCCCGCTCGCCGGCAACCGATGCGGGAGGCCGCACGTGAGCCGGAAAGGGCCGCGCTACGTCGGGGCCATCGACCAGGGAACCACCTCCACCCGCTTCCTGCTCTTCGACCGCCAGGCCCGCATCGCCGCCTCCCACCAGCTGGAGCATCGCCAGATCTACCCCCGGCCGGGCTGGGTGGAGCACGACGCCTGGGAGATCTGGGAGCGTACCGCCGAGGTGGTGCGCGCCGCCCTGGGGCAGGCGGGGGCCGCCCCCGAGGAGCTGGCCGCCGTGGGCATCACCAACCAGCGGGAGACGGTGGTGGCCTGGGACCGCGAGACGGGCAGGCCCCTGGCGAACGCGGTGGTCTGGCAGGACACCCGCACTGCGGAGCTGGTGGCCCGCCTGGCGGCGGAGGGCGGCTCCGACCGCTTCCGCGAGCGCACCGGGCTGCCGCTTTCCACCTACTTCTCCGGGCCCAAGCTGAGCTGGCTGCTGGAAAACGATTCCGGGCTGGCCCGGGCCGCGGAGGAAGGGAGGGCGCTGTTCGGCACGATGGACAGCTGGCTGGTGTGGCAGCTCACCGGCGGCAGCCGGGGGGGCGTTCACGTCACCGACCCCAGCAACGCCAGCCGCACCATGATGATGGACATAGAAACCTTGAGCTGGGACCGGGGGATGCTGGGGCTGTTCGGCCTCAGGCAGGAGACGCTGCCCCGGATCCTGCCCTCCGTCCCCCAGACCCCCTACGGCCTGACCGCCGCCGGCGGGCCGCTGGGCGGCGAGGTACCGGTGGCCGGGATCCTGGGGGACCAGCAGGCCGCTCTGTTCGGCCAGGCCTGCTTCCTGCCCGGCAGCTCCAAGAACACCTACGGCACGGGCTGCTTCCTGCTCCTGAACACGGGAGCCGAGCTGGTGCGCTCCCGCCACGGCCTCATCACCACCGTGGCCTGCCAGCGAGGCGGCGAGCCGCCTGCCTACGCCCTGGAAGGCTCCGTCGCGGTGACCGGAGCCCTGGTGCAGTGGCTGAGGGACAACCTGGGGCTGATCGCCTCCTCATCGGAGATCGAGGCGCTGGCGGGCCGGGTGGAGGACTGCGGCGGGGTCTACTTCGTGCCGGCCTTCTCCGGGCTGTTCGCCCCCTACTGGCGCTCCGACGCCCGGGGGGTGATCGTGGGCTTGAGCGGCTACACCACCGGGGCCCACATCGCCCGGGCCGCTCTGGAGGCCACCGCCTTCCAGACCCGGGAGATCTTCGAGGCCATGGAGGAGGAGTCCGGGATGTCGATCCGCTTCCTGAAGGTGGACGGCGGGATGACAGTGAACGAGCTGCTGATGCAGTTCCAGGCGGACCTGCTGGACGTGCCGGTGATCAGGCCCCGGGTGCGGGAAACCACCGCCCTGGGAGCGGCCTTCGCCGCGGGGCTCTGCGCCGGCTTCTGGAAGGACACCGGGGAGCTGGCCTCGCTCTGGGAGGAGGAGCGCCGCTGGACGGCCCGCATCACCGAGGCCGAGCGCCGGCGGCGCCTTTCCCGCTGGCGCAAGGCCGTGGAGCGTTCCTTTGGCTGGGAAGAGTAGAGCCGTGAGCGGCCCCCTCTACGACGTGGCCGTGGTGGGCGCTGGGGTGAGCGGCGCGGCGGTGGCCCGGCGCCTGGCCGCCTACCGGCTGCGGGTGGTGATGCTGGAGAAGGAGTGCGAGGTTTCCTTCGGGGTCTCCAAGGCCAACTCCGGGATCATCCACGCCGGCTTCCACCACGCCCCCTCCACCCTCAAGGCGCGCCTGGAGGTGCTGGGCAACCTCATGTTCGACCGGCTGCAGCGGGAGCTGCACTTTCCCTTCCGGCGCTGCGGCATCCTGGTGGCCGCCTTCTCCGTGGAGGAGATGAAGACCGTGGAGCGGCTGTACGCCCAGGGGATGGAAAACGGAGCCATCGGCCTGGAGCTGGCCAGCCGCGAGCGGATGCTGAGCCTGGAGCCGAAGCTCAACCCGGACGTGGTGGGGGGCCTTCACGCTCCCACCGGAGGGGTGATCGAGCCGTACCGGTTCGTCTTCTCCCTCATCGAGAGCGCCCAGAAGAACGGCGTGGAGCTGTGCACGGGCTTTCTCCTCTGCGGCTCGCGCCGCCTGACGGACGGGCTCGCCCTGGTTGCCGGGGACGGCCGGGAGGTGCGCGCCCGCTACGTGGTGAACGCCGCCGGGCTCTACGCGGACCGGGTCTCGGAGATCCTGGGGGCGGAGAAGTTCCGCATCCTGCCGCGCAAGGGGGAGGAGTTCCTCCTGGACCGCAACGCCGCAGGGCTGACCGGCCGGGTGGTCTTCCCGGTGCCCAGCCGCACCTCCAAGGGGATGCTGGTGATCCCCACGGTGGAGGGGACCTGCATGGTGGGCCCCACCGCGGAAGAGCAGGAGGACAAGGAGGACCTGGCCACCAGCCTGCCGAACTTCGAGCGCATCTTCAGCTCCGCCAGGCGGCTGGTCCCGGCAATCTCCGAGCGGGACATCATCACCGCCTTCGCGGGCTTGAGGCCCACGCTGGAGCACGAGGATTTCTACATCGCCGCCTCCCGGGCCAATCCCAGGGTGGTCCAGGTGGCGGGCATCCAGTCGCCGGGGCTCACCGCCTCCCCGGCCATCGGCGACTACGTGAAGGACCTCCTGGGCAAGGCGGGCCTGACCCTGGTGGAGAGAAGCGACTTCGACCCCTTCATCGAGGACGTGCCGCGGCTGCGCTTCCTCACCCCCTTCGAGGCGGAAGAGCTCCTGCGCGCCGACCCGGAGTACGGGGAGATCGTCTGCCGCTGCGAGTCGGTGTCTGCCGCGGAGATCGTGGCCGCCATCCGGCGGGGCCACACCACCCTGGACGGCATCAAGTTCTACACCCGCGCCCAGATGGGCCGCTGCCAGGGGGGATTCTGCACCTACCGGATCCTGAAGATCCTGATGCGGGAGACCGGGATGGGGGTGGAGGAGATCACCAAGCGCGGCGGCGGCAGCTACCTGATCGCCGGATCCCTCGGGGAGCCCGCTGGTGCCAGCGGCGGAGGCGGGGGATGACCGAGTCGCGCTACGACGCGGTGGTGGTGGGCGGCGGCGCCGCCGGCATGGGCGCCGCCCTGCGGATCGCCGGGAGCGGCTTCTCGGTGGCCGTCGTGGAGCGGGAGGCCGCCCTGGGGGGCATTCTGCTGCAGTGCATCCACAACGGCTTCGGGCTGCACCGCTTCAAGGAGGAGCTGACCGGACCGGAGTATGCCGAGCGCTTCATCGACCGGTTGCGCGACTCCCGGGTGGACGTCTTCCTGGGCACCACAGCGCTGGAGGCGGGCTCGGAGGAGGAGCCGGCGCTGTTCGCCTATTCGCGCCGCTACGGCGTCCTGCAGCTCCGGGCCCGGGCGGTGGTGCTGGCCATGGGCTGCCGGGAGAGAAACCGCGGCAACATCGGCATCCCCGGCACCAGGCCCGCGGGGATCCTCACCGCCGGGCTGGCCCAGCGGCTGATCAACATCGAAGGCTACCTTCCCGGCAGGCGGGCGGTCATCGTGGGCTCCGGGGACATCGGCCTGATCATGGCCAGACGGCTCACCTGGGTGGGCGCGGAGGTGCTGGGGGTGGTGGAGATCCAGCCCTACCCCTCGGGGCTCACCCGCAACATCGTGCAGTGTCTGAACGACTTCGGCATCCCCCTGCACCTGAGCCATGTGGTCGCGCGCATCTACGGGCACCAGCGGGTGGAGGCGGTGGACGTCTCGCCGGTGGGAGCCGAGGGGCCGGAGCCGGGCGGCTTCCGGCTGCAGTGCGACACGATCCTGCTCTCCGTGGGCCTGGTCCCGGACAACGAGCTCTCCAAGAAGCTGGGGGTGGCTCTCAACGCCGAGACCGGCGGACCGCAGGTGGACGCCAACCTGATGACCTCCCGCCCGGGGGTTTTCGCCTGCGGCAACGTGCTGCACGTGCACGACCTGGTGGACTACGCCACCGAGGAATCCGAGCGCTGCGGCGCCTTCGTGGTGGACTATCTGAAAGGCGCCGCCCGGGAGCGCCAGTACCGGGTGGTTCCCGGCGCCAACGTCCGGTACGTGGTTCCTCAAGCGTACCGCGCGGACCGGGAGAACCGCTTCTACCTGCGCTCCATGATCGTCAAGAACTCCGCCCAGCTCACGGTCCGGCTGGACGGGGAGCCAGTGAAACGCCGCCGGCTGGCGCACGTCCAGCCCTCCGAGATGTTCAGCTTCTCCCTCAAGCCCTCGGAGCTGTCCGCCGTCTCGGAGCTGAAGGAGAACCGCCTGGAGGTGGAGATCGGATGAGCCGGCGGGAGCTGGTGTGCATCTCCTGCCCCATCGGCTGCCGCCTGGCGGTGAGCTGGGAGCAGGAGGAGCGGATCGAAGTGAAGGGCAACCGTTGCGCGAAGGGGGAGCAGTACGCACGGGAAGAGGTGCTCGCCCCGCGGCGGGTGCTCACCGCCACGGTGCGCCTGGCCTGCGGGCCGCTGGCCCGGCTGCCGGTGAAGAGCAGCGCCGCACTGCCCAGGGAGCGCATCCCGGCGGTGCTGCGCCTGGCCTACGCGCTGGAGGTTTCCCCCCCCGTCAGCCTGGGCCAGATCCTGCTTTCGAACTTGGAAGGCACCGGGGTGGACCTGGTAGCCACGCGCTCGGTGAGCGATCCCCTGGCCACGGACCTGGACGTCGGTAAATTCACGGCCTCCGATCCAGAACGCTGAGTTGGGCCCTTCCTTTTGTTTGTTTTTGGCCCAACCAGGCAGAAGAAGACACAACTTCACCTCTCGGCTGTTAGTTTTCACGTTGCGCACGCCCCCCACTTGACAATTCATCCTGAAACCTGCATATTCGCCAGATATTCCAAGTATCCAAGGAGCCAGGCCATGCCGAGCGTTGAACAGAAACACGCGCCAACGCCCCCGGCGGCGGAGAAGGTCCAGAAGCCGCCCGTCAATCTGCGCAAAGCCGCCGAGGTCATTGTCGAGATCATCCAGAAGCAGGGGATCGAGTATATCTTCGGCATCCCCGGGGGGGCAGCCATTCCCATCTACGACGTTCTGGTGGACTCGCCGATCCGGCACATCCTGACCCGCCACGAGCAGGGGGCCACCCACATGGCCGACGGCTACGCCCGGGCCACCGGCAAGCCCGGCGTGGTGCTGGTGACTTCCGGCCCCGGCGCCACCAACACGATCACCGGGATCCTGACCGCGCACATGGACTCGGTGCCGATGGTCATCATCACCGGCCAGATGACCACCGACAATCTGGGCATGGACGCCTTCCAGGAGGCCGACGTGTCGGGGATCTCCTTCCCCGTGGTGAAGCACTCCTACCTGGTCAAGCAGGCCGAAGACGTGCCGCGGATCGTGCAGGAGGCATTCTACCTGGCGCAGACCGGCCGCCCCGGCCCGGTGTTGATCGACATGCCCAAGGACGTGGCCAACGCCCTCATCGACCCCGCCGCCCAGGAACCCTTCCACCTGCCGGGATACAGGATCCCCGACGAGGGGGACCCGGAGAGAATCGAGCTGGCGGCGGAGCTGCTCCAGCAGGCCAGGCGCCCGGTGCTGCTGGTGGGGCACGGCGCGGTGATCTCCGGCGCCGACAAGGCGGTCCGCTACCTGGCGGAGAAGATGCAGCTGCCCGTGACCAACACCCTGCTCGGCAAGGGCTGCTTTCCGGAGACCCATGAGCTGTCCCTGGGCATGCTGGGCATGCACGGCACCGCCTACGCCAACAAGGCGGTGCAGGACTGCGACCTGATCGTGTCTGTGGGCTCCCGCTGGGACGACCGCATCGTGGGCAAGGTGGAGGACTTCTGCCCCCATGCCCGCAAGATCCACGTGGACATCGATCCCGCCGAGATCAACAAGGTGATCCAGGTGGACTGCGCGATCGTTGGAGACGCCCGGCGCGTCGCGGAAAGCCTGGCTGCGGTAGCCAAGAAGGGGGACACGGCTGAGTGGCTGCGGCAGGTCGCGCGCTGGAAGAAGCAGTACCCCCTGTCGTACCGCAAGGAGGGCAAGCTCAAGGCGCAGCACGTCATCGACGAGCTCTACAAGCTCACCGAGGGCCAGGCCATCGTCACCACCGACGTGGGGCAGCACCAGATGTGGGCCGCGCAGTTCTACCGCACGGACCATCGCTTCCACTGGATCTCCTCGGGAGGGGCCGGGACCATGGGCTTCGGCTTTCCGGCGGCCATCGGCGCCCAGATGGCCCGCCCGGACAAGACGGTGGTGGCGATCGTGGGGGACGGCGGCTTCCAGATGACCATGAGCGAGCTGGCCACCGCCTGCAACGAGAAGCTTCCCCTCAAGGTGGTGATCGTCAACAACCGCTACCTGGGAATGGTGCGCCAGTGGCAGAACCTGTTCTACGCCAACCGGCTCTCCGGGGTGGACCTCACGGGCAGCCCCGACTTCGTCAAGCTGGCGGAGAGCTACGGATGCAGGGGGTTCCGCATCCGGCGCAGCGCCGACGTGCGGCGCATTCTGAGAATGGCGCTGGAGTACCGGGACGGACCCTGCCTGATCGACGCCCAGGTGGAGAAGCAGGACAACGTGTTCCCCATGATCCCGGCAGGGGCCGGAATGAAGGACATGATCCTGGAGCCGCCCCGCCAGAAGAGGAGGAAGCAATGAGCGGGAACCAGGTGGCCGGGCGGGAACGGACCGCGACGATCCTCAACAAGCACACCATCAGTCTCTACGTCTCCAACAAGCCCGGGGTGCTCATCCGCATCGCCCTGGTCTTCGCGCGGCGGGGCTTCAACATCGACAGCCTGGTGGTCTCCGAGGGACACGACCCCGCCTTCTCGCACATGACCATCGCCGCCTCCGGCGACCAGAAGACCCTGGACCAGATCCTGAAGCAGCTCAACAAGCTGGTGGACGTGGTGCACGCCAAGGATCACGTGGGGGATGACGTCATCGAGCGGGAGCTGGCGCTGATCAAGGTGCGCTGCACCAACGAGACGCGCAACGAAATCCTGCAGATCGCCCACGTGTTCAGATGCGATGCCATCAACTTGACCGAGACCACCCTTACCCTGCAGATTACTGGTGAGACCGAGCGGGTGGATGCGCTGCACCGGCTGCTGGACCAGTACGGCATCCTGGAGATGGTGCGCACCGGACGCGTGCTGATCGCCGGGGGCGAAGAGACCACCTACTGAGCATCGACAAAGAAGAGGACTCGATGGGAACGAACCTTCTCAACAAGGTGTGGAACCTGCACAAGGTCCGCACCCTGCCTTCCGGGCACGACCAGCTGTTCATCGGGCTGCACCTGGTGCACGAGGTCACCTCCCCCCAGGCCTTTCACATGCTGCGGGAGCGGGGCCTTCCGGTGCTGTACCCCTGGCGAACCTTCGCCACGGTGGACCACATCGTCCCCACGAAGGACCAGAGCCGTCCCTTCCGGGACCGCCTGGCCGAGCAGATGATGGCCGCCCTGGAGACCAACTGCCGGCAGTATGGCCTGCGCTTCTTCAGCCTGAACACGGCGGACCAGGGAATCGTGCACATCATCGGCCCGGAGCTGGCCTTGAGCCAGCCCGGGATGACCATCGCCTGCGGGGACTCCCACACCTCCACGCACGGGGCCCTGGGGGCCATCGCCTTCGGCATCGGCACCTCTCAGGTGCGCGACGTGCTGGCCACGCAAACCCTGGCCATGAACCGGGTGAAGGTGCGCCGCATCGAGGTCAGAGGCGAGCTGCCCCCGGGGGTTTACTCCAAGGACATTATCCTGAAGATCATAGCCGAGCTGGGGGTGAAGGGCGGGATCGGCTACGCCTACGAGTACGCCGGCCCCACCATCGAGAACCTCTCGATGGAGGCCCGCCTGACGATCTGCAACATGACCATCGAGGGCGGCGCCCGGGTGGGCTACGTCAACCCCGACGAAACCACCTTCGACTATCTGAAAGGCCGGCCCTTCGCCCCCCAGGGGGCGGACTTCAACCGGGCGGTGGACTTCTGGCGCCAGATCGCCTCCGACCCGGATGCGGACTACGACGACCTCTACCGGCTCGACGTCGAAGACCTCCAGCCCATGGTGGCCTGGGGGATCAACCCGGGCCAGGCTGTGGGGGTGGACCAGAAGCTGCCCAGGCCGGAAGCGCTGAAGAACGAGGAGCGCGAGGTGGTGGAGAAGGCCTACGCCCACACCGGCTTCAGCCCCGGCTCACCCATCCGGGGGCAGAAGATCGACGTGGCCTTCGTGGGCTCCTGCACCAACGGCCGCATCAGTGACCTGCGCGAGGCCGCACGGGTGGCGCGCCGCGGCAGAGTGGCCCCCCGCGTGAAGGCCCTGGTGGTGCCGGGGAGCAAGCACGTGGCCGCCGCGGCCGAACGGGAAGGGCTGGTGGAGGTGTTCCGGCAGGCCGGGTTCGAGTGGCGCGGCGCCGGCTGCTCCATGTGCCTGGGCATGAACCCGGACGTGCTGGTGGGCGCCCAGGTATCGGCCAGCTCCTCGAACCGCAACTTCATCGGCCGGCAGGGAAGCCCCGCCGGCAAGACCCTGCTGATGAGCCCCGCCATGGTGGCGGCGGCCGCACTGGCGGGGGAGGTCACCGACGTACGCACCGTGATCGGGGAGGAAGTCCATGCCCAGTAACCTCGACGCCGCTGTCACCAGGGTCGCCGGACGGGGTATCCCGATTCCGGGCAACGACATTGACACCGATCGCATCATCCCGGCCCGCTTCCTGAAGGAGATCACCTTCCAGGAGATGGGAAAGCACGCCTTCGAGGACGAGCGCTTCGATGCGGACGGCAAACCCAGGGAGCACCCCATGAACGATCCGCGCTTCCAAGGGGCCTCCATCCTGCTGGTGAACGAGAACTTCGGTTGCGGCTCCTCCCGGGAGCACGCCCCGCAGGCGCTCATGCGCTGGGGAATCCACGCCATCCTGGGGGAATCCTTCGCGGAGATCTTTGCCGGCAACTGCACGGCCCTGGGCATTCCCACCGCCCGGATGGGCCGCGGGGAGGTGGAACGGCTCATGGAGATGGTGCAGGCCAGACCGGACACCGAGCTGGTGGTGGACCTGGAGGCAGGCGCCGTCACGGCGGGGGGGGAGCGCCTGGCCTTCGAGCTGGCCCCGGCGCAGCGGCAGGTCCTGCTCTCCGGAACCTGGGACACCGCGGCCACTCTGCTGGCCGGCAGGGAGGAGATTGCCAGGACTGCGGAACGGATTCCCTACATTCGGGACTTCCCTTATCCCCAGGGGGCGGCGTGAAAAAGAAGAGCGATTCCGCAAACCCGGGAGGCGCAGCGCCGGAGGCCTCCGCCCTCAACCGCCAGAGCCGGATCATGACCGGGGGGGTGGAGCGCACCCCGAACCGCGCCATGCTGCGCGCCGTGGGCTTCGAAGACCAGGACTTCGGGAAGCCCTTCGTGGGTGTGGCCTCCGCCGGGAGCGAGCTCACCCCCTGCAACTGCCATCTGGACGACCTGGCCGCCGTCGCCAAGGCGGCGCTGCGGGAGGACGGAGCGGCGGCGCTCACCTTCAACACCTTCGTGGTCACCGACGGCATGGCCATGGGACACGAGGGCATGAAATGCTCCCTGGTGAGCCGCGACGTGATCGCCGACGTGATCGAGCTCACCGCGCGGGGTCACCAGATGGACGCGCTTCTGGGGATCGGCGGCTGCGACAAGACCATCCCCGGCACCGTCATGGCCCTGGCGCGGCTCGACCGGCCGGCGATCTTCGTCTATGGCGGCACGATCCTGCCCGGGGAGTACCGGGGAAAGCCTGTGGACATCGTGAGCGCCTTCGAGGCGGTGGGCGCCTTCAGCGCCGGCAGGATGGGCGAGGAGGAGCGCCACGGCATCGAGTGCAGCGCCTGCCCGGGCCCGGGGGCCTGCGGCGGCATGTACACCGCCAACACCATGGCCGCGGCCATGGAGGCCATCGGCATGAGCCTGCCCGGAAGCGCCTCCATCCCGGCGGTGGATCCGGCCAGGCAGGCCGACCTGGGACGCGCGGGCAGAGCCCTCATGGAGCTGCTGCGGCGGGGCATCCGGCCCCGGGACATCATGACCCGGGAGGCCTTCGAGAACGCTATCCGGGTGGTGATGGCCGTGGGGGGCTCGACCAACGCGGTGCTCCACCTGCTGGCCCTGGCCCGGGAGGCGGAGGTGCCCCTGACCATCGACGAGTTCAACGGCTTCTCCGACTCCACCCCCATCCTCTGCGATCTGAAGCCGGCCGGCCGCTACGTGATGAGCGACCTGCACCAGGCGGGAGGAGTGCGGCTGGTCATGAAGATGCTCCTGGAGCGCGGGCTCCTGCACGGGGAGTGCCTGACCGTCACCGGGGCCAGCGTGGCGGAGAACCTCCGCGACCTGGAGGTGAGCCTTGCCGGCCAGGAGGTGATCCACCCCTTCGAAGACCCCGTGAAGCCAACCGGTCCCATCGTGGTCCTGAAGGGCAACCTGGCGCCCGAGGGGGCGGTGCTGAAGACCTGCGGCCTGCAGGAGGTGGTGCACTCGGGACCGGCCCGGATCTTCGAAGCCGAGGAGGAGGCCCTGCAGGCCATCCTCTCCGGTGGCATCCGAAGCGGCGACGTGGTGGTGATCCGCTACGAGGGACCACGAGGCGGCCCGGGGATGCGGGAGATGCTGGGCCCCACCTCGGCCATCGCCGGGGCGGGACTGATCGGGGAGGTGGCGCTGATCACCGACGGGCGCTTCTCCGGCGGCAGCCACGGCATGGTGGTGGGCCACGTGGCGCCGGAAGCCCAGCGGGGGGGCCCCCTGGCGCTGATCCGGGAAGGGGAGACGGTCACCATCGACTCCCGGCGCAAGCTGCTGGAGGTGGCGGTGCCGGAGGAGGAGCTGGCCCTGCGGCGCAGCGCCTGGCAGCCCAGGCCCGCCCGCTACGCCAGCGGAGCGCTGGCCAAGTACGCCCGCCTGGTCTCCTCGGCCAGCCTGGGCGCGGTCACCGGCTGAGCGGAGCCTCCCCCCCCGGCCGCGCCCCGCGGGCGCCCACCGCGCCCTGCGGGCCCGTGGCCGCCGCCAACATCTCCCAGGCGCAGGTCCCGCTCTCCGAGGACCCGCCGGCGGGACTGGAGATCGACGGCACCCGGATCGTCAACCCCTTTCACCCCGGGCAGTGAGGAGCGTACGGCCGCGGGAGCCTCACCCGCAACGGACCGGCGCTAGTAGATGGAGACAGCGTCGAAGTAGACGATGCCGCCGGCCCCGTAGATCGTCGAGACGAAGAAGGTGTTGGAGTCTTCCCGGGGTCGCGGCGGGAAGGTCTTCGATCACCCTGACGCTGTCGATCCAGACGTCCATGGTCAGAGAGGTGTAGTCCAGCTCTACCCGCACCAGGTACCAGCGGTCGGCCAGGCATTGCACCCCGGTGCCCTGACCCACCGAACCTGCTGCCCCGATCTCCTGACCCGGCCTCAGGTACAGGGAGTTGAAGTCTGTGCTGGTGTTGGAGGACAGGCGCTTGAAGAAGCCCAGCTTGGCGCCGGTGGCGCTGCCGGAAGGAACCATCACCGCCGCCTCGTAGCCCAGCCGGTTGCGGCCCGAGAGGTCCAGCACGATCCCATCCGAACGCACCCAGCGCCCGCAAGGGGAAAGTCCGTGAGAAACAGCTGCACCCTGGCGGCAGGGGCGCTCACCGGCTCCCGCGGTCGGGGCAGAGAGCTCGCCTTCCAGTCCGCGCCCTTCCGCGCCGGGAACGGAGCCCGAGATCGACTTCGTGCTGACCATCGGCGAGAAGCGCATCCCCGTCGAGGTGAAGTACCGCAGGCGGATCGATGCCCACCGTGACACCCTGGGGCTCCGTTCGTTCCTCGAAAGGACCCACTACAACGCACCCTTCGGCGTACTTGTCACGATGCCAGAGGAAGTCACCGTTCCAGACCCGAGAATCGTGCCCGTGTCCCTCCGCTCGCTGCTGCTGGGACGGTGAGCGGATTCCGGCTCCACCGGGAAGCGGACCTTCGCGCTGCTCGATCGGGCCGCGTTGTGCAACCAGACGGGTCAGCATGAGAACGAACCGCGAGGGACGCCGTGCTGCCCGTGCTACAATGATGGCAGACAAAGGAGGGCTTCCATGAAGGTGCCCCTGGTCGTTGCAGCCCTGTTTCTGGCTCTGTGTCTGAGCACCGTTGCACACGCGCAGGAGGCGGGCGCTCCTGCGGGGTCGGCCGGGCTGACCGGCCTAGCGTGGGGCTCGGCTGGCGCCGGCCCGCCTCCGCCGGCATGGGAGCGGTGGGTCCTTCCGCCCCTGGCCGGGCTGGCCGGCGGCCTGGCTGCGAACACGCTGATGCTGGTCGTGGCGGACACGCTCAGCGCGGTCCTGGTGTACCCCCTGTTCTACCTCCCGGCGCGCATCGATTTCGCCACGGGCATGACCCTTACCTCCCACTACACCCTCCTCGCCAGCGCCGCCCTGCTGGCCCCGCTGTTCAGCTCCATCGGGGTCCTGGGCTATGGGGAGTCCATCGGACGCAAGGGCACGGTGCTGTCGGTCCTGCTCAGCTACGCCGGGGCGGCCGCCGGGGCGGCCCTCTACCTGGCGGGCTACCCGCAGGCAGGAACCTACGTGCTTCTCACCGCCCCGGCGGTCGGAGCGGTGGCCGGCTTCTGGATCAGAAACCGCCCTCTCCAGAGAGCCGAGCGGCCCTTCGCGCCCACGCCCTTCTGGGTGGCGGTGCGGCGGATCGGCGGCGGCGTCCTGGGAGGGCTCATAGGAGAGCTCCTCTATCTCTCGGCCCGTTTCCAGGTCCCGCTGCTGGAGTCCGACCGGGCGAGCTTCGGGGCGTTGGTGGCCGGCACCTTCACCGGAGCCCCGCTGGACTGGATCGCGGCCATCCCCCTGGCCTGCTCCACCGGGGTGGTCCTGGCGGACCGCTTCCAGCGCCACTCCGGCTCCCTGCTGTTGACCTTGGGCGCCGGGTTGGCGGGGAGCCTGGCCGGTTGGGGGGTGAGCGCCCTGGCGGGAACCGACTCCACGATTCCGGCGCTCCTGCTCTGCCTGCTGTCCTCGGTGACGGTCTCCCTGATCGGCGAGCCGCGGGGAGCGGAGGCTGCGCAGGAGGAGGCGGCCCGGCCGGCCCTGCAGCTCACCCTCCTGCCGGCGCGCGCGCCGGCAGTGGGTCTGCGCGTGGCATGGTGAGCGTCAGGGACGGGCCGCCTGAGCCCGGCCCTGGGCTACACGCCCGGGACTTTCAGCTCCCGGCCTACCCGGATGAATGCCTCCACGGCCCGGTCCAGCTCATCGCGGCTGTGCGCGGCCGAGAGCTGCACGCGGATGCGCGCCTTGCCCCTGGGCACCACCGGGTAGGCGAACCCGATCACGTAGATCCCCTCGCCCAGCAGGCGGTCGGCCATCTCCAGGGCCAGGCGCTCCTGGTACAGCATCACCGGGGCGATGGCCGTGGGACCGCCGCCCACCTCGAAGCCGGCCCGCTTCATCTGCTCCTTGAAGTAGCCGGCGTTCTCCAGGGCCCTTGCCGCCCGCTGCGGCGAGTGCTCGAGCATGTCCAGCACCTTCAGGGTGGCTCCCACCACCGCCGGTGCCAGGGTGTTGGAGAACAGGTAGGGACGGGAGCGCTGCCGCAGCATGGCGATCAGCTCCCGGCGGCCGGAGGTGCATCCTCCCGAGGCGCCGCCCAGGGCCTTGCCGAAGGTGGTGGTGATCAGGTCCACCCGCCCCTGGACCCCCCAGTGCTCCGCTGTCCCGCGACCGGTGGCGCCGATGTAGCCGGTGGCGTGTGAGTCGTCCACCATCACCAGCGCGTCGTACCGCTCCGCCAGGGCGCAGATGGAGGCTAGGTCGGCGATGTCCCCATCCATGGAGAAGACCCCGTCGGTGCAGACCAGGCGGTAGCGGGCGTCCCCTGCCTCCTCGAGGCGCCGCTCCAGCTCCTTCATGTCCGAATGGGCGAAGCGCAGCCGCCGGGCCTTGCACAGCCGCACTCCGTCGATGATGGAGGCATGGTTGAGGGCGTCGGAGATGATGGCGTCCTCCTCCCCCAGCAGGGGCTCGAACAGCCCGCCGTTGGCGTCGAAGCAGGCGGGGTACAGCAGCGTGTCTTCGGTGCCCAGGAAGCGGCTCATCCGCTCCTCCAGCTCCTTGTGGATGCTCTGGGTCCCGCAGATGAACCGGACCGATGACAGTCCGAACCCCCAGCGCTCCATGGTCTGCACAGCGGCCCGGATCACCTCGGGATGATTGGCCAGCCCCAGGTAGTTGTTGGAACAGAAGTTGAGCAGCTCCCGGTCGGGGCCCACGCGGATGGCGGTGCCCTGCGCGCTGGTGATGACCCGCTCCTCCTTGTACAGACCCTGCTTCTTCAGCTCCGCGAGCCTCGCAGACAGCTCCTTCTGGATTCCTGCCGTCATGTCGCTTCCCTCCTCCTGCGCAGCACCGTGAGCATGTCCCGGGTCATGGCGTCCAGGTCGTACTGCGGGCTCCACCCCCACTCCACCCGGGCCGCGTAGTCTTCCAGGCTGTTCGGCCAGGAGTTGGCCAGCGCCTGACGCACCGGGTCGACCTGGTAGGCGATCTCGAAGTGCGGAATGTAGCGGCGGATGTAGGCGGCGATGTCCTCCGGGCAGAAGCTCATGGCCGTCACGTTGAAGGCGTTCCGGTGGCGCAGGCGCTGGGGGTCGGCCTCCATCAGGTCCACCGCTGCCTTCAAGGCGTCGGGCATGTAGATCATGTCCAGGTAGGTGTCCCCCGAAAGAAAGCAGGCGTAGCGGCCCTCCCGCACCGCGGCGTGGTAGATCTCCACGGCGTAGTCGGTGGTTCCGCCGCCGGGCTGCGTGACGTGGGAGATGATCCCCGGGTACCGCACGCCCCGGGTGTCCACCCCGTACTTGTGGTGATAGTAGTCGCAAAGCAACTCTCCGGCGACCTTCGTCACCCCGTAGATGGAGGTGGGCCGCTGGATGGTGTCCTGCGGCGTGAAGTCCTTGGGCGTGTTGGGGCCGAAGGCGGCGATGGAGCTCGGGGTGAACACCGCACAGCCGTGGGTGCGGGCCACCTCCAGGACGGCATACAGCCCGCCTACGTTGACGTCCCAGGCCGCCTGAGGGTCGGCTTCCCCGGTTGCCGACAGCAGCGCAGCAAGATGGAAAATCGTGTCCACCCGCTCCGAGGCCACGATCTCCCCGAGCCTGCGCCCGCTGCGGCAATCCAGCGTGTGGAAGGGCCCGGCGCCGGCCGCCGGCCCGCTTCCCCCGTCGCGGATGTCCGTGGCCACCACATTGTCCGCTCCGTAGCGCTCGCGCAGGTAGGGGGCCAGCTCCGAGCCCAGCTGACCGAGCGCCCCCGTCAGCAGAATCCGTTTCACCCGGCCCTCTCCATGACCTTCAGCCGTGCCCGGCGCACGGCTGTTGACAGCTCGCGGTTCACTATAATAAACTGGGTGAAAGTATAGTATACGTGTCGAATTTGTCAACGCTCCGGCGGAGCGGGCGCGGCCGCAGGAGCGCGAACCGGCAAGGCAGCGGGGAGGAACCCCTATGGAACCCGTCCAGCCCCCTTCGGTGGGACGCAACATTCAAAGGATCCGCAAGCAGCAGCAGCTCACCCTGGCGGTTCTGGCCGAGCGCAGCGGTGTGTCCAAGGCGATGCTCAGCCAGATCGAGTCGCAGAAAGTGAACCCCACGGTGGCCACGGTGTGGAAGATCGCTCGAGGCCTGGAGGTGGAGCTGGACGCCCTCTTGCGCGGCTCCGGCGCGCCCGTGCGGAAGTTCCTGGTCACTCGAAGCGAGGAGGTGACCACCCTCGAGCCTTCCACCGAAGGGCTGCACATCCAGGTGCTCTCCCCTCTGGCCATGGCCGAAGACCTGGAGATCTACCTTCTGAGCTTCGATCCCGGATGCAGCCTGGGCTCCAGCCCCCACGCGGCCGGCACCGAAGAGTATCTGACCGTGCTGGAGGGCAAGGTGCGGGTAGCCGCCGGGGAGAAGTCCAGCGCGCTGCAGGCCGGGGACTTCGTGATCTACAACTGCGACGTGGAGCACAGCATCCAGAACCTGTCCGAGGGGCCCGCCAGGATCCACATGATCGTGCGCTTTCCCCGCCGGCAGTGGGAGTAGAGGCAGGATCGAAGACCGCGGCGCAGCCGCCTGCTCCCGCAGGCGGCCTGCTCAGGTCTCCCCCTCGGCCCTCCGGCGGGCCTCACGCCACCGCAGCCAGAGAATCGCCACACCCGCCGCGCCCACCAACGCCTGCGCGATCAGCACGTCGATCCCGTTGCTCACCAGCCGGGACACCACCCCCGGAAGCCCGTCCCACAGGCCGTGCAGGATCACCACCGTCAGGTAGGCCCCAAGCACGGGCAGGGTGATGCGGAACCTCCTGGCCCTGCTCTCGCGAAACAGCACGGCGGCGAAGATGGCGGTCCAGGTGCCGTGACCCACCGGAGAGAGGATGCCCCGCAGCATGGTCACCCCTACCGCCGCCGAGAGGCTGCCGCCGCTGCGCAGAAAGGCCGTATAGGCATAGCCGACGCTCTCGAAGGCGGCGAAGCCCATGCCCGCCGCCGCTCCCAGGACGATGCCGTCGATCTCCGAGTCGTGCTTCCGTCGCCAGGCGATCAGCAGCACCCCGCCGATCTTGACCAGCTCCTCGATCAGCCCCACCACGAAGGCCGTCTGGAAGTCCAGCCGGCGGATGAACAAGGGCTCCAGCAGCGCGGCCGCCAGCGTACCCAGCACACCGCCATAGACGAACGCCAGGGAGGTGGAGGGCATCTTCACGCTGCTCAGCTCCCGCCGCTCGTAGAAGAAGACCACGTAGGTCACCGGAACCATGAAGCTTCCCAGCATGGTCACTGTTGGGAAGACAATGGGATTGCCGGTGACGATCAGGATGCCGATTCCGGCCACATACATACCGAAGGCGGCCAGGAGCACCCGCCACCAGTAGTGGCGGCGCTCGGCTTTCGCCGTGGGCTGAGACAGACGCGTATCGCTCACGATGGACCTCCCCTAAGCTTGTGCGGCTATACCCAAATGCTAATTTGTGCGCCCCGGGGATGCAAGCGCGACCTTTCAAAAGTGTAATGCTGGCGACAGGCTGCGGAAAGCCCGGCTTTCTACCTTCTGAACAGGCGGCGAGGGCCGCCGAGGAGGGAGCCATGGCAGAGCAAAGCGGCAATCGCCCCCCGGCGGGGCCCCTGGGAAGCGGACAGTGGCGCTACACACTGTGGTTCGCCATCGGCGCGATGGTTCTGATCACGCTTCTGAACTTTCTACTGCTGCCCGGGCCGCAGTACACCGACGTCGACTACAGCGCCTTCAAGCAGAAGATCGAAAACGGCCAGATCAAGCTGGTCCAGATGAGTCCTGCGCACTACCTGGGCTGGACCGTCACCAAGCAGCAGCTGGCGAAGCTTCAGAAAAGCAGCGCCAAGCCGCCCGCCGGTTTCACGGTGTACAGGACCACGCCGGTGAACGATCCCAGCTTCGTTCCGCTCCTGGACTCCAAGGGAGTGCAGTACTACGAGGTGCTGCCCAAGAATCACCCCCTGCTCAACATTCTGCTCACCTGGATCGTGCCCTTCGGGCTGATGTTTCTGGTCTGGCGGCTGCTGTTCCGTCGCATGGGCGCCTTCGGCAAGGACGTGATGACCTTCGGGCAGAACAAGAGCCGCATCCAGGCCGAGGGGGACACCGGCGTGCGCTTCGGTGACGTGGCCGGGGCGGATGAGGCCAAGGAAGAGCTGGAGGAGGTGGTGGACTTCCTCAAGCACCCCGGCCGCTACACCTCCATCGGCGGCAGAATCCCCAAGGGCGTGCTCCTGGTGGGGGCGCCGGGCACCGGCAAGACCCTCCTGGCCCGCGCCGTGGCCGGCGAGGCGGGGGTCACCTTCTTCCGCATCAGCGGTTCGGAGTTCGTAGAGATGTTCGTGGGCGTGGGGGCGGCCCGGGTGCGGGACCTCTTCCAGCAGGCCAGGGCCAAGGCTCCCTGCATCATCTTCGTGGACGAGCTGGACGCCATCGGCAAGAGCCGCGCCCAGAGCATCTCCACCAACGACGAGCGCGAGCAGACTCTGAACCAGCTGCTGGTGGAGATGGACGGCTTCGACTCCCGCAAAGGGGTAATCCTGCTGGGAGCCACCAACCGTCCGGAGGTGCTGGACCAGGCGCTGCTGCGCCCCGGACGCTTCGACCGGCAGGTCCTGGTGGACAAACCGGACCTGGACGGCCGCGAGGCCATCCTGAAGCTCCATGCCAGGGGGGTAAAGCTCTCCGCCGGGGTGAATCTCCGCACGGTGGCGCGGCGCACCGCCGGGTTCGTAGGCGCCGACCTGGCCAACCTGGTGAACGAGGCGGCGCTGCTGGCCGTACGCGCCGGCCGGCACGAGGTGATCCAGCAGGACTTCGACGCCGCCTTCGAGAAGCTGGTGGCGGGGCTGGAAAAGAAGAGCCGCCTCATCAACCCTCGCGAGCGCACCATCGTGGCCCACCACGAGACCGGTCACGCCCTGGCGGCGCACTTCACTCCCGGAGCCGACCCGGTGGAGAAGATCTCCATCGTTCCTCGCGGTCTCGGGGCGTTGGGCTACACCATGCAGCTGCCCACGGAGGACCGTTTCCTGATGACCGAGGGGGAGCTCACCGGCAGGATCGACGTGCTTCTGGGCGGGCGTGCCGCGGAGCAGATCGTCTTCGGAGAGATCTCCACGGGTGCGGCCAACGATCTGGAGAAGGCGGCGGAGATCGCCCGCCGGATGATTGTGGACTACGGCATGAGCGACAAGTTCCGCAACGTCCACCTCCCCGCGCACAGGCAGAGCATGTTTCTGGGCGACGGGCATGCGGCCATGGCGCGGGAGTACTCCGAGGCCACGCAGCAGTACGTGGACGAGGAGACCGCCCGCCTCATCAACAGGCGCTACGAGAAGGTCCTGGAGCTGCTGCGCAGGAAGGAGCACCTCCTGCGCACGGTGGCGGCAAAGCTGCTGGAATCCGAAGTGCTGGAGAAGGCGGAGTTCGAGACGATCCTGGAGGGTGCGGCGGAAAAGACGGCGGTGAGCGCCTGAGGGGGCGCGTGCGGGGTCTTTGCCCGCCCGGCGCTTTGTGCTACCATGCGCGCGGCGGTGAGCAACGACTTCGGCATCGTAACCCTGGCGCCCCGTCACCTGCCTCGCGTCACGGAGCTGTGGAACCGGGTCTTCCCGGGCCGGCGGAACTTCACCCCGGTGGACCCGCGAACGTTCCGCCGGCGCATCATCAGGCAGGCCGCCTTCCATCCCGCCGGTTTCTTCCTGGCGGTGGAGGGCCGGGAGGTCCTGGGCTTCGTTCATGCCATCCGTCCGGATCCGGCAAACCACTTCATCTACACCCGGGAACGCTGCGGGAGCAACGGCTCCATTGCGGTGCTCGCCGTCTCGCCGCAGGCCAGACGGCGCGGCGTGGGCAGTGCGCTCATGGATCGGGCGGAGAGCTACCTGCGGGAGCTCTTGAGGGATGCGGGGGTCATCTACGCCGGCGACTACTACGTCCCTCTGTATCACACCCTGGAGGGGCCCCACCAGCCCTTCTGGGGGGACTCCGAGATGATGGGGATCGCCGCGGAGGACAGCCGCCTGCTGGCGTTCCTCACCGCCCGCGGCTACGAGCCCGCGCACCTGCCGGGCACGGAGGTCACCATGACCGCCGATCTGGGGGACCGCCGGGCTCCGCAGCCCCCGCCCCTCGCCTCGCTGGGACTGAGAGAGGTGGGCGTCTCGGAGCGTGAGCCCTGGAGGGGACAGGTGGCCTGGTACCCTCCGGGCGAACCGCCGGGCTACCACTACCGGCGGTTTGGCCCCTACCGCCGGGAGGCGCTGGCTTTGGTGCGGGGCGACAGCATCACCTCGCACCTGGAGTGGTACCCTATGCGGCAGCCCGGCAGGGTCGCCCTGTGGGACTTCCGGGTGGCTCCCGAGAACCGGGGGCACCGGCTGGGCAGCTACCTGCTGGACAGGTTCCTGTGGCTCGCCTCCGCACGGGGCTTCCGCGAGGTGGAGCTCCACACCAACACCGAGAACAACGCCCTGGCATTCCACATGTATCGGGACCGCGGATTTGCCGTGGCGGCCCGCTGGCGCACGCTGGAGAAGCCCCCGTAGCGCGGAGGATCGGCCCCGGCGGCGGACCGGGAAGGCCCGGGCGCGACGGCGGGCGGGGAGCCGCCTGCGGCAGAAGGGAGGCAACATGGCAGAGCTGGCGCTTCTGGGAGGGAGCCCCGTACGGCGGAAGGATTTTTCCCGCTGGCCCGTCTTCGACGAAGCGGAGGAGCAGGCCGCGCTGGAAGTGATCCGCTCCGGGCGCTGGTGGCGCCACAGCTTCGGCGATTCCCTGGACGGGAACCAGAAGGCCGGGGAGCCGCGCTCCCAGGTGGCCCTCTTCCAGGAGGAGTTCGCCCGCATGCAGGGCGCCCGCTACGGGATCGCCTGCTGCAACGGCACCACGGCGCTGGACGTCCTGGTGCGCGCTTTGGACGTCGGTCCCGGCATGGAGGTGATCGTCCCGGCGTACACCTACGTGGCGGGGGTGACCTGCGTTCTCCAGTCGAACGCCGTGCCGGTCTTCGTGGACATCGATGCGGACACCTACAACATCGATCCGGCCAGGGTGGAGGAGGCCCTCACCGGCCGCACCGCGGCGGTGATCCCTTGCCACTTCGCCGGGCAACCTGCGGACATGGATCGCCTGGAGGAGATCTGCCGCCGGCGGGAGCTGAAGCTCATCGAGGACGCCGCCCACGCCCACGGGGCGCGCTGGCGGGACCGCGGGGCCGGGGCCATCGGCCACGGCGGCACCTTCTCCTTCCAGAACTCCAAGAACATGACCGCCGGGGAGGGCGGCCTGGTCACCACGGAGGATGCCTCACTGGCCGGACGGGTGGAGTCGCTCACCTGGTCCGGGCGCCGCTACGGGCGGCCCTGGTACGAGTTCCACGAGCTGGGGTGGAACGCCCGCATGATGGAGATGCAGGGGGCTCTGCTGCGCGTGCAGCTCCGCCGCCTGCCGGAGCAGAACCGGCTCCGCCGCGAGAACGCGGCCTACCTCACGGAGCTGCTGCGGGAGCTCGACGGCCTGGAGCCGGTGTCCCTGGACCCCAGGGGGCGTCACACCTCCGTCCACATCTACATGGTACGCTACCGTCCGCAGGCCTTCGACGGTCTGCCGCGGGCGCGGCTGCTCGAGGCGCTGGCCGCCGAGGGCGTACCCGCTTCCGCAGGGTACACCCATCCGGTCTACGCCAATCCCATGTTTCTGGAGGCACGGTTCTACCCCGGAGGCTGTCCCTTCACCTGCAGCCAATATGGGCGAAAGCCGGACTACGGCGCGTTTGCCGAACGCTGCCCCAACACGGAGCGGGCCTGCCGCGAGGAGGCCATCTGGCTGGAGCACCGCCTCTTCCTGGGGACCCGGGAGGACATGGAGAGCATCGCGGAGGCGTTCGCCAAGGTGAAGCGGCACCGCGGGGAGCTGCGCTCCGGGCCGGCCTGAGCCGCCCCCGCAAGCGTAATTAACCTGACAATTATAGTCAACTTGGACGGTGAGGCGCGCCGGGACCGGGCGGAGGAGCGGCGCCTCGGGGGCGAGCCGCAGGACCGGGGGGCGAGCCGGCTAGCGCCCCACCTTCTGGGCCTCCAGCACCTCCAGCACGACCTGGGTGATGACGTTGATCGTCTCCGGGTCCACCTGGGAGGAACGCCCCCACCCCTGGCGCTCCCGCACGCGGTACAGCTCCTCCACCTGGGCCCCCTCCAGCATCCGCGGGCCCCCCAGAAGCTTCGTGACCAGCCGCACCCGGGCGTACATCTCCAGCACTTCCGTGCGATAGTAGGCCTCCATCACCGTGCCCCCCACGGTGAGCGAGCCGTGGTTGGCCAGCAGCACGGCCTCGGACTGCTGGATCTCCCGCTCCACGGCGCGGGGCACCTCCTCGGTGGTGGGAGTGCCGTACTCGGCGAACCCGATGGCGCCCAGGCCGAAGATCACCTCCGGAAGCACCACGTCCCGATCCAGCCGGATTCCGCAGGAGGCGAAGCCGGTGGCCGCCGGCGGATGGGCATGCACGATGGCCCCCACGTCGGACCGCCCCCGGTACACCGCCAGGTGCATCTTCATCTCCGAGCTGGGCTTGAGGCTGCCGGCAAGCACCCTCCCCTGCCCGTCCACCTTCAGGAGCATCTCCGGGGTGAGCTCTCCCTTGTTGACGCCGGTGGGAGTGATCAGCAGCTCCCCCTCGGACAGGCGGGCGCTGATGTTGCCGTCGTTGGCCGCCACGAAGAAACGCTCTGCCAGCCGCCTGCCGGCCTCTACGATCTCCTCCCGTATCCGCTGCTCGCTCATGGGCGCCTCAGTAGTTGGACCGGCTCTCCCCACCGGTCACGATGGCCACGCTGGAGCTGGCCCCTATGCGCGTGGCCCCGGCCGCGATCATGGCCAGGGCGTCCTCGTAGCTGCGCACCCCGCCGGCGGCCTTCACCCCCATCTCCGGTCCCACGGTGCGCCGCATGAGCGCCACGTCCTGCGGGGTGGCGCCGGAGGAGGAGAAGCCGGTGGAGGTCTTCACGAAGTCCGCCTCCGCCTTCTTGGCGATCTGGCAGCCCAGCACCTTCTCCGCGTCGGTGAGCAGGGCGTTTTCCATGATGACCTTCAGCACCGTGTTCTGCCGGCAGGCCCGGCGCACGGCGCGGATGTCCTCCTCCACCGCGCGCAGATCTCCGCTCTTCAACGCCCCCACGTTGATCACCATGTCGATCTCCGCGGCTCCGTTCTCGATGGCGCCTCGCGCCTCGAACGCCTTGGAGCGGCTGTCCATGGCGCCCAGCGGGAAGCCCACGACGCAGCACACCTTCACCGGCGTGCCGCGAAGCCTGCGCGCGCAGTGGGCCACCCAGGTGGCGTTCACGCATACCGAATAGAAGCCGTGCTCCGCCGCTTCGGCGCACAGCCGGTCCACCTGCTCGCGGGTGGCTTCCGGCTTGAGCAGAGTGTGATCGATGAAGCGCGCCACCTCGGCGCGGGTGACCGGCGCCGCCCCGGCGGCCCGCCCCTCCCCACCGCGCGCGGCCCGGGACCCGCCGGCTGCCGGGACCGGCGCGGCCAAACCGCGGCCGGATGAGCCAGGCGCCACCGGTCCTGCGGGCGCCCCGAGAACGCCCGGTCGGGGACTCTCCTTCAGCCTGGTCAGCACCTCGCTGGTAACCCTGTCCACGAGCTCCCTGGTATCCATATTCCCCTTCCTCTCCCGGGGCGGCCGGCTGCGGCACGGCCTCCACTGCAGCGCGCCCTCACGGTCCGGCGAAGCCCCGCTCCACCGCCATCATCTTGTTGACCCGCGGCCAGTGCCTGCCGCCGGCAAAGGGGGTGCTGAGCCACACCCGGACCATCTCACAGATCTCCTCCACCCGGTGCAGCGGCCCGCCCAGGGTGAGCACGTTGGCGTTGTTGTGCTCCCGGGAGTTGACAACGGTCTTCAGGTCGTAGCACAGCGCCGCCCGCACGCCCCGCACCTTGTTGCACACCATGGCCGAGCCGATCCCGGCCCCGTCGATCATGATGCCCCGCTCGCACTCGCCCCCGGCCACCTTGCGGGCCACCGCGGCGGCGAAGTCCGGGTAGTCCACGCTGTCGGTGCTGAAGGTGCCCACGTCCGTCACCCGGTAGCCCAGGCTCTCCAGGTAGGGCCTGAGCGCCTTCTTGGCGGCAAACCCCCCGTGGTCCGAGCCCAGGGCCACCCGCAACACCTTTTCGCTCTGGCTCATCCTGGCTGACCTCCTCCCTCTTCACCCGGGCCGGCCTGCTCCAGGCTCACCCGGTCCACAATGCCGACGATCATGGTGCGCACCGGCGCCATGGAATCGCCCAGGATCAGGCGGCTGGAGTTGCCTTCGTCCAGCACCAGGACCGTGTCTCCCGGGCCCGCCTGGGCCGCGTCCAGGGCGAGCTGGCTCCTGCCGCGGGAACGGCCTTCCGGGTCCACGGGCTGCACCAGGAGAATCCGGTGGCCCTCCAGCACGGGATGCTTTACCGTTCCCACCACGTTGCCGATCACCCGCGCCAGGGTCATTGCCCCTCCTGGCTGTAGACGTTGTCCACGATGCCCATGAGCGTGGCGTCCGACGGGTTGAACCAGTTGGCCAGCGCCAGGGCCGCCTCCCTGCCGCCCTCGAACATGACGATCTCCCCCGGCCCCGCCTGCACCTCGTCGCAGGCAGCCAGAGGCTCCCCTGCATCCTTCAGATTCTCGTCCAGGGGCTGGAGCAGGAGCAGCTTCACTCCCTCCAGGGAAGGCTCCCTTCGGGTGCACACCACGCTGCCGATCACCCGTGCCAGCTTCATCTTCCTTTCCCCCGCCTACACGATCCGAAAGGAGTCGATCAGGGCGCAGCGCCGCTCGCGGCTGAAGGTGCGGGCCCGGGTCATCCCCTCGCCGGTGGGGCTGGCGATCGTCCAGGAGGTGAAGCCGGCGCCTCCATGCCCCAGCCCGTTGTAGGCCGAGCCGTTCTTCACGAACAGCGAGCAGTTCATGGCCTTCGCCATCTTGGACAGCTTTTCGATGTTTCTGGAATGCATCACCGCGGTGTGGCGGAAGCCGTGCTCGCAGGCCACCGCCAGCTCGATGGCCTCGTCCACGTTGGCCAGGCGCGCCAGGGGGATCACCGGCATGAGCTGCTCGGTCCAGACCAGCGGATGGTCGGGCTCAACCTCGCAGAGCAGGATCCTGGTCTGCGGCGGGATCTCCAGGCCGATGGCGCGGGCGATCACCGCCGCATCCTTGCCGACGAACGCCTTGTTGGCCGCCCCTTCGTGGCCAGGACGGCCGGGGTCGGCGATCACCAGCTCGGTGACCTTGCGGGTCTGCTCGCGGGTGAGCTCGTAGGCCCCGTTTCCGATCATCTCCTCCTTGAGGCGGTCCGCGATGGAGGCCACAGCCAGGACCTCCTTCTCGTCGATGCAGACGATGTTGTTGTCCAGCCCCGCGCCCTTCACGATGTCCCGGCCGGCCTTGATCAGGTCCGCCGTCTCGTCCACCACGCAGGGGGGATTGCCCGGGCCGGCGGCGATCACCTTCTTGGTGCCGCTCATCGCCGCCTTCACCACTCCCGGCCCGCCGGTGACCACCAGCAGGGCGATCCCGGGATGCACGAACAGGCTCTGGGCGGTCTCGATGGTGGGCTCCGCCACGGTGCAGATGGCAGCCTCCGGCCCGCCCGCCTTGCGGATGGCCTGGTTCAGAGCCACGATGGTGAACCGGGAGGACTTTTTCGCGGCCGGATGGGGGTTGAAGACCACCGAGTTCCCCGCGGCGATCATCCCGATGCAGTTGTTGACGATGGTCTCGGTGGGGTTGGTGCTGGGGGCAACGGCCCCGATCACCCCGTAGGGGGCCCGCTCCACCAGCGTCAACCCGTGGTCGTCGCTGTAGGAGGTGGGGTGGAGGTCCTCCACCCCGGGGGTCATGGTGGCGGCCACCCGGTTCTTCAGCACCTTGTCCTCCACCCGCCCCATGCCGGTCTCCTCCACGGCCATTCGCGCGATGGTCTCCAGGTTGTCCAGCACCGTCGCTCTCATGGCCCGGATCATCTGCCGCCGCGTCTCCAGGCTCAGGGAGGCGAGCTCCGCCTGCGCCGCCTGGGCGGCGCTCACCGCCGTGCCCACGTCGCGGAACACTCCGGGCCCGGCGGCGGGCTCGTTCGCCGTGGCCTGCGCGGGCTGCCCGCGCCCCCGCCCATCCAGCTCCAGCCCGGCGATCACCCGTTCCACGATCGACCGGACGGTCTGCTCCATCATTTCCATCGCTCTGCCCCTTCGAAACGCTCCTCCAGCACCCGGGCCCTGATGTCCGGGTGCAGCAGGGGGATCACCACCTCGTTGCACAGCAGTCCCTTGCGCCGGACGCTGCCGGCGGCCGCCTCCACGGCGGCCACCACGTCTTCCACCAGCCCCACGACCTTGATGTAGGACTTGCCGCCCATGCCCGCCGCCAGCCGGACCTCCGGAAGCTGCACGGCCGCCTCCTTGACGGCCACGTCCGCCGCCTCGATGCTGGCGGTCACGGAAAAGGACTCCACCACCCCCAGGGCGTCCCAGGCGGCGAGCTCTGCCTGGCCGCGGATGGCGGGGATCACCCGCGGGTCCAGCCGCGGGATGAACAGCTCGTCGATCAGATAGCCCTCGCCCGTGCGCCGGCCCGCCTCCAAAGCGGCTTCCACCTCCGCCACCTCCCCCGTCACCAGGATGAGGTACTTGCCGGGAGTGATGGTGCGCGTATCCAGCACCACCACCGGCGCGGCTTTCACCATCGCGTCCAGCACCTCTACGCCTGCGGCGATGCTGGCGAGCTCCAACACACCGATGACGTCAGTTCGCATCGCTTCCATTGATCGATCCATCGCTCCATCGCTCCGCCGCCGGCCCGGGGGCGCCGAACGACGGCCTCTCACTTGCGGTAGACCAGCCTGCCCCGCTGGTCCACCAGGTCCACGATCCCGGCCACCACGGCGTCCACAGGCTTCTGGTAGGTGGTCTCGGTCTGGCGCGCCGAGGAGCCCTGGGCCACCAGCACCATCTCCCCCACCCCGGCCTGGAGGGTGTCCAGCACCACGTGGTAGTCCCCCCGCGGCTCGCCGGAGGGCGAGCAGGCCTCCACCAGGAGGAACTTGGCCCCACGGATGTCGTCGGCGCGCCGGGTGGCCACCACCGTGCCCACCACTCTGGCGAAGAGCACCGCCCCTACCCCCGGTCCTTCCGGTACACCAGCCGGCCGTCCAGGTCGATGGAGTCCACGATGGCCACGATGGCGGCATCGCTGGGCCTGCCCTCGGTGACCCGGGTCATGCGGGAGCTGGACCCGGAGACGTAGAAGACGATCTCCCCCGGGCCGGCCCCCACACTGTCCATGGCCACCACGTAGTCCTTCTTGCCCTGCTGCTGTCCGGACGGCTCGATCTTCTCCAGCAGCAGGAACTTGATCCCCTCGATCTTGGGCTCTTTGTTGGTGGAGACCACCGTCCCCACCACCCTGGCCAGAACCATAGCCGTGAGCCTCTTCAGGCGCTCTTGGAGGTTCTGCGGCTGCCCGGCGTCCTGCCCAGGGGCAGCACCCCGTCCACGTTGGTGTGCGGCCGGGGAATGATGTGGACCGAGATCACCTCGCCCACGCGCTCCGCGGCCCTGCCGCCCGCATCGAGGGCCGCCCGCACGGCGGCCACGTCCCCGCGGACCACGGCGGTGACGTAGCCGCCGCCGGTCTTCTCGTAGCCGGTGAGCTCCACTTTGGCCGCTTTCACCATGGCGTCCGAGGCCTCCACCATGGCGGCGAAGCCACGGCATTCGATCATGCCCAGCGCATCCGAGTAGATGTCTTCCATACCGTCCCCCTTGCGGCCGCCGTCGTGGGCGGCCCTTCTTCAGGCTCTCTTCAGTCCGCCTGGCCGCCGGGCTCCCGGCCGGCCAGCCCGTTCAGACGGGCCTCCACGATTTCCTTGCTCACCAGGACCTCCGCTTCGTCCCCGGCGATATACACGCGGCCAAAGCGGCCGAACCCGCTGACGTTGATGATGTTGATGTGCGATGCCTTTTCGGCCTCGTTGGCCGCGTAATAGGCGTAGCCCGCCGGCTCGATCTCCAGCACGTAGAGGGTATCCCCCCGCAGCACCATGTTGCCGTATCGCACCTTGTTGATGAGCTGCGCGTGGTGATCGGAGATGTTCTTGATGAGCTGGCTGGTCAGCACGCGTGGCCGCATCCGGTTCTCCTCGCCCTGAGCCAGCTCCCGCAGGATCGCCGCCCCCGCCTGGCGGGCGTCGGCCTGACTGTCCGAGTGCACCTCCAGGAGCCCGAACAGCCTCTCCACCACCTGAATGCCCGGAGTGACGTTGGTGGCCTTGAGGGCGATGTCCGTAAAACGGTTGATCTCTATCCCCGGGGAGATCTCCACGATCATGCAGGCCTGCAGCGCCACCGGGTAGTAGCCCCGGGAGGTGGTGGCCATGAAGGAGGCCATCTGGTACTGCAGGCTGTCCAGGAAAATGTAGGTCCTCAGGTCGATGCGGTTGTCAGCCATTGCCGTCCTCCCCTCCGGCGCTCCCGCCCAGGGGCAGGGTCCGGTCCACGTTCTGGTGCGGCCTGGGGATGATGTGGATCGAGATCACCTCTCCCACCCGCTCCGCCGCACGGCCCCCGGCGTCCAGCGCGGCCCGCACCGCCGCCACGCCGCCGCGCACGATGGCCGTCACGTAGCCGCCGCCGGTCCTGTCGTACCGGCGCAGCTCCACCCGGGCGGCCTTCACCGTGGCGTCGGAAGCCTCCACCATGGCGGCGAACCCCCGGCATTCGATTCATTCCCAGCGCATCTGCGTAGCTCATGTCACCTCCGCTGTCGACCCGGTGACGACTCCTGTTATATTTCAGCCAGAGAGCAGCCTCTTCAGTGCATTGTTGCACATCTTTCTCCTGATGTCAAATCTTTTTTCACATATTTTGCGCATTATGTGGTTGAATTATGACGTATGTGGCCCTAAGATGTTGCGTAATGGACAGAACAACGAAGGCCAACAGGAAACACGAGCGGCTGGGCCGGATCGTGGAGATTCTCCAGCGGGACCTGGCCGCCTCGATACACGATCTGGCCTTGCAGCTGCACGTATCCGAGATGACGGTCCGCCGCGACCTCAACCTGCTGGCCGCCCGGGGAACAGTGAGGCTCGTCCACTCCGGGGCGATCCTCGGTCCGGGAAACTTCCCAGACGACCAGCCGCGCTACTCCCTGGCAGAGGCTGGCGCCAGCCGTTCCGCCGAGAAACAGCGCATCGGGCGTGAGGCGGCTTCCCTGGTCGAGGCCGGGGACATCATCATCGTGGATTCCGGCTCCACCACCGAGTACGTGGCCCGCAGCCTTCCGGGGGATCTTCCGGTCACCCTGATCTGCTTCGCCCTGAACATCCTGGTGGAGGCGCACCGCAAGAAGGAGTGCCGCGTGGTCTTTGCCGGCGGCTCCCTGCACGAGAACACGCTGATGTGCGAGAGCCCCGAGGGGGTGCAGCTGGTGCGGCGCTACCGGGCCACCAAGGCGTTCATCTCCGCCACCGGCGTCAGCGACAAGCTGGGCGTTACCTGCGCCAACACCTACGAGGTGGAAACCAAGCGGGCCGCCCTGGCCTCCTCCCTGACCCGCATCCTGCTGGTGGACTCCGACAAGTTCTCCAGGGTGCGGGCGGGCTACTTCGCGGAGCTTCGGGACTTCGGCATGGTGATCACCGACACTGGCATTCCGCCGCACTACCGGCAGCTCATCACCTCCCTGGGCATCGAGCTGCGCGCTGTCTGAGAAGCTTTCCGGGCCGGGCGGCCAGGGACCGGCGGGAGGGCGTCGCGGAGTCTTTTCTCCCGCCGCCTTTGGGAGTTCGCCTCCAAACGGTATACTATGGGAGATACACTTGATCGAGGCGGAGGGCGGAGCACGAGCATGACTATGGACGAGCTGGCCGCAAGGGTCGAGTTGGAGGTCGCCGAGTACCGGGCTCTCCTGGCGGTGTTCATCCAGGCCACCCGTGCGGACCTGGGCGCCCTCCGCCGCGCAATGAGCTCCGGGCAGACCGAGGCGGCCGCCCGGGCCGCTCACAGCATCAAGGGCGCGGCCCTCAATCTGGAGCTCACCGAGATGGGAGAGGCGGCCGCCCGGGTCGAGGCGGAATGCCTCGCGGGGCGGACCGACGGCCCGGAGCAGAGCATCTCTCTGCTGTCCTCTTCCCTGGAAGCCCTGGACGCGCTGCTGCGGAGCTAGAACCCCGATGGCGAAGATCGCTTCGATCCTGGTAGTCGACAATCACCCCTTGATCCGTTCCTACATGACGCAGGTGCTGGAGAAGAAGGGCTACGAGATCCTCACCGCGGAGGACGGGCTGTCGGCCCTGGACATCCTCGCGCGCAGGACGCCGGACGTGATGTTCGTGGACCTGGTGATGCCCAACATCGACGGGCGGCAGCTGTGCCGGGTGGTCCGCAGCCGGCCGGCGCTGGAAGGCCTGGCCGTGGTGGTGCTGTCGGCCACCGTGCAGGAGGAGAACGTGGACCCGGGCCTGTTGGGCGCGGACGCCTGTCTGGCCAAGGGCCCCTTCCCCATGATGCAGCGCAACGTGCTGGCGGTGCTGGATCGCCTGGAGCGGGAGGGCAGGGAAGGCCTGGGGGGGCTGGTGCTGGGGGGCGATGAGGTGCATGCGCGCCAGATCACCCGGGAGCTTCTGGCCGTTCGCCGCCACCACGAGGTCATACTGGAGCACATGACCGACGGCTACCTGGAGGTCGAGCCAGGCGGCCGGGTGGTCTACGCCAACCTCGTGGCCGCGGCCATCATCGGCCAGCCGGAGGAGCTGCTGCTGGGATCACGGTTCGACGAACTGTTTCCCCGGGAGGACCGCGCGCGGGTCAGGCGGCTGCGGAAGAAGGCAGCCGACGGCCCGGTGCGCGACGAGGATGAGCCCCCCCTGAGCATCGGGGCACGCCAGGTCTCCCTCCTGCTCATCCCTCTCACCAGCGACCACTCCGCCACCGTCGTGATCGTCAGCGACATCGGGGAGAGGCGGCGCCTGGAGGCCAGGGTGCAGCAGACCCAGCGGATGCAGGCCATCGCCACCATGGCCGCCGGGGTCGCCCACGAGTTCAACAACGCCCTGGTCTCCATCTTCGGCGCCCTGGAGCTCATCCGGTTGGACTACGCGCAGGACGGCGGCCTGCTGGAACAGCTCGAGCCGGTTCGGGAGTCGGCCAACCGGATGGCGGGGCTTACCGAGCAGCTGCTCTCCTTCGCCCGCGGCGGCTCCCCGCAGCCCGCCCGGATGTCCCTGAACGAGCTGGTGAACGTCTCCCTGCCGCTGATCCGCTACGCCATCGACCCTCTAATCCAGGTGGAGACGGCCCTGGCCGAGGAGCTGCCCTTCGTGGAGGTGGACCCCGTGCAGATGCAGATGGTGATCTCCTCGATCATCGCCAACTCGGCCGAGGCGATCACCGGCCGCGGAGTGATCGGCATCAGCACCGACCTCCTTGGCGCCGGGCAGGCCGAGGAGAGGGGGCTGCCCGCCGAGCCGTTCGTGGCGCTCACCATCACCGACGACGGCAGCGGCATGGACGAGAAGACCCGGGCGCGCATCTTCGAGCCCTTCTTCACCACCAAGTTCCAGGGCCGTGGGCTGGAGATGGCCGCCGTGTACGGCATCGTCACTCAAGCCGGCGGCTTCATCACCGTGGATTCCCAGCCCCTCGAGGGCACCCAGGTCCGCATCTACCTGCCCGTCTCTTCCTGAGCCGCTTCCTTCGCCGCCTGGCGGATGCGCTCCCAGGCCCGGCGCACGTGCCGCTCCTGGGTCCCCGTCTGGCCGATGCTCATGCGCAGCGTCAGCTTCCCCTCCAGCCTGGTGTGGGTCAGGTACAGCTCTCCTCCCCGGTTGACCCGGTCCAGCACGGCCTGGTTCACCGGATCCCCGCCCCGGTGGCGGAAGCAAACCAGGCTCAGCGGCGCCGGCGCGGCGAGCTCGAACTCCGCATCCTCGGCCACCCACCGCGCCAGCTCCTGCGCCAGGGCCACGTGCTCCCGAATGTGGTGCTGCAGGCCCTCCACGCCGTAGTGGCGGATCACCATCCACAGCTTCAGCGCGCGGAACCTTCGTCCCAGGGGGACCTGCCAGTCCCGGTAATCGATCACCGCTCCGCTCTCGCTCGCCCGGTTGCGCAGGTACTCGGGCAGAACGCTGAGGCTGTCGATCAAGGCAGAACGGTCGGCCACGTAGAAGCAGTCGCAGTCGAAGTTGGTGAACATCCACTTGTGCGGGTTGAAGCAGTAGCTGTCGGCCAGCTCCACCCCCTCGAAGAGGTGGCGGAGCTCCGGGCATAGAGCGGCGCTCCCGGCCATGGCCGCGTCCACGTGCAGCCACACCCCCTCCCGCCGGCAGATCCGGCCGATCCCGGCGATCGGGTCGATCGCCGTGGAGGAGGTGGTCCCGATCGTGGCGGCCACGAAGCAGGGGGAAAGCCCCGCGCGGCGGTCCCGGACGATCCGTTCGGAAAGCGCCTGCGGCCGCATGGCGTAGCGCTCGTCCACGGGGATGAGGCGCAGGTTCTCGGAGCCCAGCCCGGCGATGCGCACGGCCTTTTCGATCGAGGAGTGCCCCTGGGTGGAGGTGTAGGCGGCAAGACGCCCGCCGGCGCCCCGCAGGTTGGTCCTCCCCCGGGTGGCCCGCTCCCGCGCGGCCAGCAGCGCGCACAGGGCGGCGCTGGAGGCGGAATCCTCGATCACCCCACCGCCGCTGCCGTCGGAGCGGAAGCTGGCCGGCAGCGCGCACATGTCCGCCAGCCAGTCCAGCACGTGGGTCTCCAGCTCCGTGCAGGCCGGGCTGGTGGCCCACAGCATCCCCTGCACCCCCAGACCCGCCGAGAGCAACTCCCCCAGAATCGACGGGCCCGAGGCGTTGGCTGGAAAAAAGGCGAAGAAGCTGGGGCTCTGCCAGTGCGTCACCCCGGGAAGGATGATCTCCGAAAGGTCCCTCAGCACCGCCTCGAAGGGCTCGCCGCGCAGGGGCGGCTGCGCCGGCAGCTTCGAGCGCACCCCGCCGGGCTTCACCTGCGAGAGCACCGGAAAGCTCTCGATGCGTTCGTAGTAGTCGGCGATCCAGTCCACCGCCTGGCGCCCCCGGGCGCGAAATTCCTCCGGGCTCATGTGGTAGCTTTCGTTCATGCTCTCCTCCTGCTGACAGGGGCAATGGGAGCCGACATCGCCGCCGGCGTCAAGGCGCCGCCGCACCGGCCGGGAGGTCCCGGGGCGCTTCCGTCCCCTGCCGCCCGCGCGCGCCTGCCAGCTCCGCGCTCACCCCCACGTGGTCGCTCACCCACAGCCCAGCCGCCCGGCCAGCCACACCCCCAGGTGGCGAGCGCCCCAGGACAGCACGGGCACCTCCCGGAGCACCACCACGTCGGCCTGAAGCTCCCGCAGCGCCGCCGCCAGCAGCTCGGAGCGCTCCGCCAGGCGGCGGAAGCGTGGCCAGCCGTGGAGCATGTTGTAGGTGAGCACGCGGATGCCCCCGCGGGGAGCGGCCCAGGCCGCGGGGAGGGCAGGAGCCTCCCGGCGCAGAACGGGCGGGCGGGCGGCGCAGCCGGGCGCAAGGAGCGCCGCCCCCAACACCGCCGCGGGCAGGATGAGGGCGGCCAGGGCGCCCCGGTGGCGCCGGAGGCACCGAAAGCGGCCGCTCACGGTTCCGGCGGGCTTCAGCCCTTGACGGAGCCGGCCAGGAGCCCGCGCACGAAGAAGCGCTGCAGGGCGAAGAAAATGATCAGCGGCAGCACCATGGACACGAAGGCTCCGGCGGTGAGCAGGTGCCAGTCCTGCCCGCGGGTGCCGATCATGTTCAGCAGGCGCTGGGTCAGCACCGCCACCTGCGGCTCGGTGCCCAGGAAGACCATGGCCACCAGCAGGTCGTTCCACACCCACACGAACTGGAAGATGGCGAAGGCGGCCAGCGCCGGCACCGACAGGGGCAGGATCAGGTAGATGAAGATCCAGAAGTGCGTGTAGCCGTCGATGAAGGCGCTCTCCAGGATCGAGCGCGGGATGGTGCTGATGTAGTTGAACAGCAGGTAGATGGCCAGGGGCAGGCCGAAGCCGGTGTGGGCCAGCCAGATGGCCAGAAACGTCCCGGTGATCTGCAGCTTCAGATAGTCCCGCAGGATAGGGATGAGGGCGATCTGCAGCGGCACCACCAGCAGGGCCACCACGATGGTGAAGAACACCTTGCGCCCCGGAAACTCCACCCAGGCGAACCCGTAGGCCGCAAAGGCCGCTATCAGGATCGGGATCACCACCGCCGGAACGGTGACGGTGATGCTGTTGAGGAACGCCTGGGAGAGGTTCTCCGTCCGGGCGGTGACCCGGTTGCCGCTGGCATCCACGTAGCTGAAGTCCTTGCCCGCCAGCACCTGCCGGTAGTTCTCGGTGGTGAACACCGGATCGTTCACGACGGTCCACCAGCCGGTGCGCTGGGCTTCCGTGCGGGGGCGGAAGGAGGTCACCAAAAGCCCGACAGTGGGAAGGGACCAGGCCAGGCACAGCACCAGGAGGATCACCGTCACGGCCACGCTCTTGCGCTCTTTCTCTTCCTTGACGGCCATCAGAACACCTCCCGCTGCATGAACTGGCGCAGGTTGTACCACATGACCGGGATCACCGCGATCAACAGAATAATCGCGATGGCCGATCCGCGCCCGTAGTGCAGGAATTTGAACATCTGCTTGTACTGCTGGCTGGCCAGCACCTCGGTGCCGTACAACCCGTTGGTCATAGAGTAGACGATATCCCAAATCTTCAGGGTAATGATCAGGATCGTGGTGGACACCGTCACGATGGTTCCCCGGATGAAGGGGATGACGATGCTGGTGATCACCCGGAACTCTCCGGCACCGTCGATGCGCGCGGCCTCCTTGAGCTCCGTGGGGACCCCGCGCAGGGCCGCCGCCAGCACCACCATGGCAAATCCGGTCTGCATCCACACCAGGATGGCGATCAGGAACAGGGTGTTCCAGGGTCTGCTGGTGAGCCACCCCACCGGCTGCCCGCCGAAGGCGGCCACCACGGCGTTCAGAAGCCCGATCTGGGGCTGCCCGGGAGGCTGGTAGGCGTAGACGTACTTCCAGATCACCCCCGCCCCGACGAAGGAGATCGCCATGGGCAGGAAGATCAACGCCTTGGAGAAGCGCTCCAGGTGGGAGCGCTCCGCCATGAGGGCCACGATCAGGCCCAGGAGCACGCTCAGGCCGGTGCCCAGCACCAGCCACAGCAGGTTGTTCCGGAAGGCCGTGAGCATCACCCGGTCGGTGAACACGTAGAGGTAGTTGGCCAGCCCCGTGAACTTGTCCGAAGCGGCTCCGAAGAAGCTCAGGTAGAGGCTGCGCGCGGTGGGAATCACCAGGTACCAGCCCAGGATCGCCAGGGCCGGACCCACGAACAGGAAAGGCTGCAGCCGCCGCCGCCACAGCGGGCCGAACTGGCTGATGGCCCAGTTGAACAGGAAGAACAGCAGCGCCACCCCTCCCACTCCCCAGATGATCGCCACCACGGCGATCACCCCGTCGGGGGCCGCGCTGTCGCGCAGGAACCGGAATCCCACGTACAGCACCAGGAACGCGATGGCGGGCACCACGGCGGCCACCAGCACGCGGAAGACCAGCGTTCCCAGCGCCGGCAGGAACCCGGCGGGCCGGTCGGATCTGTCGAAATTGGTCATCTGTGCCGCCTCCTTTGCAGGTTGACGGTTCGCCCGGGCAAGATCAGGTCGGGGGGGGGGGGGCGGGCGCCCCGGCCCCGGGGGCCCG
>CAZBDU010000003.1:0-6673 GCA_964490725.1 uncultured Spirochaetaceae bacterium | reverse complement strand
GGGTTGTTCGCGGGCGGCGGCTCGGTGGGCGGGGCGCCGCCCCCCCCCGCCCCCCCCCACGACTGTAGAGCTCCCGGGTTACTTGGGCCAGCTGGCCTCGATGTCGTCCAGCACCTTGTCGACGCTCACCCCGCTCACGTAGTCCACCATGCCGGTCCAGAAGGTGCCGGCGCCCACTTCGGCGGGCATGAGGTCGGAGGCGTCGAACCGGAATACCTTGGCGTTGAGGAGCAGCTCCGCCTGGGCGCGCTCCAGCTCAGTCGGATAGGCGCTCAGGTCCTGATTCTTGTAAGGGAACAGCGCGCCTCCCGCCTTGGCCCAGGCTACGCCCGACTCCCAGGTGGCCAGGAACTTGAGGAACTCCCGCACCTCCGGCCGGTCGTTGAACATCACGAACTGGTCGCCGCCGCCCAGCGCCGGGGTGCCCCACTGCGGGTCGATCTGGGGAAATCCGAACAGGCCCACCTCCTGGTCCAGGTTGGCCTGGATGTCGTCGGGGAAGAAGCCCGTGATGAAGTTCCCCTGGCGGTGCATCCACGCCTTCGGCGGGTTCTCGAACATCACGTTGGGCGCGTCACCAAAGTTCGTGGTCAGCACGTACTGCGGGCCTCCGTAGACGTACTTGGGGTCGCGGAGCCGCTTGCCCATGATCTCCACGGCATTCTTCACCCGCCTGTCGTTGAAGGGAATCTGGTGGGCAACCCACTGGTCGTAGACCTGGGGACCGGCGGTGCGGAGCATGATGTCCTCCACCCAGTCGGTGCCGACCCATCCGGTGGCCCCGCCGCTTTCGAAGCCCACGGTCCACGGCACCTCGCCGTTGCCGATCATCTTGTTCTCCAGGGCCTCCAACTCCTGCCAGGTCTTCGGCTTGGCGAAGCCGGCGGCGTCCCAGGCCTTCTTGGGGTACCACACCAGGCTCTTCATGTTCACCCGGTGAAACACGCCGTAGGGGGTGTTCTTGTAGGAGCCCAGGTCCAGCCACACCGGGGCGTAGTTGGCCTTGATCTCCTTCACCACGTCCTCGCCCAGGGGCACCAGCACGCCGCGGTCGGCGAAGGTATTCATCAACCCGGGCTGCGGCAGCGCCGCCACATCCGGCGGGTTGCCGCCCTCCACGCGGACGAAGATCAGGGTCTCGAACTCCTTGGAGGCCTCGTACTGCACGTCCACGCCGGTGCGCTGCTCGAAGGGAGCGATGGCGGCCTCGAAACGGCGCGCCTCCTGGTCGATGAACGCGCCGAAGACGGTCACGACCTTCTTCTCGGAGCCTGCGGCCGCCTTCTCCTGCTTGCCGCCGGCGAACGCCACCCCGGCCGCGATCAGCAGCACCACGATGACCAGAGAATACTTCTTCATTACCTCGTTCTCCTTTCTCAAGGCTCGTCTTGAGGCTTCGCATTCACCCGTGAAACCCTTCCACGGGCGCGAGGCGCCGTCAGGGAAACGGATCGGATAGCATGGGGACCTCCTCCATTCCAGCAGATGAGCGGCCGTGCGACCCCCTCCGGCTCACGGCCGCAAGAGCATACTACCTTTAGACTAACGCCCGGGGCTCCAAGGGGTCAAATTCCCGGACAGGAAAAGGCTGCGCCGCCGGGCGGCCGAATGCCCTTCGGCTGCGCCGCACGCGGCCTCCGGCTCCGCCCCGATCCGCGCCCCGGGGCTCCCACCGCCGCCCGGCGGGCCCCCCTGGGCGCCTGCCGGCGAGCGCCGGCCCGGCCTGCCGCCTCGGCGGTCACTCCGCCTGGGCTGGAACTCGGGCGCCGGCTCTGAGGGAAAGCCCCTTGCGGAGGCGGCGGAAGTACAGGGCGCGCAGCGCCTCGGCGGCGCGGTAACCTCGGTACAGCCCCGGCCGCCGCGGCACGTCGTAGCAGCCCAGCCGGTTGAAGATCCGCCCGCCGAAGCCGGTCTTGAAGCGGTAGAGCCCGCGCATGGGGTGGGAGGTCTCCTCCCGCGGCGGGATGCCGAACAGGTCGTAGCGGCGGCAGCCCAGCGATCGCGCCAGCCGCATGGCCTCCCACTGCAGCGCGTAGGTGGGCATCAGGTTGCGGTGGCGGCTGGAGGAGGCTCCGTACAGATACCAGGCCTCCTGGCCCCTGAAGGCCACGATGTTGCCCGCCAGCAGCTCCCGGCCCCGAAAAGCCAGGAGCAGCTCCAGGCGCACCTCCCCCGGCGCAGCGGCTGCGGCGGCCAGCTGAAACAGCTCGCTGTAGTAGGCGCGTGCATGCAGGGTGATGCGGTCGCGCTGCGCGGTCTCCCGGTACAGGGCGTACCAGGAGCGCAGGTCCTCCAGGCCGCCCCGCTCCACCCGGATCCCCTTGCGGGCGGCAAGGCGTACGTTGTAGCGCGTCTTGGGCTTCATGGCCGCCAGCAGCTCCTCTTCGGAGGCGGCAAGATCCACCACGACCGTGCTGGGGGGCTGGATGTCCATGGGCGCCTTGCGCAGCGCCGCCCCGGTGGCCAGCGCCGCCGGGCGCGCCCCGGCCCCCCAGGCGCCCCAGGGCAGGTCGAAGCGCAGGAACACGCAGGCCGGCAGGTGGACGAGCACGGCCGCGCCTACCTCCCGCAGCAGCTCCTCGCGGCCCTCTACCGGTTCGGCCACCTCCGGACCGTGGGGCACGTAAGCCAGGTTGAGCCCCAGCCCCAGGGGCCGCTCCAGCACGAGAAGCCGGAAGCCCACCTCGCGGTAGCGACAGGAGAAGGCGTGGGCGTCCCAGCCCTGGCTGCGCCGGAACAAACCCCAGAAGGGGCTCTGCAGCAGGCCGCGGTTGCCCGCCAGCGCCTCCAGGGGCGCCGGCTCCAGGGCCAGCCGCTCAGCCATCGTCCTCTCTCCACTCCTCCACCACCGCCCGGGTCCCCCCCGCCACCAGCAGCAGGGCGCTGTCGATCTGGCCCCACACCGGCAGCGCGGGGTCGATCGACCCCAGGCGCAGCTTCGCCCCCGGCCGCCGGGAGGCGGGCAGCGAGGGCTCCAGCCACACCCAGCGCCCGCCCACCCAGGCTTCCGGCCAGGCATGGCCCACGAAGCCCTGGGGGGTCAGGACGAACCCGTAGGCAAGGCGGGCCGGGATGCCCCGGCGGCGCAGGAGCGCCGCCGCCAGCACGGCATGCTCGGTGCAGTCCCCGGCGCGGCTGTCCAGGATCTCCGGAACGCCGGCAAAGCCGTGCTGCCCGTTCTTGCTGCGGATGAAGCTGTAGACCGCCTCCTCCAGGCAGGCGAGCGCCTGGGGGCCCGCTTGCCCCGCGCCGCCGCAGCCGGCCAGGATGCCGGCAAGCCGGGGGTCCTTCAGCCCCAGGTAGTAGCCGTCCCCCAGATAGCGACCGGCCGCCGCGCGCGCGGCCTCCTCCGGCGCGAGATGCTCCTGCCCCGGCCCGGCCGCCCGCGAGGCCACCGCCCCCGGCTGCGTGCCGGAGCCCAGGCTCACCTCCAGCTCCTCCCCCAGACGGACCAGCTCGTAGCGTCCGTCGCCGGTTTCCCCCTCGGAAGCGCGGAGCAGCCGCTCCAGAGCCGGGACCCCTTCGCCGCTGAAGCGCAGCCTTCCACGGCCGCGGCCGGAGGGCGGCAGGCGTGCGGCCCCCTCCACGGGAATGGCCAGCGCGGCGATGTCCAGCAGCCCTGCCGGCTCCTCCACCCGAGGGGCGCCAGCCAACCCGGCGTCCTGCGGGCCGCTGCGGACCAGCTCGACGGACAGGCCCGCGTTGCTGCGCGAGTACAGCAGCTCCCCCTCCTCGTCCAGGACCATGGCGGAGACCACCTCCGGCGCGCCGGTCAGCCGCTCCTCGGCCATCACTCCCCGGTGGCGCCCTCCGGCGCTGTCCTGCACAGCCCCTGGTCCCTGGAAACGCACCCGCACCCGCTCCACGCGCAGCGTGTCCGGCGAGAACGCCAGGTAGTCCACCCGCTCCTCACCCCGGGCCAGCGCTTGCCGCAGCAGGCGGCTGGACTCGTAGGCCCCCAGGACCTTGCCGGAGGCCGGTGTCAGCCGCTGCACGCTGCGGCCTCCCTGTTTCTGCTCGACCCTGATTCCCCCCGCCTCCGCTGCGGCCCGGATCACCTGAAGCTCCCCGCCCAGGTCGATCTCCATGCGCAGCTCCAGGAACCCATCCCTTTCGCGCCACCTCTCCCGCACTGCGGCGCTGAAGGCCTGCCCCATGCGGCTCACAGTCAGGCTTTGCGTGATGAGGGTGACGGCGGTTCCATCCGCCTGCAGGTCCGTCACCTGGTGCACCGTCCCCGCCCGGCGGCCCTCCAGCAGCACGGTGTACCAGCGGTCCAGCCGGCCGCTCTGGGCTCCCGCGGCCGGAGCCCAGGCCAGGGCGGCCAGCAGCGCCGGAAGAACCAGAGGTGGAAGGAGCCTTGCGGTTGAACGGGCGGCGCGGATGGCTATCGAACCTGTCCTTTCCGGACCTTCTCCGCCCGGACCGGCTGGCCCCGGCAGAGAAGCGCCAGGCCCTCCACCTCCACCTGCCCCTCCCGCACCGTCATGTGGGTGGAGAAGAACTCCTCGATGTCGATCTCCGCCGGGCCGGGGGCGCCTGCGGCTGCCTCCGAACCCTCCCCGGCCAGGCGCACCGGGTCTCCGGGCGAGGCGTGATCCACGAACAACACCTCCACCGTCTCCCCCTCCTCGGCTGCCAGGAGCATCCCCTGGCTCTCCACTCCGCGCAGCCTGGCCGGTTTCAGATTGGCCACCAGGACGACGTTGCGTCCCGCGAGCTCCTCTTCCCGGTAGTAAGGCACCAGCCCGGAGACGATGGTGCGCCTCTGGCCGCCCAGGTCCACCGTCTCGACGTACAGCTTGTCCGCCTCGGGATGGCGCTGGATCTCCACGATCCGCGCCACCCGCAGGTCGACGCGGCTGCGGAAGCGCTCCGCCGCCTGCGACGTCCCGCCCTGGCCTTCCTTCCCGGCGGCCGCCCTCTGGCCGGCGGCGCTGTAGTCCCCCCGCTTGCCGGAGAAGCGAGCCCGGAAGGACTCGATCTCCTCGTCCTCGAGGCGGCGGAAGAGCAGCTCCGGCGAGCGGATGTCCCTCACCCCCTCGGGAAGGCCCAGGCTCTCCCAGCGGCAGGCGGCGAGGCCCAGGAAGCCGTTGACCCGATCCGCGGTCTGCGGCAGGAAGGGATGCAGCAGCACCGCCAGGTCGCGGATCAGGTGCACCAGGTCGCGGATCAGCCCCGCAGCCCTGCCTCTGTCCTCTTTCACCGTCTTCCAGGGCTCTTCGTCCTGGAACCGCTTGTTGCCCAGCGAGGAGAGCAGGAAGATCTCCCGGAAGGCCTCGCGCAGCTCCACCCGCTCCAACAGGCCTGCGATCCGCGCCTCCGCCGCGCGCACCGCCTCCCAGAACCCCTCGTGGGCGGGCCCCTCGGGGACGGCACCGCCGAAGTGGCGCACGGCAAAGGTCAGGGCGCGATTGACCAGGTTGGCCAGATTGCCGATCAGCTCCCCGTTCACCTTCTCCTGGAAATCCTTCCAGGTGAAGAGGCTGTCGGACTTCTCGGGCCGGTTGTAGTAGATGTAGAAGCGCCAGACGTCCGCGGGGATTCCGGACGCCACAGCGTCGGTCCCGAACACCCCCACGCCGGCGCTCTTGGAGAACTTGCCGCTCTCGTAGTTCAGGTACTCCGTGGAGGACATGGTGGCCAGGAGGGTCCACGCCTCGCCGCTGCCGATGAGCGATGAGGGGAAGATCACGGTGTGGAAGGGAATGTTGTCCTTGCCGATGAACTGCACCAGCCTGACCGCTTGCGGGTTCATCCACCACTTCTGCCAGCGGTCGGTGTGGTTGGCGGTGATGGAGATGTAGCCGATGGGAGCGTCGAACCAGACGTAGAAGACCTTGTCCCGGAAGCCTTCCCTGGGGACCGGGATGCCCCACTTCAGGTCCCTGGTGACGGCCCGCTCGTGCAGCCCATCGCGGATCCAGGCCTGGGTCATCTGAACGGCGTTCCTGGCCCAGTGTCCCTGCTCGGCGGTGCGGTCCAGCCACTCCTGCAGCCGGGGCAGGATGGCGGGAAGGTCGATGTAGAGGTGCGTGGTCTCGCGGATTACCGGCGGGGCGCCGCATACCCCGCAGCGGGGATCCTTCAGATCGGTGGGGTCCAGGAGCTTGCCGCAGTTCTCGCACTGGTCGCCCCGCGCCTCCGGGTAGCCGCAGTGCGGGCAGGTGCCGCGCACGTAGCGGTCCGCCAGGAAACGCGCGTCGTTCTCGCAGTAGGTCTGCTCGACGGTTTTCTCTTTGATGTAGCCGTTCCTGTCCAGCCCCAGGAAGATCCGCTGCGTGATCTCCGTGTGCTTGGGGGTGGAGGTCCTGCCGAAGCGATCGAAGGCGATGTTGAACCAGCGATAGACGCGGTCATGCACGGTGTAGTAGCGGTCGCAGAGCTCCTTGGGGGTGATCCCCTCTTCCAGGGCGCGGGTCTCGGTGGCGGTTCCGTATTCGTCGGTGCCGCAGATGTAGAGCGTCTCGTAGCCGCGCAGGCGGCAGTAACGGGCGTAGACGTCGGCGGACAGGACCTGGATGAGGTTGCCCAGATGGGGGACATTGTTGACGTAGGGCAGGGCCGAGGTGATCAGTATCTTCTGCATTGTAGAGGCTACTATAGAAGCATCCTCTTGGCAGCGTCAAGGCGAGGCGGGCAGGGGACAGGCGGGCGGGGGGCAGGCGGCACG
>CAZBDU010000002.1:41430-137067 GCA_964490725.1 uncultured Spirochaetaceae bacterium | reverse complement strand
GCCCGGGGGCGCCCCCGGGGGGGGTTTTCACCCGCCCCCCGGGGGGCCGATTGCCGGGTTGTGGGCCACAGGCCGCTTGACTGTGGCCGGCCTAAGTGGATTCACGGCTCTGGCGCATGATTTCGGCCCTCCCTTAGGCAGTTTTCAGGTTGTACAACCGCTTCAGGTTGTAGGCCATGCACACAAAATCCCATTCGATACTCACCTTCTCCAGACCTCGTAGCAGAGACTGCCGGAAACCCAGTGGGGCCTTGATGATCCCAAACACCGTCTCCACACTCTGGGCGCGCTTGGCGTAGATTCGGCGACCCTCCTCGGTGCGCGACTTCTCTCGCATCGCGATCAGCCGTGGGTCCTTCACCACCTTCAGCTTCCGCTCGCCGGGTGGCCGATAGTCATAGCGGCGCACGTTCTGCTCCTCGTCGCTGATCTCCACATAGACTTCGATCCCCCTCCTCCGCGAGGAAAACGCCCCCATCGACGGCAGCCGCATCGAGTCCACCGCTTCGATCACGAATGCACCAGAACGGGCCGTGCCAAAAGTCCGACAGGCTCCTAGCTCGGCAAAGGGGACTTGACAGATGCATATCTTGTTGCCTAGAATACCGTGTTAACCGGTTACGTAAGCGGTTAACACGTACAAATGGTGTATGCACATATATGAAGGGAATAGGCATGCAGTCCGAGTGATGGCGACAATAAGAGACATCGCTGCCAGAGCCGGGGTATCTGTTGCCACCGTCTCTCACGTGATCAACCAGACCCGCTTCGTCAGCAAAGAGCTGACCGCGAGGGTGAAGGACGCAATGGAGGAATGCAATTACTATCCCAACCTGGTGGCCGGCAGCCTTCGCAAGAGAAAGACCGGCACCATTGGCATTATCACCCCCGACAATTGCAATCTATACTACGCCGAGCTGGTGCGGACCCTTGACACACTCCTGTTTTCTCAAGGCTACAACATCATCACGTGTAATTCGGCCTATGAGCTCGTCAAAGAGGTGGGTTATCTCGACCTGCTCATCTCGAGACGAGTGGACGGAGTCATCATTGTGCCGACGTCCAATAGTGCCGAGACCCTGGAGAAGGTGCAACGAAGGCAGATTCCCGTAGTAGTTCTGGATCGCAAGATCGAGAACGTTGCCGCGGACATGGTGTTGGTCGACAACGTCAAAGGGGGCTATCTGGCAACCGAGCACCTCCTGAAGCTCGGGCACCGAACCATAGGCTACATAGATAGAAGCATCGAGCAATCTCACAGCCTGAATCGGAGGGCTGGGTATCTGAGGGCGCTTCGCGACTATGGGGTGCGGGTCAACAAGAGTCTGATCGTCAAGGGAGGATTCACCTACCGTGAGGGCTTGGAGTGTGCCAAACGCCTCATGCAGAATGTTCAGCGGCCGACCGCTATCTTTACCTACAACGACGTTACGGCCATCGGCGCAATCTGCGGTGTTCAGCAGGCTGGCATGAGAGTGCCGGAGGATATCTCGGTCGTCGGGTGCGACAACATCGCTTTAGACGAATACTTCATTCCGTCCATTACTACGATATACTATCCGATTGCCGAGATTGCCGAGAACGCGAGCGAACTTATACTGGAAAGAATCCGGAACCACGAAGACAGGCCCCCACAGACGGCGATGCTGTCGCCCCGATTGTTGGTACGCGACTCTACGTCACCGGTTTCCCGAGGAGAGCGGGTGAACGTTCGGGGGACAGAGCTGCTCGCGGTAAGAACAGGCTCGCGGAATAAGAGTGAGTGACAGGACTGGAGCAAGCTGCTGCCGGTCTGCAGCCATGTCAAGGGGAGAGCACAGTGATGCGAGAAGCCTTGTTGGAAATGCGCGGCATCGCCAAAGAGTTTCCTGGGGTCCACGCTCTGGACAACGTCGATTTCGATCTCTATTCGGGCGAGGTGCACTGCCTGGTGGGGGAGAATGGGGCCGGGAAATCGACCTTAATAAAGATCCTTTCCGGAGCCTATTCAAAAGACAAGGGAACCATCTTCATCAGCGGACAGGAAGTGGAGATACGAGACCCGCACCACGGCAGACAACTGGGCGTCAGCGTTATCTATCAAGAACTGGACTTGGTGCCTCATCTGAGCGCGGCGGAAAACATCTTCCTCGGCAATGAAATCTGCGGTGCGGCGAAGACGATCAATTGGAGGAAGACCCGGATCGAAGCCAAGCAACTGATCAACTCTCTGGGCATCGATCTGCCGGTGGATACTCCGGTGCGAGAGCTGAAGATCGCTTATCAGCAGTTTGTGGCGATTGCCAGAGCGCTGTCCATCCAGAGCAGGATCCTTGTCATGGACGAGCCCGGCGCTGTGCTCGGCGGGAAGGAACTGGAGCAGTTGTTCGAGATCATTCACAAGCTGAGGCAGAGAGGCCTGGGCATCATCTTCATTTCCCATCGATTGGCTTACGTGTTTGAGTTGGGAGACCGGGTCTCCATCCTGCGCGACGGTAAGAAGGTCAAGCAGGCGAACGTCAGCGAGATCGGCTTCGACGAAGTTGTCCGCCACATGGTAGGCAGGGAGATTCAAGACTACTACTACAAGAAGAAAGTGTCGATCGGCAATACGGTTCTTTCGGTGCGGAACCTGAATCGCGAAGGAATCTTACACAGCGTGAACCTCGAGTTGCGCAAAGGTGAGATTCTGGGGATTTCCGGATTGGTCGGTGCGGGACGCACTGAGTTGGCTCGGGCAATCGTTGGCGCAGATCGCATCGACGGGGGACAGATCTTCCTTGACGGGAACGAAGTATCCGTCAAGTCCCCTTATCACGCGTTGAAGCTTGGCATCGGGCTTGTTCCGGAAGACCGAAAGCAGGACGGTCTGCTGTTGACTCGTTCCATTGGTGAAAACATCTCTCTCACGATTTTACGTGCGCTCACCGGACGCGTGGCTATCAACTTCTACAACTTGTACCGAACCGTCAGGCATTTCATCGAAGATCTCAGGATCGTAGCTACCTCTGCGGAGCAGTTGGCGATGCACTTGAGCGGAGGCAATCAGCAGAAAGTGGTACTGGCGAAATGGCTGGCTTCCAAGTGTAAGATCCTTGTCCTGGATGAGCCGACGCGGGGAGTCGACGTCGGGGCTAAAGTGGAGATATACCGGCTGATGCATGACCTGGTAAAGGAGGGCGTATCGATTGTTTTCATTTCTTCCGAGCTGGCGGAAATCCTGTCTTTGAGCGACAGGATTCTGGTCATGAGCGAGGGGAGGATAACCAAAGAACTGCTGCCCGAACAGACCAATCAGGAAGAGGTCCTGCAATACTCTTTGCCGCGAGACAGAAGAGAAGCCATAGCACTCGAGGGGAGTGTACAGAGCCAATGAGGGAGATCGCCAGGAAATCGGGGATATTCATCATCCTGGCGGGGATTTTCTTGATCGCCAGCCTCGCCACCAAGGAGTTCTTTACCTACACCAATCTCACGAACCTCATTCGCCAGGGCGCTATCACGGGAATTCTTGCCGTAGGGCAGACGCTGGTCATCCTAACCGGCGGAATCGATCTTTCGGTCGGCTCCCTAGTCGCTCTGGCTTCGGTTGTCGGGGCCACACTGATGCCGTACAGCATAGCGCTGTCGGTGTTCATGACCCTGCTCACCTGCACGGCCTTGGGGGCGGTAAGCGGATTCATGGTGGCAAGGGCAAGAATAGCCGCTTTTATTTCCACTCTGGGTATGATGATGATCGCCAGAGGGCTGGCGTTGGTCATTGCCAAAGGCGAAGTTGTCTACGGGGTCCCCAAGTCCTTCTATTTTGTTGGTCAGGGCTATGTTGCTCTCATTCCGGTACCGGGAATCATTCTGGCGGTCGCAGCGCTTGGCATGTTCTTCTTACTGAACAGGAGCAGGTGGGGCCGACATATCTACGCAACCGGTGGAAACGCCGAGGCGGCTCGCCTGTTCGGGGTAAACGTCGCAGGAATCTACTGGCTGGTGTACGTGTTATCCGGCTTTTTCGCAGGACTCACCGGTCTCGTATATATGGCCCGGCTTACGGCCGGCTATTGTGAGGGCGGTGTGGGATACGAGTTGAACGCGATCGCTTCAGTGGTTATTGGGGGGGCCAGTCTGTTTGGGGGCGAAGGGAACCTGTTGAAAGTTGTCGTCGGAGCATTCATTCTGACTATCATCAACAACTTTATGAATCTTCTCGACATCTCTCCGTACACCCAGGAAGCGATGAAGGGAGCCGTTATTCTGATCGCCGTGTATGTGAGTATGAGAAGGTAATCGAATGAAGCGGTTGAATTCAGCGGTTGACATGAAAGAGCAGCGCTTGTCGCTCCTGGAGAACAGAGAGGCAGTGAGGGATCTGCTGTTTCGCTACAGGATGTGGGTCGTTCTGCTGTTCATCCTCATCGTGTCTACGATTCTGTCCAAGGGGGTGTTCATCCGGCCGGAGAACATCTGGAATCTAGTGCTTCAGAACGCGATCATTGGGATTATTGCCATGGGTCAATTCCTGGTGATCCTGACTGCTGGTATTGACTTGTCTGTCGGCTCTGTTTTTGCCGCCAGCTCTATGATTTGCGCCCTCCTCTTGGCCGGCGGACAGGGCATCGTTCTTTCGATCTTGGCCGCGCTGGCGGTTGGCTCGGCACTGGGCTTTGCCAACGGGATCATGGTCAGTAAGGGCAAGATCCCTCCTTTCATCGCGACTCTCGGTATGATGGGGATTGCCCGCAGTCTGGCACGGGAAGTAAACAACAACTCTCCGATCTGGGCGATACCGGACAATTTTCTCTTGTTCGGCAGGGAGTATGTGGGACCCGTACCGGTAGCGGGAATTCTCTGGTTCATCGTGTTCTTCTTTACGCTCTTCTTGGTCGGGCGTACGCAATTTGGCCGTTATCTATATGCTGTGGGATCGAACGAAAACGCTACTCGCCTTTCCGGGATCAAGATAGACCGAGCCAAGCTGCTTGCCTATACCTTGACCGGCCTGTTCTGCGGGATTGCGGTGCTGGTATATATTGGGCGAACCAAGTACTCTCCGCCCGAGGCGGGGGTCTGGTATAACCTCGATTCTATTGCTGCAGTTGCCATCGGGGGTGCAAGCTTGGCCGGCGGCGTAGGCACGGTCGGCGGCACACTGTTGGGCGTAGTTATCGTGGGTGTTCTCACCAACATGCTGAACATATTGAACGTTCACGTCTTCTGGCAGCAGGTCGTGAAAGGGATCGTCCTTTTGTCGGCTGTGTACGTGAACGGCCGGGCTCAGGCACGATGAAAGGCCATGCATAGGGAAAATAAATAGGGAAGAAGGACAGTCAAGGAGGTCTCATGAAGTGTAACAAAACAGTGCTGTTCGCTATGGTATTTCTTGTCGCCCTAGCGCTTGCCTATCTAGGCGCAACAGGCGTAAAGGAAGAGGCGGGTGCCCCAGCCGGGAAGTACGTTATCGCGTTTTCCCAGTGCACGATGAACCATCCCTGGAGGGTCACTCTGACCAATGATATGAAATACTGGGCAGAGAAGGAAGGTGTGGACCTGATTTGGACGGACGGCGCCAACGACGCGGCGAAGCAGTTGGCCGACTGCGAGGATCTGATATCGAAAAAGCCCAGCGTTCTGGTGCTCAGTCCCCTCCAAGCCAAGGCATTAACCCCTGTGGCAGACCTCGCCACCAAGGCGAAGGTCCCGCTGATCGTGATCGACAGATACATCGATGCCAAGCCGGGGACGGGAACCTACCTTACCTTCATTAGCCAGGACCAGAAACAGGAGGGGCGCGAAGCCGCTAAGGTGCTCCTGGAAAAACTCAAGGAGAAGAATGGCTCCTATAAAGGCAACGTCATCGAGCTCCAGGGGACCATCGGCGCTGGGCCGACGATCGATCGTCACGCGGGCTTCGTGGAAGAAGTCAGCAAGTATCCCGATGTGAAGATCATCGCCTCCCAGTCGGGTGACTTCCTGAGGGAGAATGCCATGAAGATCGTCGAAGACTGGCTGCAAGCCTTTCCCAAGGGGCAGATCGACGCAGTGTACGCACATAACGATGAAATGGCATTAGGAGCTATGGCGGCCATCAAGGCTGCAGGCAGGGACGAACTTATCGGATACATCGCCAGCATCGATGGTCAGGTTCAAGCATTGGAAGCGGTGCTGAAAGGCGAGTTTTGTGTGGACGTGCAAAACAGCCCTTACTTCGGCGAATCAGCCGTTACCAGTGCGCTAAAGTATCTCAAAGGTGAGAAGCTGCCCCTGCAACAGCAGGTACCCATCAAGGTGTTTGATGCGCGGACCGCAGAAGCACGAAAGATGACGCAGGACTACTACAACTATCTTCTTGCCAACAAGCTTTTCTACTAGCAGGGCCTAGTGGCCTTTGCGCCTTATGCATGGCCGGTTTTTCAATTGTTATGTTGATGAGCCCGTAGGACACGAAAGGTGAATGATGAGTGGAAAGGGAATTCTTACTCAGGTTTTTTGCCTTGTGATAGCTGCAGCTTCGATTTCAGCGCAAGAAGCTGAACAGCTCAAGCCGACCCTGGAAATAAAAGAGCTGGGTTCCGTTCCTGAGTACTACGGCCTGGAGACGAAGTGGAGCGTGGAGCAAAAAATGGGTGCCGGCTTGGCTGCAAAGGTGACGTTCATGAATCTTGATGTGTTTCTTGCCTACGTTGAGAATACTGCTTTGGCGAAAGGCTATTCTGACCAAGAGAAACAGGAGAAGAGAGAGGAGGTCATGGCCATACTGCGGAACAATCTGGTCTTCAAAGTCTTCCTCTATCATGAAAAGAGCGGGGAGTATACGAAGATCAAGGATTGGCACCTCGCGCTGTTCGACGACAGAGGTAAGAGGTATCAGCCGGCCAATGTGGAGCAGGGGGAGGCGGTCCTAACGCGCGGCTATTCCAGCCCTTACTATTCGAGAACCTGCTGGGTGTATTTTCCCCGGACTCAGCAGCCCGGGGGGGAACCCATTCTTTCAGAACAAACCAAATGGATTAAGCTGAGATTCAGCAAAGGTCTGAAGCACATCGATTTCGCCTGGATGTTCACCAAGACCCGTGAAGAGAAATCCGCCACGTTCTTCTATCCATACGTGAAGGCTGCTTTGACAGCTGTTCTGGTTGCGCTGGTCGTGGCGGTGTGGATCACTCGTCCCGGCAGGGCCATAAGGGCTCTGAACAAGTCGGACCAAACCTCTCTGGGTAAGCCACGGAAATAGTATCATGACTGGAGTGCGCGCTATGGAAGATATCACACTTTGTTTGGACGGGAGTCTTCTAGAAAGAAACAAGAGAGAAAGCTTTCTTTTGCAGCAGCTTGAGAATGAAATGCACACCGGAAAGGAAGTAATCGCGACCTATCACAGTGTGCTCACCGAGGAAACAGTGAAGTTGCCGTTGATTATCCGAAAGGCATTGGCGTTCAAGCAGGCCTTGACCGAGATGCCCGTAGCGATAAAGGAGCAAGAGCTCATTGTAGGCATCGTGGCCAAGAGCTCCGTGGGAAAGGGCAGCCTTTTCCCGGAATATGCAACCGAAGCAGAAAAAGAAAAGGCAAAGCAGAAGTATGTCTCTCCTTTTTCGATATGGGGACATTACGTACCCGGGCATACGAGAATCCTGAAGAACGGCCTGAAGGGCATTGAAGCGCAGGCTCTCCGGTGCCTTCAAAGCCTAAAGGGTCACGACCGGAAGGATCAGGAAAAGAGAGATTTCTGCCAAGCAGTTGTGATCTGCTGCAACGGAGTGGTGGCCCTGGCCCACCGCTACGCGACCCTGGCAGCAGACCTAGCCGTTCGCGAAAAGGACGAAAAGCGCAAAGCAGAGCTGGAGAAAATCAGTAGGATATGTTCGCGAGTGCCGGAGAGGCGGCCAGAAACCTTCCACGAAGCGCTCCAGAGCTTCTGGTTTGTTCATCTGACCTTTCACAGTACATTGAATCTGGTTCCTGTGGGTAGATTTGATCAGTATCTATTTCCTTTTCTACAAAAAGACTTGCAGAATGGCACCCTCAGTGCACGGGAGGCGCAGGAGTTGATCGACTGCATTTGGTTCAAGTTCAATGAGCGCTACAGGGACCGGATCTTGGTCGAGGACTTCCTGGATCCCTATGCCTTCCATTTGGGCGGAATGCAGGTGAAGCTGGACAAGGGCATTCTGCATCAACTGTGGATGCAGAATATGATTCTGGCCGGGCAGACTCCGCAAGGAACCGATGCCACCAACCTGCTGACCTATCTGTGCTTGAATGCCACCCAGAAATACGAGCTCTCCAATCCAACCGTGACGGTACGGTTTTTCCGGGGTTCTCCTCCCGAGCTACTGGAAAAGACGTGCCAAATCATCCAGTTGGGCAGCGGGCAACCTACCGTATACAACGACGAGGTCATTGTTCCGGCCATAGAGAGGACGGGAGTTCCCATCGAGGAAGCCAGAGACTACGCAAACGACGGCTGTTGGGAGACGCTTATTCCCGGAAAAACCGAGTTCAGGTATCATCTTATCAATTCCGCCCTCTGTATGGATCTAGCGCTGAACAAGGGCTGGTGCCGCAAATGCGGGAAAAAGGAGGGCATCGACACCTCCGATCCCTTGGGTTTCAGCTCCTTTGCGCAGGTTATGGAGGCGTACAAGCGCCAGTTGGATCATCAGATCGAAACGCTAATGGCTCTTGTCGTGGATTATTATGGCTGTCTCAACGAAATAGCTCCTGTTCCATTCATCTCCGCTACGGTCGATGACTGCCTGAAAGAAGGCTTGGACATCACCCAGGGAGGAGCGAAGTACATAGTCCATGCTCTGCTCCTCCTTGGGCTGTCCCATGCCATCGACTCCCTGGCCGCCGTCAAGAAGCTCGTCTATGAGGAAGGGCTGGTGGAACTGAAAGAACTGCTGGTCGCTCTGGATACGAATTTCGAAGGCAGAGAGGACCTGCGTCAGATCCTGATCACCCGCGGCCCCAAATACGGAAACGACGATGACTATTCGGACGACGTGGCCAAAGAACTCCTTGGCTATTTTGCACAACGGGTCAAGGAGCATGCGGAGGCCTACCGCGCCAGCAAGATCCGTTTTGTTACCGGCGTGGGCACTTTTGAGTGGTTCATGATGGGCGGGAACATGGTTGCCGCTCTTCCGGATGGCAGGCTGTCCGGAGAAGGGGTAAGCTCCAATTTCTCTCCTTCGCTAGGGAGCGCTCTCGAAGGGCCCACGGCGACGGTAAACTCCTTTACGAAAATGAACTTCCTCGACCTTCCGTCAGGCTCTCCTCTGGATCTCAGCCTGGACAAGAAAGCCTTTGCGGGGCCAGAAGGTCTTGGTCGCTTGATCTCTTTCGTAAAGACCTTTATGGAAAAAGGCGGAAATATGCTTACCATTAGCGTCAATAGCGTGGAGGATTTCAGAAGGGCACAGCTGGAGCCGGAGAAATACCGGCACTTGCGAGTTCGTGTGGGCGGCTGGCAGGCGTATTTCGTTGACCTCACCAAGGAACACCAGGATCATCAGATTGCACGGCTGTTGCTGTATGCCTGATGGGTTGATTTTCGACATCAAACGGTTTTCTACCGATGACGGTCCGGGCATCCGTACGACTGTTTTCTTGAAGGGCTGCCCTCTGCGCTGCCTCTGGTGCGCATCTCCCGAATCGTGGCTACCCTCCGGACAGCTCGCCTTCTACAGAAACAAGTGCATCAGTTGCGGGCGATGCGTTCCGGCTTGCCCTACGGGTGCGCAGGAGCTAAGGGACGAAGAAAGGAAGATTCTTTGGGAGAAGTGCACTCACTGTGGTGAATGCCCGCACGTGTGTCCTTCAACGGCGCTGCAAATGATCGGCTACGAGAGGAGCCCGGAAGCACTGTACCGTGAAGTCAAGAAGGACAGAGCCTATTTTATCAACTCCGGTGGAGGGGTCACTCTGTCGGGGGGCGAGCCGGCCGGCCAGCCGGAGTTCGTTGAGAGCTTCTTGCGGCTCTGCAAAGACGGTGGCATTGCCACGGCGCTAGATACGAGTGGGTTCTTTGAGTGGTCGTCGATGGAAAGGAGCATACAACTGATAGATCTGTTTCTGTATGATTTGAAACACATGGATGAACAGCTGCACGTCAAGCTAACCGGTGTTTCCAACAAGTTGATCCTGGATAATCTGAAGGAACTTGCCGCGGAGGGAAAGAAGATCATCGTGCGCGTTCCGGTAATCCCGGGTTACAATGATTCCATCGCCAACATGCGACACTGCGCTCAGTTCCTTTCCGCTAACCGGGTCAAGAGAGTGGATCTGTTGCCCTTCAACGTCGCTGCCGGCTCCAAATACGTGCACATCGGGAAGAGCTTCAGGCTGGAAGGTACGCAGCCCCCGTCGCTGGAAAGCACGAATCGGATCAGAGAGGAATTCGAAAGTGCAGGGATCGAAGCTTGGGTTAGGAAATGAGCACCGGGGAATCGGCGCCTCCGAACGAGATTTCTCTCCTAGCAGCGGTGTTTTTCACTTCCATGACAATGATGATCCTGGAGGTCACTCTCACCCGTCTGTTCTCCGTGATCCTGTACTACCATTACGTGTTCGCCGTAGTCTCTGTTGCCGTCCTGGGACTCTCCGGTGGGGCGGTATTGATTGCCCGGCTGCGGATCTCATCGTGGAGCGCAAGAGTCCTTGGAAATGGCCTCGCCGTCTGTTCCCTGATCGTTTCCGTTTTCATCTTGTTGTCGGTCCTGTTGGTTGTCGTTCTGCCCTCAGCCCGGCTGTTGCTGCTGTATGTCGTCGTGGCCTTTTTCCCTTTCTTTTTTGTTGGAGCGATCTTGGCGGCGTGTTTCGTCAGATTCTCCTCGCGGAGCGGGAGGATCTACTTCGCTGATCTCACTGGCGCCGCCTTCGGAGCCTTGGCTGTGGTTTTCTCGCTCGAAAAGCTCGGCGGGTACGGTACGGCGGTCTTTTTGGTCCTGGTGCCCTGTCTTTCTGCGTTGCTTTTCGCTTCAGGGAAACTCTGGAGGATCCTGTCGTTCAGCGCGCTTGGCCTGGCTTTGTTGGTGGGCCTCGCGAACTCGAAGTATGGCCTCGTTCGGCTCCACCATCCGGACAGATTCCACTATACGAAGACAATGTTCGCCGAGCTTTCCGGTTCCGAGTCGGAGAGGCGAGTCATCGACACGAGTTGGAATGCCTTGGGCAGAGTCGACGTGGTAGAAAGTGGTGACCCCCGGCAGAAGCTGATCTACACAGACAGCGGCGCTGGCACGCCGATGGTGGAATTTGACGGGGATCTGCGAACAATCGAGTATCTGCGAAAAGAAATCGGTTATTTCCCCTTCCGCTGGGGCAAGAGGGATAAGGTGCTTATCATCGGACCCGGAGGAGGAAAAGACGCGTTGTTGGCCTTCTTGGGGGGCAGCCGCAAAATCGTGGGCGTAGAAGTCAATCCAGGAATCATCCGAGCCATGAACAAGTTCGCCGCTTTCAATGGCGGGATCTACGCCGGCTACAAGGGCATCGAGATCGTACGGGATGAGGGCCGGCGCTTCATCGAGGCTACGAAGGAGGCGTACGATATCATATACCTGTCCTTGGTGTATGTTCAGGCCGCGGATCAGCAGGGTCTTTCCCTTACGGAGAACTACGTGTTCACACGGGAGGCGTTCAGCAGCTACCTACGTTTGCTGGCGAGCGACGGCCGACTCGTTATCATATTCCACGACATCAATGACCTCACCAAAGGGTTTATTACCGCTCTGTTCGCCTTGCAGGACGCAGGGAGGGATGTGCGCGAAGCAGCGGAACACGTTCTTGTCCTTAACGGCAGCGACAAGCGGGAAATCAGCAGCCCTCTCCTGATTGTTCAGAAACGCAGCTTCACTCCGGAGGAAGCAAGAGATATCGAAGCTCGGGCCAGATCCCTGGGATTTCGTCCCTTGTATGTGCCGTTCAGGTCCGCGGGCATGTTCTACAGCCTGGTTGTCAGGGGTCGCCAAAGCCTGGAAGAGTTTATCTCCTTCACAGGCGCGCGCGTAAGCCCGGCCACAGACAACAGCCCCTTCTTCTACCAATTCGATCGACGCCTGCCGGTGGAGTTACAGGCCGTTCTCTTTCCCGTCTCTGTGCTCCTCGTCGGCTCAATCGTGTGGCTCTGTGCGCGGGAAAGAAAAAAGAGTGATGGCGCGCGAGGCGAGAGATATTTTCTTCCATTCTACTTCCCCTTGCTGGGCGTGGGTTACATGCTCGTTGAGGTGGTGCTCGTTCAGAAACTGCTGCTCCTCCTAGGTTATCCCTCCCTTCTCTTCTCTGTGGTTCTGTTTTCCCTTCTTCTGTCCGGCGGTGCTGGTAGCCTCCTCAGTGATTCACTGTTCAAGCACGGAAAGAGGAGAATCCTCGTTCTTCTCACCGCAATCATCGTCCTGTTGGTCTTGCTCTACATACCGCTGTTAGGTATGGTCATCGAACGAGCCATCGGGTTGAGCCTGCTGTATCGTGCCCTTGTTGTAGTGGGACTGGTCAGCCCCCTGGGCTTCTGTATGGGCATGCCCTTTCCCGTCGGATTGAGGATCCTTTCGGCCTACAACTCCTCGAGAGTGCCTTCGGCCTACGCCTTGAACGGCATCGCCTCGGTGCTGGGATCGGTCTTGGCGGTTGTCGTTGCCCTGGTGGTTGGATTTGTCCAGGTGCTGCTTATCGGAGCCGGAGCGTACCTATTCGCCGCCCTATTGCTGTGGCGCTCCGTGAGGACAGAAGCATGAGTTCAAGAGTGGCACTGGTGAAGGTTCCGGCCCTGGCGTTGGACTCCACGATCCGCGAGGCGGTGAGGGAGGCGTTCGCAATAATCGGCGGCGTGGAGGAGCTGTGTGGCGAAGGAAAGCGGGTCCTGATAAAGCCCAATATCGCCTTGCCCAACAGCTTTGATTGCGCTAATCCCCAGGTGACCCTGGCGACGGCCGAGATCTTTTCCGGCAACGGCTGCGAGGTGATTCTGGGAGAGGCGGGGGCCAAAGTGGTAGGCCTGCGCAAAGGTCCCAAGAGCAAGGTGGAGGTCCCCGGAGGGGCTTTCTTCTCCGAGCTCGAGATTGCCAAGATCGCTCTGTATGGGAACTGCCTGAAGAAACACGAGGGGAAAGGCCATTTTGCCTACGGCTGTCCGCCGAACGAGGCTATTCCTGGGGTCACTGGATCGCTGAGAGAGGCGCTCGATGAAATGTTGCCAAGGAAAGGAGGAAAGAGATGCGCGCCGTTCTGATACCGAAACCCGGGGTGGTAGAGCTTGTCGAGGTCGATGAGCCCGAGATGGGTCCCGAGGATCTTCTCTTGGGCATCAGATATGTCGGGTTGTGCGGGAGCGACCTGAATAGCTATCGCGGCACTTTTGTCATGGTGAGCTATCCCCGAATCCCGGGTCACGAAGTGAGCGCGGTTGTTCTAAAGGCGGGAGCAGCGGTCCCCGAGCATTTCCGGCCTGGTGATGCGGTCACGGTATCGCCCTATTTCCACTGCCGGAGGTGCTCGGCCTGCAGAGTGGGTCGTACCAACTGCTGCCTTCACAACGAAACCATGGGCGTCCAGCGTGACGGTGCTCTCTTGGAGCGTTTGTCCATCCATCATAGCAAGGTCTATCCGAGCGACGGACTGATTCCAGAGCACGTAGCTCTGGTGGAGCCCCTGTGCATCGGGTATCACGCCGTGAAGAGGGGCAGAGTGGACGAAAATGATACGGTGCTTGTACTCGGCTGCGGTACTATCGGGTTAGGTATAATTGCTACCGCGGTTCAAAGAGGCGCCCGGGTGATCGGTGTGGACATTGCGGGGTCAAAATTGGAGATGGCAGAAGCGTTCGGCGCCGTACACACGGTCGACAATTCCAAAGTGGATCCTCTAGAAGCGGTGAGAACTTTCACCAATGGGGAAGGCGCGAGCGTAGTCTTTGAGGCGGTCGGGCTGCCGTCGACGTATCGCCTTGCTGTCGATGCGGTGGCTCAGGCCGGCCGCGTGGTATATGTAGGCTACGCGAAGCAGGAGGTCTGCTACAACTCGGCGCAATTCGTCATGAAGGAGTTGGACATCCTCGGCTCGCGAAACGCTGTCGGAGTCTTTCCAGAGGTCATCCGGATGTTGAAATCTGGGGAGGTCCCTGTTGAGAAGATGATTACTCGTATTTATCCTTTTGAAAGAACGGAGGAAGCGCTCAAAGATTGGAATGCTGCACCGGAGGGCATTCACAAGATCCTCATCGATGTCAATCAGGGGGGTGAACATGACCATGCATGGTGAAGACCCGGTACACTGGAGAACCCGCAAGCTGAACGATGAAATTCTGGCCGTGCGACCTGAGATCTGCATCGAGCGGGCGCGAATTGTCACGCTGTCGTACAAAGAAACCGAAACGCAGCCCGTGCTCATCCGGCGGGCCAAGGCCCTGGCCAGGGTGCTACGGGAGATGTCGATATTTATCCAGAGGGATCAGTTGATCGTGGGCGCGCAGGCCGGCAAATTGCGGGCAGCTCCCCTTTTTCCGGAAACTGAAGCCGAATACCTTGAACAGGAAATCGACCAGTTCTCGAAAAGAGAGCAGGATCGACTGCTGGTCAGGCCGGAAGTCAAAAAGGAGCTGTTGGAGCAGATTCTGCCATATTGGAAGCACAAGACGGTCAAGGAAATCGCTCTGGAGGCGATGCCGGCACGCACGCGGGAGCTCGTTCTGCTGGAACAGCCGATCTTCAGTGTGGACATCCACTTGACGGGAAGCATCGGTCACGTGCTGGTCGACTACGACAAGGTGCTGGCCAAAGGACTACTGAGGATCAAAGAGGAAATCGAAGCGAAACTGGAAAGCCTGGATCTCTGCGATCCTGATCAGGCCGGGAGATGGGCTTTCTACCAGGCAGAAGTGATCATCTGCGAGGCGATCGTGGATTGGGCGCAGCGCTACACCGCTGAAGCCGAAAGACTGGCCCGGACGGAGGGGGATTCCCGCTGGAAAGGGGAGCTGGAAAGAATCGCCGCGATATGCCGGCGGGTGCCGGCCCATCCGGCTCGCGACTTCAGGGAGGCGGTCCAGTCTTTTTGGTTCCTGCACTTACTTTTGTTTGTGGAACAAAACGGCCTCGGAGTGTCGCCCGGCCGCTTCGACCAATACATGTATCCGTACTATGCGCGCAGTACCGAGCAGGAGCTCATTACTCGAGAAGAAGCCCAAGAGCTTGTGGAATGCCTGTGGGTCAAGCTTACCGAAATCATGCGGGCATACGACCTAGACTGCGCGAAGTACTTCGCAGGCTTCTCCATCGGCGAAAACATCGTGCTCGGCGGCCAGAACGGCGGTGGAAGGGACACCACCAATGAGCTGTCCTACATGTGCCTGGCCGCCGAGTCGAACACCAGGCTGACACAGCCGAATCTTGGGGTTCGCGTTCATCCGAACACTCCGCATGATTTCTTCGTGAAAGCTGTTGAAATCGCCGCGACCGGAAGGACGAAGCCGGAGTTTTTCAACGACGATGTCGCGATCCCCTCCCTCATGTCCATCGGCGTCCCCCTGGAGGAGGCGAGGAATTACGGGGTTTCCGGCTGCGTCGAACCCGTTCCGCCGCACTGCAACGGAGAAACCAACGCAGCGATGTCCAATCTGGGCAAGGCGCTCGAGCTGGCGCTGAACGATGGCGTGTGTCGGCTCACCGGCAGCCAGATTGGACCCAAGACCGGGAATCCGAGGCAATTCCAGAGCTTTGCCGAGGTCTTCGACGCCTTTCGTGCCCAGATACGATTCTACGTGAAGCAAATGGTGACGGCCCTGAACGTCATCGAGAGAACCCATGCGCGGATATTTCCGCTGCCCTACATGTCACTGGTGTTGGACGATTGTCTGGAAAAGGGAGTGGATGTCACCGCCGGCGGAGCGCGGCATAACTACACAGGCCCGCAGGCAGTGGGCTTGGCCGATGTCGCAGACTCCTTGGCGGTAATCAAGAAGCTCGTCTTTGCAGAGAAGAAGCTTTCCATGGAGGAGCTGGTAGACGCGCTCGACGCCGATTTCGCCGACAAAGAAGTTCTCCGGCAGATGCTTCTGAGCAAGGCTCCAAAGTGGGGCAATGACGACGACTATGTCGACAACATTGCGCGTGAAGTCGCGGACGTCTACTGCAAAGAGGTTTCTCAATATCGAAACACCCGGGGAGGGGTATACCGGCCGGGAATATACTCCGTTTCTGCCAACGTCCCGCTGGGAACGCATGTGGGTGCCCTACCCAACGGCCGTCTCAGCCGGACGCCCCTCGCTGACGGCGTCTCCCCGGTTCATGGATGCGACCTCCACGGTCCGACGGCAATCGCTCGATCGGTAGCCAAGCTGGATCACGAGCTGATCACGAACGGGACCATTCTAAACATGAAGTTTACCCCCAAGCTGCTGGAAACCGATGTTGGGCGAGAAGGTTTGGCCGGTCTTGTCCGCACGTATTTTGACCTTGGGGGTTGGCATGTCCAATTCAATGTGGTTTCTGCAGAGACCTTGCGCGCGGCTCAGAAGAATCCTGCGGAATACAAGGGCTTGATTATCCGAGTTGCGGGATACAGTGCATTCTTCGTGGAGTTGGATAGGGGGGTCCAGGACGACATTATCGATAGAACGGAGCTTGCCAACCTCTAGAAATCTTGCAGCAGAGATCGGAAAACGACGGAAAACGACATGGAAGGACTGGTTTTCAACATTCAGAGGTTTTCCCTTCACGACGGTCCCGGTGTACGTACGGTGCTTTTTCTCAAGGGTTGTCCGCTGCAATGCACGTGGTGTTCGAATCCGGAATCGCAGAGGTTTGAAGCGGAGCTGCTCTATTCCGAACGGAAGTGCCTTGGCTGCAAGCAGTGCGAGGAACAGTGCACGCAGCGCGCAATCTCGGTCGGTGTTCGCGGCGTAGCGATAGACAAGAGAAAATGCCTTCGCTGTGGCGGGTGCGCCGAAGCCTGCCCCTCAGGGGCGCTGCGGCTGATCGGCGAACGGATGCAGCTCTCCGAGGTTCTGCGACGATTGGAGCGAGATTTGCCCTTCTTTCAGAAATCCGGGGGTGGTGTTACTCTGTCGGGGGGTGAGCCTCTCGGGCAGGGAGATTTCTGTCGTGAGCTGATCGCAGCACTACACGAGGACCAGATTCATGTTTCCGTGGAAACCTCAGGATGCGCGAGCTGGGATTGTCTGTGGCGCACGCTCGAGAAGGCGGATCTCATCCTCTACGACTTGAAGGAGTACAACTCACACCGCCACGAGAAGATGACCGGTGTACCCAACGAGACTATCCTCGAAAACGCTCGGAAGATCGCCCGCGAAAAGGAGGTGGTCTTCCGTATTCCCGTTGTTCCGGGGTTCAACACAGAGTCATTTCGAGAGCTGGCCTGTTTCATAAGAGATTGTAACAACGCTGCGGAGGTGCACCTCCTTCCCTACCATGCCTATGGCGCGGCGAAATATCTTGCCATCGGCAGGCAATACGGATGCGCAGAGGTGAATCCACCTTCAAGGCGGGCGCTGACGGACTGTGCGGATACTTTTCACAAGGAAGGCTTGACGGTTAGGATCCACTAGCGTTCTGCCAGAATCTCACATGGAACAATTCTTCTTCGCCGGATCGGGCGCGGTGAGGAGACCGGCGGCCAAGGAAGGAGCCGAGGGTTCGGCTTCAGGCGGCGGGCCGGGCGACAGCGAATAGGAGACATCAAGGTGCTAAGAGGCGGATACATGGGCAGGGTGCTGCGGATCGACCTCTCCACGCGCCGGGTTGGCAGCGAGGCCCTCAACCTGGAGGAAGTCAGACTGCTTCTGGGCGGGCGCGGCCTTGCCGCCAAGTACTACTACGACGAGATCGGCCCTGGGGTCGCACCGCTCTCTTCCGAGAACAAGCTCATTTTCGTGACCGGTCCCCTCACCGGGGTGCGCCTGCCGGCCACCACCAAGTTCCAGCTGGCCACCAAGTCCCCGAACACGGGAATCTATCTCTGCACGAACTCCAGCGGGAGCTTCGGCCCGTATCTCAAGAAGGCGGGATTTGATGGACTGATCATCGAGGGCCAGTCGGACGACTGGGTGTACCTCACAATCGTCGATGGGCGTGTTGGGTTTCATGACGCTCGTCCTATGCTTGGCGCCAGCACAGTGGAGTCGCAGAAGGCGCTGCGCGAAAGTCTGGGGCAAGGTTCTGCCGCTCTGTCCATTGGTCCGGCCGGGGAAAACTTGGTCGCGCTTGCCTGTATAGGGGTGGATGGACGCTTCTTTGGTCGAGGCGGCGCCGGGGCGGTCATGGGCTGGAAGCGCTTGAAAGGCGTCGCCGTGCGGGGCAGCGCCGAAATTCCGGTGGCCGATTCCGAGTCAGTCAAGAATCTGTTCAAAACAGCGGTCGCAAATCTGAAGGAAACCAGGGCCGTCCATGCCAAATACGGCACGCTTCAATTCTTGGAAAGTCTTAATGAGCTGGGCAGCCTCCCGACCCGGAACTTCCAGAGCTCCTACTTCGAGCGAGCGGACCGGATCGATGCTCACGCCATGGTGGACACGTATCTGGTCAAGCACACTGCCTGTTATCTATGTCCGATCGCCTGCGGCAAGGTGAACGAGGTCAAGACCGGCCCCTTCGCTGGCTCGCGGGCGAGGACGGAGTACGAAACCGTGGCCATGCTCGGCTCCAACTGCGGGGTGGACGACTTCGGCGCGATCGTCAGAGCTGCCCAGTTGTGCGACGAGTTAGGAGTCGACACCATTTCTACAGGAAGTGCCATCGCCCTGACCATGGAGCTTTTCGAGAATGGGCTGGTCAGCGTGCTGGAAACGGAAGGCGTCGAGGCCCGCTTTGGCAATGCACGGGCCCTAGTAGACATGGTGCCCCTGATTGTCCACCGTCGCGGTATTGGGGCGCTTCTGGCCGAGGGCATGCGCAGTGTGGAGAAAGCCAGGCCGGAGTGGAAGCCTTTCATCCTGGCGGTAAAGGGACTGCCCTTTTCCGCCTACGACCCCCGCGGCTTCCATGGAAACGCGCTCACCTTTGGCACGGCCAGCCGCGGAGCCTGCCACAGCGTCGGCGGCTGGACCGTAAGAGCGGAGCTTTATTCCAAGGACTACGACCGCTTTGCCGTAGAAGGAAAGGCCAAACTGGTCAAGACTGTTCAGGACAACCGGGCTTATGTAGACAGTGTGGGCGTGTGCACGGTGGCCCGCGGCTCCATGGGTTTTTCGGATGCCCCCACCGGGAAGACTCTTGAAGCAGTTACAGGTTTCGAATTCACCCCTCGGCTTCTGCGGATCGGCGAGCGGATATATAACCTGGAGCGGGTAATCCTCAACCGTGAAGGCGTCCGCCGCAATCACGACCTGATTCCAGAGAGGATAATGAGGGAGCAGGTACAAAGCGGCCCGTGCAAGGGCAGGCGGATCACCGAACAGATGTACGCGACCATGCTCGACGAGTACTACGCCGAGCGCGGTTGGGACAGGGACGGCGTGGTGAAGGGGGATACCCTCTCTACCGTGGGCCTGAAGCGGCTGGTACAGACTGGCGGCGTGAGCTGAAAGGAAGGCAATGAAGGCGGCGGTATACATGGGCGGTGCGAGGAACATTCAGGTCAAGACAGTGGCAGATCCGGTGATCGGGCAAGGGGAAGCAATCCTCAGAATTGGCGCCTGCAACATCTGCGGAGTCGATCTACGCACTTATACGCACGGCGACGAGAAGATCAAGCCCCCGCGCATCCTCGGGCACGAGCTGGCTGGAACCGTGGTCGAGCTGGCGAGCGACAAGGCGGGAGTGAAGGTGGGCGACCGCGTGGCCATGCACGTGGTGCTGGCCTGCGGCGCCTGCACCTATTGCAAGCGGGGCAGGCCCAATCTTTGCGACAACCGAACAACGATGTCCTACCAGCATGACGGAGCCTTCGCCCAGTTCATGATCGTACCGCGAGCTGCTGTAGAAAACAGGCAGCTTATCCGCATTCCGGATCACGTGAGCTTCGAGGAAGCTGCCCTGGCAGAGCCGCTTGGGTGTACTCTGAATGCTCATGGGCACCTCAACATCGGCAGCAACGATACAGTGGTTGTGATCGGCGCCGGTCCCGTGGGAGTGCTTCACAGCGTGGTGGCTAGAATCGAGAGGGCTGCGCACGTCTGCCTCATGGATGTCAGCGCCCAACGGTTGAAGCTCGCCGAACAATTCGGGCTCGATTCGTACATTGTTGCGAAGGAAGACGGTAGCCACATAAGGGCCGCCCGGCAGCTCAAGGAGGGGCTGGGCCCGGATGTGGTCATCGTGGCCTGCGCAGCCGCACAGGCCCAGGCTGACGCCTTGGAGATGGCGGGGAAGACCGCTCGCGTTGAGTTCTTCGGAGGCCTTCCCAAGCCCAATCCGTGCGCGCGCCTGAACACTAACCTGATTCACTATCGGGAGCTGGTCGTCAGCGGATCTTTTTCCCAGAGTATGGAGCATTTTCAGGCGGCCATGAAGCTGGTCGGCAGCGGCAAGCTCCCTGCTGCAAAGATCGTGAGCCATCGATTTACTCTCGACAGTATCTTGAAAGCCTTCGAGATGATCCAGGCGGGGCAGACCATGAAGGTCGCTGTCAGGCCGAATCTCTAGGGAAAGGTAGAGCCATGCTGCTGACGCCCCCGCAGGCGAGGAAGCTCTTCGAATACTGCGTAACCGAAAGGTTTGCCGTTTTGGCGGTAAACGCAGGCAGTCCGGCGGCCATATATGACTGGCTCAGTGCGGCGCGCAATCTTGGCGCGCCGGTTACGATCCAGACTAGCCTGTGGCAGCTGGACGGGACCAGCTTCGGGGCCGGCGATCCTGCCCGCCTCTTGGCGCTGTATTTCGCCCACCTCAGCTTGCTGGCCAACTCCGAGGAGTTCTGGGCCACCTCTGTCGTCCTGCACACCGATCACATACGGGGACCGCAGACCCTGGGGATCCTGAGCGCGGCGATTGAGGGCTATCCGTGGCAGACCGGTGAGTCGAGTGCGCGGATCAGCCCATCCAGCATTTCGGTGGACGCCTCCAAGCTGAGCGGAGAAGAGAACATCGCCCTCATGTGCCGGCTGATCGAAGTCTCCAAACGTTGCGGACGTCCGGTCACCCCGGAGATGAAAGCTGGCCTGGACAGCGGTTGCGGCACGCCCGAGGAGGTGCACGCGCTGGTCGTGGGCGTGGAGAGCCGGAATCCTGGTTATCTCGCTCTCTTGGCCCCCGGGCCGGGCAACCGCCGCGGTTACAGCAGGGGAGGGTACCCTGGATTTCGCCCGGAGAACGTCCGGCATAACGCCGACCTGATAAAGGGCCTCACGGGGCGAAAAGCCGGGATCGTGCTGTACGGGTCCTCCGGGTTCTCAGACGAGCAGATCCGCGAGGCAACAGACGGCCTGATCCTGCGCTCCTCGGTGGCGAGGGAGTACTATGACAGACACCAGTCGCAGCTGCTGAACCAGGGGAGAAATCTAGGCTAGGACGCAGACAGTCGAAGAAGGAGGAGAAGCAGTGAAAGCAAAAGGGTACTGGGGAAGGCTCTTGCGCGTCGATCTGAACAGGGGCGAAGTCTTCGAAGAGCCGCTCATCGATTCGATGGCCCTGGACTTTGTCGGCGGAAGCGGTCTAGGCGCCAAGATCCTCTACGATGAGACGGGACCTGGGGCGGAGCCCCTTGATCCTGCGAGTCCGCTGATCTTCGCCACGGGGCCTCTCACGGGTACCAGAATCTATAACTCCAATCGCTTCGGTGTGATCGCCAAATCTCCGCTCACTGGGATCTTCGGGGAAGCCAACGCGGGGGGGTATTGGGGGGAAACATTCAAGAGATGCGGCTACGACGGTTTGACCATCGAAGGAGCCTCCGAGCGCCCGGTCTACCTGTTTATCGATGAGCAAGGGGTAAAGATCGAAGACGCCTCTGAACAGTGGGGCATGGACACCTTCGAGGTCGATCGGGTGTTGCGCAAGCGCTACGGCAAGAGTTGCCAGTTGGCGAGTATCGGACGGGCCGGGGAGAACTTGGTGCGAATTGCCAGTGTCACCACCGACGGAACACACGGCCGATCTGCCGGACGGTGCGGCATGGGCGCGGTGATGGGTTCCAAGAAGCTGAAGGCAATCGTCGCGGATGGGAAAAAGGAACCCGAGACGGCTCATCCGGACAAAGTGCAGAAGTTGATGCGCAGCCTGGCCGCCTCAATGAAAGAAGGCACCTTTGGTTTGAAGCAGTATGGGACTTCCGGCGGTATGGAGTATTGCGAAGAGATCGGTAACATCCCGGTGAAAAACTGGGGACAGGGTCCCTGGCCGGAAGGGGCGAAAAAGATATCCGGCCAGACGATGGCTGCCACGATTCTTGCCAGGCGCTATCACTGCGGCCGTTGCACAATAGGCTGTGGCCGGACGGTAAGAACAGTTGACGGGCCGTACCAGGGGATGGAAATCGGCGGGCCAGAATACGAGACTCTGGGTCTTCTGGGCTCCAACCTTCTGATCGACGATCTGCAGGCGATCGCCAAGGCGAACGAGCTGTGCAACCGCTACGGGCTGGATACGATCTCTACCGGCGGGGTAATCGGTTTTGCCATGGAGGCTTACGAACGGGGGTTGATAACCAAGAAGGACACGGACGGTCTTGAGCTGGAATGGGGCAACGCGCCGGCCGTGCACAAACTGATCGAGGCCATCGCCCATCGGAAAGGGATTGGCGATATCCTGGCAGAAGGTGTTCGGCGGGCGGCGGAGCAGATCGGAGGTGTCGCTTCGGAGTTCGCTCTTCACGTTAAAGGATTGGAGCCTCCTGCGCACGACCCCCGAGCCAAGGTTACCGTGGCGGTCGGCTTTGCGACCTCCAACCGAGGTGCGTGCCACCTCCAAGCCTTCTCCCACGATTTCGAGGAAGGTGCCTTTATTGAAGATCTAGGGCTTCCACAGCTTACGAACCGTTTTGCGCTGGAAGGGAAGGTGGAGAACGTGATCCGGATGCAGCATTTGATGTCCATGTTCGATTCCCTTACCTGCTGCAAATTCAGCGTCTTCGGCGGGATGACTGTCGAACCCCTGGTTCAGTTTCTCGATTACGTGACCGGCTGGGATTACGATGTAGAGGCCTTTTTCAAGACAGGGGAAAGGCTGTATAATTTAAAGAGGCTTTACAACACGCGGCTTGGGATCTCGCGCAAGGACGACACGTTGCCTCCAAGGATGATGACTCACAGGCGCGGCGGAGGGACGGAGTTCTTGCCGCCGCTGGGTTCCCTGCTAAATGAGTACTACCGGGCTCGGGGCTGGGATGAGTTCGGGATCCCCACCACGGAGAAGCGCAGGGAGCTGGGCATCTAGGCAGAGTTGAGGTTTGCGCGGTGGCAAGGGTATTCATCAGCAGCGGCCTGCAAAACTTCGCGGAGAAAACGGCGTCCCTGGACATCAACGGCGGCACTATGGAAGAGATCATCGGTAAGTTGGCGGCTAGATACCCTGCTCTGCGGAGACGGCTCTTTCAACGCAGTGGCGCTTTGAGCGCTTCAGTTTTCATCTGCCTGGATGGCAACGATATCAAATCGATGGCGGGATTAGACACGCCGGTTCGGGAGAGCTCGGTTGTAAAGATCTTTCCCGTCGTGGGAGGCGGGTGAGGCTGTCCGCCGCATTTGGGATCGGCATCCCCTCCCGAAATGGACACCACAATTCTACCACGCAGCGCTCTCTGGTTCAATTACTTATTGCAGAAGGAATCACGTTTCTTGGCGCTACATTCCGGCCCCGCTGTGCTGAGGCCGGCCGGAAAGGCGCAAGGTCATCCACGAGTATGGCGAGCCGCTGGATATCGAGATCTCCGTGTACGCGCTCGAAGAAAGCGTCGCTGAGAAGCTGACGGCGATCCTCCAGCATGTCGAGAAGCGCCAGCAGCGAGGCTGGAACGGCTCGCGAGCCGCGACTACTACGACCTGTGGCGCGTACTGACAACATACAAGAGCCGGATAGATCTTACCGATTTCGGCACGCTCCTCCGAAAGAAGTGTGAAGTTCGCAACGTTTCGTTCGAGGGCCCTCAGGATTTCTTCCACGGCGGCATGCTGGTCTATGTGGAGAGGACGTGGGTCAAGTGGCTGGGGCCGCTGGTTCCAGGTCTGCCGGCCTTCCAGACCCTGATTGAGCAGCTGCGTCCCAGATCAGGGCAATCCTTGCCGCTGGTGAATAGGGACTCCTACATCGGCAAGAGAGAAGGCCGCGGGGAGGCGAACAGTGGGTGAACAATCGGACCGTGTGGGCCAATACGAACATTGCGGGTGCTCCTCCCTCATTTTGGCCCCGAAAACGCTTGACAAGTGCAGCAACCATGGTAGAATCGATTTATATAAATCGATTTAGCAAGGAGGAAAGAAAGTGAAGGTACCAGGACACAAGACAATCGTGCTCTTCGCACTCATCGTACTGCTGATCTTCCCGGCCGCAGCCGCGCTGGCCGGTGGAGGACAAGAAGCCGCGAAGGGCCAACCGCGGCAGCCCATTAAGTTAGAGTTCTGGAAGGAAGCGGCGGGCGACAAGAAGATCGACGATGCGGTGCGGGCCTGGTGCGAGGAGTACCAGCAGAAGAACCCGAACGTCAAGGTCGAGCTGGCCACCGTGCCCTTCGACCAGTTTCTGGGAGACAAGTTGCCAACGGCCCTGGCGTCCGGCACCCTTCCGGATGTGTTTTGGCCGTCGCCGGGCTACGTGCTCCAGTTGCTTCAGAACGACGTGTTGATGCCTTTGGAGTCCTACATACCGGAGAGTGTTCGGAAGGACTTCTACCCGGGTTCCCTGGAAGCCGTGACGTTCGAAGGGCATATAGTGGCAATCCCGGTTGAGAAATCTCCGCTTGCCCTCTACTACAACAAAAAGCATTTGCAGAACTCGGGGCTCCAGGTGCCCGAGACATGGGCAGAGCTCGTTCGCGCCGGGCAGAAGCTCAAGACCCCGAATCGTGCCGGACTGTATGTGGAAACAAGGCCGGGGGTCTACCAGATTTTCACCTGGTATCCGTTTCTCTGGCAGGGCGGAGGAAGTGTATTCGACGCTCATTGGCAGAAGCCGCTCTTCCAGGGCGATGCTGCATCGAATGCACTGCAGTTGTGGGGTGATTTCGTAAACAAGTACAAGATATCTCCCACAGTGACAGAAGAGGGCACCTGGGCTGTCAATGAGTTCATCAACGAGAAGACTTCAATGCAGGTGTGCGGAAACTGGGCGTATGCCCGGCTCGTAAGAGCCGCCCCGGAATTCCCGGTCGCTCTTGCCCCCTTGCCACACCCGGAGGGAAAGAAGTCGATATCTGTGGCCGGTGGTATGGTGGTTGTGGCAAACAAGCAATCCAAACATGCAGAGGAAGCTGCCAGGTTCGTTACAACGTTGTTTGCCTCTGAAGACGTCAGCGTGCCTATCGATTGGAACTACGGTGTCAATTCGAAGATTTCACCGCGCATCTCCGCAAACGAAAAAGCCCCCCAGGCATCGCAGATGCCCAACAGCTTCTTCCGAGATACTATCATGCCGGTTGCGTTGGCCGAGCCCCTCTTTCCCACAGAGGTCAGCCAGATCCTCATCGATGCCCTTCAATCCGTAATGTTCGGCGGTGTGACGGGCAAGAATGCCGCGGACAAGGCTCAAGCGCAGCTGGCGGAGTTTCTCAGTACCTACAAGGGGCCACGTCCCTAGTCATAGCTCCAATAAGGCTTACGGAGGGGGAACCGACGTCTTCGTGTTCTCCCTCCTATTCACTACACAGTCATGGCACACTTGCTAACGAGATTGAGAAGGGCAATCAGCAAGAAGGAGAGAACCATAACAGCCTATCTCTTGATCGCTCCGGACGTACTCGGGCTGTTCGTGTTTCTCGTCCTTCCCATCTTCTACGCGCTGTACATAAGCTTCTTCAAATGGAAAAGTGTCTTCAACTATCATTTCATCGGGCTGCAGAACTACAGTTCCGTACTCTCAGACGAGCTGTGGTGGCACTCCCTGGTCGTTATCCTCAAATACCTGGCTTTGTTTATTCCCACGCTGGTGGTTCTGTCATTGCTCCTCGCCTTGTTCGTCAGCAGCAAGATGTTCCCTTTGAAGAAGTTGTTTCGAACAGTCTACTTCATGCCGTACATGCTCTCGCTGGTTGTCATCTCCCTGGTCTGGTCACTCATCCTGAATCCGATGAACGGAATAGTCAATTTGTTGCTCCGTTCCCTCGGAGTGGAAGGGCCGCAATGGCTGGGCGCCAAGGGCACGGCGCTGCTTAGCATCGCGATTGTTAATGTCTGGTGGTACCTCGGCTACTACATGGCCCTGTTCCTTGCTGGTTTGAACGATATTCCGCGCGAATACTACGAGGCCGCGTGGATCGACGGAGCTGGGAACTTGAGCTCATTCTTTCGTATCACGCTCCCTCTACTCCGACCCATCCTCCTGTTCGTCCTGGTCATGCTGACCGTATACTCCTTCCAGGTATTTGACCAGATCTACATCATGACCCGCGGAGGGCCTGACTACGCCACGTACGTCACCGTTTTCTATATCTACGAAAAGGCGTTCAAGTTCCTGGATTTCGGGTATTCCTCTGCCATGTCTGTCCTCCTGTTCTTGATCATATTCACCTTGTCGCTTCTGCAGATCAAGTCGATGCGTGGTGGGAGAATTGACTAGATATCGGCAGAAGATGGCCTCCTTCGGCTACTTCCTGGTGGCCGTTTTCATCGGATTCATAGTCTTCTTTCCGGTGCTGTGGCTGTTTTCCAATGCCTTCAAGGAGCTAAAAGACATATTCGTGTTTCCTCCCGCAATTCTCCCACGACGGCCAACACTCGACAATATCCGATCCCTTTTCGCGCAGTCGCCCTTTGGCCGCTACGTATTCAATTCGTTTTTTGTCTCCACCTCCATTACCGTCGTAGCGATTTTCATTCATTCCATGGCAGCATTCTCCTTCGCGCGCCTGCGGTTTCCCGGGCGAGATGCGATCTTTGTCGGTGTGCTGGGCACGATGATGATCCCTTTTACCGCCCTGATCGTGCCGCTGTTCATGCTGGTACGAGCCTTCGGATGGGTGAACACCTATGCCGGCCTAATCTGGCCTCCGCTCTTCCATGCTTTCGGCATCTTTCTCTTCCGACAGTACTATCTCACGGTGCCAAAGGATCTGGAAGACGCGGCTACCCTGGACGGCTGTGCCACGTTTCAGATATGGTCGAGGGTCTTCTTGCCGCTTTCGAAGCCGATCATCTCCATCGGAGCAGTTCTCTTCTTCATCAAAAACTACAACAGCTTCATTTGGCCACTGATAATCACGTCTGAGGAGAAGATGCGCGTCGTCACAGTCGGACTTGCCACCTTCCGGAGTGCTCATGAAACGAGGTGGGATTGGATCATGGCGGGAGCCACGCTCGCTGCCATACCCACCATCATGATCTTCGTCTTCCTGCAAAGATATGTGATTCAAGGAATCAGGGCTGGGAGCGTGAAGTACTGACTCGAGGACCAGATCAGCATGACGGAAAAGCAACAGCTAGCAGAGATCTTCGCCATCGCAGACGGTGAAGCCTACAACGTCCATCAAGTATTCGATCTGCCGGGCTCCATGGACATACCCCGAAATCATGAGAGAAGAAGTGGGAGGATCATCCCCAAGAGAATGGACGGCTTTGCCGTTGCCAACGGAAAAACGTTTGCCACTCTCTCGGTGCGCAACTACAAAGACAGAGTCTGGACGACATCAGTCAGCCAGCTCTACGGACCCGACTATTCGCACAGAATTGCCAGAGAGCCCTACGCCTACGGCGGTAATTACACTTCCCCCTTTCCATTTCATGACCTCTTGATGCAGATCGATGGAAGAACGTTACGGCCCGATCAAACGAGAACACGAAGATCCCGCCGTGTTCTCGGCACGGGAGTGGTGAATGCATCGATGGCTGTGCAGGAGATCGAGCTCAACACGATCAATTTCTGTCCTGTGGCTCCTGTTGTTCCTGCCTTGATACGGGCCATTAGGGTCAGGAATGGGGGTTCAGCAAAGAGACGGATAAGGGTGCTGTCCTACTTCGGATTCAACAAGGAAATACAATCACTGCCCACTGTCAGGATAACCGGCACGGGATTCGAGGCGTCGTTTGGAACAGCTGTATTGCGTGTATGTTCCATGGGGGAAGGGTCCGCTGAGATGCGGGGAATGGAAGGAGGGGGTCTGCTTTGGGATGAGATCACTCGTCTGTCGGGAACGCCCTCTGAAAGGCGGTTTACGTCCAACTTCGACCCGATGTTGAAATACTCGTCCTACGATCCGTATGAAGGCTCGCGCTTGGAGCGTACCACGCGCTTGCCGACGGGCAGCACCGTCGAGCTGGCCCGTGACCTTTGTCTGAGACACGATCTGAGTGAATTGGGTCCGGATGAGGAACGATATGTCGTCCTGTACATGATCACGGGCCGCGAGACCGCCGAGACTCGAGCGTGTGAGGACAGGTTGCGCAAAGAGGGCTCGTTGGGCCTTTTCAGGAGCACGTTGTCTTCCTGGAAACAATGGTCGAGTAGACCCAAGATCAGCACCTCGTCGGTCCAGATGGATCACCTGATGGACAGCATAAGGGTGCTGATCAAGACTCACCAACTGCATAGCGGTGGATTCTCTACATCCATGAATTTCTTCGGATTTCGGTCGTGGATTCGCGACAATTACTATCTGGGCCGCACCCTGTTGAAGATGGGAAAACCGGAGGAGGCATACAAGAACCTTAGATTCTTCTACGAGAAGTGGAAGTCGGACGGCATATGCGAGCATTACCCCTTCCAGGATACAGGTCGGGTGGACATCTGGAACCTCAGAACGGAAGGCCCTTCCCTCTTGGCTCTGATGCTTCGCGACTATCACGCCTACACAAACGACGAGGCCGCGTTGTCGAGGCTGTCCGAAATGGCAACGGCTACGGTGAAGAAGTTATCGTTCTCTGCCGACGGTTTGCAGCCGCTCTGCGGCTCAGAGACCTACAGGTTTGCCACAGTGACCGATCCCTGGGCCGAAAACGCCGACAATACGTTCGCCAGCGTCTGCGCCCTCGAGTTTGCGGCGGAGCTCCTGTCGGCCAAAGACCCGGCCGCTGACGAAATCGCAGAGTTTCGAAAGCAGGCGAAAACCAGCCGCAAGGCGATCACCGACTTTCTTGTCCGCGCAGGACGCTTCGTACACTACCGTTCCAAAGATGGAACCCTGGATGGCAAGATAGTCACGAACATCCTCACCCGGCCGCTCATTCTCGGGTTTTCGGACGCCTCTGACCCGGTGGTGCGCAAGGGAGTACTGGACGCATGGGACAACAACTACAGAGACGGGCTCCTCCGATGCGATCCCAATTTCTACCTGATTCCCGGAAACACTATCGGCTTCATGCTTTATTGCTTGGCGGAACTGGAAGGAGCTCCCGCAGGTGTTTGCCTCGAGTCGTTGCTGCGACTTGCCAGCTGTACGGGAACGTTTTTCGAGTTCTACGATATCTATGACACCCGGATCAGCAACGAACGGTTGCGATTGTGGGACAGCGCCAGCATCCTGGAGGGAATGTACCACTATCTGTTTGGTCTGAAACCAGTGAGAGACCACGCCAGAGGCCTAGGCATCGAAGTCGCTCCTCATCTCCTAGATTCAATGCATGAGCTCAGCATCGATGGCTTTCCGATTCAGGGCGACTCGTATGATCTGAGGGTGTCCCGGTCGGAGATGCTCTTGAGCAAGAATGGAAAGGAGATACTCAAGGCCAACAAGCCTCTCCGTGTAGAACTGTATCGGTTTGGAGCCATCGTCAAGCCGGTGGGCTCTTTTCTCCCCGAGATTTCCGGAGAACCGCTGTGCTTCAAGCTGGAAAAGGGCGGCCCCGTGGCGACTGGAGGAGAGTACCTGGGGACCCTGGATCTAGCTGTGCGGCTGGACGGCACCACAGCCCGCTATCGACAGGATGTTGTCGAAGGCAGTCTCGTGCGGCGCATGGAATCGGGAGGAAGAAGCTGGTCTCTTTCGCGGAGTTCTTCGGACGATTCTTCGCTTCAGATAGAGCTTGTACTGGTCAACCGGTCTTTCCAGAAGGTTGAGTTCCTCGAACCTGGCGCCCACTATCATGTTTGCGGTCGGGCATCGACATCCTCGGGTGCGCCTTATGAGGGTCCGGTGTCCTGCACCGTCGGCGGCAACGGGTCCATAGCTGCCCAAAGCGACGGTTTCGGCTGTTTCCGCATACCCGTCCAAACAACCAAGAGCAGGGATCGCGCGGACTTCAGGTGCACGGTTGAGGCCGGCAAAACAAACGCCTCTTTGTCTCGAGCAATCCGAACCGATCCGTACGTGTTCCTGGACGACGCCATCAACGACTTGGAAGGGAGAGCTGCGTTGCTCTGCAGTGGTGATGCAGATCCGCTTCACAGGCGTATTCTGTATGAGATCTGGAAGCAGGTGATGCTGGCGAACGGCAAGAATCTTCCTCTGCTCAGGACCCCTTCCTTTGAAGGAGCCCTCATTGCGACCGATTGCGCCGAAAGAGCACCTCAAGTATGCACCGTTGGAGCGCTGGTGCTGAGGAAGGACAACCTCTCGATCTACGAACGTCATCACCCCCGCGGATACTGCTATGTGTTGAAGGTTGACCCCGTCGAGACGGTGGCTGGCAACGCCGCGACGTTCGTCGATCTATTGAAGAACCGTTCAGATCACCTGTACAGACGGTATCGAGATTGGAAGGAACACAGCTTCATACCGCTATACGAGTACAATGCGACGATGAGAGACGTGAGGGTTGTGCAGGAGCTGGGGACAGCTCCTGAGCCGGCCATGGTCCAAGTCACCCTTGCGAGTCCAGTTCCCTGCTACATCGCAGACGGAGAACGAACAGTCGGAGAGTTGCGCTTTGGCGAGCCGGCATGTAGCCCTTCCGGTTTTACCCCTGAAACACCGGAATACGTTCGAGTCTTCGAAGGACAAGGCGACTTCGTACGTACTCTGACGGGCTTTCAGTGCACCGAATTCATCCGGAAACTCGTGATCGAGGCGGAGGCGCGCGAGTCAGCTCCGATCGAGGTGGGAGTGAAGATATCATTACCGCAAACTACCTTTTTCCTCGAGAATCCGTTTCCGCTTCACTTCGACGGCGGCAGGGATCAGATGATGTTCTACAGGGGGAGACAGGGTGAGCACATACTGGAAGTGGTATTGCATCCCGGAACACTTTTGCAGGAGACTAAGTCCAAGCATCATCGTACCATGCGCCAGATCGAGGTGGCGGTCGGAGGGTTGAAGCCGGACTGGATGTAGGGCCATCATGGAAGATTTCAAGGGCAGACCGCCGCCCAAGAGGTGTCAGTGAAAAAGAAAGCCACCATCACGCTCGGTGAGATCGCCGAAATGCTCAAGCTCTCGAAAGCCACGGTGTCGAATGCGCTCACTGGAAATCGGTATGTAAGTCCGAGCACCGCAAGAAAGGTGCGGGAAATCAGCGAGAAGTACGGCTATAGGGCGAACCACTTGGCCAGAGGCCTCCGCACAAGAAAGACCAACGTCATCGGGGTTACCGTTCCGGATATCACCGAGCCCTTCTACAGTAGCATGGTCCGTCACGTGGAAGAGGAACTGAAGACCTCTGGCTACACAATACTGCTGGGAAGCTACAATTTCGACTGCGAGGAGGAAAAGAGAATAGTAGAAACCTTCCGGGGTTTCATGGTGGACGGGATAATTGCCATCGCTGGTTTGAATGACACTGATGAGCTCTACAGCGGGTTGTCTGGCGATATTCCGATTGTCTTTCTTGATCGAGCGGTCGACACCGGGCGGGTCTCGTCGGTCGTTGCCGATCATAAGCAGATTGGCATTGACGCCGTTCGCTACTTGGTTGCCAAAGGCCACCGAAAGATCACCCATTTGACAATACCTTACGGGGACTTTCGAACGGCTGCGCTTCGGGCGAGGGGCTACGAAGAAGGTCTGGCGATGTATGGATTGGACCGGCGGAAGTCGACCATCCTGGTAGAGCCCTCCATGCGGCTCAACGAGATTCCGACTTCCATCGCCGTAGCCCGCAGGATAGGTGAGGTCAAAGCGACTGCCGTATTTGCCGTTTCCGACTATGTCGCCATCGGACTGCTCAAGGGCTTGTCCTCCATTGGCGTGAAGGTTCCCGCAAACGTATCGATACTCAGCGTTACCAACACCAACTATTGCCTCGTCACCACTCCAACGCTGACCAGCGTCAGCTTGTCCCCGGTGGAAAGCACGCAAAAGGCGGTAAAGATCCTCTTGGAACTCCTTTCCGCAAAGAGGCGCAGGCCGGAGTCTGTAACAGTTGCCCATACCATCGTGGAGCGGGAGTCTGTGAGGGACATAAACTGAATTCCAAGAACGTGTCTGCATTTTCGGTCTCAAGATTTCGGGATCTCAGCATTGTGAGGATGCCGGGAGTATCCTTTGTGCTCCTGGTCGCCTGCGATTCCTTCGGCGGAACCGGCTCCAGGAAGGCCGATGTGGTGAAGATCGACGATTTCGAGCTGGGCAAGAAGATAATCAGAGTCCCTCTGATGGAGCTCATGGCGGCCGGCGCCACTCCGATCCTCGTCATTGACAATCTGGGAATGGCTGCAGAGTCCGGTGGGAACGAGGTGATCGGCGGAATTCGAGAGGAACTCACTCGGCTTGGGCTTGACCCGGAGGTCTGCATGAACGGAAGCACGGAGGACAATATCCCCACGATTCAATCGTTTTTCGGAGTGGTTGCGATAGGAACCGTGCCGGAACGGGTTTTCTTTTCAAGATCGGTGCAAGTCGGAGACTTGGCTCTTTGTATGGGGGTGCCGAAATCAGGCCCCAGAGAAAGGATCCTGCTAAGCGATCCAGAGATTGTGAAATACGAAGACCTTCTGACCATCAACGCTTCCGGCCTTGCTCATCACCTCCTTCCCGTCGGGTCTCATGGGATTGAATACGAGTTGCCCCAAATGGCCGAGAGCAGAAGCGGAAGCTTCCGGTCCGGGAGTGTAGCGTTGGACTTGAAGAAATCCGCAGGCATCGCGACGTGTGCGATTGTCGCAGCGGACCCGGAGGACGTGCAAGCAGTACGATGAATCATATTAACCGAGTCTACAATAGTGGCAGAGTTCAGCTGATGGCCCACCCTGAGGTGGACCGAAGGACCAAGAAAGCCTGGGGATGCCTGATGGGCGTGGCTGTTGGCGACGCGATGGGTATGCCTCCTACCACCAGGATTGCCCTGAAAGAGATCGATCGGGGCAAGGACTTGAAGGAGATAGGCAGATACGGCAAGACGAACGGAGCCGTGATGAGGATCAGTCCGATCGGTATCCTGAACGCAGGCGGAAACAGGAAAGTGGAAGAACTGATGACGGATGTGGAGAAAGCGTGCGTGCCAACCCATTGGACCAACCTGGCCATAGCCGGAGCAGTGGCTTCCATTATCGCGGCGGTTCTGAGCGGTGCCGGTCTTGATGCGGCCACGAACCGGGCACGGGAGGCCATAAGAATCGGCTGGGACTTGGGAGCGCAGGCTAGTGGCTGCTCGCTGCTGCGAAGACTCGACCTGGCGCTCGAGATCGTCCGGAATCAGAAACCCACACCCGGTGTCCTGGGGGAGCTGTGCAACGTTATCGGAAACGAGCTTCCGGTCTACGAAACCGTGCCGTTTTGTGTAGCACTCATACATCTGGCCGCCGCGAAGCCAATGAAGGCGATTGAACTGGCCGTCAACCTTGGAGGGGACGCCGATACGACCGGAAGTATCGTTGGAGCCATGTGCGGAGCAAGTGCGGGGATCGACGCATTCCCGGATCAGATTTGCGACACGATTGAAAGGGTCAACCGGCTGGGGTTGCGACAGCTTGCCGTGGATCTTCTCGAGGTGAGCGAACGGCGTTCGCTGATATTGGGAGATCAGAGGCGATAGCGACGGGTGCCTTCAGGTCTTGTTGAGTCTTGCTGCGTCATAGAATGGCTTGGCAGGGACCTGGGCGGCCTGGCCCCCACCGGTCCGTGCCGTCAATCTCTGACCATGGTCCAGGTGACGCAGTTCATAACGCCCCCCCCATGGTGAACTCCTATGAAGCGCTGTGGCTCGGCGGTGCGGGCCTTTCGGACGCTGATCCGGCCGACGTTCCTCTACGAGAAAGACGATGTCCCGCCGGACTTCGACAAACCGGGCGGTCGACATGGTGGTTTGAGCCGAGCGGGATACACTCATAAAGATAGCTTGACATTTATGCTTACGGAGGCACACCATGAAACCACGGTTCACAGCCTGGGTCCAGTCCCTGGCCGGCGCAGTGCTGTTGTCCTTTCTGTTCGGTTGTCCCAACCCCAACAGCGGGGTCACCGACGGGAAAGTGCTCCTGAACATCGATCCCCCGGGCATTGTGTATCCAGAGTTGCAGACGGTCACGATAACCTCCACACCGGCCGACGCGACCATCATGTACACCCTCGACGGAAGCCAGCCCTCGCGGACGCACGGCTATCTCTACACCTGGGGAAGCGGTGGGTTCATCGAGTCGAGCACGGGCGCGGTTAAGGCCATGGGGTACAGAGACGGATGGACCGACTCCGACGTGGCGCAGCAAGATTACACCATTCTCTGGTGGATCGCTGCGAGCAGCGGCGGGGGCGTGTATTTCTCGATGGACGGAGGCCAGAGCTGGTGGCAGCAGTCGGCAGCCGGGATAGGCACCGTCGACCGGGCGGGGACCGACGGGCTCAACGAGTGGGTGGCCTTTCGTGATCAACAACTTCCTGCGATAGGCACGGATGTATACTCCTCCACCGACCGCGCGGTGAGCTGGACCCACGTCAGTCTCAACGTTTCCTTCCTGGACCTGGCCTCCGATCGGTCGGGAACCTGGGTGGCCGCCTTTCTCCAGGGAAGCGTCAGCAGCCCGGGCTATGGCGTCAAGTACTCCACCCACGCGGGCGCCACCTGGAACGATCCGGCATCGGTCCCGGCGGGCCTCGCCGATCTTTCGGCCGTCGCCGGCGACGGCTACCGCAGCTGGGCCGCCGTCGGCCAGAGCGCCACGGCCATCTACACCGGCGGCTGGGCCGATGGCACGTGGCAGGCCGGAACGGGCCTCTCCGGAAACCTCTTCGATGTAGCCACCGACGGAATCGGCCACTGGGCCGCGGTGGGCGCAACCACGGGCCTGAGCGGCGGGGGAATTCAGGGTCGGGCATTCTATTCCAGCGACGACGGCGCCACCTGGACGGCAGCCACCCTTCCGCCCACCGTCCAGCTTCGGGCAGTGGCCTCGGACGGTCTTGGTCGCTTCGTCGCCGTCGGCGGTGGGAGCGGCGAGACGCCGGTGGTCTTCTACTCCCATGATTCCGGCCAATCCTGGACGGCGGCGACCCACCCGCTGACCAGCTCCACCCAGGAGCTCATCAGCGTCTACTGCAATGGGTACGGGACCTGCGTCGCTGTGGGCTCCAATCGGACCATCATCAGGTCCACCGACGGGGGCGTGACGTGGAGCGCCTCGAGCATCGCGCCATCCTCCGGCGGCAGCGCCACCGACACGCTCACATCCGTCACCTTCGGAAGGTGGGAGCACTGACGCCGTCAGAGCCGGAAAACCCGTCAACCGGAGGATAGAACCCTCGCGCAGGGGTCACGGCCTGGGTCCGGCGCCGGTACTGCGCCATTCCCGCGGCGACGGACCGCCACGCTTTCGCTCCTTCATGAAGCCGGGCCACATCTGGAGCCCCGAGTGAGACCGCAACCACGACCTCATCCGCCGCGCCGTGGCCAACGGCGATGAGCGCGGGCAGGAGCCGCTCTTCCTCTACGAGAAGACCCGCGCGGCGCTGGACGCGGAGTGAGTGCGGGCCCGGATGACACACATCGGCCTCGGGACTGTCAGGAGGGTTGCAGCCGGCCCCGGTTCTTCGATATCACTTGGCTGGCGGGTTGTTGTGATGGAGGCGAGCATGGCGGACGCCAGGATCGTTTCTGATCCGAACATCATGATGGGCACAAGGGGGTGGTCGCGGGAACCCGTATCGCCGTGGAGCTCATCCTGGAGAAGCTTGCGGCCGGCGAGTCGGCAGAGCAGATCCTCGATTCCCATCCGACCTTGACCCGCGAAGGCATCCAGGCGGCGATCACGTACACCGTGGACGTCTTGCGCTCCGACGTGATCCTTCTTATCGGCGCATAGCTTGACATACCTGGCTGACGAAAGCGTCGATCCTCCCATCGTGCGCTCGCTTCGCGGAGCAGGATACGAGGTCCGCAGCGTCGCCGAGATGTGGCCGGGTATCTCCGACCAGGAGCCGTGCCGAGAAGTCTCGGCGTTCCCAGCCATCACCGTGCATGAATTGACAACCGACCTGTATGCCGCCTGAGACGAGGGATGCGGCGTATCTGTGGGACATGCTTCAGGCCTCGAAGGGGAAATGACCCGTGCCTGATCACCGGAGACTGCGATTTCGCCGATATCCGCAACTACCCACCTTCGAGTCACCCACGTATCGTCGTCGCAAGCGTTCAGCGGAATTCCACCGCCGCTGACACACTCCAGATCCTCGAAGCATTCTTCAAGCGGGCGGGGCTGGTCGCGCAGCTGGGCGGCAAACCGGCCGTAGTCGAGCCTGGTCGCGTTAGACTTCGCGGGTGAGGAGGCCGAACGGGATACCATTCACCGAGGGCTGGACACCTTGAGCTTTGCCCGTGCCGGGCGCCCGCCGCGTGGGGGATGGAACTGCCAAAGGGTCGTCTCTCGCCACCCGTGGTCCCGGCGACATTCGGATATCCTGTCCAGCACCCGTTGAGCCAGCGGACCTCCAGTGATGCCGGCACGCGCTCCGGATGCCTCTCGATCGCCTCAGCGCCGCTTTTTGCGATTGTTCCTGCGGGCCTGGCTGCTGAGCTTCTCGATTCGCTTGCGCTGTTTGCGCCGGGACCTCCGGCCGGACGAACCGGTCCCGCCCTCTCCGCCGGATTCACGCCTGGCCGCCAGCCCGGCGTTGTACAGGGCGGCGAAGCGCTGAAGCTGCTCCTGATCGCTCATGTCGAAGCCGGCCGACCGTCCCAGCATGACGAACGACTTGGCCATGCCGAACTTGGAGGAGTCGTTCATGATGGCCTTGTACTTCGGCTGCACCGCCTGCAAAACCTCGAGGATGGCCGGCGCGTTGGACAGCCGGTGTTTGCGGCCAAGGTAGCGCCAGAACGCCGTCAGCTCCGGAACCACTTCCTCGGCCTCCTCGGGGTCGGATAGCGTGACCTTGCGGGGAAACAGCTCGGTCAGGATCTCCTCGGCGTCCGCCGCGCTCATGTGGGGCACGGTCTTTCCCAGGTGATTGAACCCGAGTTGGATCATCATGCGGGCCCAGCCGACCCCGAAGCCGGCTTTGGCCAGCTCCGCACCCTCGGCTGAGTCGCGGAAGCTCTGCAGGAGCGCGTCCTCGTAGCGCTGCAGCTCGCCGTCCGCCTGGTCGGAGGCCGGATCCACTCCGTCAAGTTGGCGTATGTCGAGGTCGCTCACGATCAGGCATTCTACCTCATCGGGCGGCGGAAGGAAAAGGCCGGACCGTTCAGGGTTCCGGGGCGCCCGGGCCGATCAGGCGCGCGCCCGGGGCTGTCCTTGAGCCCGGCCGCTTCCGCTTCTTCCACTTCGTCCCGGTTGACCGCCGGAAGCGGAACCACTATCCTCTTCTCCGCCGGGCCTGCCCGCCGAGACGCACGGCGGGGGCCGCACGGAAGGCGGCGTCCGGCCCTGGCATCCCGCGAGCGTGGGTCCTGGAATGGCCGAGCAGTACCTGGTTCTTCTGAATGAAGCACTCAAGCGTTTCCTCCTGTCCATGGACGAGGCCGGCAAGCGCCGCCTCCAGGAGAAGCTGGAGTACCTGGCCAACGGCATCTGGGATGCCGGGGTGCGGGTCAAGAAGCTGAAAGGGGCGGGCAGCAAGGTGGTCTTCGAGGCGCGCCTGAGCCGGGCGGAACGGATCCTCTTCACCCTGGGCCGCCACGGGGACCGCATCGCCGCCTACCTGTGGGACGTGGTGGCCCACGACGACGTGGGGCGCCGCGCGCGGGCGATCGCGCCGGAGAACGCGCCGTTCTTGAGCTTCGAGCCGCAGAGCGAGCAGGAGCTCCCCGAGACTGTCTTCGACAACCCGGTTCCCGAATGGCTCACCCAGGAGGACATCGAGGCCAAAGCGGGCGAAGGCTACGGGCCGCAAAAGTGGCTGGTGCTGGACGACGGCGAGTGGCGCCGGCTCCTGGCTGGGGCGGAGCCGGACAGCCTGGAGCTGCACCTCTTTCTGACCGGGGAGCAGGAGTCGGTGCTGCGGCAGGACCCGCCGGTGCTGCTGTCCGGTACCGCCGGCAGCGGCAAGACCACGATCCTGGTCTACTACCTGCTTCGCCCCGAGCTCCGCGGCAGGCGCCGTCTGTTTCTCACCTACAGCCCCTTCCTCCAGCGCTTCTCGCAGCGCATTTTCCACGGCCTGATCAAGAACACGGACCTGGACCCTGCCGGCCCGGCGGATCCGAAGGCGGGGGAGGGTTTCGGGCGGCAGTCGGGGCGGCCCCCGGCGGAGCGGTCCCCCCGAGAGCAGCGACCCGCAGCACCCGCCGCGCCTGAGTTCCGGGTGTTCCGCGAGCTGGCCGAGGAGATCCTGGCGGCCCACGGCGCCGGCCTGGACAGGGACAGGGAGGTGCGGCTGCCGGAGTTCGAACGGATCTTCCGCAACCACCCGCTGCACCGGCGCTATGACGCCGAGCTGGTGTGGGAGGAGATCCGCTCGATCATCAAGGGGGCCAAGCCTCCGGTGGACGCGCAGAGCTGCCGGCGCCTGGTGGCCGAGCACCTGCGGGGCGCCCTGGGGCAGGCCGGCCTGCGGCGCCTGCAGGAGTACCTCCTGGATCTCAAGCCCTTCGAGTGGATCGTCAAGATCGAGAGGATTCTGCAGCGCAAGACCGGCTTTCCGAGCTACGACCACTTCGTGCAGAGCCTTTCGGACCCCCAGCCCGCCGGGCGCGGGGAGGCGGAGCTCCTGTTGAAGGAGGTGGCGCGCCTGGTGGAAGGCAAGGCCCGGGGTTTCGAGAGCCCCTTGCTGAGCCTCGCCGAGTACCGCCTGCTGGGCAAGAAGCGGGCCCCCAACTTCCTCTTCGACCGCGAGGAGATCTACTCCATCGCCCAGTATTACCAGGAACGCCTGCAGGCCGAAGGGCGGTGGGACGAGATCGACCTGTGCCGCCGGGCGCTGGCCGTGCTCGGCCCCGAAGACGAACGCTTCGCCTATGACCTTGTGGTGTGCGACGAGGTGCAGGATTTCGCCGACATCCAGCTTTCCCTGGTGCTGCGCCTGGCCCGCCCCTTCCACCACATCGCCTTCGCCGGCGATCTGAAGCAGATCATCAACCCCAGCGGCTTCCGCTGGGAAGACGTCAAGCAGAAGTTCTACGAGCGCGGCCGGGAGACCCCGGAGGTCCGGACGCTCAACCTGAACTTCCGCTGCGTGGGCAGCGTCGTGCGGCTGGCCAACGCGCTGCTGGACCTGAAGCAGGCCCTGGTGGGGCTGGCGGGCACCGAGGTGCGGGAAGATTGGAAGTTCCAGGGCAGGCCCCCGTTCCTCCTGGCCGGCCTGGAGGAAGGGGAGGTCCTGAGGCGGGCCAGGATCACCGGCGCCGGGCGGATCATCCTGGTGCGCGACGCTGCCGAGCAGCGGCGCCTCAAGGGGCTTCTGGCGAGCGAGCTGGTCTTCACCGTCCATGAGGCCAAGGGCCTGGAGTTCGACGGCGTGCTTCTGTGGAAGTTTGGAGGGGACCGCAAGGCGCAGGAGATCTGGCGCCGCATCCTGAAGGGAGAGCCTCCGGAGGCGAGCCATGCCCCTCACGTGCGCCACGAGCTCAACCTGCTGTACGTGGCGGTGACCAGGGCGCGGAACGTGCTCGTCCTCTACGACGGGCCCGAGGCATCCCGGATCTGGGAAGCCGGAGCGCTCGGGGAGCTGGTTCACCGCACCCGCGAGCAGGACGTGCTCTCGGGAATCTGGGAGCGCCCCAGCACGCCCCAGCAGTGGCAGGAACAGGGCGACTACTTCTTCGAGCGGGAACACTACGCCGCGGCGGCGGAATCCTACCGCAACGCCGGCAATCAGGCCCGGGAGGAGATCGCCCAGGCCTTCTTCCTCCGCAGCCGGGGACGGTCCCAGGAGGCGGCCGAGCTGTTCGCGGGTCACGGCTACAGCCGGGAGGCGGCCGAGGGCTTCGAGCGGGCAGGGCGGCTGGCCGAGGCCGCCGAGAGCTGGAAGCAGGCCGGGCAGACGCGGCGGGCCCGGGTCTGCGAGCTGAAGCTCCTGGAAGAAACGCACCAGTACGACCGGGCGGCCTCGGGATGGGAGCAGCTGGGGGAAACGGCCGAGGCGGCGCGCAACTGGGAGAAGGCGCGCAACCACGGCAGGCTGGCCGACTACCTGTACGCCCGCAAGGACTTCGCGCAGGCCGCGGGACGCTACGCCCAGGCCGGAGACCTGGAGGCCGCCGCCCGGAGCTTCGTCCGGGCCGGGCTGCGGAGCAAGGCGGCGGAGCTGTACTGGTCCGCCGGGGCCTGGAGCCAGGCCGCCGCGCTGTACAAGAAACTGGGCAACCGCCAGCGGCTGCTGGAGTGCTGCGAGAAATCGGGGGACTTCCAGGCGGCGGCGGTGCTGTACGAGAAGGCCGGAGAGCTTCCGAAGGCTGTCGCCGCCTTTCGCAGCTTCGCGGAAGCTGACCCGGCGAACCGGCAGTCCCTTCTGCGCCAGGCGGAATCTTACCGGAGGGCAACCCGGAAGGCGGCCCTGCGGTACTCCGCCCTGGGCCTCTGCGACAAGTCGGCTCCCCTGTTGGAGGCCCGCGGCTTCATGGACCTGGCGCGCGCGGACTACCTGGCGGGCGGCAATCCGCTTGCCGCCGCCCGCTGCCAGGCTTCCGCCGGGAGGCACCTGGAGGCCGCCCGAGAAATGGAGGAACTGGAGTTCCCAGAGAAGGAACAGCGCATCCAGGCCGAGCTGACCGCTCACATGCGCCTGCGGTGGGGCTATGACCGGAACAAGGCACAGGAGCTGGCCCGGGAAGGCGAAGGGTACCTGCGCGCCGGCGACGTCCGGCGGGCCCTGAGGCGCTTCCGGGCGCTGCGCTACGCCGACGGCATCCTGCGGGCCTTGCTGGCCCTGGGCGACGACGCCGAAGCCCTGGCGCTGCTCCTCGAGGAGGGCGAAATCGAGGATGTGGAGCGCTACGCCGAGGAGCGCGGCGAGGCGCTGCAGGTGCCGGTGGACGCGCTGGAGCAGCTCGTGGCCCGCTGCACCGTCCCCGGATCCTGGCAACTGCCAGAGGAGGAGCTGGGGCTGTTCGCGGCTCTGCTGCAGCGGATGCCCCCCGGCGAGCGCCGGACGGCGCAGCCGCTGCTGCGCCGTCTGTTCGCCCTGCATCAGCCTTTCTTCACGTTCCGGGAGGAGTACCCCGAAGATCGCCTGCGGCTGCTGCTGGAGGCGCGGAACTACAACGCCGTGTACGACGTGCTGCGCTGGCACGAGTTCTCCAGGCTCGGCGTTCCCAGGTTTCTGCCCGCTTTCATCGACAAACTGCAGAGCGCCGGCGAGCAGGCGGGGGACGAGGGCCTTCTGGCCTGCGCCGCCTACTTGCGGGATCGCGACCGCTTCGACGAGCTTGCCGCGCGGCTGCCCGTGAACCAGTGGAGCTACCAGCTCATCGGCGCGAGCGGGCCCCACTACCGGCGGGCGGTCGACTGGCTCATGGGCTCTCCGCAGGGCGTCGAGGACGCGCTCTCGGAGGCGGCCAGCATCTGCCGCCTCAACGGCGGCTACCTCCTGGCCGCCTCCCTGTGCGAGGAGCAGGGGGACCTGCGGGAAGCCGCCAAGCACTACCGGGACGGGAGCCTGTTTGCGCAGGCCCTGGCCTGCTACCGGAAGGTCGGGGACGAGCCCAACCAGGCCCGCATGCACGAGAGGCTGGGCGAGTGGGAGGAGGCGCTGGCGATCTGGCGCCGGCGAGGCCGGCAGCGCGACGTGCAGCGGGTCCTCAAGCGAAGCAAAGCGGCGGCCCGCGGCGGTGAGGCGGTCCAGGGGGAGCTGTTCTGATCCTGGAGGGCAGCTGCCCGGCACCGGAGACTGCGATTTCGCCGATATCCGTAACTACCCTCTTTCGCGTCACCCAGGTATCGCCGTGGTAGACGTTCAGCGAAATACCACTGCCGCTGACACACTTCAGATCCTCGAAGCGTTCTTCAAGCGGGCAGAGTTGATCGCGCAGTTGGCCGGCAAACTGGCCATAATCGAACCTGGTCGCGTTAGAGTTCGCAGGTGACGTGATCCTTCCTATCGGCGGATAGCTTGGTTTCCCTGTCTGACGAAAGGGCCGGCACTTCGATACTCAGGATGCGGGCCCTCCTCAGGGGCTGCGGGTTCCACGCCTGTCACGCTTTGTCCTTTGTGAAGTTCAGGCAGCCTTCGGGGCCGCGAACGATCTGCGCAAGCCGCGCCGCTGCAACGATGTCCGCCTTTGTCACCGCCTCCCCGAGGACGAACTCCTTCGACGTGGAAATGCCGCCGGCGTTCGGCGGCGGCGGTGTTCTTCTGTCCGTTGCACTGCCCGCAGTATACCACAGGCTCCTTCTGTTCGGGCGCAGAGTGTTGGTACACACAGTGGCACCCGCTGACACCTCGACTGGTGGGGTCTTGGTTAGCGCGCCTGGATCATGTAGCGGTCAGCACGAGCTCAGGGTCTAGCAGGAAGGGGTGCAGGACAGCCTGGAGATTGGACAGGGGCAGCACATCGTCGGAGATTGAAATCCCCAGCAGGTCTCTCATCATTTCTTGACGAGCCCCGATTCTGTCCATGACCGAGGGGTAGGTTTTTCGCAGTCTTTCCCTCAAATCGGAATCTGCCACGACCAGCGAATCCTCAACATGCACCCCCACGTACGCGCCGCCCGGAAAAGCAATGATGTCGCATTGAAGCGCGGCACCTGATCGAATCGGATAGTCGTGGTCGGATCGAAAAGGACTGTTGATCCACTCCTCCAGGTGGATCTGGTGCCCGGGGTTGAGACTGACGCCGAATCTGTTGTTGCCCACAATCCTCATCACGCTCTCGTAGACGTGCCTGGAGCGCTGGCCAACCGTCAACGTTTCATACCACCCTTTCATGGCCTCAAAATACGGATAGTAGAAGTCTTCGAGGATGTTGCGCCTGGGGCCTGCAAAGTCATCAGCAGAGAAGACGGCAATCCCGGTCCTGGCGATGTTGGCACCCTGAACCCCGAACGCAACGTTGACCGAATCCCCGAGATGGAGGCGATTACAGAGATTCGGGCTTGCCAGGCCGAGAAGGACGGCTTTGTCACCGAAGCTGACCACAGGATGAGCGGAGAACGGCAAGCCCCTGTACTCGAAAGACCCGGCGAGTTCGGCTTCGTTCATCCCAACACGCAGATTGTGCAGTACTTTTCGCATCTGCTCCGAGAGATAGCTAGCGGCGTACTCGAATCGAGCGATCTCGTGTTCGGACAGGACGGTCCGCAATCCGTCAGATGGATGCGTGAAGAGGTGAGTTACGTTACGGATGCGCTCGATCGGTGTCAGTTGCCTGATCTCTTCGACCACGTAGTGGGGAACATCGAACGTGTGGCTGGGGTCTTCGGTTTCGCCGAGCTCGAAATATTTCGCCCCGACAATTCCGATATTGGAATTGCGGTCGATCCCGTGTGCTCTGAGGATGTCGTGAAGCCTTACCTTCCTGTCCCGAGTTTGACCCTGCAGGCTGAACGTCTGAAAGAGCTCTTTTTGATGTTTGAGGAGACTGATATCGGAGTAACTTCCTCCCTCGTTTCCCACGATGAGCAGCGGACTCTCGTCTTTGGCTACCAACAGAAGCGTCTCTTCGAATCTGGAGTCGTAGCCGCCAGTGACATAGGCCAGGTTGCCGAAATGCTCCCGATCTCCATAGATAGCCACATGGGAGAGGTCGTTCACATCCATCAGCTGATGCAGTTTCTGGTACCGCCCGCTCGTCTCTTCTACGGTTAGGGAAGGGTAGTGAGCAGGCTCAGGTATTTTGGGCAGTGACAGTCTCTTCACTTCCACTGCGAGTCTCCTTTCCGTGTGGCGCGAAGGGAATTACAGAGTTGCGCACTATGAGTTCAGCTTTCAGCTTTCTGTGGAGCGGTTCTACAGTTCCGCCTTGCGTCGCGTTCGCAAGCAGCGTCGAGGCTGCTTCCCTGCCCATTTCGACAAGTGGCATCTTGACAGTAGTCAGGGATGGGCTGGCTATTCGTGACATCATGGTGTCGTCGAACCCGACCAGGGAGATCCTGTCGGGGACATCGATTCTCAGATCCCTGCAAGCCGCAAGGGCGCCCATGGCCATGTGGTCGTTGGCGCAGAACAGCGCTGTGGGAATGATTCCCCGGGCGATCATTCTCCTGAGCTCGGCGTCGCCGCTCTCGAAGTCCCAGTTTCCGTCGAATATCCTGGCCGAGAGCCCCTCCATCGCATCGACATAGCCCCTTTTTCTATCCCCTGCTGCGGAGTCGGACTGCAGGCCGCCGATGAAGGCAATCTCGGAATGCCCGAGACGACGGAGCCACGTCGTGACACGATGGCTGGCTTCGTAGTTGTCGATCGATACGGAAGGAATCGTGTCGAACAGCCTCGTGTAAACCGTCACTACGGGGATGGAGTATTGCTCTGCGATCAGATGAAAGACCTCATAGTCACCATTCGTCGTGATGATGAACGCGCATCCTTGTATGCCGTAGCCCCTAAGGTAGTTGATCAGCTCGGAATCCGCCGCAAGCTCGGCCATACTGTTGATTTCCAGGTGGATTCGGAACCGGCGCGCGTTCATCTCGTTCACAAATCCCTGTATGACAGGGAAATAGAAGTCCCAGGTGGAGGGATGCATGTCGTCGCTTCGAGAGGCAACGATATGTAGGGAGAACAGTTGGGATTTCTGTCCTCTTAGACGCCGTGCCGCAAGCGAGGGGGTGTATCGAAGCTCACGAGCCGCGAGCAAGACCTTCTGCCTGGTTGATGTAGCCACCCCTGATCTTCTGTTGAGCGCTTGCGATGCCGTGCCTACGGACACTCCCGCTCGTCTGGCCACATCGATGATCGTCGGATTGCTCTTCTGCACAGGGGGAGTCTACAACAGCTGCAAAAACGTTTCAACAAGAAAATTCGCCTTTGGTCAAGTGAAGGTCGAGCTAGCTGTTTGAACAAGTAACTATGGCGTATCTATTTAGACATCTAAAGCAGGTTCATCTTGGAAGCCGTGCAAGATCAGGCGGTAATGAGGTTCAGAATTCCGTTGACAGCATGAAAGGTTTCAGATACCATACCCGATGCAGCAAGACCACGAAAGACTCCCTGGAGCGAGCGCGAACGTGTCTGCCTTGGAAGGGCAAAAGGCTGCCCTAACTCTCAGAAACCTCGGCTTCAGCTACAAGACCAGGGATGGCGACTACAGCGTTTTCCGGGGCGTGGATCTTGAAATACGCGAAAACGAGTTCTTTTGCATTATCGGGCCCTCCGGATGCGGAAAGACCACTCTTATCAACGTTCTCGCTGGCTTCGAGTTTCCCACGGAAGGTTCTGTCTGTGAAGGAAACGAAGAAATAAAAGGGGTGTCTCACGGCCGCGCCGTGGTTTTCCAGCAGGATGCGGTTTTCCCGTGGCTGACCGTGTTCGAGAATATCGAATACGGTCTCAAGGTAAGAAAAGTACCGCAGGAGATCCGCCGGCAGGTTGTGCAGAGGCACATAGAGTTGGTGGGACTGGAGGGTTTCGAGGATTCGTACCCCCGTGAGCTGTCCGGCGGGATGAGAAAGAGGGTCGACCTCGCTCGCGCCCTGGCCGGCGATCCAGGAATCCTCTTAATGGATGAGCCGTTCGGATCACTCGATGCCATTACCAAAGAAAAACTGCAGATTGAGGTCACGGGCATCTGGGAAAGATCCAGGATGACGGCCGTTTTCATTACCCATGATCTGGAAGAGGCGCTGTTTCTGGGGGATAGGATTGCCATAATGGAGCACATCAGCAAGAATATGCCATTCCGAATATTCGAAGTCCCCTTCCAGAGGCCACGCAACATCTTTCTCAAAGAGAACCCCGATTTTCAGAACATGCGAAGGAAACTGATCGAGGAGTTCAAACTGATCTAGCTGGGAGCGCGCCATGAGGTTGAGCAGTCTCAAGAGTCTGGTCGTCTTTGCCGCCATTGTCGTCGTTTGGGCCGTCATTACGTTGGCCACGGACTTGGTCCAGCCCATCTTTGTCCCCAGCCCGATGGATATCATTCGCTCGTTCATCGACATGAGAGAGCACGTGTTGGTGGCCACGCTCGCCAGCCTTGGAATCACCTTGAGTGGCTTCGTGATCGGTGTCGTTGCAGGCGTCTTGCTGGGTCTGGCGATAGCCTACAGCAGGAACTTCATGGAAATCGTCGGCCCCTTTTTGGATTTCACCAGACCGGTGCCCGTCTTGGCGCTAATACCCTTGTTCTTGCTTTGGTTCGGGGTGGGGCTTCTCCCACAGATCCTGCTCGTTGCCCTGGGAGTCTCTGTGGTTCTTGGTGTCTCGACATACGAAGCGGTGAGGAACATGCCGGTCATCTTCGTCAGGGCGGCCAAGAATCTGGGTGCCGACAAGAAGACGATCTTCAGGACCATAGTGGTCCCTTACATCTTCCCGCATCTCATAGGCGCCATACGAGTGGCTGCGGCGATGTCCTGGGGCCTTGACGTCGCCTCGGAGTTCATGGGGGCGCAGGTAGGCTTGGGATACAACATGATCGTACAGCAGATCTACCTGAATACGGCCGGCATCATAGCCTTGGTGTTGATCTACAGCCTCCTGGCGATTGGCCTGGATCGGACCATAAGGAGGATCGAAGCACGGCTGACGCACTGGACGGAACGTAGCAGGATCTCTTTTGAGAGGATCTAGAACGGAGGGATAGTGAAATGGTTATCGATGCGCACATGCATCTTATCAGGAAAGAGAACTTCGACCGGGCAACCTACGAGCGGCTCAAGCTTAAACTGCCCGAGGATACGGACCTGGACGTCCTGGTCGGCTGGCTCAAAGAGGCGGGTGTGTCGAGAGCGGTGGCCATGGGACAGGACATGTCCAGGATATGGAACACAACCTTCGGGGAGAAGTACCTGCTGGAGGCCCTACGCCGCTATCCTGACTTTTTCGTTGGATTGGCCAGTCTGGAGCCTCTAGACAAGGCGAACAGGTTCAATCGGGAAGCCTTTGAGTACTTCCAAAGGGCGATCGAGGAGCACGGACTCAGAGGGGTCCTGTTGACGCCTCCGTACGGCCAGTATTACTCCAACGACAGAAAAGCGTATCCCTTCTATGAAAAGGCCCAGGAGCACGGCGTCGTAGTGCAGTTCCATCACTCGGCTCAAATGGGGCCAGCGGTCCTGGCCCCCACGAAATACGGCGACATGTTCAGGCTGAATGACTTGATTATCGACTTTCCCGATTTGAGCATAATCGTAGAACACCTTGGCTACCCCTGGACGGAGCATCTGCTGATACTCATGGCCAATGACAAGAACCTTTGGACAGATCTCGCCATGATGTACGACCGGCCGATGAAGGTCGCGTGGAGTCTGGTTCAGGCAAAGGAATACGGAGTAATCGACAGGGTGATGTACGCCTCCGACTACGTATGCTCCAGCTACGACTGCTTCTCTGCCAAGCCTGCGGATGACTTCAGGCGCTGGACCGATTTCGTTCGGAAAGGAATCAACGAGATCTGCAAACGTTGCGGGTGGCCTGTAGTTACGGACGAAGAGATCGAAGGGATCCTGTGGAAAAATGCGAACAGGCTATATCGCTTGGTCTAAGGTCAAAGTCTGTGTGAAGGGGAGGTGAGAGCATGTAGAGACACGCACCGAGCATCTAGACCGCTTCATAACGCTAGGAGGAAAACATGAAGAAGAACGGATTACTGTTTGTTGGAGTCACTGTTTTGCTGGCCTGCTTGGCCACCACGTTGGCGTTTTCCGGGGCGCAGGCGGAGGAATCGAAGAAGGAGCTCACCAAGGTCCGCGTGGGTGTGGCTCCCTACACGATGTTCCAGATATGGCCTGCGGCGAAAGAGTTCGGCATAGATAAAGAGTTCGGGCTGGACCTGGAGCTGGTGAACATCACTGCAACGCTGCCCGGCGTTCAACTCCTGGTCCGAGGCGATCTCGACATTTCGACCAACTGCATCGCCGAGCATATCGCGGCAATTCAAAACGCACCTCAAGTGAAAGGGTTCTCTTCGTTGGGGTTCTTCCAGGGCTTTTTCTTTGTGGGACGCAAGGGCGAGGTCAAGCCGATAGATGAGCTCATACAGGAGGCAGGACTGAAGAAGGCCAAGGAGATGCGTCTGAATGAGTTCAAGGGGAAAGAGTTCGCCATCATCCCGCAGAGAAAGCCCTTGATCCTGGACGCAATTGCCCAAGTGGGGCTGACGGCGGATGATATCAAGTTCTTGAACTTCGCCGATGATCAGAAGGCTGCCATGGCGTTCATGAGGGGCGCGGGAGATTTTTACATCGGTAGCCTTCCGCAAGAGCGGAAACTGATCCAGATGGAAGGGTATGTAGATGCCGGCGGCGCGGAGATCTTGGGACCAGGCGGATTGTGGTATGATACGATGGTATCGACGGACGCTTTCATAACCGAGAAGCGAGAAACGGCCCTGCGGGTCTTGGGCGTCTTGTATCGTACGATACGCTTGTTTGATGAGCATCCCCAGCAAGTAGCTAAGGTCGCGGCCGCGGCGATCAGCAAAGCCACTGGTGGTGATTTCTCTGTAGATGAATACATCACCATGCAGACACAGTACGACGATTTTCTTTCGATCGATGAAGTGAAGGCAGGCATGTTCAACCCGGCAAGCGACCTGTACTGGAAACCTGCGGCCGACTACTACATCAAGTTGACCGTAGAGGAAGGGGATCTGGCCAAGGTCGTAAACGCGGACGACTACTATCCGTGGGAGGAGCTCTTCAGAGACTTTCTGAAGCGCGACGACCTGATCGAGATCGTAAACGCACCTTTCACCTACTGAGTCTTAGGGACGGGAAGGGGGCCCTTACAGCGGCCCCTTTTCCAAGAGGAAGCGGCATGCCAGGCCCCGGGCAGGGGCGTTTCAGCGCGCCCATCACCTCTTTCCTGGAGTATGCGTACCAGGCCAGCTTGAGCTTGAGTTGATCCTGGATGGCCGCAGCTACCTGATTGGCGAGGTTGGCGTCGGTGCTCGATGGAGTAGTACAGTAACAATAATCGAAGCTCTGGCCGCAGGCGAAACGAGTTCTCCGATGTGGAAATGCCGCCGGCGTTCGGGGCCAGCTCAGCCCGGGAGCAGCGGGGCCTCCGCCGGCGCTTCGAAGAGCCTGCGGTACAGCTCCTGCTGGGCCTGGTACACGCGGGCGTAGCGGCGGTGGGTCTCCATGTCGGGGACCACCTCCCTGCCGAGGCGGATCATGGAGTCGATCTGCTCCCCTCCGCCCAGGATCCCCAGGGAGCGCAGACCCAGCAGGACGCCTCCCCAGGCGGAGGTTTCCGCCACCTCCGGCACCCGGAAGGTCTTTCCGAAGTAGTCCGCCGTGATCTGCACCCAGATCGGAGAGTGCAGGATTCCGCCGGTGACCACGATCTGCGCCTCCTGGCCGCCGGCCAGCAGCGCGTACACGGAGTACAGGCGGTAGGCGATTCCCTCCAGCATGGCGCGGACCAGGTGCTCTCTCGTGTGGCTGAAGGCCAGCCCGTACACCATTCCCCGCGCCTCGGGGCGGTACAGGGGAGAGCGCTCCCCGGCCAGCAGCGGCAGGAACAGTAGGCCGTCGGCGCCCGCCGGGACCGCCTCGGCGCAGCGGTTCAGCGTCTCCCAGGCCCGGGCCTCCCCACCCTCCCCGGTGAGGAAGTTGTCGGCGAACCATTTCACCACGTTTCCGGCCGCCTGTACGATTCCCCCCAGAAGCCAGCTGCCGTCCACCAGGTAGTAGCACCACAGCTCGCTGCCTTTCACCACGGTGGGCTTGTCCTTGCGCCTTCGCAGGCCCGAGCCGGTGCCCACGGTGATGCTCAGCCGGTCCTCCCGCAGGCCGCAGCTGCCCAGGTGGGACAGGGCGCCGTCGGCGGCCCCGATGATCCCGGGAGTGCCGGAGCGCAGCCCCATGGCGGCGGCCTGCGCTGGCAGCAGCCCACCGGCGCTCTCGGTGGGCTCGAACACCGGTGGAAACATCTCCGGGCCGAAGCCGACGCTCCGGAGGAGCTCCTGGTCCCAGTCCATGGTGTCCATGCGCCAGACCCCGGTGCCCGAAGCGATGGAGCGGTCCGCCTTGAGCTCGCCGAAGAGCCTGTGCAGGACGTACTCCTTGATCGAGACGAACTTGAAGGTGCGGGCCACCATCTGGGGAGCGTTCTCCCTGTACCAGAGCAGGCGGGGCAGGAAGTACATGGGATGAATCGTGCACCCGGTGCGCTCCAGAGCCCTCTCCGAGCCCAGCTCCCGCCGCAGAAGCTGGCTTTCCTGCAGAGCCCGGCAGTCCGCCCAGGTGAGGCTGCGGGCCAGGGGCTCGCCGCGCCGGTCCACCGGCAGGATGCTCTGCCAGATGCCGGCGAAGGAGAGGGTGGCCACCGAGCCGGGAGGGATGCCCGTCTTTTCCATCAGTTCGCCCACGGTCTGCACCACGGCGTGCAGCACCTCGTCGGGGTCCTGCTCCACGTAGCCCGGTTGCGGATGGCAGGTTCGGTACTCCCGGTCGCTGGAGGCCTCGATGCCGCCGCCGATGCGATAGGCCATCGCCTTGCTGCGGGTGGTGCCGATGTCCACGGAGATGACGTAGCGGCCTTTGGGGCGGCCTCCATGGCGGCCTTCAGGCGCTGCCACGGGTTCCCTCCCCCTCCGTCGCCTGTCGGCAGCGGAGCGCGCGGCTCAGCGCCGAGACGCAGGCTGCGTCCATCTTCCTCAGCGTCTCACCGGTGTGGGCGGCGATGTGGGGGGTGCAGACGGCGTTCGGCAGGGAGACGATCCTGCTCCTCCAGGGAGGCCTGGTTTCCAGCACGTCCAGGGCGGCCCCGCCGATCCTGTTCTCCCGCAGCGCTTCATACAACGCCTCCTCGTCCACCACCCCGCCCCTGGAGGTGTTGATGAGGATTGCTCCCCTCTTCATCAGGGCCAGCTCCGGGGCTGCGATCCTGTGAAACGTCTCCGCCGTGAGCGGCAGATGGAGGGAGACGAAGTCAGCCCGGGAAAGGAGCCGGTCCAGCGAAAGGTAGCGCACCCCGAGGCTGACCAACTCCGCGTTCTCCTGGAGGTCGCAGGCCAGCACCTCCATCTCCAGCCCCCCGACCATGCGCACCAGAGCGGCGCCGATGGCGCCGGTGCCCACCACGCCCAGGGTCTTCCCGCGCACCGGCACGCCCAGGGGCCGCTCGGCTTTTCCCCGGCGAAGCGCGCGATCTCCCGCCGCTATCCGGCGGGCCGCCGCCAGCATCAGCCCCAGGGCCATCTCCGCGACCGCCTCCGAGTTGATCCCCGGCAGGCTGAGCACCCGGATTCCGCGCTCCTCGGCAGCCCGCCGGTCGATGTTGTCCGTGCCGGCTCCGTACTTGATGATCGCCTTCAGCTTTCCGGCCCGCTGGAACAGCCCCGCGCCGGCCGCCTCGGTGCCGATGATGATGCCTGCGTACTCCTGGACCTGCTCTCCGGCCTCTTCGAGGGAGGAGAACGTGGCGCTCAAGCCGCGCTCCCTGAAGAGCCGGTCCAGGCTCTCGCTGGATTCGCCGCGGCCGAAGGAACGTGAGGCTACCAGGATCTTCTCCACGTTGGCACCCGCGCTTCAGCTCAGCAGGCCGAGCTCCTGCAGACCTTTCTTCACTTTGTCCCTGACCGCTTCATTGATGTCGATGTAGGGGCCGCGGGGCGAGCCCCCGTCGATCCCTCGCATCCTGAGCACCGCGTGCAGCACCGGCACCGTCGGGGCGCTCTTGGTGATGGCCCGGAGGCGCAAGAGGAGCCGCTGGTCGCTCATGGCCTTCTGCCGGTCTCCGGCCAGGTAGGCCTTGTACATTCGCTCCAGCAGCTCCGGGAAGATGTTGCCCATGCCGCAGATCATCCCCGTCGCCCCGGCGTCGAAGGCGCCCATGAAGAACGCTTCTGTGCCCACGATGACGTTGAAGTCGGGATACTCCGCCACGGCGTCCTGGAACTGAAAGAAGTTGACCAGATCGAAGGAGCTGTCCTTGCAGCCCCGCAAGCCGCGCTGCGCCAGCCGTTTCAGCACCCCGGGGGTAACCTTGTTCTGCGAGTAGTGCGCGTTGTTGTAGACGAACACGGGGAACTCCGCCTCGTTCACCGCGTCCACCAGGGCGGCGAAGTGCCGGTAGAGGTTTTCCTCCGGAAGGTTCGGCGCGTAGTAGGGGGATATGGCTCCCACCCCGGCCGCCCCGGCGGACCTGGCGTGCCGGGCCAGCTCGACCATCGGCCTGGTGCCGGCCGCTCCCACGTGCGCCACCACCGGGACCTTGCCGCCTACCTCCTCCAGGACGATCTCCAGGACCTTCTTCCGCTCGTCCAGGGACATCAGGGGTCCGCATCCGTAGGTTCCGATGGGGTAGTAGCCGTTGACGTGCGGGAGGGTGAAGCGGATGATCTCCCGCACTCCCTTCTCGTAGATCTCCCCATCTTCGGTGAAGGACGACATGATCGGCGGGATGACGCCGATGAACTCCTTGGCTTTCATGGCTCCTCCTCCTCCAGCCCCTCTGTCTTGAGATCGCCCAGCGCCGCCTCGATCCCCGCCAGGGCGCGATCGAGCTCTGCATCGGTGTGGGCCGAGCAGATGCCGTGGTGCTGCATGCTGTGCAGGTAGACCCCGTGGCGGAGGGCGGCCGCGTAGAAGCGGTTCAACAGGTCCCAGCGGTTGTCCACCAGGTCGGCGTAGCTGGCGAGCTGCCGCCCGGCCGGAGGGCCGAAGAGAAACGAGCAGCGAGCCCCCTTGCCCTGCACGCGTCCGGGAAGACCCAGGCGCCGCATGATGTCGTTCGCCGCTTCGTAGAAGCGCTGGCAGCGTTCCAGCAGCCTCTGGTAGAACCCTTCCTCCTGGATCACCTCCAGGAAGGCGTTTCCGGCCATCATCTCGATCAGGTGCCCGTTGTAGGTGCCGCTGTGCTGGGCGCCTCCCGCCGGGGCGATGTGCTCCATGATCTCCCGCCTGCCCCCGAACAGGCTCAGGGGCGTTCCTCCGCCGACGGCCTTGCCCAGGGTGCAGAGGTCCGGGGTGACCCCGTATTCGGCCTGCATGCATCCCGGGCCGGTGCGGAACCCGGAGAGGATCTCGTCGAAGATCAGCAGGGACCCGGAGGCGGCGGTCAGGCGGCGCAGCGCCTGAAGGAAGCCCGGCTGCGGCAGGATGGTGCCGCTGTTGTAGTTGACCGGCTCGAGGATGACCGCTGCGATCTCCTGGCCCCGCTCCGCGAAGGTCTGCTCCAGGCGCGGCAGGTCGTTGAAGGGCAGCACCAGGAATCCCCGCCTCAGGTATTCCGGCAGTCCCTGGACGGCCGGGGTCACCCGCGGCCACATGCCCTCCGCCGGCGGCCAGTAGTTGTAGGCCAGGTAGTCGTTGAAACCGTGGAAATGTCCCTCGAACTTGACCACCAGGGTGCGCCCCGTGTACTCCCGGGCCAGCTTCACCGCGTAGTAGGTGGTCTCCGTTCCGCTCAAGGTGAAGCGCACCATGTCGATGCAGGGCACCAGCTCCCCCAGCCGCCCGGCCAGCCGGGCCTGCCACTCGGTCTCGCAGGCGCACATCAACCCCAGCTCCAGGGCCCGGCGGACGGCCTCCACCACCCGGGGATGGCCGTGACCGATCAGAGCGGCGCCGAAGGACAGGCTGAGGTCGACGAGCTCGCGCCCCTCCAGGTCGTACACCCTGCCGCCCTCCGCCCGGGATAGGTACACCGGAAGGCCCACACCTCCGTGCACCCGGGCGGAGGAGCACACTCCGCCCGGCAGCACCCTGGAGGCCCTCCGGTACAGATCGCGGTTGGGCTGCCTGTGATCGCCTTTCATGACCTGATCGCCTTTCGTCACCCGCTCCTCTCCTGTCCGCCCGCCGGCGCCTCGGCGCCTGGAAGGCCTTGCCCGGCGGGCGCTCCCTGTCTGTCCTGAAGGCCGTAGATCTTTCGGGCCGCTTCCCTGGAGACGAATCCCTCCTCGAGGTCGTGCAGGATTCGTTCCTCCTCGCGCTCGGCCGGTTCGCCGTAGCCGCCGCCTCCGGCGCTGTCGATCATGATGCGGTCCCCTTCGTGGACCTTCACGTCGGCGAACTTGGAGGGACTGACCGTGCCGAAGGCCTCGCGGAAATCGACGAACTTCCCGGCGCCCCGGGGCCGGATGCGCACCCCGGCCAGACCGCCGGGCCGGCCGCCGAAGGCGCCCCAGGCCCCCTCCCGGACGTGGTCCATCATGACGCTGACGGTGATCTCCGGCGCACACACCTCCAGGACCCTGCGGCTTGCCAGCCCGCCGCGATTCCGTCCGGCGCCCCCGGAGTCCGGCCGCAGCGCGTACTCGATGACCCGGAAGGGGTAGAGGGTCTCGAAGATCTCCACCGGGGTATTGCGGCAGTTGCCGTGAATGTGGTTCTGGACGCTGTTGCCGTCGGCCAGAAAGCGGCCGCCCCAGCCGCTGGCCTCGAAATGATAGTGCACGTAGTAGCGGCCCGTCCGCGGGTGCACACCGCCGAAGAGGAAGTTGCACGAGGTAGCCCCTTCGGCGGCCATCACCTTCTTCGGCAGGACCTTTCCCATGGCGCCCAGGATGGCCCCGACGATGCGGGGCTGCGTTTCGGTGTTGCCGCCCACCGAAGGGCCCGGGTAGCTCACGTTCACGATCGAGCCGGGGGGAGCGATGATGGTCACCGGGCGGTAGCAGCCGGAGTTGCGGGGTATGTGCGCGCCGGTGAGCTGAAGCAGGGCGTTGTAGGTGGCCGATGCGGTCACCCCGTAGGTGGCGTTGATGGGGCCGAGCGCCTGCGGATCGGAGCCGGTGAAGTCCACCAGCAGCTCCTCCCCCCTGACCGCCACCGTCACCCGGATGTGGTAGGGCCGGTCGGTGATGCCGTCGTCCTCCATGCGTTCCGTGAATGCGTATTCCCCGTCGGGGATGGCGGCGATCTCCCGGCGCATGAGCCGCTCGGAGTAGCGGAGCAGCTCCGCGGTGCCCCGGGAGAAGAAATCCTCTCCGTAGCGCGCAAGCAGGCGCTCCAGCCGGCGCTCGGCCAGGTTCAGGGCGCCCAGCATGGCGTGGAAGTCCCCCCAGGTATTGCGCGGGGTGCGATGGTTCGCCAGGACGATCTTCCAGACCTCCTGCACGTACTCCCCGCGGCGGATCAGCTTCACCGGGGGCAGCCTCAGCCCCTCCTGGAAGACCTCGGTGGCGTCGCTGGCGAAGGAGCCCACCGCCTTGGCGCCGATCTCCGCGACGTGCCCAATGACGGCTGCGAAGGCCTGCAGCCGGCCGTCCCGGAAGACCGGCTTCAGCATCAGGTGCTCGGGCATGTGGCACCCTCCCCGGTAGGGGTCGTTGTGAATGACCACGTCTCCGGGCTCGAAAGCCTGAAGCCCGAGCTCGGCGATGATCCAGCGCACCGTGATCGGTATGGCGCCGAGCTGCGCCGGACAGAACTCCCCCTGGGCGATCATCTCCCCCCGGCGGTCGAACAGGGCGCAGGCGAAATCTCTGGACTCGCTGAAGATCGGCGAGTAGGCGGTGTGCATCATGGCCATGCCCATCTCGCGGGTGACGTTCAGCAGGCTGTTGTGCAGTATGGCCAGGGTGACGCTGTCCGTCGTGGAGCGGGACCGGGCGGTCACGCCGGCGGTCAGGCTGGCCGGCCAGCGCAGAACCAGGATGCCCTGCGGAGAGACCGCACAGCTCTGCCCCGGGTGGACCAGGGTGGTGGAGTCCATCTCTTCGATCACCGCGGGTCCCTCCACGGCCGCACCTGCCGGAAGGCTCTCCCGCAGGTAGACCGGACAGGTCAGGAATCCCTTGCCCCGGAAGTACACCGGCCGGCGCTGCGCAGGCTCAGGCGCCCCCGAGGCCGCAGGCTCTGGTAGAGGCGGCTTCAATCCCTCACCCAGAGCGGTCACGTTGAAATGGATCAGCTCCACCACCTCCCCGGGAAAGCTGAAGCCGTAGAAATCGTGGTGCTCCCGGTGAAAAGCCTCCAGAACGCGCTGGAAGGAGGAGGCGGTGATGCGCCCCGCGGACACGGGCAGGTCCCGCTCGTAGTTCTGTCCGGCGTAGCGCATGCTGATGGAGCGCACCAGCAGGGGCTCGCCCTCGTACCCCTCGCGGCGCAGCTCCGCCACCGCTTCCCGCACCAGCCGGTCCATCTGGCCGTTGATCTCCTGCAGGTCGATGCGGTCGGAGGTGTAGTAGCGGGTCCAGCGACGGTCCACCCGGGGGTCCGCCACCAGGGTTCCAAAGGCCGACGCCAGCCCGGGGTGGGGCGGCACGATCACCTCCTGGAGGGACAGGATGGCCGCCAGGTCCGAGCCGTGCAGCGGTCCTGCTCCACCGAAGGCCACCAGGGCGTATTCCCGCGGATCCAGACCCCGCTCGATGGTCAGCACCCGAATGGCGTTGGCCATGTTCTCGTTGGCCAGATCGACGATGGCGAGCGCGGTCTCTTCCAGGGACAGGCCCAGCCGTTCGCCCAGACGCGCCATCCCCTGCCGGGCCTGCTCCGGCTCCAGGCGGATGCGCCCGCCCAGGAAGTTGTCCGGGTTCAGGCGGCCCAGCACCAGGTCGGCGTCGGTCACCGTGATCTCCCGCCCGCCCCGGCCGTAGCAGGCGGGGCCGGGCTCGGCGCCGGCGCTCCTGGGCCCCACCCGCAGCAGCCCCCCCGGGTCGATCCAGGCGATCGAACCGCCCCCGGCGCCGATGGTCTTCATGTCCAGGAAGGGGGCCAGGACGGGGATGCTGAAGTCCACCTCGTACTCGGTGGTGTAGCCCACCCGGGCGCCGGTCACGGTGGCCACGTCGGTGCTGGTGCCGCCCATGTCCAGGGTGATGAGCTCTTCGCGCCCCATCTGCTGCCCGAAGTACCTGCCCGCGATCACTCCCCCGCAGAGGCCCGACAGCATGGTCTGGACAGGCTGCTCCCTGGCCGCGGCGGCGGCCATCCGGCCGCCGTTGGACTTCATCACCATGAAAGGCCCCGAAAAGCCGGCTTCCCGCAGCCGCAGCGCCAGGTCATCCAGGAAGCGGATCATCAGCGGTTTCAGGTAGGCGTCTATGATGGTGGTGCTGGCGCGCTCGTATTCCCTCCAGATCGGGGATATCTCGCTGGCGAGGGACAGCGGCACTTCCGGAAGCGCCGTGCGGAAGAAGTCCCGGAGCATGTGCTCGTGGGCGGAGTTGGCGTAGGAGAAAAGCAGGTTCACCGCCAGGGCGGCATCCCCGCCGCCTGCGGCCAGGCGCCGCCGGACCGTCGCGACGATCCGCTCCAGCTCCGCCCGCTCGAGGGACCTCAGCACCACCCCATCGGCGGAAACCCGCTCCCGGACGCCCAGGCAGTCGGAGCGCCGCGCGAAGGGCTCCGGCTTGCGCCACTGAAGGTCGTAAGGATCCTTCTTGTCCATCCGCTGGATGTAGGGGACGTCCTCGAACCCCTCGGTGGTCAGGTAGATCACCCGGGCTCCCCTGCGTTCCAGCAGGGCGTTGGTGCCGATGGTGGTCCCCAGCACCAGGGCGCCGATCTGCGGCGGCCGCAGCCCGGAGCGCCGGATCGATTCCAGCACCGCCAGCTCCGGCTGGACCGGCGTGGAGGGCTGCTTTTCCACTCGAACCTCGCCGGTTGCCGGATCTGCGGCCATCAGGTCGGTGAAGGTCCCTCCGGTGTCGATGCCCACCCGAACCACGCGCTTACCCTCCAGCGCGGCCCGCGCCCCGGCCGGAGCCCCCCCTTTCGGCGGAGCCTGCGGCGCTCCCACCTCCGTGGCGGGGCAGCCAGTACCGGCGGTAGATCTGCTCGCAGCGACGGCCACAGAACAGCAGGCTCTCCCCCGCCACCCGGGCTGCCCAGGCTCTCCTGGGAATGAGCTGCCCGCAGAGCGCGCAGCTCACGGCACTGCTTTCGTACCAGGGAATGATCAGCTCGTGCCAGCGGCCCATGCGCGTTCCTCCATGGTGATGCTTCTCGGCCGGCCCCGCGGACAGGGATCGTTGACTCTGACTTTGCCTGCTATCTTACGCCCCCTGAGGCCGCCAGTTCAACAGCCGTTCACAAAGTTTTTTCTTGACAGGACCGCCATACAGGGCTAGAATTGAGAAAAAATTTCTTTCATGAAGCACAACATGAAGCAGAAGCCATGTCCTTGAGCGCCGCCCAGACCGTTCCGGTCCTGAACCTGATGCGCCGCGAGTCATCCAGGATGACCCCTCTGCAGAGGAAGATCGCCGAGTACGTCGTGGGCCGGCCGGAGAAGGTGATCAAGATGTCCATCACCCAGCTCGCCGCCGAGACGGGGGTGCGCAGCGAATCCTCCATCGTCAAGTTCTACCGCCTGCTGGGTTTTTCGAGCTACTACGATTTCAAGGTCACCCTGGCCACCGAGCTCGCGGGAACCTCGTTCTACCATACCTACGAAGACATCACCTCCGAGGACAGCATCGAAGAGGTCAAGCGCAAGATCTTTCTGGGTGCGGTGCAGACCCTGCGGGAAAACCTGCTGGCCGTGAAGGAGACCACCCTCCAGAGCGCCGTCGAGCTGATGGAGAATGCCAGGCGGATCGTCTTTCTGGGCTACGCCACTTCGGCGGCCATTGCGTACGAGCTCTACTTCATGTTCACCCGGCTGGGATTCAACTGCTACTTCTCCACGGATCCCCACGTCAACGCCGTGACTCTGGCCAATCCGCGGCCGGGAGATGTGATCTTCTGCGTCTCCTATTCCGGGGAGAGCAAGGATGTGGTGGTTCCGGTGAAGGAGGCCAAGCCTCCGGCCCGGGTCATTGCCTTGACCGGTTTCGCGGACAGCCCGCTTGGCAAGATTGCCGATGTCTGCATCACCACGGTATCGGAGGAGATGAACTACAGGACTGATGCGATGGTCTCGAGAATCGTGCAGGTGGCGGTCATCGAAACGCTGTTCGTCACGGTGGGGCTGCGCAAGGGCCCGGCGATGTGGGAACGGCTGAAGAAGACTCGCCAGTCCCTGTCTTACTTGAAGTACTAGCGGCCGGGCCGTCTGGGAGGTGCGGCGGATGCTGATCGAGCTTGGCTACGAGCTCAGCGAGGACATGCCGGTCTTCCCCGGGCTGCCCAAGGACCGGGTGGAGCCTCACTCGCGGATGAGCCGCGGAGGGGAGTCGAACACGAGCTTCCTCCACCATTTCACGCACAACGGGACCCACGTGGACGCCCCGTATCATTTCTGGGATGGCGGTCGCAGCATCGAGGGCATCCCCATCGACGATTTCCTCTACAGCCGCCCGCTCCTGGTGGAGAAGGAGCTGGGGAAGGGGGAGCTGCTTCGCCGGGAGGACCTGGAGCGCTACGGTTCCAGGCTGAAGCGCTGCGACATCTTGCTGGTCTGCACCGGGTACTGGAGGCTGAGGGAGGAGGCCGGGCGGTACTGCGACGATTTTCCCGCCCTCTCCGTGGAGGCAGCCCGTCTGGTTCGCCTGGAGCTGCCCCGGCTGAAGGCCATCGCCATCGACACCTTGAGCATCGAGAATCCCATCCAGGGACCGCAGACGGATTTCAAGGTGCACAGGACGCTCTTGAGCGGCGAGCTGTATGAGACCAGGGCCGTCCTGGTGTACGAGGATGTCAATCTCGGCAGGCTCCTGGGCAGGAGAATCAGGCGGCTGTACGCGTTTCCGCTGCGGCTGCGGGGACTGGACGCCTCGCCGGTGAACATGGTGGCGGAGACGCAGGGAGGTCGATGGTGAGCGCTTCGGCCGCGGAGGGAGGGGGCAGGAGGGCTCCAGAGGCGCTGGTCTCCATCGTCACCTCCAAGACCGCCGAGTACGGCAAGACGGATTTCCGGGACATGGTGCGCCGGTCCCTGGAGAATCTGGAAGATGCGGGCATTCCGGTGCCTGCGGCCGGGACGGTCTTCATCAAACCGAACCTGGTGATCGGGGCCGCCGCCGTGGAAGGCATCACCACGGAGCCCCGCTTCGTCTCCGGCCTGATCGAGCTGCTCAGAGACCGCGGGGTCGCCAGGGTCTACGTGGGCGAGTCCCCGGCCAGCTACCTGTCGGCGCGGGAGAGCTTCCGGCAGAGCGGCATGGAGGAGGCGGTCCTGGAGGCGGGGGGCGAGATCGTCGACATCGACGAGGCGCGTGAGCGGACCTCCATCGAGCTTCCCGGAAGCGACATCGTGCGCTCCCTCACGGTGCCCCGGAAGGCACTGGAGGCGGACTGCCTGATCAATTTCGCCAAGCTGAAGACGCATCGGATCGGTTCCCTGACCTGCTGCGTGAAGAACTGGGTCGGTTTTCTCTCGCAGAGCCTCCGGCTCCAGCACCACCAGAGCCGGCTGCCGAAGCTGGTGGCGGAGCTGCACAGGGCCATCCCTGAGCACCTGTGCTTCGCTGATGCGCTGGTGGTGGGCGAGGGTGACGGACCGGACCTCTGCCGCCCCCGGTTTCTGGGCGCCCTGCTGGCCTCGAATGACCCGGTGGCGCTGGAATCCGTGGGGGCGGACCTGCTCCGCGTTCACCGCGGCGACCTGACCTTCGCCTGGACCGCTCATCGGGGCGGGGTGGGCGAGATCGATCGAAACAGGATCCGTCTGATCGGTTCTTCGGTGGAGAGCCTCTCCGTCGCGATCGAAAAACCGGTGGAAGCGCTCTACGGTCGCTTTCCCTGTACCATCGTGCTGGGCGGGTTGTGCGAGGGGTGCTTTGCCTGGTTCACCGGACCCGCCCTGTTCTGGGAACGGGACGGAACGTGGGAGCGGATCAACCGCAACGCGGGCAGACCCACCTTCATGCTGGGATTCAACGCGGTGGATCTCCGCTTCGAGGAGCATCTGCAGGAGGGCCCTTACTTCGTGGTGGGCGACTGTCCCCCGGCCGGCTTCCGGGAGGATCCGCGCACCGTGCACATCCCTGGATGCTGCCCGGGCCCGGCGATCCCGGAGACCGTGCTTCAGACCTGCAGGGTGGCCGCGGCGGAAGGATGAGCATGGAGGCAGCGAGAATGGTGGATCTTTCCTACCGGATCTCCAGCGACATGGTGGTGTATCCCGGGACGGAGCGGCCGGTCTTCCAGTGGGTGTATCGGGTGAACTCGGAAGGAGCGAACCTGACGAAGCTGAGCATGATGGCCCACACCGGGACCCATGTGGACGCGCCCAAGCACTTCCTGGACGGGGTGCCCTGCATCGATGAGGTGTCCCTGGACCGGCTGCACGGCCGGGCCCGCATGTTTCGCCTTGCCGGGGAGCCAGCGGGACAGGAGATCACCCTCGCCGATCTGTCCTCCGCCGGCTTCGATCTGGAGGAAGGATCGATCTTCGTGCTCGCCACGGGAATCGAACGCCATGCGGAGACCCGGGAGTACAACAGGAGATTCCCCGTGCCGGCCGCCGATCTTCTGGAGTGGCTGGTCGAGAAGAAGATCAGCGCCTACATGACCGACGCTCCCAACATCGACGCGCCGGGTGCCCCGGGAAGCGCGGCTCATCGCCTGGTTCTGGGAGCGGGAATACCCATTGTCGAGAACCTCTGCAATCTGGGCTCCGTTCCGGACGACAGGTATTTCCTGATCTTCGCCCTGCCTCTCAAGCTGGGAGGACGGGAGGCCGCACCGTGCCGGGCGGTGGCCTTTCCCGAGTTGGAAAGTCTGTGAGGTGTAACGCAGGCAACTGTTTCCGTCGGAAACAGAACCAAAAACTACCAAGGAGGAAGTCATGACCAAGAGACTCCTGATGGGGCTCGTCCTTCTTCTGTGCGCCGCCGGCCTGGTGATGGCCGCGGGACAGAAGGAAGGGGCGGCGGCAAAGGAAGGGTATGTCATCGGCTTGAGCAACTTCAGCCTGGGCAACTCCTGGCGCGTGCAGATGGTGGAGGAGGCCAAGTACGCCGCCCAGCAGCACGCCGATCTGGTGGCCGAGCTGGTGGTCACCGAGGCCGAAGGTGCGGTGGAGAAGCAGATCTCCGACATCGAAGACCTGATCGCCAAGAAGGTCGACGCCATCCTGATCACCGCGGCCAACCCCAAGGCCCTGGTTCCGGTGGTGGACAAGGCCATGCAGGCGGGCATCGTGGTGGTGGACTTCGACAACCTGGTGTATACCGACAACATCACCGCCCACGTGGTGGTCGACCAGAAAGAGTTCGGGAGGGTTCAGGGCGATTGGCTGGTGAAAGCTCTGAACGGACAGGGTGACATCATTGCATTCAACGGCATCAAGGGCACCGCCATCTCGGCCGAGCGGTTTGAAGGCGCCAAGAGCGTGTTCGACAAGTACCCGGGGATCAAGATCGTCCAGGAGGTCTATGCGGACTGGGACTACGCCAAGGCCAAGAGAGCCATGGAAAACCTGTTGGCGGCCTACCCCAAGATCCAGGGCGTCTGGTCGCAGGGAGGAGCCATGTCCGAGGCCGTGATCGAGACGTATCTGGAGCGGGGAGAGTGTCCGCCCCCGGTCACCGGCGAGGACGGCAACGGGTTCCTGAAGATCTGGAAGGAAGCCCAGAAGAAGTGTCCGGGATGGGACTCCATCTCCACCAGCATGCCCACCTGGTGCAGCGCCAAGGCTCTGGAGGTTGCCCTGGACGCGCTGCAGGGCAGGCAAGTCGACAAACAGGTCTTCATTCCCATTCCCACGATCACCTCTGCGACCCTGGACCAGTACGTCAAGCCGGACCTTCCCAACAGCTTCTGGTGCAATTCCAAGCTTCCCGACGACATCGTCAAGAAGATGTTCGAGCGCTAGACGGACGAATCAACGGCGGGGGAGGAAACACTCCTCCCCCGTGCCTCAGGAGGGCTCATGGCAGAGGCGGGAATCGCCCGCGTGCCGCTGCTGCAGGCAGTGGGTATCGTGAAATCCTTTCCCGGCACCCTGGCGGTGAACGAAGTGGACTTCGTGTGCCACGGCGGGGAGATCCACGGCCTGGTGGGAGAAAACGGGGCCGGGAAGAGCACCCTCATCAAGGTGATCGCCGGCGTGCATCTCCCCGATCGGGGGACGCTCACGTTTCGGGGAGAGCGGCAGACCTTCCGCAGCTACGCCGATGCCCGCAAGGCCAGGGTGGGTGTGGTCTACCAGGAGCTGTCGCTGCTGCCCGAAACTACCGTGGCAGAGAACATCTCCATGGGCACCTGGCCCAGGAAGAGGTCCGGCCTGATCGATTGGGAGGAGACCCGCCGCCGCTGCGAAGGCATTCTCCGGGAGATCGGGGCCGAGATCCAGCCGGACGTGCTGGTCAGCTCCCTTCCCATGGCCCGCAGGCAGATGGTGGAGATCGCCAAGGTGCTCTCCGAGGATCCCGACATCATCATCTTCGACGAGCCCACCGCGTCCCTGTCCAGGGAGGAGGTGAGGCTGCTGTTCAAGATCCTGCGGGACCTCAAGAACCGCGGCAAGGGCATCATCTTCATCTCCCACCGTCTTGACGAGGTTCTGGAGATCTCCGATCGAATCACGGTGATGAAGGACGGCAGGAGGGTAACCACCGAGGAAGCCTCGTTCTTCAGCGAGGACAGGCTGATCTCATCGATGGTGGGCAGAGGGTTTTCCGAGATCTTTCCTCCCAAGCCCGCGAAGGAGCGCGCCGAGGTGGTCTTCTCGTATTCCGGAGTCCTGAAACGTTCCGGGAAGAGGATCGCCCTGGCCGTGCACAGTGGAGAGGTGCTGGGGGTGGGCGGCCTGCGGGGACAGGGACAGATGGAGCTGCTCCAGTCCATCTTCGGTCTGGGGGAATGCGAGGATCTGCAGCTCGAGGTTCAGGGCAGGAAGATCAGCAGTCGCAATCCGGTGGAGGCCATGAGGGCGGGGATCGGGCTCATTCCGGAAAACAGGAACGAGGAGGGGGTCTTCCTGGTCCTGAGCGCCCTGGAAAATCTGGCAGCGCCCACCGTGGACCGGCGCAGGAGCTGGGGCTGGATTCGCAAGCGGGAGGAGAGAGGGCAGGTGCGCCGCATCATCGGCAGGCTGGCCATCAAGGTCTCATCCCCCAACCAGGCGGCGCAGTCCCTGAGCGGCGGGAACATGCAGAAGCTGGTGCTGGGCAAATGGCTGCTCTTCGATCCCAGAGTGATGGTGATGCTGGAGCCCACCAAAGGGGTGGACGTGGCGACCAAGCAGCAGATCTACCTCCTGATCCGGGAGCTGGCCGAGCAGGGCGTGGCCGTCATCCTCAACACCAGCGACATGCTGGAGCTGATCGGGCTGTGTGACCGGGTGCTGATCATGAACCACGGCTTCCTGACAGCGGAGCTCAGGGGTCCGGCGATCACCGAGGAGAACGTCATGAAGGCCTCGGTGAGCAACGTCGATCTTCTGGAGCAGGAGGCGGTATGACGGAAGGGCAGCGCAACGTGGGGATGTACCTCCCTGTCTACGCCATTTTCTTCTTCATCTATGTGATCGCCTGCTTCATCGAGCCCAGCTTCTTCACCTGGAACAACAACGTCAATCTCTTCACTCGCATCACCCCTCTGATCCTTGCCGGAATCGGCCAGACCCTGGTGATCCTCACCGGCGGCATCGACCTTTCCATCGGAGGGATCATCGGGCTCACCAACGTCATTGCCGCCAGTCTTCCCTGGGTGGACTCGGCGCCGAACATCATCCTGTGGCTGCTCGTACCCCCGGCGGTGGGGCTGGCCTTGGGGCTCGCCAATGGGTTCATCATCGCCAAGGGAGGATTTCCCCCGCTGATCGTCACTCTGGCCACCGGGGCCATCTGGAAAGGAATCAGCCTCTTCATTCTGCCCGAGCCGGGGGGCGGCGTTTCTCTGGGAGTGGCGCGGGCAGTGACGGGCGGCATTCTGGGTGCGGTTCCGACCCCGCTGATCATCTTCCTGGCCTTCGTTGCCCTCTTTCAGCTCTTCCTGCGCCGGACCTACCTGGGGCGCTCGCTGTACGCAGTGGGCGGAAACGAGGAGATCGCCTACGAGTCCGGTATCCCGGTGCAGCGCGTGAAAATCTGGGTCTACGGGTTCAGCGGGCTGCTGGGCGCTTTCGCGGGCATGTTTCTCTCCGCCTGGATGTACTCCGGAGACCCTCTGGTCGGCGAGGCGTATATCCTGAACTCCATCGCCGTGGCGGTCATAGCCGGAACCAGCCTGGCCGGGGGGCGGGGAGGCATCGTCGGCATCATCGGTGGAGCCTATATCTTTCATCTGCTGAACAACATCCTCAACCTGCTGGCCATCTCCACCTTCTACCAGTACGTGGCCAAAGGGCTGGTGCTGATCGCCGCCCTGGCGATCACCTCTTCGAGGGGAGGGACCAACCTGGGGGAGGTGTTGAAGAGGCTTCTTCTGCCCAGGCGCTATGCCGGCAAGGCGGCGGAGCGGTAGCCATGTCTGCGCAGAGAAGCAGCTCCGGCATGCTGGACCAGGTGGGCGTGATTCTGGGCAACAAGATCACCGTATTGCTGTTCGCCTTGATTGTTGCGCTGTTTGTTCTGGGAGAGATCGTCTCCAGCGGGTTTCTGGCCTTCGACCATGTGGGGGCGGTTCTGCGCACCGCCTCGTTTCTCGGGATCGTGGCAATCGGACAGACTCTGGTGATCCTGACAGCGGGAATCGACCTGTCCGTAGGTCCGCTGATCACCATGGGCAACGTGTTCACCTGCATGTTCATGAACGGGCTGAACGAGAGCACCCTCTGGTCCCTGCTGGCGATCGTGGCCCTGGGCGCTCTGTTCGGAACCCTGAGTGGGCTGGGGGTCACCTCGCTTTCCATCTCGCCCCTGGTGATGACCCTGGCGATCGGCTCACTGGTAACCGGGGTCACCCTCATCTTCAGCCAGGGAGCTCCGAAGGGACTGGCCTCTCCCATTCTGCGCCACATCGCGGTGGGCAGCGTCTTGGGAGGCATCCCCATCGTCGTGGTCATCTGGATCGTGCTGGGCATCTTCATCATCTTTTTCCTCCGCTCCAGCACCTTGGGGCGAAAGCTCCACTACGTGGGCGCCAACGAGCGGGCGGCGTCCATGTCCGGCGTGCGGGTTCGGTGGGTCAAGAGCACCGCGTATTCGATCAGCGGGGCCACCGCCTGCCTCACCGGGGCGCTCATGGCAGGCTACACCCGTACCGCCTTTCTCGGCATCGGCAACGAGTACACCCTTTGGTCGATCACCGCCGTGGTGATCGGAGGCACCGCCCTGACCGGCGGGAAGGGTGGGTATCTCGGTACCATGGCGGGGGCCGTCATCCTGGTCCTCCTGGAGAGCATCCTGACGGTGATGAAGATGCCCGAAGCCGGCCGCCGCATCGCCACCGGGCTCATCATCCTGATCATGATCAGCATCTACTTCAGCCGCCGGGGGCGGCGCTCGTGACGGAAAAGGCGATTGGGGAGGGATTATGTTCAAGCTGACGGGGGTGGTGCCGCCGATGATCACACCCTTCAAGCGGGAGGGCGGTCTGGATCTGGCCGGCCTGGAGACGCTCCTGGACTACCTCAGCGACCGGGTCCACGGGCTGTATATCTGCGGCTCCTACGGAAGCGGACCGCTGATGGACCTGGAGGAGCGCAGGAAAGTGGCCGAGGTGGCTGTGGCCGTGGTGAGGGGCAGGATCCCGATTATCGTTCACACCGGTACCGCCAACACCCGGGACACCGTAGCCCTCACCCGGCATGCGCAGAAGGTGGGCTGTGACGGGGCCGCCGCAGTGGGCCCCTACTACTATCATCACAACCAGGATGCCGTCCTGGCCTTCTATTCGGCTATGCTCGAGGCGGTGGAGGGGGACTTCCCCGTGTACCTGTACCACAACCCCAGGTTTTCGGGCTACTCGATCTCCCTCGATGCCATCAGGCAGCTCCGGGAGAAAGGGTTGCACGGGATCAAGGACGCCACCTTCGACATCCTGACCTTCGCCACCTACATGCGGGAGCTGGCAAGCAGGGGCATGGACGTCGTTCTGGGCACCGAAGCGCTGTGGCTTTCAGCCAGGGCCCTGGGGGCGGAAGCCTATATCCCCGGGCTGGGGAACGCATTTCCGGAGGTCTGCCGCCGAATGTGGGAGCAGGGGATGGCCGGCGATCTGGAGGGTTGCCGGCGGACTCAGTTCGAGGTGAACAGAATGCGCGACGTGATGTACCTGGCCCGTTCGACGCAGCTCGCCGTGTACGCCATGCTGGAGATCAGAGGAATCGTGACCGCCTATCCCCGTTCCCCCTTCCTCCCGGCCAGCGCAGAGGAGAAGGCGCGGATCGAGAAGGCCCTGAGCGAGCTGGGGGTCCTCTGATGCACCTGGCGACCATCGACTGTGGAACCACCAACTCGAGGGTCTACGTGGTGAACCAGGAGGGAGAGATCCGCGCCCGGGCCTCGCGCAAGGTGGGGGTTCGTGACACCGCCATCAGCGGCAGCAGGGAGGCGCTGAAGGAGGGGCTGAAGGAGACCTTTTTCGAAGCGCTGGAGAAGGCAGGGCTGGAGCTGGAGGAGTTGGCGTTTGCCATCTCTTCCGGCATGATCACCTCGGAGATCGGGCTGCTGGAGGTGCCCCACCTGTGGGCCCCTGCCGGTCTGGATGAGCTGGCGGCGAGCCTCCAGCCCGTCCGGGACCCGGCGGTGTTCCCCGTGAGCATCCCGCTGTACCTGGTCCCTGGAATCAAGAACCGCTACGATCCGGCCTCTGCGGGCATCCGGGATGTGGGGACCCTGGATTTCATGCGCGGGGAGGAGGCCCAGGTGGCCGGTCTGCTCGTGACCCGTCAACCGGAGCTGCCCGCGACGGTGGTGATACTGTCCTCGCACACGAAGTTCATCCCCGTCGACGGGCAGGCCAGGATCCTGGGAAGCGTCACTACCGTGTCGGGGCAGCTCTACGAGGCTATCATCAAGGAAACCTCCATCGGCAAATCAGTGCGCGGGGAGGATGCGTTCGACGACAGCAACTACTTCGACAGCGAGGTGGTGGACGCAGCCTGCCACTGGGTCAGCGAGACCGGCTTCCTTCGCTCGCTGCTGATGCCCCGCTTCCTGGATACGCTGCTGCGGACGCACTGGTACCAGCGCAAGCTGTTCGTGGAGGCGGCCATCGCCTCCGAGGATCTGCGGGCGATGGCCCAGTTGGAGGCGCTCGGTTTCCCCACGGAAACGAGCTTCCTCCTCATCGGCAGCTCCCGCAGATGCGCCCTGTACGAGTATCTGTTCAGAGAGAAGCGGGGCATTCCCGGGCGGATCATCAGTATCTCGGCTCAACAGCAGGTCGACGCCCTGAGCATCACAGGGTGCATCGATCTGGCGCGCCGCGCTGGCCTCATCTAGGGCTCGCGGAGGACGGCGAAAGGGGGCATCTTGGCGAAACACAGAATCGTCTTTACCGACTACTACTATCCAGACAACCATGAGGAGCGGGCGATCCTCGAAAAGCTGGACGGCGTGGAGATCGTGGACTGTACCAAGATCGTCGCCGGTGGGGTGAAGGACGAAGACGGGGTGCTGGAGTACGGCAGGGATGCGGACGCCCTGATCGTCCAGTTCGCCAGGATCTCCAGAAAGGTGATCCAGGCCTTGACCCGGTGCCGCATCATCAGCCGCTACGCCATCGGGGTGGACACCATCGACGTGGCGGCGGCCAGGGAGAAGGGCATCGTGGTGGCCAACGTGCCCGACTACTGCATCGAGGAGGTTTCGGACACGGCAATCGCCCACATGATGAACTGCCTGCGCAAGCTCAGCCTGGCCAACGACCTGCTGCATCGCGGCCAGTGGGCCTACGAGCGGATCCGGCCGCTGCGCAGGTTCGCCACCCTCACCGTCGGTCTCATCGCTTTCGGCCACATCGCCCGGAGAGTCGCGGAGAAGCTCCGGCCCTACGGCAACCGCATCGTGGCCTTCGATCCCTATTTCGACGAAGCGGAACGCTACGGTTGGGTCGAGTTTCTGTCGCTGGAGGAGGTCCTGGCCCAGTCGGACGTCCTCTCGGTGCACGCGCCCCTGACCGAAGAGACCCGCCACCTGATCGACAGCGATCGGTTCGCCCTGATGAAGAAGGGCGTGATCCTGGTCAACACCTCCAGGGGCGGGCTGATCGACCAGGAGGCGCTGGTGGACGCCCTGGAGAAGGGGACGGTGGCTCTGGCCGGACTGGACGTACTGGATTGCCCCGACGGGGAATACGGCCAATCCGCCCTGCTTCGCTTTCCCGAGCGCGTTTTCCTCACCCCTCACATGAGCTGGTATTCGCAGGAGTCCATCAAGGATCTGCAGAGAAAGACGGCGCTCAACGTATTCGAGATGCTCGCCAGGGGCAAGCCTCTGTATTCGGTGTAGGAGGTGAGGAGGCGCCGATGAATCTGCTCGCAGGCAAGTGCGCTGTGGTGACCGGTTCCACCCGGGGGATCGGAAGAGCGATCGCCGTGGAGTTCGCCCGCTCGGGAGCCCGGCTCCTGCTGAACCACAGGCCCGGGGGGCAGGATGCCGCCGCCGAGGCCCGGCTCCACGAGACGGTCCAGGAGATCGAACGTTTGAGCGGCTGCGAGCCGAAGGTCATTCCGGCGGACATGACCAGGGAAGAAGAGGTCTCCGAGCTGGCCCGCGCCGCCCTCCGGGAGCTGGGCGGTCTGGACATCTGGGTGAACAACGTGGGGCTGCACCTGGTGACTCCGGCCCTGCAGTTGAGCCTCCAGGAGTGGGAGAGACTGCTGCGGATCAACCTGACCAGTGCGTTTCTCGGCTGCCGCGAGGCGGCGGCCATCATGAAAGAAAGGGGAGGGGGCAGCATCATCAACATCTCTTCGAAGATGGGGATCGTGGGCGGCGCCGAGAACAGCTGCTACTGCGCCGCCAAGGCGGCGGTGAAGATGATGAGCGAGTGTCTGGCCGCCGAATGGGCCTCCCACGGCATCCGGGTGAACGCGATTGCGCCGGGGGTGACCCTCACCGAGCCCACCTTCAAGGTGATCCGGGACAGGCCGGAGCTGGAAGCCGCCCTCTGCTACCGGACTCCCCTGGGAAGAATGGCCGAGCCCCAGGAAATCGGCAGGGCGGCGGTCTTTCTGGCCTCCGAGCTGGCCAGTTATGTGACCGGGACCACCCTGGCCTGTGACGGGGGATGGGTGGGACACAGCGACTTTGCCGGCATACCGCCGGAGAAGCTGGGCAGCTGGAGCAGCGAGTTTCCCCGCGCGCCCGGCGGCGCCGGCCTCAGCCGGTGAGGCGGCAGACAGCCGCGACCTGTGCATCGGGAGAAGTGCTCGCCCAACGCCGTCGCGGCGTCGAGCAGTCGGTGCTTCTTGTTCCCCTCAGGCGGTGACCCGATCCCACAAAGAATCTCGGCGACCGGAACAGCAGTGAGACCGATATCGCACCTGTGAAGACCACCCACCCCGGAAAGCGGGTATCCGGTTCCGGACGCATTAGCCCTGATAGGACACCGGTATCGACGAAGATCGAGATTGTTCGGCTTTCGTGTGCGCTGTCTGCGTTCCGGTAGAGGGAGTTTCGCACCACCAGCGGCCATGAAGCGTTTGTAAGTGAACGCTGTCTCAGAATCCAGTTTCGACTGGATTTCCGTCCGCTACCCACCCTCTGTAGCCGCCGCGCAGAACGGATACGTTTTCGATGCCATGCTCTCTCAGTATGAGCGCCGCACGGGCGCTGCTTTCCTCATTCGGTCACTGACAGTAGGCAACGATGGGTTTCGTCACCCTGCTCAGCTTTGAGAGTGAGCCGTCCAGGAGCTCAAGCGGCATCAGCACGGCCCCGGGGATATGCCCCGATTCGTACTGGTCCGGGTAGCGTACATCGATTACGTATACTGAGTTGTCGGCACGCAGCGGTTTGAACTCCTCCAATCCGATTCGGGGAACGCTGTCCAACTTCGAATCAGCAACTGCGTTCGCTGCCGAACCGAGAAGAATGACCGCCAGTGCCGCGACAACGGCCCTGTTCATGGTCCAGGCTCCCCCTTGGTTCAAGTGCTACAGCTAAGGTACCGATTCTCTTGCCAGAAGTCATTTCTTTTTGCAGATCAGGGGGCTTGGTCGCAGCCCCCGAGCCGCGCGCAGACCGGCGGCCGAAGCCCTCAAAGCGTGTTAGTGCGAGCGCGCGCCTACAGAGAGCGGAGCTTCGCGGCGAATCAACCCCGTCAAACGCTTGAACATCCGGCGGAAGTACCCCGCATCGAAACACCCGCATTCGTACCCGATAACTTCTACCCCGATGAGACCGCCACCCGGATGACCGTGTTCGCCCTTCAAGAATGCGAGCCTGGTGCGCCTGGCTTGAGGAATCAAGCGACCGGCAGTCGTAGCTGGGTCAACTATCATGCGGAAAAACAAGGTGCTGCAGCGCGGGGTGATCGAACAGATACCTCCCCTTCTGGATATCGAAATATCGGTCAAGAAGAACTGGCACCGTCAAGAAGTGCATTGAGTTGGAGAATGGAGGATGATCGTTTGGCAACAACCGTGCCGCGGCTGGATATTCACCAGATGGTAGTCATGGAGAGATAGTAGTTGCCAGGCCTTGCCGTTAGATAGATCGCTCCGGGCGACGGCCTCAGTATCGAAGGTATTCAGTGTTGGTCTTTCGCCAGCGGAAACTGGCCCCCGGCGTTCGTGTACATCGGCGTGCTGCTCGCCATTTCCCGTTCCGAGCTTTCCTTGCTCGGCACAGATCGCCTTTTTGCAGCCCCTTCCACCCCCGCCACAGAGAAAGAGTCTGTGCGCCCACGCGGCCCCATGTGTCGCCAAACCGGTATTCCCGAAATCCTTGGTATTTCGCGCGGCGAAGTCAGCACTCGCTGGGTCGGATCGTTTTCCGCGGCCAGGACGACGATGCTGCCGGGCCACTCCCGATAGGCCGCAGGGCTGACCGTGCCCTGCCGGATCAACATGGTAGCCGCTCACAGGGCCTTCTCGGGTGCTTTCGACATCTTCAAGGGATCCGATGATCTGTATTCTCTGTGCATCGCGGGGTTCAAGCTCGGTGTGTGCCGTTTGCACATGGGCGAGTTGTACCAGGCCGAGAACGTGTGCCGGGAACACACGGAATTCGCCGAAAGGTACCACCTGGCTTCGGTGGCGCTGATCGGCGGCTTCTACGCCCTGCGCGGAGAGATCTCGCGTGAATGGGGCGATTTGAAGGATGAGTTGCGAATCGGGGCGTGATGTTCTGTCTTCCGCAGCCGATGGTCAATCTGGTCCCTTCAACCTAGTTTTAATACGACTTTTGCATACTCCATTCATAACTATATCCTCAAGCCGATTCTGCCAAGATTCTTGTCAATCAGGAGCAAACGGTGCCAGCTTCCGGCAGGCGGGGAACCTCAACTGCTGCTGAGCGTACCTGCTCCAGCAGTTCCTGACGTCGCCAATCAGCATGTCGATACGCCGTTCGATCCACTCATCGGCGCGATCCGGTTCGTCACACTGCATTGCTTCCAGGATTTCTTTGCGGGAAGTCAGATATGGGGCACCCACGCGCTTCTCTAGAATTTGCCGCCGGTGGAGAGTCTGTACGGCCTGAAGACACCGCCCCTTCCAATCGCCAGAATGGCTTTTCCATCCAGAGCCATCTCTCTCAGTCTGTCCAGGAGCTGTTTCCACGTCCCCGCCAGACTTTCGGTTTGATGCCTGTGGTGATCCCGGGTCTGGTACCAGATTTCGTATTCCTGTTGTTCCACCACGCACTCCTGGTGCCCTGCTAATCTGTGGTCTTGAGCCTTCTGTTGTCCCGTATCGACGCGTTGAGGCTATTGCCTGTGATTTCCTGGAACTCATTCAGAATCCGTCTTATCCGCAGATTCCCTATTGAAGCTCTGAGTTCTGCCGCTCCTTCAAGGTTCGAGTTTTTGGACCGCGTGGCTGCTGCCCCCGTCGCTTTCTTGATCGTCCTGATCCGCCTGACAGCACGTCTGCGCTCGAACTCCGCTCTAGAGACCGTCGCTGTGTTCTTGTGGTTGTCCAGGTATCGATGCCAGGCAGAGCAATATCTAAATCCATGACCCGAAGCGTCGAGTGTGTCCCCGCAGTAGGCGCAATTCCTTTCCCTGCTGTCAAGCTCTTTGCGTACTCTTCGATTCAGGTCCTTTATTTCTCTTCTCAGTCGCTCCATGTCCTCTACCGACAAGTCCTTGAGTATTTCAACGTCAAAAAACCTCATGTCCTCACCTTCTTTCTCTTTCATGGCGAACTCCCCTTCAGCCGAGACACGAGATACTCAGGTGCCTCTCGCAGATATCAAAATCCGGCCGGACCCGTCAGGTCCTTGCCGTCTTCATCGAATGCGTGATAGAAGCCCATCTTGCCGAAATTGCGTGGCATCTGCGGACGTGACGTTCTCCTTGAGAAGGGATAGGCTTCCGTCCGTCGCGTCGGCACCGCTGCAACGATTCACCGCCTCGCCTTTCGGTTCCTTCGTTTGTCGTCTATGGCACGCTGCATCAGCTCGATAATACCTTCCCGCATGGTCTTTCCTTGCTCGGCGCAGATCGCCTTGAAGAGGTTTCGGACTTCATCGGGAACGTCCTTCACGAGTATCGCAGCCATATTAGAAATATAACCGATATTATAGATATTTAAAACCCCTTCCAGCCCTGCCGCAGAGCAAGAGTCGCACGAGCTGCGCGCGGGATTCACTCGATTCGGGGGGCTTTTGAACGTTTAGGGGCGGTCAGGTCCGCGGCTGGAGTGCCTTACAGGCAGGGGAGTGGGCTCACGGCGGCGGCGCGGGGTGAAACGCCCGGGTCTGAAGGCAGGGAACACAAGTGGCGCCGGGCCGCTCGAAGCGGGCGGCGGCCAGAAAGCGCTTCCGGTCGTTCATCTCCCGACAGGCTGCTCGCGATCGCTCCCCGGCTCGGGCCGGCAGTACACCAGCTCCCCGGCCAGCAGGGTGGCGGCGAGCTCGAGCTCCCGGTCCAGCAGGATCAGGTCCGCGTCCATCCCGGCGGCCAGGCAGCCCGTGTTGAGCCCCAGCAGGCGCGCGGGGTTGCGGGAGCACAGGATCGAAGCCTCCCGCATCGACCGGCCGAACAGCCGGACGGCGTTCCGGAAGCTCTGCAGGTGGGTCAGGCAGGAGCCGGACAGGGCGTCGTCGGACAGCCTGCGCATGCCGCGGTCGGGGGTCACGGCGATCCGCTCACCGCCGGCCAGCCCCTCGTACACTCCCGGCGGGTTTCCGGAGCCCCGGAGGCTGTCGGTCACGAACACGACCCGCTCCAGCCCCTTGCAGCGCAGGGTCTTCTCCACCAGGAAAGGGTGGACGTGTACGCCGTCGGGAATTACCTCGACGCTCAGGCGGTCCTCGATCTGCACGTAGTCGGTGACCCCCGCCGGGTAGACCCCCGGGTCGGTCTGGCGGGCCAGGTCGAAGGTGTCGTAGAGGTGGGTCACCAGGGTGAGCCCCGCGTCGACCCCCGCCCGGGTCTCCTCGACCGTGGCGCCCGTGTGGGCGAGGCTGACCACGATCCCCTTGCCCCTGGCCCAGCGGATGAAGGGGAGCGCCCCGTCCAACTCCGGGGACACGTCCCAGATCGGGATCCGGCCCCGGGCGGCCGCGTACAGGGCTTCCGAGGTGTCGGGATCGATGGCGCTCAAGGACTCCGCCGAGCCGGCGCCGGTCTTGGCCACGTACATGATCTCGGGCCGGAAGCCCAGGATGTTCGGGGTATCCGCCAGATCCCGGGTCTCGGCCATGGCCTCCATGAGGCGGCGGCGGTTGGCGTCGGGGGAGCCGTAGAGGGTCGGCACGCAGGTCGTGACCCCCTGCTCCAGCTGCAGCCTGGCGTACTCCACGAGCGAGCCGTCCTGCACCGAGACGGACTTCAGGCCGTGCGTGTGGAGGTCGATCAGCCCGGGCAGCGCGAGCAGTCCTTCCGCCTCGATGACCTCCTCGCCGGGGGCGGCCTGGAGACCGCGCCCGATCCCCTGGATCCGCCCCTCCGACAGGGCGACGTCCGCCCCGCTTTCCAGGCGGTCGACGTGAAGCACCGTGGCCCCGCGGATGATCATGGCTGCCCCCCGGCCTCTGGCATCGGCCTCTACCTTCAGCCTCTAGTAGGTGATGTCCCACCGCGGTTCGATGTCCCGGGCTGCGTTCTCGGAGACGATCACGTCGGTGGGCAGGGTTTGCAGGAGGGATTCCGGGACCTTGGGCGTAACCGGTCCGTGGAGGATCAGCCGGGTCACGAAGCGCTGCCAGGAAACCGCGGTGCCGGCCACTCCCAGGGCATGCTGCTGCATGCGGTACCTGGCGCCGATAACCTCGGCGGGGCCGATCGTGGCCGCTTTGGGAGGAACCAGGGCCAGGTCGCCGCTCAGGCCGAAGCTCCCGTGCAGGGAGTTCTGGGCGATGGTGAAGGGGCTCAAGGTCACGATACGGGGGCCCATCGTCTTCCACTCCTCCAGCTCCGCGTCAAACTCCGGGGCGTCGGGCTCGATGAAGGCCAGGTGGCCCGTCCAGCCGGGGCCGCTGTAGCAGGCGTCGGCTCCCCCCATGTCGGCGATCATGCGGCCGTAGTCGCGGATGTTCTCCGTGGTGGGGCCGTGGATCTGGCTCTCCGGCGGCCGGAGCTCCGGGTCGAGCTCCCGGTAGAAGTAGGCCTTGAAGGCGCGCATGAACCCCTGGGGGAAGGACTCGGGGGCCACGTTTCCTTCCTCGTCCGCATACTCGTCCATGATGAAGACGTGGAGGTGGCCGCAGCTCACCCCGAACCGGTTGAGGATGTGCGCCAGCTTGGCGTAGCCGAGGTTGGGGTTGGGCAGGATCAGGGTGCAGGTCCTGCCTTCCTCGGCGGCGCGCCTGATGCGGTAAAACATGTCCGTGACGAAGATGAACTCCACGCGGTCGTCCGGGACCACCTGGATCTTGAAGTCCGGGTTGGGGTGTTTGTCGATGTCCGCGCGGCGGATCCTCCGCACCCGCTCCAGCACCTCGACGTCGCGAAACGGGACCCACTTGGACGGGCTGTAGGTGAACTGCTTCATGGTCTGCTCCTCACGCCTCCAGGTATCCTGGGCTGAAGATCTCGGCGTACAGGCTGCCGTAGTCGCCCCGGGAGATCGGCATCGGCACCCGGTCCACGGCCAGGTGGCCGGCGGAAGCCGCGGCGAGCGCCTCGAGATCCGGCTCCTGGACCAGGGTGCCGACCGCCGGGACCCGGACATCCCGGATCAGGCTCTTGACCTCGTGGAGGCACTGCCAGGCCCGGGCGCCCTCCTCCTGAAGGCGGTCCCCCCACCGCCCCGTGAAGGCGAGCATCTCCGCGAAGCGCTGCCGGCACACCGGCAGCAGGTACTCCATCATCGCCGGGATGGCGATGCCGCAGGCGTACCCGTGGGGAAGCTCGCAGATCGTACCCAGGGGCTCCCCGATGGTGTGCACCGCCCCGCCCTTGCCGAAGTAGATCGCCAGCAGGGCCATGATGCTGGCGCTGGCCATCCCCGCCCGGGCCTCCAGGTCGTCGCCCTGCCAGACCGCCCTGCGCAGGTGCCCGAACACCCCGTCCATGGCGCCCCTGGCCAGAGCGTCGGAGAAGGGCGTGGCCTTCCGTGACACCAAGGCGTCGAAGGCGTGGGCCAGCACGTCCAGACCGGCGCCGGCGGTCTGGAGCGGCGGCAACGTGACGGCCAGCCTCGGGTCTACCAGGGCCGCCCGCGGAAACAGCCGCTCGGAAAAGAACCCGACTTTGGTCCGGATCTCCCGGTCCACGATCACCGCCACCGGCGACACCTCGGCTCCCGAGCCGGCGGTGGTTGGCAGGGCGTAGATCGGCAGGGCTCCCTCTCCGATCGGGCGCTTCTGCCCGGTGCTGTAAGCCACGTAGTCGCGGATCTCCCCCGGGTGGGTCAGGGCCACGCTCGCCGCCTTGGCCACGTCGATGGGACCGCCCCCGCCCACCCCCACGACGCAGTCCACGCTCGATCCCCGGGCGCTGTCTCTTGCCGCCAGCACCGTTTCCAGATCCGGGTTCTCCCGCACGCCGTCGTAGCGGAGGAAGCGGACGCCGCTTTCCCGCAGCGAGCCCTCGATGCCCTCCAGGATGCCGGCCCGGACCAGGTTCCCGTCGGTGCACACCAGCGCAGAGCGCAGGCCCGCCCGGGCCAGCAGGGGCCCCAGCTCCCGCGAGCGGTCCAGGCCGAAGCAGATCCGGGTGGGGATGGCGACCTCAAAGTCCAGGTCCAGTTTCACCTCTGCGCTCCTCCCTGCCCCCGCCCTTGCGCCGGGGAGCCCCCCGCGGTACCGAGCATGTAGGCCAGGATCTTCTTCTGATCGAACTCCTGGTGATCGAACTCCCGGATGATCCGTCCCTGGCGGAACACCAGGACCCGGTCGCACAGGCCGACGTACTCCGGAAGCTCGGAGGAGATCATGATGATGGCCACCCCCTGGCTGGCCAGGCGGTCGATGATCCAGTAGATCTCCTCCTTGGCCCCGACGTCGATGCCCCGGGTGGGGTCGTTCAGGATGAGCAGCCTCGGGGTCCTGGACAGGCACTTGCCGATCACGACCTTCTGCTGGTTGCCGCCGCTCAGGTGGTCCACGGTCTGCTTCGGCGTGGCGACCTTGATGCTCAGGCGCCGGATCACCGAGCGGGCGATCTGGCTCTGCTTCCTGATGTCGATCCATCCCAGGGTGCTGAGCCAGTGAAGGGACATCAGCGAGAGGTTCTCCTCCGCATTCATGGCCTGGATCAGGCCTTCGCGTTTGCGGTCCTCGGGTACGTACATGATCCCCTGCTTCATGGCCTCCAGGGGACCGGCCAGGTCGATGGGTCTCCCGTCGAGCACGATCGTGCCGGTGTCGTGAGGCTCCAGCCCGAACAGGGCCTCGCACACCGCCGCCTGCCCGAATCCCAGGAGCCCGCACAGGCCCAGAACCTCGCCCCTGTGGAGGGTGAAGCTGACGTCCCGGAACCTCCCCTCCCTGCCCAGGCCGCTGACCTCCAGCGCCGGCTGCCTGTCGGCGGTGCGGGTCCGGTTGAACACCAGCTGGATATCTTTGCCGATCATCAGGTTGGTGATCGCCTGCTGGGACACCGCTTCCACCTCGTAGGTTCCCACCAGCCTGCCGTCCCGAAGGATCGACACCTCGTCGGCGATTTCCGCGATCTCCTCCAGGTGATGGGAGATGTACAGGATCGCCAGCCCCTCCTGCTTCATGGTTCGGATGATGCGGAACAGGGTGTTCTTCTCGGAATCCGATAGAGCGGAGGTGGGTTCGTCCATGATGATCAGCCAGGCCTGGCGCATGAGGCACTTGGCGATCTCCATGAGCTGCTGCTCGGCCACGGAGAAGTACTTGACCGGGAGGCTCATGGCCACCTTCAGACCCAGGCGCTGGAGCACCGCCTGGGCCCGGCGCTCCATGGCCCGCTTGTTGAGCGTTGTGCCGCCCAGCCGGGTATCCTCGATTCCGATGAACAGGTTCTGGGTGACGTTGAGCTCGGGGAACAGGCTGAACTCCTGGTGGATGACGCTGATCCCGGCGGCATTCGCGCTCCGGGGATCGGGGATGTCGACCTCCCGGCCGTCGACCAGGATCGAGCCCCCGTCCCGGCGGTACACGCCGCCGATGATCTTGACCAGGGTGGACTTGCCCGCGCCGTTCTCGCCCACCAGGGCGTGGACCCGGCCGCTGCGGAAGGCGACGGTCACTTCCTGCAGGGCGTGGACCCCCGGGAAGCTTTTACTGATGTTCCGGACCTGCAACTCCCGGTGATTAGCCACGGCTCCTCCCCTTCCTCTCCTCCCGGTTCACGTGGCAGTAACCTTCTTCAGCCGCTCGTAGATGGCGATGGCTCCGATGATGACGGCGCCCTTGACGACATAATGATAGAAGGGATCGATGGCCGGAATCAAATTCAAGGCGTTCAGGATAATCGCGATGATGGCCACCCCGGCCAGGGACTCCAGCAGGTCACCCTCTCCGCCGGCGATGTTGATTCCTCCCAGAACGATGGCCACGATGGTCTCGAACTCCGCCCCCTGGCCGGCCCACGGCTGCAGGGAGCTGAGGCGGCCAATCACGTACACCGAGCAGATCCCGGCCAGCGCGCCGGAAAGCCCGTATACCACCAGGGTCATGAAGCGAACCCGGATTCCGGAGACTCGGGCCGCCCGGGCATTGCCCCCAATGGCGTAGATGCTCCGGCCGAAGACGGTCCCGCGGAGCACGAAGTGGAACAGCACGTACAGCACGGCCAGCAGCGGGATGACGACGGGGACCTTCAGGATCTGACCCTGCCCGAGGAAATTGAAGGCCGGGTCGGTCACCGAAATGGTGCGGCCTCCCGTGATCATGAGGGTCGCCCCTCGAAAGATCGCCAGGGTGGCGATGGTGGCGATAAAGGCGTTGATCCCCATGTAGCCGATCAGAACCCCGTTGAAGATCCCCATGGCGCAGCCCGAAAGCACGCAGGCCGAAAGCCCCAGGATCACGCTGCCGGTCTGCCGGAACACCAGGACCCCGACCACTCCGGAGAAGGCGATGATGGAGCCCACGGACAGGTCCAGCCCCCCGGAGATGATCACGAAGGTCATGCCGATGGCCAGGATGGCCAGGATCGAGCTGTGGACGATCACGTTGACGAAGTTCTTGGCGCTGAAGAAGAAGGGGCTCACGAACGAAAACAGCACGATCAGGAGGATGGCGATCCCGATCAGGGTGAGCAGCTTGATTCTGTACAGGGCGATCTGCTTGATCGATTCCATGCGCGTTGCGGCCCCGGGTTGGACCCGGCGGGACCAGCGGGAGCCGATGGGTCCCGCAGGTCCCGGGGGTCCAGGTCCGTCGGACCTTCGTTCCCGCGGTTACCGCGGCGGCTGCCAGTTGGTGAACTCGGAAGCCGCGTTGGCGATGATCTCCTGGGCCCGCTCGGGGGTGATGTAGTCCTCTCCGAAGGGGTCACCCTTCTGGACGTCCTTCTTGTACCCTCCGGCCACGATCTTGTCCCAGGTGGCCCTGGTCATGACCGGCACGTACTGGAACCACAGGATCTCGGGGAATTGCTCCCCCTTGGCGATGCGAGCGGCGATCATCAGGTTGAAGGCCCCGATGCGGACGCCGTGAGAAAGCAGGTCGATCTTGACCCCGTTGACGTCGTTCTGGATCATCTCGACGGCCGGGAGGTCCCCGTTCTGGCTGAACAGGGCGAACTCCCCGACACGGCCGGCGTTCTTCATCGCCTCGATGGCCGCGTACATGTCCGGGTCCGTGGTGAAGACCACGGCATCCAGCGCGCCTTTGGGGTAGGTGGTCAGCCAGCTCTCCATGATCTGGTTGGCCAGGGCGGGGTCCATCTTGGCCGGCTGGATCGACAGCACCTTCATGTTCGGGAAGCGCTTCATGCCGTCCTCGAAGCCCGCCTGGTACTGGTCCAGGATCCAGTTGCCCGGGATGCCGGACATGTAGACCACGTTGCCCTTGTTGCCCAGGTAGGCTGCGATCATGCCCGTGAGCTGGTAGAAGGCGTCGTACGAAGGGAAGGGCGTTGACACATTGCCGGGCACCTCAACCAGGTTCGCCCCGGTGACCGTCGGGATGCCCGCCGCGAGCGCTTTGCGGATCGGCGGCTTCACGGCTTCCGGATCCAGCGGGTCGATCCAGATACAGTCGACCTTCTGCTCGATGAAGCTCTCGATCAACGCGAGCTGCTTCTCGAGGCTGCCCTCCGAGCTCTTCCAGATGATGTCCACCCCTAGGGCTTCCGCCATCTGGTTGCCGCCGTCCATGACCTGGATGAAGAAGGGGTTGGTGACGTCCACCATCACCGCCCCCACTACCGGCTTCTCCCTGACCTCCTCCGTCTCCGCCTTCGGCCCGGCGTAGGCCATGGACAGAGCGAGGACGCCGATCAGGACCACCAGCAACAGTCCTCTCGTACCTTTCATTTGACTCCCCTTTTTTTCACGCGCTTGCACTCAAGCGTGTATCCGAAGCTCCAGATGCGCAGAACCACCGTCCTCCGCATCTGCCCTTGAATCCGACCCGATTGGCTCAACCTGCTCCCCGTGCACCTCCTTCACACCAGGCGTGCGCCCTCCTGGCAGCCTACGCCGCCCCGGGCTGCCGCCTGCGTATCGTCAATTGCTGAAAGATCAACGCGAACACCACCAGCAGCCCCCGGAACAGGTCCTGGGCCTCCGGCGTCACGTTCAGAAAGTTGATGGCGTTGCTGACCACCCCGATGAAGATGATCCCCAGGAAGACCCCTCCCGCTTTTCCCCGGCCGCCGGTGACGCTGATCCCACCGATCACCGCCGCGGAGACTCCGTTCAACAGGAGGGGGAATCCGCTCAGGTTCGGCGAAATCAGGGCCAGCCGGCTCACCAGCACAATTCCGCTCACGCTCATCAGGAGGCCGGATATGATGAAGGTAATGAAGCGCACCCCCTGAACCCTGATCCCGACCACCTCGGCGTTTCGCAGATTGCCCCCCACCGCGTAGAGGTAGATGCCGAACTTCGTGTGATTGAGCAGGTAGTAGGCCAGCAGGAAAAACACCACCAGAATCAGAAAGCTGGAGGGGATGCCGGCCACGGTACCGCGGCTGATGAACGCGAAGAGCGGGTGACTCAGGAACACGATCCTGCCGGCCAGGAGCAGCTGGATCCCTCCCTGCAGCATGGTCATGACCGCCAGGGTCACGATCACCGAGCCGAACCCGGCCCTGGTGACCAAGAGGGCGTTGAAGGTTCCGATCGCCAGACCGGCGGCGATGCCGACGAGGATGGCCAGACCGACGCTCTTGGTGATCACGAAGACCACACCGAGCGCCGCCCCGCAGACCGTGGCCCCCACTCCGGCGGAGAGGTCGAGATTCCCCCCGATCAGGACGAAGGAGGCCCCGAGGGCCAGCAGCCCGAGGGGTACGATCTGCCGGGACAGGTTGATCAGGTTCTCCAGGGTCACAAAGCGGGGATTGAAGAGGGCGAAGGCCGCCGAGGCCGCTATCACGAGGATCAGGATGCTGTAGCGCTCGAGAATCAGGCGGGCAATTCCGCCGCCCCCGCGCTGCCGCTGGCGTGCCACGCTCTGCTCCACGGGCTAGCTCTCCGGCGCCGAGCAGTACAGAAAGACGTTGCCCCTGCCCTCGCCGTTGCCGATCAGGAAGTCGCCGCTGCCCCCTGCCCGGATGCACAGGGGCTCGTAGGCGAAGTCGTTGATCGGCTGCCAGCCGTGGATCACCCCCAGATCGGAAAATCCCGCCTTCCGGGAATGGCAGAACAGGTGGCCCATGCCCCGCCCCGGGGTGGCCGTGACCCCGAAGATGCGGCCGTCCGGAAGCACGTCGACGCCTCGGATCTCCGAGTTCTCGTCGGGCCTGCCGAGGTTCTTGACGACTGCCCCGGCGGGGGCGAACTCGAACAGGTAGGCGTCCTGGAAGGTGGAACCGTAGAACCTTCCGGAGTGCCACACCAGACTGCTGCAGGCGGCCGCGTAGTCCCGGTTCTTCATGGTCGGCACCCGGGCGTCGAGAACCTCCACGCTGGAGCCGTCCCAGCGCCACAGCCTGCCCCGCCCGGACACTCCATACAGGCTGCCGGTGGAGGGGTCGCAGGCCAGAACCGCGGACATGTTCTGAGCGGGCACCGCCGCCAGGCGTTCCGCCTTGCCCTTGTCGAGATCGACCCTATACAGCCACCCGGAGGCCGTGATCAGGTAGATCCCCGCGTCCAGCGGATTGAGGGCTCCGGCCATGGCCCGGTCGTCCCGGATCGCCTCGCCAATCGCTTCGATGGGGCCGAACATGAAGTGGCCCCACATGTGGGAGTACATCCGCCGTTCCTGAGAGAGCGGGTGGAGGAACAGGCGGGAGTGCCCGCCTGGATCCACCAGGCAGCCCAGAAGTCGATCGCCCCCGTCGAGCACGAGGAAGCCCGAGTCCGCGGCCGCCCCCTCGATGGCTCCAATGTCCTCGACCGTGGAGTTGCTGTCGAACATGAACAGATGGGGCTCCAGACCGACGACCAGCCCATAGAAGGCCGCGTTCTGCGCGTCCCAGACGATCGACGGGCAGTTGCCTGCAGGAATGCCCGACTTGCGGATCAGCGACCGCAGGGGGAAGCTGAACAGGCGTCCCCGGGTAACGATCGGCCTGCCGAAATCCACCGGCTCTTCGAAGAAACTGGCTTCGTTCTGCTCGCTCATCGTCTCCTCACTCCTGGACGGCCACCGCCCACAGGCTCGGCGGGGCGGCGTCGAAGTCCGCCCAGTACAACAGCCCGTCTTCACCCGGCACCCCTTTCCACACCAGGGGTCTGAACCCTTCTTGCTCCAGGGTTCCGGCCAGCTTCTGGGTGCCATCCTTGAGATCGTAGGAAGCCACGTAGGAGCCCACGAGCTCCTTGGGGCCCAGGTATACCAGCTGGCAATAGTAGAGGGTTTCGCCCCTGAGGATCAGGCCGACGGGGCTGCCGTTGGCGAAGGCGTAGCCGAGAGCTCCTTCCGCCGTTCCTCCCTCCGTTCCTCCCGGCCCGGGGCCCAGATCCTCGATCACGATCCTTCCCTTGTCCGGCCGGAATCGAATGAGGTTCGGATAGGAGTACATGCCCGCATAGACCCAGCCGTCCGGTCCCACGAGGGCGTGGGACATCCAGTTTCTCATCCCTTCGGTGTGCGAAGGGTGGGTCAGCTGCACGTCGTGGGAACGCACCCTGTTCTCCCGGGGATCGACGCTCAAGAGTCGACCGTAGTAGTCGCTGAAGAAAATCGTGCGCTCGTCGTACTGCGCGAAGGCCAGCACGTAGTGTTCGGAGACCCGGCCCAGGTCCTGGACGTCCCTGCCTTTCAGGTTCCAGCTGAACAGGTGAGACCTCGGGTAGGTCACCGCGAAGAGGCGTTGGACGTTCTCGTCGAGCATCATCAGGGAGACTCCCTCGTAGGGAGTGACCACGCCGAAATCGACCACGTCGTCAGCCCGGGGGTCGTAGCGGTACAGGTGGGCCCCGCGGAAGCACCGTCGCGGGTCCATGAACATGGCCCAGGGGTCCCACATGGCATCCCCGGCCGGGGGGGTCGTGCAGTGGGTCGAACCGTACACGAATCCCTCCCGGGAGGGGGAGAGGGACAGGTGGATCTTGCCCTGGGGGGCATGCGTGTCGCCCACGGTTTCGCCGGTCACCTCGGCCATGTTGGCGACGTAGCTCAGGCTCTCGCCGGGGGGATCGAACCGGACCAGGACCCCGATTCCTCCCGCCGTGTGCTCCGAGCAGGCCCCGACGTAGATCGTGCCGTCGTACCCCTTGGCGATATCCCAGCAGGTGTCGCTCTGCTTCAGAGGCTTGAACAGATAGCGTTTCGTCTGCATCGCTTCAGCTCTCCTGCAGCTCGGCCCGGGCCTCTGCCTGGTGTCTGCTGACCGTCGATCGACTTGACCCGCACGACCCGTTCAGCTATAATGTTATATTGTTATATCCAATCTTAGAGCAGGTCGGGCGAACCTGTCAAGCCGTTTCCGAGAGCTTCCGCCGCCCTCTCCCCCGGGGAGGCGCGGAGCGTCCCTTGACAGGGCTTTTCGCTCCTCGCCAGTATTGCGGTAGGGTGCCGCCGTGAAGCAGACCGCCTACATACGGCTGTTCAATATCCTGAGGAACCAGATCTTGAACGGTTCCTACGCCCCGGGGCAAAAGCTGCCCCCCGAACGCCAACTCTGCGACGACTACGGCGTCTCCCGCATCACCTGCCGCCACGCCTTCCGCCTGCTGCAGGAGCAGGGCTTCGTCGAGCGTTACCAGGGTCGCGGCACCATCGTGCGGGCGACGCAGCCCCGCAAGCTCCCGATCCTGGTCAACGACTACAGCGAGTCGATCCTGCAGTCGGCGCCCTCCATGGCCCGCAGCCTCGTGTACTGGGAAACGATCGTGCCGCCCCGGGACATCAGCGAGATCCTCGGGCTGTTCAAGATGGAGCCGTGCTTCCTGGCCGAGCGCGTGGATCACTTCGAGGGAAGACCCATCGCCTTCGACAAGGCCTACATCCCCGCCGATCTCGCCGGCCGGGTCACCCCCGAGATGCTGGTCCGGGTGGACTTTCTGCCGATCTGGCTGGAGTGCGAAGGCCTGGATATGTCCCACGTGCGGAACTTCATCGAGGCGGTCAAGGCCACGCAGGAGATCAAGAGCCGCCTGGAGGTGAGCTCCACCTATCCGATCCTCAAGGTAACCGATATCTTCTATGCCACTTCCGGGCGGGTGCTGGCCGTGTTCGTCACCTTCTATCGCGGCGACAGCGTACGGATGATCTCCACCAACTACAGCCGCAACGGGTCCAAGGGACCGGGGCCGGATGCCAGGCCCGATCGGTGAGACCTACGTGGGCCTCGACCTCGGCACCACCGCCTGCAAGGGCATCGTGGTCGACCGGCGCCTGCGGGTCCTGTCGTATGCCGAGAGCACCTGTTCTCTGATCACCCGCTCCGCCGAACAGATCGAGCAGGACGCCGGGCAGTGGCTGGCGGTGGCCACGGAGGTGATCCACAGGCTCCTGGCCGAGCCGGCGGTCCGCCCGGCCTCGGTGCGCAGCCTGAGCGTCGGCGCCCAGGGAATTTCCTTTGTCCCAGTGGACTCGGCGGGCCGGCCGCTGCGGACCGCCTTGACCTGGCTGGACACCCGGGCCGGCGAGCAGGGACACCGGGTGGCTGCGGAGCTGGGGGAAGGCGAGATGTTCGCCCGCACCGGGAAGAGGGTCGGCAGCGTTTACGTCCTGCCCAAGCTGCTCTGGTTTCGGGAGCACCAGCCGGAGCTGTTCGCAGAGACCCGGCGGATCCTGATGGCGCTGGATTTCCTGATCGACCGCCTGTGCGGCCGCTCCGTCACCGACCACACCATGGCCTCCGGGACCGCGTTGTACGACATTCACCGGCAGGAGTGGTCGGCCCCGATCCTCGATCACTTCGACCTGGATCCCGCCCTGCTGCCGTCCCTGGCCTGGAGCGGCAGCCCGGCCGGGACTCTCCTGCCGGAGGTCGCCGCGGAGCTGGGCCTGCCCGAACATACGCGGGTGGTGGTCGGGGGCCAGGACCAGAAGGTCGCCGCCCTGGGTGCGGGAATCGACGCGGGTTGCACCACCGTTTCCCTCGGGACGGCCATGGCCATCATCCAGCAGTGCCCGCGGCCGGTGGTCGATCCGGCCATGCGGGTACCCTGTTTCAGCGATCTGGCGGCGGGGCGCTGGGTGCTGGAGGGGTCGGGAATCGGGACGGGCTGCCTGGATTGGGTCCATGCCACGATGCTGCCCGGCAGGGACTTCGGGGAGCTGGAAGCCATGGCGCAAACCCTGGACGGCCGGGAGAACCGCCTGTTCTTCTATCCCTTCCTGGCCGGCACGGACACCCTCCATCGGGGCGAAGCCGTGCGGGGCTTCCTCTACGGCCTGGACTTCTCCGCGGGGCCGGAGCGCATCATCAAGAGCGTGCATGAAGGGATCGGCTACCAGATTCGGGAGCACCTGGAGCTCCTGGAGCGGCTCTCCAGACCCGTCGGGGAGCTGCGGCTGTTCGGGGGCGGTTCCCGGAGCGACGGCTGGGCCCAGGCCATCGCCGACATCACGGGACGCCCGGTCGTGACCCCGTCGAGCCCGGAGATGGGCTGCCTCGGGGCGGCGATCCTGGCGGCCGTGGGCGCCGGGGCCTTCAGCGCCCCGGAGCAGGCCTTCGAGCTGCTCTCGATCCGCCGGCGCTTCGAGCCCCGCCGGGAGCTCCAGTCCATGTACCGGGATCAGTACGGGGAATACCTGGAGATCCAGCGGCGCATGTTCGGGGAGGCTGGAGCGTGAGCGCTCCGCAGGGCGGTGGGCTTCGGGCGGGAACGGCACTGGCCGAGATCTCTCCGCCCCTCGGGGTCGAGCTGGCCGGATACCCTCACCACCCGCGGCACAACCGCGGGATTCACGATCCCCTGTACGCGGCCTGCCTGCTCCTGGACGACGGCCACACCCGGCTGGCCATCGTGAGCGCCGACATCCTGATGATCTCCAAGCGCTATGTCCGGGTCGTGCGGGAGCGCGTGGCCGAGCGCTTCGGGATCCCTTCCGGCAACCTCATGATCTGCAGCTCCCATACCCACTCCGGTCCCTGGGCCTCCGGGCGCCTGGATCTCGACGCCCTGGAGCAGGGCCTGGGGCCGGATCCCGGGTACGTGAGAACCCTCGAGGGGAAGCTGGTGGACGTGGTGGGGGAGGCTTCCTCGAACCTGTTCCAGGCCCGGGTGGGGGTCGGGAAGGGATACTGCGGGCGCGAGGAGGGAGTGGGTGGCAACCGGCATCACCCCCAGGGAATCGCGGATCCGGAAGTGTGGGTGGTTGGCGTGCAGGACCGGGAGGGGGGCTGGCGCGCCTGCCTGGTCAAGTACGCCCTGCATCCCACCTTCCTCCATTCCGACAACCTGCTGGTCAGCTCCGACTACCCCGGCTACCTCCGGCGACGCCTGTCCGAGACGAAGCCCGGCATGGTGCTCCTGTTCGCCCAGGGGGCCTCGGGCAACCAGAGCCCGCGCTTCTTCCGCAGCGGCAAGACCTTCGAAGAGGCCGAGCGGGTGGGTGTGGAGCTGGCGAAGGCGGCCGAAGAGGTCTTGGCGGGGATGGAGCTCCACGAAGCGGCCCCGCTCATGGCGCTTTCGGCCGCAACCGAGCTCGAGCTCCGCACCCTGCCGTCCCGGGCCGAAGCCGAGACCGCGGTGGCGGCAGCCCGTGAGAGATGGGAGCGTCTCCAGGCGGCCGCTCGCCCGCCGGAGGAGCTGTGGCTGGCCGAGCTGGCGCTCCTGGGCGCCGAAGACACCCTGGGCTACATTCTCCAGGAGGAGAAGGGCCGCAATCTGGCCCTGCGGGACGAGGAGCTGCCCGCCGAGGTCCAGGTGCTGGGGATCGGCGACGCCCGCTTGGTGGGGATTCAGGGGGAGCTGTTCGTCGAGTTCGGGCTTGCCGTCCAGTATCGTTCGCCCTTCGCCAGGACCATCGTCGTCGAGCTGGCCAACGGCTGCCTGCCCGGCTACGCCGCCACCGCCCGGGCGTACGCCGAAGGGGGATACGAGGCGGGAACCTCCCTCCTCAGCGGCCGCAGCGGCGATCGACTGGTGGAGCGGGCCGTCGAGCTGCTGTACCGGAGCCAGGCCCCTCGGGGAACCCGAGCCCGCCGCGCACAGCGGAGGTGAGAACCATACGGGCTGCTGGGGAAAGCGGGCTAACCGGCTGGTCGTGGCCGCCCGGCTCGGGGCGGGCGTCTCGATGCCTTCAGCGCGCCGGCGCGGTGAGGAGCCCCTACAGGCTGAAGCTGAACGAGGGCCGCGACGGGGCGAGGAGCGCGGTCTGGACCTCGGCGCTGCAGTGCTGCGCGAGCATGCGGGCCACCCTGTCGCGCACGGGCACGACCCGTCGCTCAGCATCCTCGCCGACTCCGTCGATGTTCATGACGAGCGCCTGGGTCTCCCCGGTTATTCGGGTGGGATGGCCGTTGCGCCAGTTCCAGCGCCGGCACATGACCTCTTGAGTCTCCGCCACCACGTAGATGATCTCTCCGGGCTCGGGTTGCTCCACGCTGCCCGGGTCGCCCAGGGGCGTGAATCGCTCGTTGCCCTTCGCGGGGCGAAGCTCCAGGGTCTGGCCCGCGCGCAGCAGGTCGTCGCCCCCCACCGGCAGAACGCCCCGAATAGAGTTGTCGTTCATGACCGCGACGGCCTTGCTGATGAACGGGATGGAGGCGCCGGGTTTCTGAACCCGCTTCAACAGGGCAAGGTGCGCGGGCGGGAACTTCTTGGGGTTGCATCCCAGCTCGCGGTAGACGTCGTTCCAGGCGCGCGCCCGCGGGTCGGTCTCCAGGTCGACCGGCGCCGCAGCGGCAGCGGCCAGCGCCTCGTTCAGAAGCCGCTGGAGCTCCTCAGAAGACCCGCGGTTGTTCATCTTGCGGGCTACCACGATGCCGCGCCTGAAAGCCGGAAAGCTCCTGAACACCTCGCTGTCCACGCGTGTCTCGGCCATGTTGTGGTTGCTCCTTTCTGGCTTCGGGGTTCCGCTGGGCCTTCCGATTCGAGCCATCGGGCAGATCGGCGCGGGCGGCAGCCGCCCGATCCGCTCGCGCCGGGGCGTCGGCGTAGAATGTGAGCTTAGTGCGCCTGGCTTTGAGGAATCAAGCGCCGGGCACGGATTCGTGGCTGACTGCCCGGTTCCCGAGGGCTGCTACGGCCGGGGAGATGCCGTCGACGAGGCCTTCGCCAACATACATGAGGCCACCGAGCTTTGCCTGGAACACATGCATGAGCGAAGCGAGCCACTACCTGATTCTACCCCCTGTCGATTTCCTGCCTCGTCGAACGACCACATGGTGAACGAGCAATCTCAATGAGTTCCAGGAGGCAGTAGTATGAACGTCAGCACGCAGAAGATCACCCCCTTTCTGTGGTTCGACAGGCAGGCTGAGGAGGCGATGGAATTCTACGTCTCGGTTTTCTCCGGCTCGCCGGAGAGCAGCGGTGATTCCCGGATCGTCAGCATCACCCGCTACCCCGGCGGACCTTTGGAGGGACCGATGAAGGGCATGGAGGGGAAGGTCCTCACCGGAGTGTTCCAGCTTGCAGGTCAGCGGTTCATGGCGCTGGACGGCGGCCCCATGTTCAGGTTCACCGAGGCAGTCTCGCTGTTCGTGGAGTGCGCCACGCAGGAAGAGGTAGACTACTTCTGGGGAAAGCTCTCCGCAGTCCCGGAGTCCGAGCAGTGCGGCTGGCTGAAGGACAGGTACGGCCTGTCCTGGCAGATCGTCCCGGCCGTTCTGGGCGAGCTGATGAGCGACCCCGATCCCGAAAAAAGCGGCCGGGTGACGCAAGCCCTGCTCCAGATGAAGAAGATCGACGTCGAAGGCCTGAGGCGAGCCTACCGGGGAGGATAGAGCGCCGCAGCTCGCCTGCGGCGCCGCGCCCGCCGGCGCCTGCCAGCGCCCGGAAGTCCTCCTCGCCTGGACCACCTCATCCAGGGGGCGTCCCCCGGGGCGCTCCCTGGCAGGGCCGGGCGTCCCCGAGCGCCCCAGGCATTCCGGCGGCGAAGTCCGTTTGCACCCGCGGCGAGGGGCGTCTATAATGCGCCTATGGCCGACGCCGAGAAGATCCGTGGGGCGAAGCAGGACTGGGAAGAGTGCACCGTGAAGAAGGTGCTGGGGCGCTTCCCGGAGTGGCGGGCGGAGTTCCTCACCGGAAGCGACAAGCCCGTGGAGCGGCTGTACGTGCCGGAAGAGCTCTCGGAGGAGTCCTACCTGGAGAAGGAGGGCTTCCCCGGCCTGTACCCTTTCACCCGCGGGGTGCAGCCCACCATGTACCGGGGCCGCCTCTGGACCATGCGGCAGTACGCCGGCTTCGGCACCGCCGAGGAGTCCAACCGGCGCTACAAGTTCCTCCTCCAGCAGGGCCAGACCGGGCTGTCCGTGGCCTTCGACCTGCCCACCCAGATCGGCTACGACTCCGACGACTCCCGGGCCGAGGGCGAGGTGGGCAAGGTGGGGGTGGCCATCGACACGCTGGAGGACATGCAGACCCTCTTCGACGGCATCCCGCTGGACAAGGTCTCCACCTCCATGACCATCAACGCCCCGGCGGCGATCCTGCTGGCCATGTACATCGCCGTGGCGGAGGCTCAGGGGGTGCCGGCCAAGTCCCTGCGGGGCACCATCCAGAACGACATCCTCAAGGAGTACGTGGCCAGGGGCACCTACATCTTCCCCCCCGAGCCTTCCATGCGCCTGATCACCGACGTCTTCGCCTACTGCACCGCCGAGGTGCCGGAGTGGAACACCATCAGCATCTCCGGCTACCACATCCGGGAGGCCGGAAGCGACGCCTCCCAGGAGGTGGCCTTTACCCTGGCCAACGGGATCGAGTACGTGAAGGCGGCCGTGAAGGCCGGCATGGACGTGGACGCCTTCGCCCGCCGGCTCTCCTTCTTCTTCAACGCCCACAACGACCTGCTGGAGGAGGTGGCCAAGTTCCGGGCGGCCCGGCGCATCTGGGCCGGCATCATGAAGGAGCGCTTCGGGGCCCGGGATCCCAGGAGCATGATGCTGCGCTTCCACGCCCAGACCGGTGGGTCTACCCTCACCGCTCAGCAGCCGGAGAACAACGTGGTGCGGGTGGCCATCCAGGCCCTGGCCGCGGTGCTGGGGGGTACCCAGAGCCTGCACACCAACAGCCGCGACGAGGCCCTGGCCCTGCCCTCCGAGGAGGCGGTGCGGCTGGCCCTGCGCACCCAGCAGGTGCTGGCCTACGAGTCCGGGGTAGCGAACACCGTGGACCCCCTGGCCGGCTCCTACTACGTGGAGGCCCTGACCGACCGCATCGAGATGGAGGTCTATCAGTACATCGACCGCATCGAGGCGCTCGGAGGGATGATCCCCTCCATCCTGAAGGGCTACGTGCAGCTGCAGATCCAGGAGGCGGCCTACCGGACTCAAGCGGACATCGACAGCGGAAAGCGGGTGGTGGTGGGGCTGAACAGATTCCAGGCAGAGGAGGCGCCGCTTCGGAACCTGCTGCGGATGGACCCGGAGCTGCGGCGCTTCCAGGTGGAGAAGCTGCGGCGCCTCAAGTCCCGCCGCGACGGGGAGGCGGTGGAGCGGAGCCTGGCCGCCCTGCGCAAGGGCGCCCAGGGGCAGGCGAACCTGATGCCCCTGATCCTGGAGGCGGTGCGGCGCTACGCCACCCTGGGGGAGATCTGCCTGGTGCTGCGCCAGGTGTTCGGGGAGCACCGGGAGACCATCGTCCTGTGAGCGCCGCAGCTTTCGACCTCCAAGGAGAAGGCCCATGCCCGGGAAGAAGACGCGCATCCTGATCGCCAAGCCCGGCCTGGACGGCCACGACCGCGGGGCCAAGTTCGTGGCCCGGGCCCTCAGAGACGAGGGCTACGAGGTGATCTACTCGGGAATTCGGCAAACCCCGGAAGCCATCGTGCGCACCGCCATCCAGGAGGACGTGGACTTCATCGGCCTGTCGCTGCTCTCCGGAGCGCACCGGGAGCTGTTCCCCCGGGTGGCGGAGCTGCTGCGCCAGGAGGCGGCCGGGGAGATCGGCCTGATCGGCGGGGGCATCATTCCCGAGGAGGACGTGCCCTTCCTGAAGGACAAGGGCGTGCTGGCGGTGTTCGGTCCCGGCGCCACCGTCAAGGAGATCGTGGCCTTCCTGGCCTCGCAGGGACACCCCCCAGCCCCGGCCGCCTCCTCCGAAACGTGAGGACCCGGCCCGTGGAGCTCTGCGATCGGGTCCTGGCCGGCCAGATCCGGGCCGTGGCCCAGGCCATCTCCCTGATCGAGGACGAGGAGCCCCAGGCCCGGGAGCTGGTGGACGCCCTGTATCCCCACACGGGCAAGGCGCTGATCCTGGGGGTGACCGGCAGCCCCGGGTCGGGCAAGAGCAGCCTGGTGGACCGGCTGCTCGCCCGGGAGCGGGCCGCAGGGCGCCGCGTGGGCGTGGTGGCCGTGGATCCTAGCTCGCCGTTCACCGGCGGGGCCATCCTGGGCGACCGCCTGCGCATGCAGAGCCACGCCACCGACCCGGGGGTGTTCATCCGCTCCATGGCCTCCCGCGGGTCCCTCGGCGGCGTGGCCGCGGCCACCGCCGATGCGGTCAAGGTGCTGGACGCCGCCGGCTACGACACCGTGCTCGTGGAGACCGTGGGCGTGGGCCAGACCGAGATCAGGGTGGTGGAGCTCTGCGACATCGTGCTGCTGGTGCTCATGCCGGGCGCCGGCGACGAGATCCAGGTCCTCAAGGCTGGGGTGATGGAGATCGGGGACCTCTTCGTGGTCAACAAGCGGGACCTGCCCGGGGCGGACCAGCTCCGCGTTCAGGTGGAGCATGTCCTGAGCTTCAAGAGCCCCGAAGCGGGCTGTCCGCCCAACCCCGTGGTCATGGCCAGCACCCTGAGCGACGAAGGCGTGGAGGAGCTGGCTTCGGCCCTGGAGAGCTATCGACGGCGGGAGGCCGAAGGCGGAAGGCTGGAGCGCCGGCGCCGGGCCCGCATCGCCCGGGAGCTGGAGGGGGCCCTGGCCCGGCGCATCCACGAGCTGCTGGACGTGCACGTGGAGTTCTCGCGGCAGATCCCGGGCTGGGTGGAACGCCTGCTGCGGGGGCAGGCCCGGCCCTACGCCCTGATCGAGGAGCAGATCGCCGCGTTTCTGAAGGAGGCGGGAAGATGATCCAGAGGATCGACCACATCGGCATCGCCGTGGGCTCCCTGGAGGCGCACGTACCCTTCTACCGGGACGTGCTGGGGCTGGAGCACCGGGGCACGGAGACCGTGGCCGACCAGAAGGTGCGCGTGGCGGTGTTCCGGGTGGGCCAGGTGAACATCGAGCTGCTGGAGCCCATCGCCCCGGACAGCCCCATCGCGGGGTTCATCGACAAGCGCGGAGAGGGGCTTCACCACCTGGCCTACCAGGTGGAGGACATCGAGGCCCAGATCGGCTCCCTGCGCGCCGCGGGGGTGCAGATGATCGACGAGGCCCCCCGCGAGGGCGCCGGCGGCAGCCGCATCGCCTTCCTCCACCCCAGCAGCTCCGCCAGGGTCCTCACCGAGCTCACCCAGGGCGGCGGGTAGGCGGCCCCAACCTCGTTGAGTTGACATCCGTCCCGTCCGTTTTCGTTCAGCTGGGTTCTGTGCCCGCTGTCTTTCCAGCGTTCCCCCACTGCCTCCTTGTCATCCTGTTGTGGATCTTGCCGAAGTTGTACTTCGCCTCGGCGCAGCCTGCTTCTGCGCCCTTCCGGTACCAGGCAAGCGCCTCCTTGTCGCTCTGCTCGACCCCCCGGCCATTCGCATACATATCGCCCAGGCTGTTCATCGCCTCGGCGCAGCCTGCTTCTGCGCCCTTCCGATACCAGCGAACCGCCGCCTTCTCGTCCCGCTCGACTCCCCGGCCATTCGCATACATATCGCCCAGGCTGTTCATCGCCTCGGCGCAGCCTGCTTCTGCGCCCTTCCGGTACCAGCGAGCTGCCTCCCTGTCGTCCTTGCGCACCCCTCGGCCATTCTCATACATGGCGCCCAGATGGCGCATCGCGGTGGCATGCCCCCACTCGGCGGCCTGCGAATAGAGCTCAAATGCGGATGTGTAGTTGCCCGCGGAGTGCTCCTTGTTTCCCATGGACAGTGCCTTCGCGGCGTCCACGAGATCTTTCAGAGGAGATACGCGTTCTCCCCCGGGGGCTGTTACCTGAACCTCTGCTGCAGCCCCCTGATGCAGCGTTTCCCCCTTGCTCCCGATCGCTGACACCCTCACCGTGGCTGTCTTCCTGCCTGCGGTCTGGTACGCAGTGACAAAAGTGAAACGGCGTGTCTTGCCTGTGGCCAGATCGAATCTCTCATGCAGCTGTTCGCGATCACGGGTCACGGTCACGTCACGCAACTGGTCGTTGCCGTCGTTGCGCACTGTGACCGCCCACTTGACCTCGCCGCCGACCTCTACGGACACCGGCCCAGGCGACAGCGTCACGGTCAAACGGGGTTCAGTCTCCGGCTCGGGCTCAGTCTGCTCCACGCTGACGAGAGGGGAGGTGTACGATGAGGTGATAGCGTCAGCTTCCTGCTGGACTGTGGTTCTCTCCAGGAGCACGCAATCCAGATATGTCCGCACGGAGATCTGCCCTTCTATCAGGTCCTCGAGCAGCTTTCTGATCCTGTTTTCGTCTTCCCTCAACTCACCGGCATTCTTCTGCAGCAGCTCCATCCCCAGGTTGAGCTCATCTGCCGGCAGCTCGGAACCATGGTAAAGGGCCAGGAGAACCCTTTTCTTGTGGCGTTGAGCTTCTTTGGCTCTTTTTTCCTCCTCATCTCGGATCCGCTCGATTTCCCCGATGACTCGGTTTGCCTCCTCGTGCCCAGGAGCAAGCGCCCTTACTTGTCGATACAGTTCACAGGCTTTGTCGTATTCTTGCTTGCTGTAGTGCAACTGGGCCCGGGCGCTTGTCTCTCTGACCCTCTTCTGCGTTTCGGTCTCGTAGCGGGCAAGGATGATTCTCCCTCTTACGGAGCCCTTCTGAATGGGGTGCATACTCCCCCCCATTCTCCGAGCGTGCCCTGAAACTCTCTCAAAAACGTAGTCATACAGCTCATGTGCAGTAACCAACCCATCATTATCCTTGTCAGCATCTCCTCTCAGCCCCTGAATCAGATAGTATGTGAACAAACCATGTCCAATGTCTTTCGTTTCCAGAGAAACTTCGTTGACATCGCAAGCGGTGATCACCAATCTTCCTTCGCTGGAAACGCCGTCGAGGAACTCACCCGTCAGTGCCGCTCTCTTGTTGTACCTGTCCAGCCTTCAGCCCGGGTCCGCCGGCCGCGGCTGGCCCGGCTCCGCCAGGCCGTAGACGCCGTAGACGGCGACCTTGTTGCGCTTGCCCCTCAGCCCGGCGGCGGGCCGCCCCCCGCCCGGGGGCCGGCCCGCCCCAACCCCGGCCCCCGCGCCCCCC
>CAZBDU010000002.1:0-41420 GCA_964490725.1 uncultured Spirochaetaceae bacterium | reverse complement strand
CGGTTGACGCGGTAGCGGGCGACGTTGTTGCGCTTGCCCCTCCGCCGGGGGGCGGCCGGCCTGGGGGGTGGAGCGGGGCCGGCCCTACCCGGTGCAGCTGCTCAGCAGCGTGGACAGAGGGTGGGAGCACACCGTGCTGAAGGAGATAGCCTTCTCCGGCGGCACCGCGCTGATCTATCGCCCGGAGGCGGACGGCAGGCCGGCGCAGCAGAAGATGCGTTTCGCCCTGCTCGATCTGACCACTCTGGCGGTAACGGGGCTGGCGGCTCCCGATGGGGGTCAATTCCTGAACGCCACCTTCGCACCGGAAGGCTCCAAGATCCTCTTCACCTACCGGGATCAGAAGGGGCAGCGCACCTACCTGGCCGTGAGGGAGGTGGCCGGCAGGCCGGAGAACGTTCTGCTCGACTCGGAAGACCCCTCCCTGGGGTTCCTGCCGCTGCGCGGCGGCCTCGATGTTCTGGGCCTGGACTGGGCCGCAAACGACTCGGTGCTGGTCCTGGAGGAAATGGGGAAAAAGGCGCTCCTTCTGGAGCTGGAGACCAGGTAGGGCCGGGCCCCCTGGAGCTATCCACCGTAGCGCACGTGAAAGAGGTAACCGGTGTCGTCGCTGATGTACAGCGAGCCGTCGGCGGCCACCGCGACGCCTACGGGCCTGCCCAGAACCCGGTAGTCTTCCGTGAGCCAGCCTGTGACGAAATCCTCCACGCCGGTGGGCTTCCCGTCGGCGAAGGTGACCGCCACCACCTTGTACCCCGTGGGCGGCTGGCGGTTCCACGAGCCGTGAAATGCGACGAACAGCGCTCCCTGGTAGCGTCCGGGAAAGGCCGCGGCGTTGTAGAAGGTGGCCTGCAGCGGCGCGGAGTGGGCCTGGAAGTTCAACGTCGTGGGCAGGACGCCCTGGCAGGAGGCTCCCGGGAACTCGGGATTGGGCAGCCGCCGGTCACCCAGCGGATAGCAGTAGGGCCACCCGTAGTCGCCGCCCTCCTGGATCAGGTCCAGCTCGTCGGGGGGCAGGTCCCTGTGGGAGGGCGTCAGGTTGTCTCGCGGGTTCACCACGGCCCACAGCCGTCCCCGCCGGTCCCAGGCCAGCCCGCTGGCGTTCCTGAGCCCGGATGCGTAGATGGTGGAGGATTTCCCGTCCGGCGAATAGCGGAGAATCGTCGCCAGGCGCGGATCGCTCTCCACGCAGACGTTGCAGTCGGACCCGGAGGAGATGAAGACGCTGCCGTCGGCGGCCAGCGCCAGAGCCCGCGCGTTGTGGCCCCTGTTGCGCGGCATGTCGCTGAAAAGAGTCACCGGTGAGGCGGTCACCGGTGAGCCGATCCCCCGGGGATAGTCCGGTACGATCACCACACCGGTCCACGTGGCGATGTACAGATCGTTTCCGCGGAAGGCCAGCCCGTTCGGCCTCGGTAGCCCGCTGGCCACCACGATCGGCTCCGCGTCCACCGCGGAGCCCGGACGCACGGCTACCACCTGCCCCAGCGAGATCTCGGAGACCAGCACGTCTCCGTTGGGAGCCACCGCCAGAAAGCGGGCGCCGCGAATCCGGTTGGAGGCCAGCTCGATCGTGAACCCCGGCGGAACCGCCAGCGGAAAGGGCATGTCCGGCGCGCCGGCCTGGGCCTCAGAGTGCGGTGCGCATCCGGAAGCCAGGGCCACCGCGACGGCAAGAACGACGAGAACCGTGGGGAGAGGAACCGGGCGCGCAGAGGTCGTGGTCATGGTCTGCACCTTGTTTCAAGGTACGAACCGGCCGGTCCCCTGGGCAACTGGCAGGCGCCGCTGCTGCCGGCAGCCTGGGCGGTGCTCCTGGGCTGGTTGCGGCTGCGCAGGGGGGCTTGAGGCGCGGAAGGCCGCGGGCTACGGGTTCTCGGGGGGGCGCTCCCGCAACTCCCCGGTGCGGCGCCCGAGCAGGTTCAGGCGGGTTCGCCGCACCTGGGAGGCCTCCACGAGGCGCCCGTCGCGGAAGCGAAAGCGCAGCGCCTCGGCGGGACACTGAACGATGCAGGCGCCGCAGCGGATGCAGCGCTCCGGCGCCGCGATCTCCACCTTGCGCCGGCGACCGTTCATGGCCAGAACGCTCCGCGGGCATACAAGGACGCAGTCGGCGAAGCCCCTGCAGCGGTCTTCGACGAGCTCGACGGCGAACCGGTTGCCCAGGGTGTTGATGCCGCTGGGCCACCACGGGGTGCTTCCGGTGAGATCGAGCGAAAGCATGGCGTAGACCAGGGCGGTCACCACGGCCAGGGAGATGGCGGCCGCCGGGGTGAGGGCGCCGAGGGACCGCAGGACGCCGGAGCCGCCGGCGAAGCAGGCCGCGGCGAAGGCCAGGCAGATGGCGCCCCGCGCCGCCGGCCTCCCCACGGGCAGGAGCGGCACGGCCAGGAAAAGCGCCTCCACGGTGCCCAGCAGCAACGCCACCCCCACCGCGGCCGCCAGCGCCCCCGCGGGCAGCCCGATGGCGAGCCCGGCCGGGACCAACAGCGGCAGCCCCCACATCAGGCCCATCTCCGCCCGCTCCCACGCGGGGAACCTCATGGGGCGCATGCGTTTAGCCGCGCGGGCGCCGTGGTCCAGGAACTCCGGCAGGTCTTCCAGGCGGGCGGGGCCCCAGGCGGTGTCCCAGCCGGTGGCCTCGGTGACACGCCGCCGTTGGATGCCGGTGGCCGCGAGCTGCGGCAGAATGAGGCGGCGGTGGGTGACCTCGGCGTCGATGCCGCTGGAGCGCAGCACGGCGATGACGTCGCGATCGGTGAGGTGGCCGCCGCCGGCGGCGCACCACACGTTGATGCCGCCGGAGTTGGCCACCAGCAGCCACGCGCTGCGCCCGGCCATTACTTGCGTGATGCGGCGAACGGTGAGGGTGAAATTGCAGGTCAGCAGCACCGGATCGTTTGGGCCGGGGGCGCCGATGCGGCGCAGCCCGGGACGGGTGGCGTGGGGGAAGGCGCGCAACGCGGTGTCGCGCAGCCACCCGGGGAGGTCACGCAGTCTCATGGGGCGTCTCCAGGGACCGTGCTGGCACCGGCGCGCGTCCGTGGACCACGGCGAAGTCGTCGCGCCGGCTGCGCTCCTCGGCCACCTCGACGAAGCCGGCGCCGCCAAGCGCCTCCGGCAGGCCGGCCACCGGGTGGGTGGTGGTCTGGGTGAGCAGGAAGGTCACTGCCGCCAGCGGCAGCCGCCGCACGCGGCGCCGCAGCCGTCCACTGAAGGTACGCGGGATCACCTCGTCGGCGATGACGATGAGGCCCCCGGGACGCAGGCGGGTGCGCACGGTGCGCAGCACGTAGGCGCGCTCCTCGGGGAGCAGCTCGGTGAACACCAGACAGGAGACCGCCGCGTGAAACGACTCCGGCGCGAAGCGGTCTTCTATTTCCATGGCGTCCAGCTCCAGAAGCTCGACGCGCTCGCCGAGCCCCGCCGCTTCCACCTTGCGGCGCGCGACCTCCAGCATCCCCGCGTTGGTGTCGATGCCCACCACCCCGGCGCCGGCTCGGGCGCATGCCAGGCTCACAGCCCCGGTGCCGCAGCCTACGTCGAGCACCCGGGCCCCGTCGGCGGCGGCAAGGGCCGCGATGCGGGCGTAGATCCGTTCGATCGCGCCGCCGCTCAGCCAGCGGATGCCGCGGTCGTAGCGCTCCGGCGAGGACTCGAGGATCTTCATGTAGGCGTACGTGCTCATCGCTTCTCGCCGGGTACGGGTGGTTGGCCACCATGCTAGACCATGCGAGGCCGGCTGACAAGAGGGAAAGACCGGGCGCCCGGCCGGAGCAGCGGCCGCTCGACGCCTCCGCAGGTCTTGAGATCATTTGCGTCCTCCCCCGAGCAATCCTATACTAGTCTAGTATGGAAGGGACTTGGGATCGCACGTCCTTTCTACACCCTTTCCGTGTACGGAGGTCCGACACATGAACAGAAAGTGGATTCTCTCTGTGGCCGTATTGCTGGTGCTGCTCGCTGTGCCCTTCGCCTCGTTCGCCGGAGGCGCGACGGAGGCGCAACCGGCCGGGCAGCTCACGATCGGGTTGACGTTGCCCGGGCTTCAGTTTCCGTTCTTCGTGACGATGAAGAACGACTTCGACCAGGAGGCGGCCAAGCTGGGTGTGAAGGTCATCTTCATAGACGCCCAGAACGACTCCTCGAAGCAGGTGGCGGCGATCGAAAGCTTCGTCTCTCAGAAGGTGAACGGGATCCTGATTTCCCCCATGACCACCGACTCCCAGGTGCCGGCCATCGAGGAGGCGGTCAAAGCTGGGATTCCCGTCGCCACGGTGGACCGCAAGGCGAACACCGACAAGGTGCTGGTGCACGTTGGCGCGGACAACGTGGAGGGAGGCAGGGCCGCAGCTCGCTACGTGATCGACAAGCTCGGAGGAAAGGGCAGCGTCATCGAGCTGGAGGGGACCCCGGGCGCCTCGCCGGCGATCGACCGAAAGAAAGGCTTTGATGAGGTGATCAACGGCTCCGGCGTGAAGATCCTGGTGAGCCAGGCGGCGGATTTCAACCGCGCCAAAGCCAACTCGGTCATGGAAAACCTGATGCAGGCCTACCCGAACTTCGACGCGGTGTTCGGCGCCAACGACGAGATGATCATCGGAGCGATCGAGGCGATGTCCGCTGCCGGCATCGATCCGTCGAAGAAGGTAACCGTGGGCTACGACGCCACCACCGACGCTCTGAACTACATCAAGCAGGGTAAGCTGGGCGCCACCATCGACCAGTTTCCGGGCAAGCAGGCATCGATGGCGCTCAACTACCTGGTGGACTACATCAAGAACAAGAAACAGCCCCCGCAAGAGGTAATCTATATCGCCCCGCAGGCCGTCACCTCCGCCCAGTAGGGCCACCGGGGCGCTCGTCCGCTGGGGCCGGTGCTGGACGGCACCGGCCCCTTCGTTTATCCTGTCCGGCAAGCACCGTGGACACGCTTCTGCGCATGACCGGCATCAGCAAGAGCTTCCCCGGCGTCGAGGCCCTGAAGAACGTGGATTTCGATCTCCGTCGGGGGGAGGTCCACGCCCTGGTGGGGGAAAACGGCGCGGGCAAGTCCACCCTGATGAAGATCCTGGCGGGCGTGTACAGGGCGGATGCGGGGGAGATCTGGCTCAACGGCCGCAAGATCGGCGCCGCAGATCCGCGCGCCATGATCGATGCCGGCGTCAGCGTCATCTATCAAGAGGTGAACCTGGTGCCCCACCTCAGCGTTGCGGAGAACGTGTTCCTGGGCCGGGAGCCTCTCCGCCCGGGGGGGCTGATCGACTGGAAGGCCATGCGGAACGAGGTGGACCGGCTGCTTGCGCCCTTCGGCCTCTCCATCGACCCCGCCGCCAGGGTTTCCACCATCGGTCCCGGCTACCAGCAGGTCGTGGAGATCGCCAAAGCCCTCTCGTTGAGGGCGGACATCATTGTCATGGACGAGCCCACCGCCCCGCTCACCGGCAGCGAGGTCGACAGGCTCTTCGAGATCATCCGCAACCTGAAGTCCAGCGGCGTCTCCGTGGCCTACATCTCCCACCGCCTGGAGGAGCTGCGCGAAGTGGCGGACCGTGTCACCGTGCTGCGGGACGGTGAGAGGATCATCACCGCGCCCCTGGCCTCCTTGAGCATTGACGAGATCATCAAGAGCATGGTCGGCCGGCAACTCACCGAGCAGTACGTGCAGGCCGGAAGCCCCTCGCAGGAGGAAGTCCTGCGCGTCGAGGGCCTGTCAAGACAGGGGATATGCAGCGATGTCAGCTTCACCCTCAACCGCGGCGAGATCCTGGGATTCGCAGGCCTGGTGGGGGCGGGACGCACGGAGATCATGCAGCTGATCTACGGGTACCGGAGGAAGGACGCCGGCCGGATTCTGGTCAACGGCAGGGAGGTCACGATCCGCCGGACCCGGGACGCGGCGCGGAACGGCATCGCCCTGATCCCCGAGGAGCGCAAGAAGCAGGGCCTGATCCTGGGGCTTTCGGTAATGGACAACTCGGCCCTCACCATCTTCGACCTCCATACCCGGCTGGGTCTCATCCGCTGGCGGAACATTCAGGCTCTGGTGCGGGAGATGGTTGGCAGCCTGGGAATCAGAACTCCATCCCTCACCCAGAAGGTGCGCAATCTCTCAGGAGGCAACCAGCAGAAGGTGGTGCTGTCGAAGTGGTTCCTGCGCCGCTGTGAGGTGTACATCTTCGACGAGCCCACCCGGGGCATCGACGTGGGGGCAAAGGTGGAAATCTACAAGCTGATGCATGCCCTGGCTGCCGGGGGGGCCGGCATCATCATGGTTTCCTCCGACTTGCTGGAGGTCATGAACGTACCCAACCGCATCGCGGTGGTGTACGACGGGCGCATCGTCAAGATGTTCCGCAGAGGGGAGGCCACAGAGGAAATGGTGATGGGATACGCTCTCGGACTCGGCTCCAGGATGTCCTGAAGGAGCGCCGCCATGAAGCTGGATATCCAGGGCATTCTGCGCTCCTACGGTATCCTGATCGCGTTCATCCTGATCTGCGCCGTCATGTCGGTCCTGTCGCCGGTGTTCCTGACGGTCACGAACATCCTCAACGTCATCCGGCAGAGCTCGATCTACGGGATCATGGCCGTGGGCATGACCTTCGTCATCCTCACCGCCGGAATCGACCTTTCGGTAGGATCGATCCTGGCGCTCGCGGGCGCGCTGGCGGCCGGCTCGCTCAAGGCGGGCGTGAACATGGGGCTGGTCATCGTGGTGGGCCTTGGGATCGGCGTGGGCTGCGGGCTGGTCAACGGGCTGTTCATCACCGTGGGCCGCATCACCCCCTTCGTGGTGACCCTCGGCATGATGAGCATAGCCCGCGGCCTGACCCTGATATACACCAAGGGCTATCCCATCAGCGGGCTGAGCGAGACCTTTCGCTTCATCGGCGGCGGCGATCTGCTGGCGATCCCGTTCCCGATCATCGTGTTCGTCTTTTCGGTCCTGATCGCCTGGGGCATCCTCACCCAGACGCGGCTGGGACGCTACACCTACGCCATCGGCGGCAACGAGGAGACGGTGAAGCTGTCCGGCATCAACTCCAGCCTCTACAAGACGATCGTGTACGTGATCTCCGGCGTCGGCTCGGCCATTAGCGCGCTGATCCTCACCTCCCGGCTGAACTCCGCCGAGCCGGTGGCGGGCCAGGGCTACGAGCTGGACGTGATCGCCGCCGTGGTCATCGGCGGAACGAGCCTCATGGGCGGAAGGGGCGGAGTGTGGGGGACGCTGATCGGCGCGCTCCTGATCGGCGTGATCAACAACGGGATGAACCTGTTGGGAATATCGTCGTACTTCCAGCTCGTCGTAAAGGGGCTGATCATCATCGGCGCCGTGCTCCTGGACCGGCTGCGCCAGGAACAGGAGTAGCGAAGAGCTTTCGGAACGGTATGTCCGTCGAACGAAGCACAACCGCCAGACTGGTGGAAATACAGAAGAAGGCGCAAGACAACCTGAGAGACAGTGTCCTTCCTTTCTGGACGAAAGCGACATGGGACCCGGAGCACGGCGGTTTCCTGACGCGCCTGGACAGGGCTGGACACCCGATCGACACTTCCGAGAAGGTGTTCATCATGCAGGTGAGGATGATCTGGAGCCTGTCAGCGGCCCACAGATTCGGGATCACGGACAGAGGATACCTGGCGCTGGCTGGCAGGGCGTTCGACTACCTCGTGGGGACGATGTGGGACCGCCAGGAGGGGGGATTCTACTTCTCCGTCACCCGGGAGGGCCGGCCTGCAAACAGGAGGAAGAATACCGACTTTCACGCCTACGGGATCACGGGGTTGGCCGAGTACTACAGAGCCTCGCAGCGAGCGGAGGCGCTGGAATGGGCGGACAGGGTGTTTGAGCTCCTGAGGGAAAAGGCGGCCGACGGGGAGCTGGGTTTCATCGAGGATTTTGACGGCAAGAGATGGCCCGTCTTGAACAGCGAGCAGATGAACCTGGGCGACAGGCAGGGCATCAAGACCATCGACATGCACACGAACGTCATGGAAGGGCTGGTCTACCTGTACCAGGCGTCCCGGGATCCGAAGCACCTGGAGGCGCTGCGCAACGTGGTCCACCTGATCACCCGTAGAGGCATCCACCCGGAACGCCGCTGTGGGATAACCGCCTTTGACCGTGAGTGGAATCCGGTGCCCGACGTCGGCGGCAGGTGGACCACCTCCTACGGGCTGAACGCCGAGCTGGCCTGGCTGCTGCGGGAAGCGGTCGACCTCTTGGGCTACCCGCGAGAGGACTACAGGGCCGCCATACTCGGCCTGGTGGATCACGCCCTGGACAACGGATTCGACCGGCAGAGGGGCGGCCTGGCGGCGTTCGGCCCCATGGAAGGCCATGTGCTGGAAGCCGGCGATTTGCCCGAAACCCGCCTTCTGAAAGTGTGGTGGGAGCAGGCCGAGATGCTCATTGCCCTGATATGCGCCTATGAATGGACCGGGCAGAGCAGGTACGGCGATGCCTTCGTGAAGCTGTTCGACTGGGTGTGGACCTATCAGGTCGACCACGAGTACGGAGGCTGGTACGTGGATGTCCACTGGGATTCGGGCCGGCCAGTGACCACCGACAAAGGCCCGGAGTGGAAGACCGCATTCCACACCAGCCGGGCGTTGATGCAGGTGAGCCGGACGATCGACAGAATCGTCAACGCCCGTACCGCCTGACCCTGGCCGCCAGCCCGGTGCCGGGTGCGGCGGGGAGCGACCCCTGAGTCGTACCGGGCAGCGATGCGTCTCTTGGCGGGGCGGCGGCCGCCCCCTTCAGTACCCCGCGCCGGTGTCGCCCCCGGTCCGGTAGTAGCGGTAGGCGTTGGCCGCGATGCAGCCCCAGCCGGAAAAGAGGCGGAAGGCGAAGGACATTCGGGTGACCGGGCTGAGGGATTCGAACTGTAGCGACCTGTCCGCGGCGTCCTGGTAGCCGGGGTCCAGGTCGCGGTTTTGCCCCTGCACGGTGACCCGCACCCAGGCATGGCCGCTCACCTCTCCGTTCGGGAAGCGGTTGCGAAAGGCCTGCACCACCCGGGCCTGGAAGCCCAGCTCGCGCAGGAGGTCGCGCAGGGCGTAGGCTCGCTGCTGGCAGTAGCCGTAGCCGCGGCGGAAGGCCCTGCGGCTGGAGGCGAAGCTGTTGCGGCGGCTGTACGCCATGCGCTCCCCCACCAGCAGGCGCGTCTCCTCCATGAGCTCCGGCCCCTTCAGGCCGGAGGCCTGAAGGCGCGCCGCTGCCGTCCCCAGCGTCAGGTCCTCCAGGCCCGGGCGGATCCCCGGCGGGAGGCTCAGGGTGGCGGGCAGGGCGAAGAGCATCGCTCCCAGCACCACCGCCGCCAGAAGCGCGCCGGTCCCGATCGCGGCCATCGCGCCCAGGCGGGCGATGCGCCGCCTCCGCGGCCTGGGGGCAGACCCCGCCGACCGGAAGAGCCCGCCGAACCGCCTGGAGCCGGCTGGACGGCCGCGCACCTCAGTAGTCAAGGGTCTCCCCCGTCAGCGCGTGATAGGCGGCCAGCAGGTACAGCTTCGAGGAACGGGTGGCGCCGCTCACCGCATCGACGTTCAGGCGCTGCTCGGCCACGACCCGGCCCAGCACGGCCAGCGCCTCCCGGTCGCGCCGGTCTCTTGCGCCTTCCACGACCTGGAGCTCCACGATCCGGTGGTCCCGGATTCGGACGTTCAAGCGATAGAGGCCGTCGCGGTAGCGGACCTCCCCCGTGTGCAGGCCGTCTTCCAGCCGGGACAGCTCCGGCTCGGGCAGCACGACTTCCCGCACCCGCCGGCTCTCGCTCTCACAGGCCGCCAATGCCATGAGCACCAGCAAGGCGAGCGCAGCCGTCACCGTCGACATGGTCTTGCTCATCGATTCCTCCTTCCCCGGGCTGACCCTCCTCGAACGCGTTCGCAGGACGGCAGCCCCTTCTTCTCGTAATGCCTGGCGCGACAGGCCTGGCACCGGCCGTGGAACTGGCACTTCAGCTTTCGGCACGGGCAGTCGAGCGCCTCCCCTTCGGGAGACCGGGGCAGATGCATCGCCTCCATCACTGCCCCCCTGCGGCCGCACGCCCCGGGCCGAAGGCGGTTGAGCGCTCCCGCGGGGCCGGCCGGCGCCTTGGTCGATTGCGAAGCTAGCCGTTTCATCGGTGCCTGGTTCTCCTTGTGTTCGGGCTGCTACCGCGGCCAGGCCACGGGAAGCGCCGGCCTGGGTGCGGCGCGGTGGAAGCGGACGGCCGGATGACCGATCACCACCACGGCGTAGACCTGCTCCCGGGGGTCCAGGCCGAGGATCCTCGTGCAGGCGGCGCTGGAATTGACCGCGTTCTGGGCCAGGGACACGAAGCAGGAGCCCAGGCCCATGGTCTCCGCGGCCAGCACGATGTTGTAGGCCGAAAGCACGCTGTCTTCCCGGGGGGTGGGGATCAGACGCGGAGAGTGGACCAGCACCACCGCGGGAGCGTTGTAGAAGATGGGATCCTCCCCCCGGGCGATCTGCTCCATGAGGTAGGACACGCGGGTGAAGTAGGTCCCATCGCGGAGGAACGCCCTGGTCTGCGGGTCGGCCAGCAGGGAAGACGCCCCGCGCAGGAGGCGGCTGCCCAGCAGCCTCTTGCGCTTGCGGTAGATCCGCACCAGCTCCGCTTCCGGCCGCTTCCGCGTTTCGCCGCCGCCGAGCACGGTGAGCCGGTGACAGTGGGCGTTTCCCCCGGAGGGGATGTAGGCCGCCGTCCGGGTCAGCTCCTCCAGGAGCTCCCGCTGAAGCGGCCGGTCCTCGAACCTTCGGCAGCTGCGCCGCCCGGCCGCCAAGGCGCGCAGGGCGTCCGGCTCGATCCGGGTCCCTCCGTCCGCCACAGGCTCGATCCCGTCGACCGTGACCGCGCCGCGGGGGCAGACCGCGAAGCAATGCAGGCAGCCCACGCACTCCAGGCCGTTGGACCCCTGCTGCCCGTTCCTGTACACGGGCAGATGCCGGTGGCACTCCCGCGCGCAGGCGCCGCAGCCGATGCACCTGGATTCATCTACACGAATGGAATAGCTCATTCTTCTCTCCCTTCACTGCAGTTGGATGCGGGAGAGGGCGGGAAGTTACGGGCCTCCGCGAAGAATTTCCAGGCGGCCGGCGGGGCGGGGCCGGCAGAGACGGGCAGCCGGGGGCGGGTCGAGGGCGGCGGCCGTCGGCGGGCTTCAGGCGCCCCTCAGGTAGCTCTCCAGCTCGCCGGTCTGGTAGCGTTCCGCGGGCAGGCTGCGGTAGATCTCATCGATGTCGCGGATGCCGCCCAGGGTGCGCCGGACCACCCTCTTCATGGCCTCGTCGGGAGGGCGGTTCTGCAGGCGCCTCAGGATCTCCGGGGCGAAGGAGAGGGCGAAACCCAGGCGGGACTCGCAGCTGCACTCCCCGGCGCCTTCCACCCACTGGCAGCGCCCGCGGAAGTAGGAGCTCAAGGAGCCCTTGGCCCGCTGCAGCCGCGCCTTCACCGTGTTCTTGTCGGTCTGGAGGATGGCACTGATCTGGTCCAGCGAAAACCCCAAGACCACCCGCAGCACGTAGACCACCCGCTGCTCGTCGGTGAGGCGGAAGGTGATGAAGTGGTAGCAGGCGCGTCGCACCTCCTCCAGGAGCTCTTCGTAGAGGTACTGGTGCTGCGGATCGTGCTCCCACTGTCTGACTTCCTCCGGGACGTGGTCCCTGAACCGGGCGATCGTGTCCTCCAGAGAGTCGATGTAGGGCTTGTTGAGCCGCCGCCTGGTCTGCAGGCTGGCGTTGACCGCGATCCGGTAGATCCAAGTATAGACGGCGCTGTCGCCTCGAAAGGCATCGATCCCGCGGTGCACCTGCAGGAAGGTCTCCTGGGTCACGTCCTCGGCGTCCTGCCGGTTTCCGGTGATGCGGTAGGCGATGTTGTAGACCTTCTGGCCGTAGATCTTGACCAGAGCGCTCACGTCCAGCTCTCCCATGGCTCGATTCCTGCCCAAACCCTACACCGTCGGCCGGAGCCTGTCATCCCCGTCTGGGACCGGCCTCCGTTCCCGGGGCGGCCGGCGGGCAGCCAGCCTACCGCTGGAGCTCCTGCGGGTCTGCGGTAAGGATGGCCTCCTCCCTTTCGTAGAAGGTGCGGGCGGTCTGCTCCACCAGACGGTCCAGGACCTCCGGATCCGGCGCGCCGTACATCTGCGGATAGGGGTCTCCGCCGGGACCGAGTGGCTCGGCGGAACAGAAGCACTTCTCGTTGTTGTACCCCACAACGTACAGGGCCATCTGGACCAGGTCCAGGTCCAGACAGCCGAGCCCCAGGGCCCGGCGGTTTGAGTCCGCCAGGTGCAGGTTGGCAAGCATGTGCCCGTACTCCAGGAGCGTGCCGGAGATGTGTTCCTCTCCGGCGAGCATGTGGTAGACGTCTCCGGCGATATGCTGCACTCCGGGATGGGCTACGGTATCGATGTAGCGCTTGACCTCGGCGAAGGTGTGGCAGAAGCTCGTCTCCGCGGCCCGGATGGGCTCCACCGCGCCTCGTACGCCGGCCCTGAGGAAATCGTCGCCGATGATCCGCGCCGCCTGGGCCGAACGGTGGAGCTCCTGGTCGTCGTATTTCTGAGGGCGGCCCACCGCACCCGGCCCGAAGAGCAGGTACGCCCCGCCCAGCTCGGCGCACAGCTCGATGTTGCGGCGGAAGTAGTCGATGGAACGCTGGGTGATGTGCGGCCTGTTGCTGGACAGCTCGCACTCGGGGCTGACCATCCCGCACACCCCGGAGACCTTGACGCCATGGTCGTCCAGAATGCGGCGGACTTCGGCGGTCTTGTACCCCAGGCCGGGTCCGTAGCGGTTGCCGTGCAGCTCGATGTAGGGGACGTTGTAGCGGGCCAGGCGGGCTACGGACTGCTGGAAGGGTTCGATCCCGAACCCCCAATTGCTCCAGGCCAGGTTGAGCCGGCGCCCGACGGTGGGATTGCCCGCTCTGAATTGGAGAAAGCGATCGATGACTTCCCTGTCCCGTTTCTGGAAGCTCTGCAGGTTCATGGCAACTCTCCTTTGCGCGATGGACGCCGTCCAAAGCCGGCCTGGTCTGCGATACCGGTTCGGTTACACGAGTAGCTACACGTGCAGCATCCTAAGAAATCGGCGTTGCGCCGTCAAGGCGGAAAGGGAAAGAGGCGGCAGTGGCGCCGGTCGTCGCCTTGCGACCCGCACACCGCCGCCGGTGGGGACGGCAGGGCCGCCCTGGGCGCGTTCCGGCACGACCGCAGGCCCAGGCCGGTCCCGCACCGTCCCTTCACACGGGTTCGGGTGAGGCCGGAGGGTCAGCTCTTGGCGGCCAGCTCGTCGAACTGCTCGATCGAAACGGCCGGGTAGGTACTGAAGCCGATCCCCGTCAGCTTGTGCAGCGCCAGGGAGCATTGCATCGCCTGCTCGATCCCCGGCAGCTCCGCGATCAGGACCAGGTCCCTTTCGCCGAGCAGGGCGTAGCCCCCCTTGTACTCCCCGCCGTACTTCTTGATGATGGCGGCCGACTTCTCCGTCCGCTTGGCGCTGATTTCCTTGATTGCGCCCTCCGAGTACCTGCCGAACATCAGAAACGTGGCCATGGTCACCTCCTTTCTCCCGCGTGATCCATGTGTGATCCATATCCAGTATAGTCAATAGTCCGGGAAGGCGGTAGGGGCGCCCGCGAGCTCGAAGGAGAGGGATGTCCCGCCCGCCGCCCGCAAGGGTGTATAATCATCGGCAGCGGGAAACTCGCCCGCCCCGGCAGCTCTGATGCGGCGCATACGCAGATACATCTGGAGGTTCCTCGACAAGAACAGGCTGCTGCGCCTGCTGTTCATCATCGTGGTGATCTGGCTGATCGGGGCGTCGCTGCTATGGATGACCGAAGGGGCCAGGAACAGGGATTTCGATTCGATCGGGAAGTCCCTGTGGAACATACAGCTTCCGGATGATGAAGACATCCCCGAGTTCGAGGACGTGTACGTCGTCCAGGGGGACCCGACGAACCAGATCTCCAGGATGCAGGAGATGGCGAGCTTCAAGAGCGGCGAGCAGGCCATTGTCATGGCCTTCGAGCGCCTGCGGTCCCTGGACTGACCGACGGAGAAAGGAGAGCCGGTGCCATGAAGGGCGGCGCCCAAACCCTGGAAGGGCTTACCGAGCCCCAGAAGAAGGCCATCCTCCACCGGGACGGACCGCTGCTGATCGTGGCCGGGCCCGGCTCCGGGAAGACGGAGGTGATCAGCCGGCGCGCCGCCCACCTGGTCACCACGGGCCTGGCCGGCCCGGGGAACCTGCTGGTCACCACCTTCACCGAGAGGGCGGCTTTCGAGCTGAAGGACAGGATCCAGAGCAAGCTGCCCGAGGTGGATGTGGAATCAATGCAGATCTCCACGATTCACTCCTTCTGTCACGCCCTGCTTCAGGAGTTCCGGGAGCAGAGTCCCTTCCCGCGGGGGTTCGAAGTCCTGGACGATGCGGGACAGCTGCTGTTCATCTACGCACGACGGGTCGAGCTGGGGCTCGGCGCGGTGCTGAAAGGCAGGGAGAGCGATTTCTTCTCCGAGATCAAGCGCGTCTACAACCTGGCCTCCGAGGAGCTGATCGATCCCGACGGTCTCATCGCCTACTACCGGAAGGGGCTGGAGGCGGCCGGGGCGGAGGGGAAGGGCCTGTGGCAGGAGAGGGAGGTGGTGGCACGCTCCTATCCGCAGTACCTGCAGCTGCTGCTTCAGGCCGGGGCCACGGACTTCAGCAATCTGCAGCGCCACGCCTACGACATGCTGAGGGGCAACCGGCGTATCCTGGAAGCCCTGCGGGACCGCTTCAGATACATCCTGATCGACGAGTACCAGGACACCAACTGCATTCAGGACAGGATCATGAACCTGCTGGCCGGACCGGAGATGAACGTCACCGTGGTGGGCGACGACGACCAGGGCATCTATCGATTCCGCGGGGCCACGGTGAAGAACATACTGAGCTTTGCGGCGAGCCACGGGGCAGACAGACCCGTCGCCATCGTGAAGCTGGAGGACAATTTCCGCTCTCTCCAACCCATCGTGACGCACACTTCGCGGTTGATCCGCCACAACCTTCTCAGGCAGGAGAAGAACCTGCTCTGCCATCGGGACCGGTTCCTCAACGACATCCTGCTGGTCCACAGGCGGACCGCTGCGGAAGAGGCGCAGGCGGTGGCCCGCATTCTCAAGTCCTACGTGGACTCGGGCGTGATCAAACGGATGACGGACGTCGCCATCCTCTTGAGGAGCGTGCGTTCCTACGGCGCGCCGTACCGGGAGGCTCTGGAAGCCTGCGGCATCCCCTACGTGGTGGCCCGGGGCGGCGGGTTCTTCGAGCGGCCGGACATCGCGGACCTCTGTGGCCTCTTCATCTTCCTGGCGCAGGGCAAGCCCTGGGCGGACAGGTACGTTCGCTGCGCGGCGATGAGCCTCGCGGACGGGACGCTCGCGGCTCTCCGCGGGTGGAAAGAGGACCTCACCAGGGTGCGCGGCGCGGGGCAGCTCGCCAGGATCGGCATAAAGGACAGGGCCGACAGGGAGCGGGTGGCCGGTCTGATCGACCTGAAGATGAGGGTCCTGGGGCGGAAGTTCTCCTCCATTATGGAGCTGCTGTACGAGATCCTGCGCGTCACCGGCTGCTTCAGGCGCTGGGAGGAAGCGGGGGACCGGGAAGCGATCCGAAACGCCGCCATCCTGGCCAGGATCATCGAAGTATTCGACCAGCACGGGAAGACCTCGAACCTGTATCCCTTTCTGTCCTACCTCAAGCTCTTGAAGCAGAGCAACCTGGACTCCTTCATGCTGGCTCCCGCCGATGCCGTCCAGATCATGACCGCCCACCAGGCGAAGGGCCTGGAGTTTCCCGTGGTGGTCATCGGAGCCGCGATGGAGAGGAGATTCCCTACCTCCCGGCGCAGACCCTGGTGCGAGATCCCGTACCACCTCTGCGAGAGCGGCGAGCCGGAGGTGGAGGACTTCCACACCGAGGACGAGCGGAAGCTCTTCTACGTGGCCTCCACGCGGGCCAGGGACCTGCTGCTCATCGGCGCCGCGGATGTGGTGAACAAGCGGGGCGGAGGCCCCTCGAGGTTCATCCACGAGCTCCTCGGGGACAACGTGGAGCAGGCCCTGAAGCGCACGGAGAAGGTCCTCGATTCGATCGTGACGGTGGAAGAATCCAGGCCGGGCAGCCGCGAGCCCAGGCGGCGGCTCAGCTACAGCCAGATCGCCTACTTCCTCCAGTGCCCGGTGAGGTTCAAGTACATCGTGGAGGACGGAATGGCGGTGCTGCAGCCGTACTACGTGAACTTCGGCGCCAACGTTCACCGCGCCCTGGAGCTGGCGCACCGGCGGTTCCTGGAGGCAGGCCCGCGGGAGCGGATTGACCCCCGGCAGATCGTGGAGAGCGCCTGGAGCCCCGGGCCCGGCAGCGCAAGGCAGAAGGAGGGCGAGCAGAAGAAGCTGGCGCTGAGGCAGATCGCCGGCTACCTGTCGGGCCACGCGCACACGTTTCCCAGCATCGTGGACGTGGAGAAGACCTTCTCCTCCCAGCTGGACGGGTGCGTCATCACCGGGCGCATCGACCTGGTGAGGAGCCTGGACGGCGATGCGGTGGAGATCGTGGATTTCAAGACCGCGGACTCGGCGCACGGGGACCGCGAGCAGGCGGGGCTTCAGATGGACCTTTACGCGCTGGGCAGCGAAAAGAGCCTGGGATACCGGGTGGGAGCCAGGACGATCCACTACCTGGGAGACAACCGGGCAAACAGCAGCGGCTGGGACGCCGCCGGGCGGAAGGCCGCCGCCCGGCGCCTGGGAGAGATCATCGGCCGGATCGACGCCGGCGAGTTCGCCCCCAGGGTGGAGTACTGCCCGCACTGCCAGGATTTCCGGCACATCTGCCCCTACTACTATGGCGGCGCCTGAAGGAGGAGGAGATGAAGGACTTCTTTGACGAGCTGGTCGCGGATATCGGGCAATACGAAGGACGGCACGAGGAGTTCCTCTACCTGACGCCCTACTGGTACAGGCTCATGACCAATCTCCTGGACGATCCGCGGCTCCCCGGCAGGCTCAAGCCGCTGGTGTCCTGCGCCATCGCCTACTTCATCATGCCCGCCGACGTCATTCCCGAGGAGATTCACGGTCCCTACGGGTACATAGACGACATCTTCTTCTGCGCCTACGTGGCCCGCCAGGTGCTGGCGCGGACCGGGAACGCGGAGATCCTCTCCGACAACTGGGAAGGCGAGGGGGAGATCACCAGCCTGTTGGCGGAGGTCCTGGAGCAGGAGAACGCGCTGGTGGGGCGCCAGAAGGAGCTGATCCTCGAGTACACGGGCTGTACGGACCTGCTGGAGCTGCTGGACGGGCCGCCCGCGCCCTGAAGACCGCGCGCCGCCTCCCGGAGCTCCGCTTGCAGTCGGGAGGCCAAAGGTGGATGAAAGGTGGAAGCATGGTTTCTCGCCGATGCCGAATCATTCGACCGCTACCTCGGGGTCGCGCGGTCCGGAGCCGGCAATCCCGAATCCATAGATGACCCCAAAGGGTTCATCGTCGATTGCGCGCGGAGATCTGGCAGGACATACGCCGGAGTCTTGTGCCGGCCGGTGTTGCCAGAGTGGGCCCTCTCTGCAACGCCAGCATGCTCAGGTACGTCAACGACCACTGGCGAGTCCGGCATGCCGTCCAACGTTCACCGAGTCTCTTCCGCTTCATGGAAAAGGTCGCCCGCCTCAGATAGCGGCTTCGAACGGGAAAGGACCCAAGCCGGTTCCCTCGCCGTGGTTACACCCCGAGCTCGTTGTGCAGGCGCATGAGCGCCTCGTGCTTCTTCAGCACCGCCACGGCCTGGGCCGGGGAGCGGGCGGCCAGCAGGGCGTCGATCACGCCCCTGCGCTTCAGCAGCCTGGCCAGGGAGGAGAGGACCTCCAGGTAGCGGTCGCGCCTGCCTTCGGGGGCCAGAATCAAGAAGATCAGGTGCACCGGAGGCCGAAAGATCGAGGAGGAGAAGGCCACCCCGCGCCCGGAGCGGCCCAGCGCGATCACCGGCTCGCTCACCTCCCCGCTGCTCACGTGCGGGACGGCCACCCCGTGGCCGATGGCGGTGCTCATTCGACCTTCCCGCGCCCGGAGCTGCTGCAGCACCAGATCCGGGTTCCCCACCAGCTTGCGGGAGTGGAGCAGCCGGACCAGCTCCGCCAGGGCCTCGTCGCGGGTGCGAGCGTCGAGAGCCAGGTTCACCAGCGGCTCCCGCAGCAGGTGGGCCACGTTGATCCGGCTGCCCGCTGCAGCGGGAAATCTCTCCACTGCGGCCAGGTCGTCCTCAGGGATGCCCCTCCGGCTCTGATAGGCCTCCACGGTGATCATCGGCGGCCGCTCCTCGCCGCGCACCTCTTCGGTGTCGTGGAGGTAGCCCGAGCCGTCCTTCCGGATCAGGTGGATCTCCTGTCCCAGGCCCTCCAGCAGGGCCAGCTTGCCCAGAGCCTCGGATCGTGTGATCAGCACCGAGAGGATGGCGGTGGACATCCTGCGCAGCCCCTCGATGGTCTGGTTCCTGTGGACCCTCATGTCCATGTCCACCTGGGCGATGGACTGGATGCCGAACTGCCTCTCGATGTCGATGAGAAGGCCGATCTCCACGGCGTAGCCGCTGAAGAAGGGGATCCGTTCCAGCAGGCTCCTGCGGCCCGCGTACTCGCCCGAAAGCGGCTGAGCCAGCATGGACAGGCCGGGAAAGAGCAGGTTGAGGAAGGGCCTGACCAGCAGCTCGGTGACCCGCCCGCCGCCGGCGCGCAGCCTCCGCCCCACGCGCAGGGGTCTGCGGTAGAACGCCTTCACGTATCCGATCTCCGGGTCCCGCAGCAGCGGGCCTATCAGCCCGTACACGAACTTGGGGTGGATGTTCCTGATGTCCGAGTCCACCCAGACGATGATGTCCCCGCCGGCAAGGTACAGGCTTTTCCACAGGTTTTCGCCCTTGCCGCGCAGCGCGCCCAGTTCCGGCAGGTGCTCGTGGGCCACGAACACCCGCGCCCCCTGCGCCAGGGCCACCTCGCGGGTACGGTCGGTGGAGCCGCTGTCCACGACGATGATCTCGTCCAGCAGGTCGAAGCGCTCCTTCAGCAGGCGCCTCATCACCCGGATCTCCCTGCCGATGGTCTTCTGCTCGTTGAGAGTCGGGAAGCAGAGGCTGATGGTGAGCCCCTGGGCCCGCTTCAGCTCCAGCAGCTCCCGGATGTCGCCGAACTGCGAGTGGTGAAAGGTTCGCTCTCTGAGCCACCATTCCAGGTCCATCGGTCTGTTCCCGCTGCACCGCCGTCGCTTTACCGCCCTACCGCCTTACCATTGTAGCCAATGCGTGCGGCCGCGCACAATGCCCGGCCGGGCGGGCAAGACCGTCCCTATCGTCCCTATGGCCTGAAGCCGGGCACCATGCCCAGAATCGGACCATGAAGGGGGTTGCGCGGCGAAAAGCGTCAGTCCGCTCGCCTACCGAGGCTACAGCCGGCTGAAGCGGTGGGCGGCCTCAGCGAAGGCCTGGATCTTATCCCTTGGCGTGCATTCGTTGAAGTAGTCTGTGGTCCCGAGGACGAAGGGCGTGCGACCCCGGACCACGTCCAGAACTCGCCTTACCGTGTCCTCGATCTCCCGGCTGGAACCTTTGCGAAGCAGGTCCAGCTGGTCTATGCCCCCCATGAGGGTCGTCCGGCCCCCGAAGAGCTCCGCCGCCTCAGCCAGTGACGTATCGCCGTAGGGAGGAGGGGTCAGCGATTCGTAGGCTCTCAGGCCGAGGGTTGTGTAAACCGGAAGAAGGTTGCGGGCGTATCCGCAGTTGTGGAACAACACCGGCACGCCCTGCCCCTGAATGAAATCGATCAACTCCTTCTCGTACGGCCAGATGTGCTCCCGGAAAAACCGGGCGCCGATCAGTTTGCCGTTGGCGATGTTGGCGCCGTAGCTCAGCATGTCCACGCCGGCGTCGATCTGTACCTGGACGAAACGCTTGTAGCGCTGCAGAAAGAAGCGCATCATCTCTCGATAGAGCTCCGGCGCGGTGAGCGCGTCTAGAAGCAGATCGTCGAGCTTGCGGTAGTAGTAGGCGACGAGGTTGAAGGCCCCCTGAATCCAGGGAGCGACGATCCCTTCGTCGCCTACCGCCAGGCGGGCCCGGCGAATGTCAGAAACATCCACGTCCGCGGGCTGCGGCTGGTATTTCTGCATCAGGCGGAAGTCCGCCTGGCTTTTGACCGGGTACTCCGTGGCTGAGACCTCGGCGTCGAACTCGTAGACCCAGCGGAGAGCCTCCCGGCAGGTGAGCCGGCCTTCGGGCGTGCGGATCACGGTGGTCGTGGTCTCGTCCCGCCCCGCCTGCTCCCGGCTCACCTCCAGGCTCCACTCCGATCCTCCCGGTCCGTAGGGGTCGTAGGCCAGCGAACAGTTGCGATGGATCAGGTCGAAGCCGAAGTGGCCGTAGACGTCGGGAGTCCTGGCGACCCAGTCCACCTCGTTGGTGCCGTAGAACTCCTTGACGTAGTTGACGTGGATAAACGGAGCGACCGGGATCCGGTCGACCTCCTGCTGCCGGAAGACCCGCAGGAGCCGCTCGCGTCCGCCTGGATCCGCCATACGCGGCGCTCAAGCCGACCAGAAGTCGGCGTTGAAGTACTCCCCCAAGCCGTAGCCCTTCAGGGTTTGCGCGCCCGCTCCCCTGCGCAGCGTGACCTCCCCGTCCAGCACCAGGGGCAGGATGATGAAGTCCTTCGGGCTCTTCGGGGCCATCGGTGAGCCCCAGCCGGCCAGGATGCGGGTGGGCTTGACCGCGATCCCGGCCTCCAGGTGGACCCCGGGTCCCCTCCAGTCCAGACGCCAGCCTCCCGGAGTGTTGTTCTCGGTGATCCGCAGGTCCGCCAGCGCGGCCTCCGGCAGGTAGGTGCCCCGCCCGCCGGGCTCCACAAAGATTCCGAAGCAGTAGTACGGCAGCGGGCGCCCGGCGTTGTCCTCGGCATGGTAGCCCAGAATCCGGCTGCCGTCCTCCAGGAACATGGTGGTGTACAGGTACCACCGGCGCGGCGCCACGCGGTTGCGCTGGGCCCGGATGCGGGGGTGATCGTAGAACACATGTCCCTGCACCCGGGTGGTTCGCTCCCGGAGGCGCACCGTGCCGCGGGCCTCGCCCGTGGCCACCCACATGGCGAACAGGCAGTGCGGCAGCACGCAGTCCGGCAGCACGGTGACGCTCCCCAGGGAGAACTCCAGGTCCGCCTCGGCGTCCCCCTCGCTCGAGCGGAACTGCCAGCGCATCCTGGGCCAGCCCCGGATGGAGAAGATCCGGCCCCCGCCCTCCTCCAGCCCGACGTCCAGCTCGCGACCGCTCGAGCTGACCTTGCGGGCGTCGAAGCTCCCGGTGGGGATCCAGAGCGCGGCGCCGTCCCGGCCCATCAGCTCCAGGTGCAGCTGCAGGAGCGAGGCGTCCGCAGGCCGCTCGTCCTCCAGGATGTTGAAGCTGCCCTTCTGGAATCCCAGCCGGGCCGCGTACACTTCCTGGTTCTGGAAGCGGCAGAAGGCCCAGTTTCCCTCGGAATCGCAGACCGTTTCATCGCTGAGATAGTCCCTCGGGGGAAAGGCCGCGGCGAGAACGGTCCGCCCGACCGCGCCGCCGAACAGGGCGCTGCCCAGGGGGGCGGAGGACCCGGCCGACCCGGGATCGATGGGGGGCTCGGTCATGGCCGCGGCCCTACCCTTTGAGCCCGGTCATGCTCAGGCCGCGCACGAAGTGGCGCTGCAAGAAGGCGTACACCACCAGCACCGGCCCGATCACCAGGGTCGAGGCGGCCAGGGATTCACCGGGGAACTTCTGCTCCGCCTGGGTGAAGTGGGCCATCAACAGGGGCAGCGTCTTCATCTCGTTGTCGGCAACGGTAACCAGGGGCCACAGGAACTCGTCCCAGGTCCAGAGAAAGGTCAGGATGCCCAGCACGGCGATAGAGGAGCGCACCAGGGGCAGGATCACGGAATAGTAGATGCGGAAATCCGAGGCGCCGTCCATCCGGGCCGCCTCCAGCAGGTCGTTGGGGATCCCGTAGACGGACTGGCGCATGAGGAATATCCCGAAGGCGTTCATGATGAAGGGAAAGACCAGGCCCTGGTAGGTGTTCGTCCAGCCGAGCTTGCTCACCAGGATGTACAGCGGGATCAGCACGATCTGGGGGGGGGCCATGACGGAGCCCAGCACTATGAGGAACAGCGCATCCCGTCCCCTGAACTTGAGCTTGCCGAACAGGTAGCCCCCGGCCGTGGCGGACAGCAGCACGAAGAAGGTCGCGGCCCCGGCCATGATCAGGCTGTTGAGGTAGCCCCGGCCCATGGTGACCTCGTCGAAGACCTTGACGTAGTTGCGCAGGGTCCAGGTTTGGGGAAACAGGTGGAACTCGGTGCTGATCACTTCCAGCGACGGCTTGAAGGAGGAAAAGACCATCCAGATGAGGGGGAACACCATGCTCAGCCCCAGGATGATCAGCACCAGGTGCAGGAAGAACCGCCCGGTGAAACGGCTCGCCCTGTAGCGATTCCAGCGCCCCGCGGCAGCAGTTGCCATTGCCCCGTTCCTCCTCAGTACTCCCATCTCTGCTGGAAGGCTTTGATCTCCGCCAGGACCAGCCCGAAGAGGATCACGAACATGACCATGGAGATGGCCGCCCCGTACCCGAACCTCTGGCCGTAGAAGGCGGAGAGGTACATGTGCAGGGTCAGCACCATCGTGGAGTTGGCCGGCCCGCCGGGGGGGCTGCCGGTCATCATGTAGATGGGAACGTAGACCCGGATGGCGTTGATCGAGTAGACCGCGGCGATGAATGCCAGCTGAGGCCGCAACAGGGGCAGAGTGATGCGGAAGAACTGCCCCAGGTGGGAAGCCCCGTCGATGCGCGCCGACTCGTAGAGGGAGTCCGGGATCTCGTCCATGCCGGCAAGAAAGATCACGGTCCGGATCCCCGTGTCCCGCCAGATGTCCATGATGATGATGCACAGCAGCGCGGTGTCGGTCCCCTGGAGGAAGACCAGCTTGTCCCGGCTCACGCCGAACAGGGCGGAGATCACCTGGGCGAAGAGCCCGATCTTGGGGAAGTACAGGAGCGTCCACACCAGCGAAACCGCCACCATCGAGGTAACCACCGGGGCGAAGAACATGGCCGTGTAGATCTTGCGGACCACTCCCTGGGTGCGGTAGATCAGCGCCGCGAAGATCAGGGAGGTCACCGTGCCCACGGAAACCATCACCAGCAGGTAGTAGGCGTTGTGCCAGAGGGACTTCCAGAAGATAGGGTCCGTGAACATGTAGGCGTAGTTGGACAGACCGATCCACTTGTTCTCGGTGAGCAGGTCGGTCTTGCGGAAGGTCAGCCAGATGTTGTACAGGAACGGCCAGATCCCCACCAGGGTGTAGTAGGCCAGCACGACCAGCGCTACCAACAGGACGAAGGAGCTCAGGGGTTTGCGCCGGCCTTTCAGGGACAGGACTTGTCTGGACACTTGGACGGTCCTCCTTCCCCACCGGGATGTAGAAAGCAAGCGGCAGGCCTGCGCGGCCTGCCGCTGTGCAGAGGTTGCCTACTGAGCCAGTTGCTTTTCCTGTCTGGTCAGGTAGTCGGTCATGTATCCCAGCGCCTCGTCGATGGACTTCTTGCCCAGGAACACGTTCATCATCTTGGGATGGATGACCTGCCGGATCAGGATCGGCTCGGAGATGCGCGTGTCCAGGGTGTTGATGGCCGGCAGACCCTTCTGCGTGGCTGTCAGCGCGGTCTAGCTGAACTCGTTCATCTTGTCCGCCGGCCGGCTGGCCAGCTCGTCCACGTACTTCTTGAAGCACACGGCTCCCACCCAGTAGGGCGGTTTGTGGTAGAAGGGGATGTCGCAGAATTCAGCCGGGTTGGTCAGCATGTCCTTGAACAACGTCAGCGCGGCGTTCAGCTTGTCGCCCTTCAGCCGCCGGGAGGCAAAGTAGGTTCCGTAGCTCACCATTGAGCCCAGCACCAGCTTGTCGTTGGCCGTCGGGTAGGGAGGCATCATCAGGTAGCCCACGTCCAGCTCGGGGGAGTTGGTCATGGTCCCGCCCACGTTCCAGGGTCCGATCAGCAGCATGGCGCCGATCTTGTTGGGGAAAGACCGGAAGGGGTCGCCGGACTGGGGATCGAAGGTCTTGTTGTCCACGAACCACTTGAAGGTCTCCATGGCCTTCCTGGCTTCGGGGATGTTGAAGTTCCAGGTGTTCGTGGACTTGCTGAACAGCTTGTCGCGGGCCCCCTGCATCTGGATCATGTCCAGCAACGAGTTGGCGGCCTCGGTGTAGGTGAAAAGCATGCCGCTGCGCTTGATGGTTCCGTCCGCATTGTACGCCGAAAGCTTCTTGGAGGCGGCCTTCAGGTCGTCCCAGCTCTTGACGTTAGCCGCGGTCACCCCGGCCTGCTTGAACAGGTCCTTGTGGTAGGTGAAGCCGAAGGCGTTGGCCCCCGTCAGCCCGGGCAGGCCGTAGATCTCGCCGTTGGGTGCGGTGACGTTCTTCAACGGCGGCTCGTAGATGTACTGCTTGAACACCTCTTTGGGAAAGATGGCGGGCGTGAGGGGGTTGAACAGCTTGGAGACATTCTTGCCGATCAGCCACTCGTCGTAGCCGAACAGGAGGTCGGCCTCGTTGCCCTGAGCGATCGAGGGGATGAACTTGGCGAACAGGTCGTCGAAGGGGACCGGAATCAGGTTGATGTCGATGCTGGGGTGCTTCTTTTCGAAGATCGCGAGATAGTCGTTTACCCAGTTGATCCCGCCCGACCAGTCCTGATACCACCAGTCCAGCTTGACGGCGGTGGTGGGCTCGCTGACCGCCCCCGCCGCGCCCCCGGCTGCCTCCTGCTTTCCGCCGGCAAACCTCCTTCATGGGGAGATAGGAAAGGTGACAAACACCTTTCTGGTGAGCATAAAGATGATTAGAGCACAGGCGAATGCGTTTGTCAAACTTATCACGCACACTTTGATCATTCCGATCTCGAAATGACGAAGAAATGATTGACATTCTCCCATTCCTGGTGAGAGTACCATGCTATGGATGAGCGAGAGTGTTACGAGAGCATCGACGTCCCCTACTATGAAAGAGAGATCAAACCGCTGCTACCACGCCGGATTCTGGACTTCCACGCCCATGTCTGGAGCAAGGCTCACTGGAAGAGCGTGCCGAGCAGGGACGGCTCAAGGGGCGGGAAGTACATGGTGGTGCAGACCGAATACCTGAAAGAGGATCTGCTCCGCGATGCCCGGCGCATCCTCCCGGACAACGAGTACCGGGCCGTGTGTTTCGGATGTCCTACACCGGCGGCGGATCTAGAACGAACCAACGGCTACCTGGCGGACGCGGGCAGGGAGCCCTGGATCTCCCCGCTGATGATCGCCGGCCGGGGTCTGGCCGGGCCGGAGGAGCTGGCCCGGGAGCTCGCGGCGGGCGGCTTCTACGGCTACAAGGTCTACCTGCCCTGGCACGGAGACGACTACGGCGACCTGCGGGTGGAGGACATGCTCGGCCCCGTGGAGATGGAGCTGGCGGACAGGCGCCGCCTGATCGTCCTGCTGCACGTGCCTCGGTCCGGACGGCTGGCGGACCCCAAGATCCGGGAAGGGGTGCGCTCCCTGTCGAGGGAGTACCCGGGTGCCCAGATCGTGCTGGCCCACTGTGGCCGCTGCTACCATCCCGACCAGATGAAGGCGGCCGCGCTCGCCCTCCCCGCCCTGGAGAATGTGTATCTGGACACCTCCATGGTCATGGACCCGCTGGCGCTGCAGATCCTGCTCGAACACGTGGCCTCCGAGCGCCTGCTGTTCGGCACCGATTTTCCCGTGCCCGCGATGCGCGGCCAACGCGTGTACGTGATGGACCACTGGGTGGATCTGGTCCTGCCGGGATACGCGCAGAGCGCTTACCGGGTGCAGTCGGAAAACCTGCGGGCCTCTTTCATGGTGTACGAGATCATCCAGGCCGTGCGGCGGGCGGCCGAACGGGTCGGGCTGGACAGCCAGGAAACCGAAGGCATCTTCCACGACAACGGCGCCCGCCTGCTGGAGCGCGTCAGCGCATCACCGGACAGCTTTCGGGCTTCCCCGTGAACGACTCGTTTTCGGAGCGAGAAGGAGACCTTCGCGGACAGGATCGCCTGGCTCGGGTGGCGGGCTGGCAACTACGACGCTCGCGTCGCCGCCGGTCAGACTCCGAGCTCGGCGTACAGGCGGAGAAGCGTGGCCCGGCACACCGGCTCTTCGAACCCGGCGCGGTATGGTAGGATGGGCGAGGCGGAGCGGGCCTGGCTGGGCCGCCGGCCCCGCTGGAGAGGAGTTGACGATGAAAACCATGGCTGCCGCAGTGCTTGCGGATTTCGATTCTGTCGGCATCGAAGAGGTGCCGGTGCCCGAGCCGGCCGGGAACGGGGAGGTGCTGGTGCGCATCAGGTCGTGCGGGTTTTGCCAGACCGACTACAAGGCCATCAAGGGCATCCGCCGGAACGTCACCTTTCCCTTCACGCCGGGCCACGAGCCTTCCGGCGTGGTGGCGGCGGTGGGACCGGGCGTGTCGGCGTTCAAGGAAGGAGACGCGGTGATCTGCCAGCCCTCCGGCTACTGCGGGTATTGCTGCCACTGCCGAGCGGGGGACACGCACTACTGCCGGAGCGCCTTCACCACCGGCGGGGACGGGCCGGAGGAGGTCTGGCCCGGCGCCTTCGCCGAATACATGCTGACGCGGGAGAGCTGCCTGTTCGCCAAGCCAGGGACGCTGTCCTTCGACGCCGCGGCGCTCACCGAACCGCTCTCCGGCGCCTGGAAGGGGGTGATCCAGCACAGCGAGCTGGAGGTCGGGGAGAGCGTGGTGGTGATCGGAGTGGGCAGCATCGGGCTGCTCTGCCTCATGGTGGCGCACGCAGCGGGGGCCGGAATGCTGATCGCGGTGGACCCCAGCGAGCACGCCCGCAAGCAGGCCCTGGCGCTGGGGGCCACCCACGCCGTGGGGGTGGAAGGCGCCCGGGAGCGGATCTACTCCATCATCCCAGAGGGGCCGGACCTGGTGATCGAGGCGGCCGGTCCGATCGAGGCGGTCCGCCTCATGGTGGAGCTGCGCCGCCGCGGGACGCGCTGGAACGTCTTCGGGATCACCACGCACGAGACCTTCGAGCTGGACGGCGGCCTCACCCACTTCCTGGAGGGGCGGATGGACGCGAGCTTCGGCACCACTCCTCTGGCCATGAGCCGGGCGATCCGGCTGATGGAGACGGGGCTGGTGGACACCGAGCGGATCATCTCGCACCGCTTCCCCCTCTCGGAGATCCACCGGGCCATCGAGGTGATGGGCGGCCCGAACCGCAACAAGGTGATCGTGAACCCATGAGCGGCGAGTTCTCCGGCAAGCACGTGCTGGTGACGGGAGGGACCAAGGGGATCGGGCGGGCCTGCGTCCTGGAGCTGGCGGCACGCGGAGCGCGCCTCACGGCGACCTACTCGCGGGACGAGGGTGCCGCCCGGAAGCTCTCGGAGACCGGGGTGCGGGTCGTGAAGGCGGACATGGGCGAGCCGGACCGGCCGGAGCAACTGATCGCTTCCCTGGAGCGGGCCGGGGAGCTGCCCGACGTGCTGGTCTGCAACGCCGCGTTCCAACGCAAGGCCACGGTGGACCAGACGGACCGGCGGCTCATGGAGAAGACCTTCGGCGTGAACGTCTTCGGCAACTTTCAACTGGCCAGGTCATGGGCGGACGCCCTGGGGCGGGCAGGCCGGCGCGGCGTGCTGGTGATCCACAGCTCCAACCAGTCCGAGCTGGTCAACCCCACCGCGTTCGCCTACGCGCTGAGCAAGGCGGCCCTCAACCACATGGTGCGGCATCTGGCGGTGGCCTACGCGGGGCGGGGGATCCGCGTGAACGGGATTCTCTTCGGCTGGTTCGACACCGAGGGCGAGCGGGCCTTCTACTCCGGGGAACAGATGCGCTCCGGGGCCGAAGGGATCCTCCTGGGGCGCATCGGGGAGCCCCGCGAGGCGGCCAGGCTGGTGGCCTACGTGGCCGGCGACGATGCGGCCTACATGACCGGCTCTCTTGTGCGCATCGACGGAGGATACGTCCTGGCCCCGGACCTGTCGCTGTGAGGGAGCAGGCGGCCAGGCGCCGCCCCCTGCCCTGGATCGCGGCCCCGCCTGCCTTGGTGACGGATCGACGTGCGTCTCAGGCGCCTTGATCGTCGTCCGGGGGTGGGCTATCCTGATCGGCAGCACGGCCCGGCCTCGGAGCACGGATCATGCCCTTTACGATCCTGGTTGTCGATGACGAACGGGAAATGTGCGCCTCTCTCTGCGAGATCCTGCGCTCGCACGGCTTTCAGGCAATCTTTGCCAGCGAGGCGTTGCAGGTCCCCCGCCTGTTGCGGAGCAACCACGTCGGACTGGTCATCATGGACATCAAGATGCCCCAGATGTCCGGGATCGACCTGTTGAAGCTCATCAAGGAGGAGCATCCCTCTCTGCCCGTGATCATGATCACGGGCTTTCCCTCGATCGAGAATGCCGTCCAGTCGATGAGGTACGGCGCGTTGAACTTCTTCGTCAAGCCGCTGAAGATTCGAGAGGTGGTGCGGGAGATCGGGCAGATTGCCAGCTCCCGGCAGCGGGCGCACTCATTGCCGGCGGAAACGCGCCTGGTCACCCGCAACGCAGGGATGACGCGCATCCTGGGGGAGGTGGAGCGTGTTGCCCCCACCGGCGTTCCGGTGCTCATCACCGGCGAGACCGGCACCGGCAAGGAGCTCATCGCCAACGCCATCCATGAACACGGCGGCCGGGCGGGCAATCCCTTCGTGAGAGTGAACTGCGCCTCCATTCCCGACACGTTGTTGGAGAGCGAGATGTTCGGGCACGAGAAGGGCGCCTACACCGACGCCACCTCCCGTCAGATCGGGAAGCTGGAGCAGGCCCATGGAGGCACGATCTTCTTCGACGAGATCGGCGACATGACCGTCCGCACCCAGGCCAAGCTGCTGCGGGTGCTGCAGGACGGGGAGTTCCAGCGGCTGGGCGGCCTGGAAACCCTGCGCACCGACGCCCGCGTGGTGGCGGCAACCAACCAGGACATAGAGAGCCGCCTGAAGGACGGCTCCTTTCGGGAGGATCTGTTCTACCGCCTGTCGGTGGTGCGCATCGAGGTACCTCCGCTGCGGGAGCGCAGGGACGACATCGACCTCCTGGTGGACTACTTCCTGGAGCAGGCGTCCCGCCGCTACGCCAAGGCCATCCGCCGCCTGGGGGAAGCCACCCGCGACCTGCTCAGAGGCCACGACTGGCCGGGAAACGTGCGGGAGCTCAAGAACTGCATCGAACGAGCCGTGATATTCTGCGATGGCGAGGAGGTTGGCATCGATCATCTGCCGGCCCAGTATCTCAGCGCGCGGAGCCAGGCGCTGCTGCCCGAGCTGGACCGGGCCCAGGAAAGCCTGGACCGGCAGAGGATCAGCGAGGCGCTGGCCCGCAGCGACGGCGAGAAGCAGAAAGCGGCGCTGCTGCTGAAGATCAGCCGCAAGACCCTCTACAATCGCATGAAGAAGCTGGGCATGCTATGAACCCCCGCAGCGGAGCCGCTCTCGTGGAGATGCGGGGGATCCGCGTGAGCTACGGGCAGGTGGAGGCCCTGCGGGGTATCGACTTCGAGCTGGGAAGCGGCGAGATCCATGCCCTGGTGGGGGCCCACCGGGCCGGCAAGTCCTCCCTGGTGAAGCTGCTGAGCGGTGCGGTGCGCAAGGCTGCGGGAGAAATCCTCTTCGAAGGACGCAGGGTGGAGTTCTTTACGCCGCAGTCGGCGATCCGCCAGGGCATCGGTACGGTGTACCAGCACCTCTGCCTCATCCCTTCCCTCACCGCCACGGAGAACATCTTCGCCGGCAGAATGGTGCGCAGGGGGCTGGTGTGGCTCAGCCACCGCCGGATGTCCGAGGTGGCCCGAGGGGTCTTCGCCAGGCTCGACTTCCACATCGACACAGAGGTCCCGGTGAACCGCCTGTCCGTGGCGGAGCAGCACATGGTGGAGCTGGCGCGGGTGCTGTTCCTCGATCCCCGCATCCTCATCCTGGACGAGGTGTCCAGCAAGCTCACCCCCCAGGAGATGGAACGCATCTACCCGCTGCTGCTGCAGTTCCGGCGGGAAGGCCGGAGCGTGATCTACATTTCGCACAACATGGACGAGATCTTCGAGTTCGCCGACCGGGTGACCATCCTCAAGGAGGGGCTCCGCACCGACACCAGCAGCGTGAAGGACCTCGACCGGATCAAGTTGCTGAAGCTTACCTATTCCTTCTTCTTGAGCCGTGAAGAGCTCAACCGACAGAACCTGGAGCTGTACACCCTCAAGCGCTACAACGAGAACATCATCCGAAACATCCCCGTGGGGGTGATCATTCTCAACGCCCAGGAGCGCATCTACCTGATCAACTACGCCGCCGTGGAGATCCTTGAGATGGAGCAGGAGCCGGGGAACCAGAACTTCGAGACCCTGTTCTCCGGAGGGGACCTGCCGGACAAGGCGTTGATAATGCAGAAGGTCAGGGCTCGGGAGGAGCTGCTCCTGAAGGAGACCACATACCGTCAGGAGAAGGTTCTGAAGGTGTCGGTGTTTCCCTTCAAGGACGAGGACTACGCATTTCTGGGCACGATCATATTGATGGAGGATATCTCCAAGGAAAGGAGCCTGAGCGACTACCTGCTGCGCGCAGAGAAGATCGCATCCACCGCGGAGCTGGCCGCCGGTGTTGCCCACGAGATCAACAACCCTCTGGGGATCGTGCAGAACTATCTCGAGCTGCTCAAGCTGGAAGGCCTGGCCCCCGATACGCAGGCCAGGCTGGCCAAGATCGAACACGAGGTGGCCCGCATCGAAAAGATCATCGGCAGCCTGCTGTCCTTCTCCCGCTTCAGCGAGGTCTCTCTCCAGACCGTGGATCTGTCCGAGGTGCTCCGCGAGGCGGTCCTGCTGGTCGAGCACTGGCTGGCGGAGAAGCGAATCCACCTGGAGGAGCACGTGCCCGGCACTCCCGCCCCGGTTGCCGGAGACGAGAACAAGCTGAAGCAGCTGTTCATCAACCTGCTGGTGAACGGCATCGAAGCGGTGCCCGAGGGAGGCCGCATCCGGCTTGACCTTGCCGAACGGGAGCGCTTCGTGGAGGTGACCGTCTCCGACAACGGCTGCGGCATAGCGACGCACGTCCGGAAGAGGATTTTCGACCCATTCTTCAGCACCAAGCGGAGCAAGAAGAACGCGGGTCTGGGCCTTTCGATCAGCCAGCACATCGTGGAGCTCCACAAGGGGGTGATCTCCTGCACGAGCCGGCCCGGGCAGGGGGCCAGCTTCCAGGTGCGCCTGCCCGCGGCCCCTGCCGGGTAAGAGCTTACCCATGAGGCGGCGGGCGTGTAGCCCTCGTTACCCATGGGGGCGGACCGCATGGGTGGAGACAGAGTAGCGCAATAAGTTCTGCTCCTGGAAGAAGATGCCCGATGGCTGCGGGGGCTCTTTGGCATGCCGATTGCTTGCCTGAGGGGCAACAACAGCGAAAGGGAGGAAGAAGAATGAAGAGACTGTCAGTCGCGATCGTCATGCTTCTGGCTCTGGGGCTGTCCCTCGGCTTTGCCGGCGGCGCCAAGGAGGCGGGGGTCCGCGAAGTGGCCGTCTGCTTCCCCGGCTCCGTGGAGTTCTTCAGTGCCGAGAAAGTGGGCATGGACAGGGCCGCCGCCGAGTTCGGCCTCAAGCTCATCTACTCGGACGCGGAGTGGGACGCGGGCAAGCAGCTGTCGCAGGTGGAGAACTTCGTGGCGCGCAAAGTGGATCTGATCCTGCTGTGCGCAGCGGACAACCAGGCCCTGATCCCGGCGGTCAAGGTGGCCAAAGACGCCGGGATCCCCCTGATCACCTTCACCAACGTGGTGGGCCCCAACCCGGACGGGACCTTCGAGGGGGTGATCTCCTTCATCGGCACCAACGAGATCACCGTCGGGCAGCTGCTCGGGGAGATGGCGGAGAAGCTCATCGGGGACAGGAGCGCCAACATCGTGCTGATCGAGGGGACCCCCGGAACGCCGCCGCAGCGGATGCGCACCGAAGGGTTCAAGCGCGTGGTGGCCAGGCACCCCAACTGGGAGATCGCCTACTCCCAGGCCATTCCCGGCTGGACGAAGGAGGGGGCGCTGGCCGCGATGGAGGCGTTCCTGCAAACCGGACAGAAGGTGGATCTGGTGGCCACGCACTGGTGGTCCGGAGCCACGGCGGCGGCCACGGCGCTGCAGGAGAAGGGCTACCCGGAGAAGGTCTACATTGTCGGCCTGGAGTTCGCCAGGGAGGTCATACCTTTCATCAAGGACGGCACCCTGGACATGACCACGAACTACTCCATCGCCGACACGGGCTACAAGGCCGTGGAAGCCGCCGCCCGGTACCTGAGGGGCGAGAAGATTCCCGCCACCATCGAGATCAAGCCGTACCTGGTGTCCAAGGACAACGTTGACTCGATCGTGCCGGAGATGTAGGGTTCGCCTCACTCTCGCCCCAGCCGGCGCTGCCTCCGCAGGCCCTCCCCGCCCGCGGAGGCAGCGCCCCTTTCCGGTGCCGCCATGAGAGAGTTCCGTGTGGCCGCTCAGCTGTACCTCGGTGACCGGGAGCGGCGCTCCTTCTCCCTGGAGGAAGTCTCCCGCACGATCCTGCGGGCCAGGAAGCTCGCGGGCATCGACAGACTGATGATCTGGACAACCGGGGAGCCGGCGCTCTACGAGCCGCTGGTGCGCGCCTGCCGCCGGTGCGAGGTGGAGCCTTACCTGTGGTTTCCGGTGCTGGCCGACGCACAGGGGGCGGCCGTCGGCCGGCAGGAGCTGCTCCTTCACTACGACGGCGGCCGGGGCTACGGGCGCCTGGGCGCCTGGCAGGAGCTGGGGGCGGGAGACGACGAGTTCCTCTTCCTGTGCCCGAACCGGGACCAGGCGGTGGAGCGGGTGCTGGCGAGCTTCCGCACGCTTCTGGGGCGCCTGGACTTCGGCGGCGTCATGCTCGATCGGATTCGCTACCCTTCTGCGGTCAACGGCCTGGAGTCCCTGTTCGGCTGCTTCTGCGAGAGCTGCCGGGAGAGGTTCAGCGAAACGTTCGGCCAGCCCCTCGAAGGGCGGAGGCAGGCGGCGGCCGGCTTCATTTCCCGCCTGGGCGGGCTGCGAGCCGGGGACACGGACCGCTGGCGCGGCTTCAGCAGCCTCTACGCCGAGGCCGGCCTGGGAGCCCTGGCCACCTTCAAGGAGCGCAGCGTCACCCGGGTGGTGGAACGGTTTGCAGCGGCCGCCGGCGAAGGCGGCCTGGAGGTGGGTCTGGATCTCTACACTCCCTCGCTCGCCTCCATGGTCGCGCAGGACTACGGGTCGCTCAGCCGCTGCTGCCACTGGCTCAAGCCGATGATCTACTGCAACGCGGTGGGCCCCGCCGGGTTGCCGCTGGAAGTGGCCTGCCTGCAGCGCGCCTTCCAGGCCGCCTGTCCCGGCCTGGATGCGGGGCAGGTGAGGAAGCTTCTGCGCGGCCTTCTGCCTTGGGACTGGCCGGAGGCGGAGGAGTCCTTGCTGGCTCGGGGGCTGTCGGAACGGACCCTGCCGACCGAGCTGGACCGGTTGCCCCGGGCGGAGCTGGCCCCCGCTGCTCGACTCCTGGTAGGCCTGGAGGCGATCCGGCATCCGGATTTCCGCATCGACATCACCCGCGGCGTCCTGGAGCGCAGGCTGGAGCATCTCTCCGGCCGGGCCGACGGGCTGGTGGCTTCCTGGAACATTCTGTACATCCCCGAAGAGAACCTGAGGGCCATCGGCGCCTTCGCGCGACGGGCGCGACGGGGCTGATCGTGGAACCCCTGCTGCAGCTGAAGGGCATCGGCAAGTCCTTCCCCGGGGCGCGCGCCCTGGAGGACGTCGAGCTGGAGCTGCAGCGCGGGGAGGTGCACGCCCTGCTGGGGGAGAACGGCGCCGGCAAGTCGACTCTGGTGAAGATCATCGCCGGGGTGTACCGCAGGGACGAAGGATCGATGGTTCTGGAGGGCAGGGCGCGGGAGTTCGGCTCTCCGGCCGAGGCGATAGGTGCGGGCATCTCCGTGATCCATCAGGAGACAAGCCTGGTGCCGACCCTGACGGTCGTCCAGAACGTTTTCCTGGGGCTGGAATACACGAAGCCGCGCGGCATCATCGACGAGCGCAGGATGCGCCTGGAGTACGACCGGCTCTGCCAGATCTTCGGCTTCCGGCTGCCTGCGAGCCGGCAGGCGCGCTACCTGAGTGTGGCCGAACAGAAGATGACCGAGATCCTCAAGGCGATGGTACGCAAGGCAAGCTTCATCATCATGGACGAACCCACCGATGCCCTGGCCGGTTCGGAGATCGGCCACCTGTTTCGGATCATCGGAGACCTGAAGAAGAACCGCGTCACGGTGCTGTACATCACTCACTACCTGGAGGAGGTTTTCCAGATCGCCGACCGGCTCACCGTCCTGCGTGACGGCCGCAAGGTGGCTACGGTGCCGGCCTCATCCGTTGACAGGGACGAGGTAGTGAGGATGATGGTCGGCCAGCGGCTCAACGGGGAGCTTGCCGCCCGTCGTGCGAAGCCCCGCGGCGCGGAAGCAATCCGGGTGGAGAGCCTCAGCCGCAAGGGCGGGGTGAGCCAGGTGTCCTTTTCGGCGTACCGCGGCGAGATCCTGGGCATCACGGGGGTGTTGGGCTCGGGCAAGACGGAGCTGGCCCGCCTGCTGTTCGGCGCCGATCGCTCTGACGGCGGCCGGGTCTACGTGGACGGTCGGGCCTGCAACCTGCGCTCGCCGGTGGACGCCGTGCGCCATGGGATCGGCATGCTGCCGGAGGATCGCAAGAGCTCCGGCCTGGTCCTGACTCACGAGGTATACAAGAACATCAGCCTCACCGCGCTGCGCAGGTTCAGCCGGGGTTCGGTGCTGCTCAAGTCGCGGGAGATCCCGGCGGTGCGGCAGGTGGTGGAGCAGCTGGACATCAAGATCACCGGTTTCGGCCAGCTGACCAGGAATTTGAGCGGCGGCAACCAGCAGAAAGTGGTGGTCGGCAAGTGGCTGGTCTGCGGCCCCCGGGTGTTGATCATGGACGAGCCGACCCGCGGAGTGGACGTCGGCTCCAAAGTGGAGATCCACCGCATCATGCGCAGGCTGGCCGACCAAGGAGCCTGCATCCTGTTCATCTCCGCCGAGGTCCCGGAAATCATCCGGATCTCTGACCGGATACTGGTCATGAGCGCCGGCAGGATCGTAGCGCGGTTTGCTCGCGGCGCAAGCCAGGAGGAGATCATGCGCACCATACTTCAAGGAGATCCGACATGAACCAGTCCGCAGGCTTCTTCGGGGCAACCTGGGCGAAGAGGGGGGTCTTCTCTCTGAAGAAGTACGGCCTCATGATCGGCTTCGTGTTCATCAGCGTCGTCATCTCCGTTGTCACCCCCAGCTTTCTCTCCTCGACGAACCTCCTGAACATCCTGCGCCAGAGCTCCATCGTGGGGGTGATGGCCATCGGGACGACGTTCGTGATCATCGGCGGGGGTTTCGACATCTCGGTGGGGTCGCTGCTGGCCCTCACCGCGGCCATGAGCCTGAAGCTCCAACAGATCGCTCCCTGGTACGTGGTCGTGGTGTTCGTGCTCGCTGCGGGGGCGTTCTTCGGGCTGGTCAACGGCCTTCTTACCGCCAAGCTCCACATCGTGGCCATCATCACCACGCTGGGTACCATGACCATCCTGCGCGGGTTGACCTACCTGTACACCGGGGGCTATCCGGTGGTGGGCAGCTCGGAGCAGTTCAAGTTCATAGGCTCCGGCTACCTGGGCCCGGTGCCTTTTCCCATATTCATCTTCGTGACCATGGTGGCCCTGTGGCAGTTCGTTCTCAGCAAGACCACCCTGGGCCGCTACGCCTGCGCGGTGGGCGGCAACAAGGAGACCAGCCGGCTGTCAGGAGTCGCGGTGGATCTCTACCATATTATGACCTTCGTGATCGGGGGCCTCATGGCGGCCATGGCGGGCGTCATCTACGCCGCCCGTCTGAACTCCGCCACCCCGCTGGCCGGGCAGGGCTACGAGCTGGACGCCATCGCCTCCTGCGTCATCGGCGGCACCAGCGTCTCCGGCGGCGAGGGCAGCGTGGTCGGCACGATGATCGGCGTGCTGCTGCTCAACGTGGTCAACAACATGTTCAACCTGCTGGGCGTCCAGGTGTACGTCCAGTACCTCATCAAGGGGATCATCATCCTCACCGTCGTCGGTTTCGACTCCTACACTCGCCACAAGCAGTAGGAGGCCGTACATCCCCGCTACCGCAGGAGCACCACCCGCCCAGTCTCGCTGGACCGGCAGGCGGCGTCGAGCACCTGCATCGTGCGTCTGACCTCCCTGCCCGACGCCGCCGGTTCCCGGCCTTGCCGGAGGGCGGCCAGGAACTCGGCCAGCTGGATGGTGTACGGGCTGGGCAGCTCCTCCTCGTCGAAGATCGGCTCGCCGTTCAGCAGCACCCGGGCCCTGAAACCGTAGACCTTCTCCGTGGGCTGCTCCTCGATGCGCAGGGTGCCCTTTTCCCCGATGAGGAGCGTTTCGTGAACGTAGGGCTCGGTGTTCAGCGACAGCTGGACCGAGGCGAGCTCCCCGGAGGCGAAGCCCAGCACCAGGCTGGTCTCGTCGGCGGTGCCGAACTGGCGGTTGTGCAGGCAGGAGCGGGCGTACACCGACTCGGGGAGGCTGTCCAGGAGCCACACCACCGTGTCCAGGGAGTGGCTGCCCTGCAGCGGGATCACCAGCGGCCCGGTCTTCTGCCCGTCGGCCCACCAGTCGGTCTGCGGGGCGGGGAAGCGGACCAGGAAGCTGATCAGGATGCGGAACACCGGGGCGATGTCGCTCAGTCGCTCCCGGACCAGCCTGCTGGAGCGGAAGAAGCGGCGGCTCTGACCCACCATGAGCGTTACCCCGTGGCGCCCCGCCGCGGCGATCATGCGGTCCGCCTCGGCCAGGCTGCGGGCCATCGGCTTTTCCACCAGGACGTGCTTGCCCCCTTCCGCCAGCGCCAGGGCGGCGGGGCAGTGCAGGTGGTTGGGAAGGCAGACGATAGCCGCCTGGACCCGCGGGTCGGCAGCCACTTCCCGGTAGTCCGTGTACACGGCGCCGGCCCCGTGCTCGGCGGCCACGCGCTCGGCCCTGCCGCGCTGGGCGTCGCACACGGCCGCGAGCTCCACCTGGCCGGCCAGGTCCCGCACGGCGTTCAGGTGCACCCGGGCCACCCGCCCCGTCCCGATCACGCCGATACGCATTCTCCCTTCTCCCATGAGCGCTTCCGAAGCCTTTCTACCTGAGCACCAGGTTGGGGATGAACATCACCAGGTCGGGAACGTAGGTGATGAGCAGGAGCACCACGACTGAGACCGCCAGGAAGGGCAGGGCGGAGCGCGCGATGCGTTCGATGGAGGTCTCCGCCAGCGGCGCGGCCACGATCAGGCAGACCCCCAGGGGAGGCGTGGCCAGCCCTATGTTCAGGTTCACCACCATGATCACCCCGAAGTGGATAGGATCCAGGCCGATGGATTCAGCCAGAGGCAGCAGAATCGGGGTGAGCAGGATCACCGAGGCCAGCGTCTCCATGAAGGTGCCCACGATCAGGAGCAGCACGTTGATGAGGAGCAGAATCAGCACGGGGCTCCCGGTAAGGCTGGTGATCGCCCGGGCCACGGCCCCGGGGACGTCCTCGGCGGCCAGGATCCAACCGAACAGGTGGGCGAAGCCCAGAATCATCAGGATGGTGCCGGTCAGCAGCGCGGTCTCGAAGAGCTGGCGGAGAAGCGTGCGCAGCGTCAGCTTCCGATAGATGAGAAAGCCCACGATCAGCGCGTACAGCACCGCCACCGCCGCCGCCTCGGTGGGGGTGAAGACCCCCAGCACGATGCCCCCGATCAGGATGACCGGCATGATCAGGGCCAGCGCGGCACTCAGCAATCCCCGGGAGGCGTTTCCAAGGGTGAGGCGCTTCTCCCGGACCGGGACGTTCCGCCGCTCCGCGCCTCGCCAGGCCACCAGTAGCTGGCCCAGCGCCAGCATCAGCCCCGGAACGACCCCTCCCAGGAACAGCCTGGCTACCGAGACCCCGGCGGCGGCCCCGTAGACCACCATGGCGATGCTGGGTGGGATGGTCGGCCCGATGGTGGAAGAGACCGCGGTCACCGCGGCGGCATACTCGGAGGAGTACCCCTCCCTCTTCATGGCCGGGATCAGGATGGAACCGATGGCGGCGGTATCGGCGGCCCCCGCTCCGGTGATGCCGGCGAAGAACACGCTGGCCACGATGTTGATGTAGGCCAGGCCTCCCCTGATGTGACCCATGAGGATGGCGAAGAAGTCGATCAACCGGTCGGTGATGCCGCTCTCGTTCATCAGCTTGCCGGCCAGGATGAACAGAGGCACCGCCAGGAGCAGGAAGTTGTCCACCCCGACGAAGAAGCGCTGGGAGACCAGCACGATGGACATCCTCTCCAGCCACAGGTAGAACAGACTGCTGATGCCGAGCACGAAGGCGATGGGCACGCCGACGGCCAGAAGCACGACGAACACCGCCACGATCACTGCAGGTCCTCCGGCGGCCGGCGGCGCTCCCTCAGGATCGCCCGGTCCACCAGGCCGAACAGCAGGAAGAGCAGCATGACGGCAAACCCGGCCTGCATCACGCGATACACCAGGGCCATGGGCAGGCTCATGGCCGGGCTGATCGTGTTGGTCCGCACCGCTTTCTCGATCATCGCCTCCGGAGAGACGATGGCGACCACCAGGAACGCACCGATCAGGACTCGGGTGGCCGGGACGAGGATCCTGCGTACCGGGGCCGGAAGGAGGTCCACCAGCACCCGGACGTTCACGAACAGGAGGTGCCGGAGGGCGATGGCCGCGGCCAGCACCACCGTGAACACCAGCAGATAGCGGGCCGCCTCGTTGGACCAGGAAAGGGGCGCGTGCAGCACGTAGCGAAAGAAGACCGACAGGTTGACCACCCCGGCCACTCCAGCCAGGCTGGCCACCACGCACACCCGCAAGATCCTCTCCATCCAGTCGGCTACCTTCTGAACAGCTCTGAGCAGATCCATGGCACGACCCCTGTTGGAGGTGTGGCACCTTTTCGGTTTCGAGTCGAAAGCCGCCCGAACGGACGGCAGCGGAAAAGGGACAGGCGGACACCGGCGATCCGCCTGCCCCGTTCGTGTCTACCGGGCGCTGAAGCCAGCTTCCTCACACCCGGCTGGGGAGGCCCGTACGCGCCTGCTACTTCGCGTACCAGTCGCCCTCCTCGATCCCCTGCGCGGCCTGCTGGATGCGTTCCACCATGCCGCGGGCCCACTGCCGCATGTCCGCGGGCAGCGAGTCGTAGAACTCCGGGTACACCGTCTGGGCCTTCCTCACGAAGGCGCCGATGTCCTGGACCTGGTTCACCTGGATGCCCGACTTCTTCATCTGGTCGATGGCCCATCCGCCCAGCTCGATGGCGTCGTCGTTCATGGTATCCGTCCAGATCTCCGCCGACCGCAGGACCGCCTGCTGGTCTGCGGCGGGAAGCTTGTCCCACGTCTTCTGGCTCATGAGAAAGATGCCCGCGTTGGACACCACCGGAAGCAGGGTCACGTACTTCTGCACCTCGTAGAACTTGTTGCCGAACAGGGCCAGCGGGCCGTTCTCGTTGCCGTCCACCACGTCGGTCTGCAGAGCGGTGTACAGCTCGCCGAAGGGCAAGGGCACCGGGTTGGCCCCCAGGGCCTTGTAGGCCGCCATGTGCGTGGGAACCTCCATGGTGCGCATCTTGATTCCCCGGAAGTCCTCCGGCGTGCGGATGGGCCGCACATCGTTCATGGGCAGGCGGAAGTCCGGCGCGGCGATGGAAAGCACCTTCAGCCCCACCTGGTCTCCCTGCTCCTGAGCCTTCTGCAGCAGCTCCTCTCCAATGGGGCCGTCCATCACCTTCACGAAATGCTTCGGCCCCAGGAATATGAAGGGCAGGTTGAGGAGCCGCACCGCCGGGATGAAGGTCCCCGTCACGCCGATGGAGGTAGCCTGCAGGTCGATCGTGCCCAGCTGGAGCCCCTCGGTGACGTCCCGCTCCCCGCCGAGCTGTCCCTGGGGGAAGAGCTTTACCTGCAGCCGATCGTCCGTCATGGCGGCCAGCCGCTGAGCGAACGCCTCTCCGGCGGTATGGTAGAAGTAGATCGGAACGTTGGAGTGGGCGTACCGCAGCTGCATCCTGGGGGCGGTTCCCGGCGCGGCCGCCTCCGTGGTCCCCTCGGCGAAGACCGGGCCGAGGACCAGCGCCGCAACGCAGAGTGCGAGCCAGACTTTCTTTTGCATCGCGCACCTCCTCGTTAAACTGTGATATCAGTATTGTAGGGGACCCAGGGGCAGCTGTCAAGCAGGTGTTGCCACTGCCGCAGCTCACCCTGTACATTGACGCCTGTGAGCGAAGCAGGGCGCCGACAGGTCGAAGCGCGGGAACGGGAGGCACTCTACGAGGGGGCGGGCCGGCGGCTGCCGGCGGGACCGGTTGCCGCGCTGGCCGACACCAAGTCCCTCAGCGAGGGAATCTACCAGCACCTCACCGACAAGATCATCGGCGGGGAAATCGGCTACGGGGAGAAGCTGAGCATCCGCAAGGTCGCCAGGGCGTTCAACGTCAGCACCATGCCGGTGAGGGAAGCGATCCGGCGCCTGGAGATGGAGGACGTGGTGGCCATCAAGCCCCGCAGCAACTGCGTGGTGAAGGTCCCCACCCGCTCCTCCATGCTGGCGGCCTTCGAGATGCGGGAGCTGCTGGAGGTCCACGCGGCGGAGAAGATCTACCCCACCGTCACCCCCGAGGAGCTGCTGGACATGAAGGACTACCTGCAGCAGATGGATCGCTTCCTGCCGGCGGGCAACGCCGACACGCGGATGCGGGAGTACGCCCGCTACGACCAGCTGTTCCATCAGGAGATCTGCGTGCTGGCCCGCAATCCGTATCTGCTGCGGATGTACCGGATGAACATGCTCCACCTGAACATCGCTCTCACCTTCCAGGCCGGGGTGGAGCCGGACATGGTCCAGGTGAGCCAGGACCACCGTTCGATCTTCCGCTCTCTCATGGAGAACTCGCCGCGGGCGGTGGACGCCCTCAAGCGGCACCTGCGCCAGTGCAGGCGGAACATGGTCCAGGGGGAGCTGTTCCGCTCGCTGCCGGAATCGGCTGCCCAGGGGTAGCGGACGGCGCGGCCGGCCTTGGGCGCGCGGCCGGCGGGCATCGGGGCGGCTCCGGCGTCGCTGGCGCGCGGCGAGCACC
>CAZBDU010000001.1:0-213158 GCA_964490725.1 uncultured Spirochaetaceae bacterium | reverse complement strand
GCGCTGCGGCAGCCGGCGGGGGCGCTGGCATCTGCACCGGGACCACCTGAACCTGGGGCGGGGCCGCCGGATAGCCGCCGCCTCCGGCCGCCCCACCCCCCCCCCGGCCTCCGCCCCCGGCGCCCACCAGGCGCTGCGCCAGATGAGGGGGAAGCTGAAAATCCCTCCAGTCGGGATTCTCCTCGTAAAGGGTCTGACCGTCCAGGAGCTTCATGAGCGAAGGTGGGCTTTCATCGGCGATGTCCACCGGCCTTTCGGCGATCGGGGCCTCTTCTATCTCCGCGAGGTCGATGCGCTCCTCCTCCTCGCGGATGGCCAGGATCGGCTCCTGGCCTCCGATGTTGATGATGGGGACTTCGTCTTCTTCCACCAGGACCTTCGTCTCACTCGCCGTCAGGCCCTCCAGGTCGGGCTCCTCTTCCGGCGTCTCCTCGGGTTCCCGCTGCCTGCCCAGCTCCCGCAGGCGACGGACGTTGTCGTCCCATTCCTGCCGGTACACCGCGGCAATCTCGGAGATGGTGTCCTCGTAGACGTCCAGGGTGCTGCGCAGGCGGTCGATGTCTCCGGCGTCGGCCCGCGTCCCTTCCAGGGTCATGACCCTCTCCAGAGTGGACAGCGCCTTCTCCGGCTGCCTCAGCTTCCGGTAGACCTGGGCCAGGCGCTCGTAGGCCTCGGCGTTGTCCGGGTGCACGTCCAGCACCTCCCGATACACCTCGGCGGCGTGCCGGAGATTGCCCTGCCTGAAATACACCTCTCCGAGGAGGAGCCTGCCCTGCGGATGATCCGGGTTTGCCTCCAGGAAGCGCCGTACCTGGCGCTCTGCTTCGGGAAGCTCCCCCTTCTCCAGGGCGACGGCTGCCAGGTCCAGGTGGACCTCCCGGCTGTGCGGATCCAGCTCCCGCAGCCGATCGTAGAGCTTGCGCGCCTTCTCCTGCCTCCCGCTGCGCTGATGCAGCCGCGCCAGGGCGCGCAGACTGCCGCGATGGTCCGGCGCGTGCGCCAGGATGTCCTCCAGCAGAGCGCGGGCCTCCTGGCCGCGATCCAGGTACAGGTAGACGTTGGCCAGCCGGAAGCGCGCCTCCAGGTTCTGCGGGTTGCGCGCCACCAGCCGCTCGAACTCCTCCAGCGCCTCTGCGTGCCGGCCGCTCTCTTCGTAGACGCTGCCCAGGTTGGAGGCGGCCTGCAAGTAGCCGGGGTCCAGCTTCAGGGCATCCCGGTAGTAGCGGATGGCCTCGTCCCGGTGACCCAGCGCTGCCAGAGCCACTCCCAGGTTGTTGCGCGCCTGCAGGTTCTGCGGATCCACCCTGAGCAGGCGGCGAAACGCCTCCACCGCCTCCTGCGTCTTGCCCTGCTGCTGAAGCACCACCCCCAGATTGTTGAGCGCCTCCACCCAGCCGTGGCGGACCTTGAGAGCCTGCTCGAACTCGCCCTGGGCCTCCGCGGCGCGCCCCTCCTTCTGCTGCACTACCCCCAGGTTGTAGTGCAGGTTCGGTTCGTTGAAATCCACCTGCAGTCCTCGCTGGTAGACCGCGATGGCGTCGGACAGACGGCCCAGCTGCTCGTACATGGTGCCCAGGTTGTTGTAGGCGGGCACGAAGGCGGGGTTGGCCTCCAGGGCCTTGCGGAACTCCTGAATGGCCCGCTGGCGCCGGCCCAGCGTCTTGAAGACGTTGCCCAGATTGTAGTGAACGTGAGCCCCGCCGGGGGCTATCTGCAGCGCCCTGGTAAAGGCGGAGACCGCCTCCTGGAGCCGCCCGATCCCCTTCAGCGTCACGCCCAGATTGTTGTACGCCTCCGCGTAGTCCCCTTTCAGCTCGATGGCCTTGTGGAACATGCGGATCGCCGAGCCGAAGTCCCCCTGACGCTGGTAGACGTTGCCCAGGAAATTGTATGCGCCGGCCATGCGGGGCTTCTTCTCCACCACCCGCTGGAGCAGCTGCTCCGCCAGGGAGTACTCTCCCATCCGGAAGGCAGTGCTGGCCCTGGCCAGGGATTCCTTGACGGTCATTGCTTTCATCGCCGCAGATCCCTACCGTCCGAACAGCGCCGAAGGTCTGGCGCTCACCTCACGGGCGAACAGACTCTGGTGAGGAGGCTCGCCGGCGTCGTAGGCGACGACGGAGAAGTAGTAGAGCTTGCCATTTTCCAGTCCGCTGATCTCCAGGTCGGTGCTCTCTCCCACGTCGATCGGGGAGGCCCCCTGCTGGGCCTCCGCTCCATGGTAGTTGCCCGGACCCTCTCCATAGTAGACCCGATATCCGCGTACGTCCTGTTCGTTCACCGAATGCCAGTACAGGTGCACGCTCCCGTCACCGGCCTCGGCGTACAATCCCGTCGGTGGGGCCGGCGGCAGGTCCGGCTGGTAGACCACCCGCAGCTCGGAGAGCGAGGGACTGCGCTCCCGTGTTCCGTCCGGATAGAGCTCGAACATGAGCGACAGATACCGTCCCCGCACCCCTTCCAGCGCGGCGCCGGGGGCAAACTGCCGCCACGGCGGCGAGTCCTCCGCCGTGGGCGGACGATCGGAGAGGCGATAGTAGAAGTAAACCGCCGAGTTGGCCGGAGTATCGTACACCGCCTGGATCGTCTTCACGGAGGTGCCCGTGTAGCCCAGGTCGAAGGTCCTGCTGATGCCCGTGCCGATCCGTCCTGCATAGCGATGCAGCACCGGGTTGGTGACGGCTTTGCGGCTGATGCGCAGCTCGTCCATGAAGCCGGTGTACCGCCGGCCCAACCGCAGCTCGCCGGTGCTGGCCTGCCCCACCGCGGGCACGAGCAGAGCGCCGTCCACACGCCCGCTGTCGGTGGCGTAGGCGGTAGCCTCCGGAAGGCCGTCCACGGCATACTCCAGCAGACCGGTGGTGCTGTCGTAGCGGACCAGATGATGGTGCCACTGACGCGGGATGAGCCTGGTGATCCCCTCCAGGCGGAAGGAGCCGGGGGCGCCCGTCGGTCGGGTGAAGAAGTTGTCGAACTGCCAGATCAGCCGGCGGTCCTGCACCGTGCAGGTGATGCGCTGCGGAAGGATCTGGCCGTCCTGCCAGCGCGATCCCACCCAGCTCAGCACCTCTTCCCCGTCTCCCAGGAGACTGGGGCGCAGCCACAGCTCGATGCTGAAATCAGCCCACACCGCGCCCCGATGCAGCAGGGCCCCGGCCGCCGCGCGCAGCCGCACTCCGTTCATGGTGCTGGCAAAGCCGCCGCTCGCCTCCCCAATGGCGGTCACCTCCCGGGAGAGCAGCAGGTCCTGCTCCTCCACCTGGTAGTGGCCGGCCTGGTCCGCGAGGGGAAGGGTATCGAAATGGATCAGAAGGTCCGTGTCCGCCGCCGGCTGGTAGAGATCGTCCTTGAGAACCGCATCCAACGACCCCCAGCGGCCCGGCCGCAGCGCGACCCTGTCCAGGCGGCTGAGATCCTGCCAGCGGTCGGCCCGTCCCAGCACGAGCTCCTGGTCCAGGCCAGGCAACAGGCTCGTCGAGAGGAGTAGGGTCACCATGGCCGCGGCGAGCTTTCTATTTTTCACAATTCTTCTATACATTATATTCGGATGTCGAGGTGTTCAACATGAACGGGCACAGGCCTCTGGCCGACAAGGCTTCAGAGCTTCCCCTCCAGCCGGGCGTCTACCTGATGAAGGACGGCCGGGGACGGGTGATCTATGTCGGCAAGGCCAAGAACCTGCGCAGCCGGGTCCGCTCCTACTTCACCGGTGAGCCCGACGTGAAGACCCGTCACCTGCTGGCCAGGATGCGGGACTTCGAGATAATCGTGACCGGAAGCGAGACCGAGGCCCTGCTGCTGGAAAACAACCTCATCAAGAACTGGAAGCCCAGGTACAATATCAACCTCAAGGACGGCAAGAGCTACCCGGTGATCCGCCTGACCGCCGAGGAGTATCCCCGGGTCTTCCGTACGCGCCGGATCGTCCTGGACGGCTCCCGGTACTTCGGACCTTTCCCCCACGTCGGCACCATCGACCTGTACCTCAATCTCGTGGACCGCCTCTTTCCGCTGCGCAAGTGCAAGGGTCCCATCCGGCCCGGCGGCAAACCCTGCTTCTACTACCACATCGGCCGGTGCAGCGGCGTCTGCGCCGGAAAGATCGGCCGGGAGGAGTACCTGCAGCGAGTGGAGCAGGTGCGGCTCCTGCTCTCGGGACGCACCGAGGAGCTGCTGCGGGAGCTGAAGTCCAGGATGCAGGCAGCCGCAGCGGCGCTGTCCTTCGAGAAGGCGGCCGTCTACCGCGACCGCATCCAGGCGGTGGAGTCCCTGGCAGTGGAACAGAAGGTGGTGGATTTCCGCGATGAGGCCAGGGATTACGTGGGCTACTGGAACGCCGGCACCGCCGTGCAGATGACGGTGCTGCTGATGCGGGACGGCAGGCTGGTGGGCCGCGACGTGTTCCGGATGGAGAGCTACTCCGGGGAGGCGGAGTTTCTGCCGGAGTTTCTGGCCCGCTACTACGGCGGCAAGAACGCCGCACCGAGAGTGCTGTACCTGCCCGATTCCGCCGATGCGGCGCAGCCCCGGGCGCTGGAGCGGCTGCTGGCCGACCTGACCGGCCACGCCATCCAGGTCCGCTACCCCAAGAAGGGAAGACACGCCCGGCTGGTCTCCATGGCAGCGGAGATCTCCCGGCACAGCCTGGAACAGGGGGAGCAGGTGCCCCGGGAGGGGCTGGAAGGGCTGCAGCAGGTTCTGGGCCTGGCGGTCGCGCCGCACCGCATCGAGGGCTTCGATATCGCTCATCTTGCGGGGCGCCAGACGGTGGCCTCGCTGGTCAGCTTCAGCGAAGGCCGGCCGCGCAGGAGCGAGTACCGCCACTACCACATCCGCTCCCTGAACGGAAGGATCGACGATTTCGAGGCCATCCGCGAGGTCGTGGCCCGCCGCTACGCCCGGCAGCTCAACGAGGGAGGCCGGCTGCCGGACCTGATCCTGATCGACGGCGGCAGAGGCCAGGTCAGCGCGGCCTGCGGGGTTCTGGAGGCCCTGGAGGTCTCGGGAATTCCGGTGGTGGGACTGGCCAAACGCAACGAAGAGCTGTACCTGCCCGACCGTCCGGAGCCGCTGGTCCTGCCGGAGACTTCCGCGGCGCTCAGGCTTCTGCAGGCGGTTCGGGACGAGGCGCATCGCTTTGCCACGACCTTCCACAAGAAGGTGCGGGCCGTCCAGCTCAACACCTCGGTGCTGGAGAGCGTGCCCGGGTTCGGAAAAGTGCGCAGCCGCCGGCTGCTGGAGCGCTACGGCAGCCTGGAAGCCATCGCCTCCTCGAGCGCGGAGGCGCTTCGCGAGGCCTGCGGAGTGGGCCTCCCGCAGGCCGCGACGCTGCTGGAGAAGCTCAAGGGCCTGCAGAACGGCAGGCAGGAGGACCACCGGGAGGAGAGACCGTGAGCATGGAGGCAGTCAACCCGGCGACGGGCGAAACCATTCGAAGCTACCCGGAGACGAGCCCGCGGGAGGCAGCTGCAGCCGTGGAGGCGGGGCACGAAGCCTTTCTGAGCTGGCGGCGGCTGACTGTCGCCGAGCGGGGACGGTTCCTCGCCGGGGCAGCGGCGCTGTTGCGCGAGCGCACCGGCCGCTACGCGAGGCTCATGAGCCTGGAGATGGGGAAGCCCATCCGCGAGGCCCGGGCGGAGGTGGAGAAATGCGCCTGGGTATGCGACTACTTCGCGGACCACGCTGCCGCCATGCTGCAGCCCGAAAGGGTCCGGACCGACGCCCGGGCCAGCTACGTGGCCTTTCAGCCCCTGGGGGTCGTGCTGGCGGTGATGCCGTGGAACTTCCCCTTCTGGCAGGCGCTGCGCTGCGCCGCACCGGCGCTGGCAGCGGGAAACGCGATGGTGCTGAAGCACGCCTCCAATGTACCGGGGTGCGCCCTGGCGGTGGAGGAGGTGCTGCGGGACGCCGGGCTGCCCGAGGGCCTGTTCCGAACCGTGCTGGTGGGAAGCTCCGCAGTGCAGGCCCTGCTGGAGCATCCCCTGGTGCAGGCCGTGTCCCTCACCGGCAGCACCGCCGCCGGCAGGGCCGTGGGGGCCCTGGCGGGCAGGCTGCTGAAGAAGGCCGTGCTGGAGCTGGGGGGAAGCGATCCCTACGTGGTCCTGGAAGACGCCGATCTGGAGCAGGCGGCGGCCACCTGCGTGCAGAGCCGCCTGATCAACACGGGCCAGAGCTGCATCGCCGCCAAGCGCTTGGTGGTGGTCCGCAAGGTGTACCAGGCGTTCACGGAGATGGTGGTGCAGGGGATGCGCTCCGCGCGCATGGGCGATCCCCTGGAGGAGGCCACCCAGATCGGCCCGCTGGCGCGGGCGGACCTGCGCGAGGAGCTGCACCGCCAGGTGACCGACAGCGTCTCCCGGGGGGCGCGGCTGCTGCTGGGGGGACGGATCCCCGACGGCCCGGGAGCCTTCTACCCGCCGACGGTGCTGAGCGAGGTGGCCCCGGGGATGCCCGCCTGGCAGGAGGAGCTGTTCGGCCCGGTGGCGGCCCTGATTCCCGCCGACGGCGAAGCCGAGGCCTTGCGGGCGGCCAACGACTCCCCCTTCGGACTGGGAGCTGCGCTGTTCACCCGGGACCGGGAGCGCGGCGAGCGACTCGCCCGGGAGGAGCTGCAGGCGGGCAACTGCTTCCTCAACGCCTTCGTCCGCTCCGATCCCCGCCTGCCCTTCGGCGGCGTGAAGGACAGCGGGTTCGGCCGCGAGCTGTCGCGGTACGGAATCCTGGAGTTCGTCAACATCAAGACCGTGTACGCGGAGTAGAATGAGGCGTCAGTCCTGGGCAGGTGCGAGGTCGACCGAAGCCTTGCCGCTTTGGGGGTCAAGAGGAACCAAGCTATGGGTGTGGACGATCACCCACCGATCTTGCAGCTTTCCGTAGCAGGTCGTCTCTCGCCACCACATGTCCAGCGTTCCACCGTCTGCGGTTGTGGCGTTGACATGGTTCAGGTTGCTGCTGGAGGCCAGACCCGGGCCGCTTCCACGGTCAGATCGGTCATTTTGTGTTCGATTGGACCCCGAAACGTTGACATCCACGTCTGCAACCGTGCCCGCAAGGCCTCTATTCCAGATGGTCGAAGCGGCCCTGCCACGTCAAAGAACGACATGTTCGGCGGAGATGCGAAATCGACACCGGCGGCGCCTTTCGCAGCGCCCCTGTTCCTCCTCCGGCTAGGCCGCGGACTGCGGGCCGCGGGCTTGCGGGTTCACGATCCGGTACAGGCAGAGGTCCAGCAGCGTGGGGTGCAGAGCCGTCTTGTGGGAGCGGAGGCCCACGTCGGAGTCCGCCAGCACCACCATCACGGCGCGCAGCTGCGCCAGGCTGTAGCGCTCGGAGGCCTCCTGGTACACCCGTTGCACTCGCTTGCCTCCCCGGATGCCGGCGCGCTGCAGCGCCTCCTCGCGACCGAAGCGCTCGGCCAGCAGCTGCCGATAGGCGGTCAGACGGCGGAACTGGGAAGCCAGCCCCGCCAGCAGCTGCGTGGGTTCGACCTCCCGCGCCAGCAGGATCCGGTGCAGCACCTCCACAGCGCCGCCCAGGTCCCGGCGGGCCAGCCTGTCGAACAGGCTGTAGACGTTCTCGTCCTTGCTGTGGTAGATGAGCTTCTCGATCTCCTCGTAGCGGATTCGGGCCCCGGCGCCGAAGAACAGGACCAGCTTTTCGCAGGTCTCGCGCAGCTGCTTGGTGTTGTTCTCCACCATCTCGAGGAGGAACTCCACCGCGTCCGGTTCCGCCTGGATGTCGTGGCGCCTCAAGAAACTGGCGATCCAGCCGCGTTTCTGCGACTCGAACAGCTCCCAGAAGGTCTTCTGAGCCGGTTTCGGCACGAAGCCTCGCAGCGCCTTGTCCACCCTGCCCACCTCGTCGGAAAGTAGCAGCAGTGTGGCCTCCGGGGCCGGGCGGCCGGAGTACTCCCGCAGCGCCTCCAGGTCCCCCTTGCGATTGATCTGCTCCACGCCGGCCAGCATCACCACCCGGTGAGCGGAGAAGAGGCTGCCATTGCGCAGGACCGTCAACACCTGCGAAATGTCGGCATCGAAGGCGTAGAAACGGTGCACCTCCGGCTCGCCTCCGGTCTCCCTGGCCAGCGAGGCCAGAAGCTTGCTCACGAAGGCTTCCTTCTCTCCCACCTCGGGGCCCAGGAGGAGGTAGACCGGGTGGCGGTCACTCATAGTTACGGATCAGAAAGGAGAGCTTGCCCAGGATGCGTACGTTCTGCGTGTAGATGGGAGGGTAGGCGGGGTTCTCGCTGCGGAGTTGTACCCGGTTCTTCTCCAGAAAGAAGCGTTTCAGCGTCACCGCCTCGTCCACCAGGGCCACCACAATGTCCCCGTTGTCGGCGGTGTTCTGATGGCGCACCACGGTGATATCCCCCTCCAGGATCCCGGCGTCTCTCATGCTGTCGCCGCGCACGCGCAGCGCAAAGTGCCTGCCCGTGCCCAGCATCCCGCCGGGCAAATGGATTGTCCCCTCCCGGTTCTCCTCGGCAAACAGCGGCCGCCCGGCGGCCACCATGCCCAGCAGGGGCACGGACTCGTGGCCGTCCAGCTCCGGCTCGCCCGGTTCCAGGATCTGGATTGCCCGCGAGCGGTTCAGATTGCAGTGCAGGACTTTCTTCTTCTCCAGAGCTTTGAGGTGGTCGTAGCCGCCCTTGACGGAGATGTCCAGGTGCTGAGCGATCTCGCGCACCGTCGGAGGATAGCGCTGGTCCTTGATGTACCCCTTGATGAACTCCAGGACCTGGCGCTGGCGGGCGGTCAGACCCTTCATGCTACCTCTTCAGATCGATGGCGTGCTTCCTGATCTTGTTGTGCAGCGCCGAGGGAGTGACGCCCAGGACCCGGCTGGTCCCGGTGACGTTGTTCCCGTTCTCGGCGAGCTTCCTGACCAGGAACTCCCGTTCAAAGGCATCTCGCGCCTCGGTCAGCTTCATGGTCCCGAATGCGGCGAGCAGATCGTCTGGCTGCTCCGCCCGCCCTTCACCGGCACCCAGGGTACGGCGCACGTTCTCCGCGGAGATGACCCGCTCTTCGCTCATTATGTTAACCCTCTCACAGAAGTTTTTCAACTCCCGAATGTTCCCGGGCCACCGATAGTCGTAAAGAAGCTTCAACGCCTCCGGGGAGAAGGTGCGGGCAGACGGCTCCGAGGGCCTCTTGAAACGGCCCATGAAGTAGGCCAGGAGCTCCTCCAGGTCGGCCGCGCGCTCGCGCAGAGCCGGTACCGCAATAGGGATGACGTTGACCCGGAAGTACAGGTCCTCGCGGAAGCGCCGGGCCTGGATCTCCTCCTCAATCCTCTTGTTGGTGGCCGCCACCAGCCGCACGTCCACGCTGATGGACTGCTCCCCCCCCACCCGCTCGAAGCGCAGCTCCTGGATCACCCTCAGCACCTTGGCCTGGGTGGCCAGGCTCATGTCGGCGATCTCGTCCAGGAAGAGCGTGCCCCCGTGCGCCATCTCGAACTTGCCCTTGCGGCGCACCACCGCATCGGTGAAGGCCCCCTTCTCGTGCCCGAACAGCTCGCTCTCGATCAGGGTTTCCGGGATGGCGGCGCAGTTCACCTCCACGAAAGGCCCGCCGGCGCGGCGCGAGCGGCGGTGGATCTCCTTGGCCACCAGCTCCTTGCCCGTGCCGTTCTCTCCCAGGATCAGGATGCGGGCGTCGCTCCTGGCGCTCTGCAGGATGAGCTCCCGCACCCGCATCATGGCCTGGCTGGTTCCGATCATCTCGTCCTCGATGAAGAGGCTGTCCTTGAGGGTGCGGTTTTCCCGCTTCAGCTCCTCCAGCTTGAGGGCGTTCTGCACCACCGTGATGGTCTTCTCCAGGGACAGCGGCTTCTCCAAGAAGTCGAACGCCCCGATCTTCACGGCCTGCACGGCCAGGTTGATGTTGGCATGCCCGGAGATGATCACCACCTCAATGTCGGGGTAGTCGCTCTTGATGCGCTTCAAGACGTCGATGCCCCCCATGTTGGGAAGCCACACGTCGAGGATCACGACGTCCGCAGGCTCGGCCTCCAGCAGGTGGAAGGCCTGGAAGCCGTCCTCCGCCAGCAGGACCTGGTGCCCCTCGTCCTGCAGCACGTCCTTCAACACGGTGCGAATGCCCTGCTCGTCGTCCACTACCAGAATGCGGCTCATGGCTACTGCTCCAAGGGTAGATCGATGATAAAGGTGGTCCCTGCGCCCGCTTGAGTCTCTACGGCGATGGTGCCGTCGTGGTCGAAGATGATGCGTTCCACGATCGCCAGCCCCAGTCCCGTGCCGTCCTTCTTGGTGGTGAAGTACGGCCGAAAGAGCATCCGCCGCTCTTCCTCGTTCATGCCCACCCCGTCGTCTTTCACCCAGATGCGGCAGTAGGCCCGCCCCCCCTTGCTCACCCGCTCGGCCCGCACCTGCACGGTCCCGCCCCCGGGCAAGGCCTCCCCGGCATTCTTGAACAGGTTGGCGAACACCTGTTTCAGCTGGCTGCGGTCCGCCGTGATCGTGAGCTCAGGGTCCACCTGCTCCACGGAAAAGAAAACCTTCGCGGACAGGCTGCGGTACACCGTGCACACCTCCTCCACCAGCTCCCGAACAGACAGCCGCACGGGGCGTGGGCCGGGAAGCCTGGCGAACTCGCGAAACTCCTCGAGGAGCCTGTTGAGATTGTCCACCTCTCGGACGATGGCGCTCACCGCGGGCTCGAGGACCTGGCCCAGATCCGCCGGGCCCGCCCGGTAGCGCTTGAGGATGCGCTGTGCGGAGAGCTTGATCGGGGTGAGGGGGTTCTTGATCTCGTGGGCCAGCTGCTGGGCGATCTCTTTCCAGGCGGTGATCTTCTCGGCGTGCACCAGCTTGCGCCTCGAGTTGGCCAGCTCCCCGACCATGCGGTTGAAGGAATCCACCAGCACGGACAGCTCGTCCCGGGAGCGGCTCAGGATCCGGAACGAGTAGTCCCCCTCGGCCACCCGGCGCGTGGCGTCCTCCAGGCTGACGATGGGACGAATGATCTCAGCGGCCAGCAGGAAGCTGATCAGGATTGAGATGAGGAAGATGGGAAACGAGAAGAAGAAGTAAAACGCCGTCAGCACGGTCCGGAACAGCCGGCGGTAGCGGTTGAGCTGGTTGAAGCTCTCCAGGCTTTCGGTAAGACTGCGGGCCCTTTCGTCGAACCCCTCCGAGAGGATGGTCCCCACCACGACGCGGTAGTCCCGGCCGTCCACCCTGTGCAAGGTGACGTTGCGCAGAATGCTCAGGCGGAGGCGATCCTCCTTGGGCAGGTCCCCGGAGCGCCCCTCCAGGAGGCGGAAGTTGGCAATCCTTCCCTGGGGATCGCCCCGGAACAGCACCTCGGCGCCGTCCTCCGCAAAGACCTGGATGAAGCTCACCCTGTCGTTGATGGTGCGGACGTTGCGCCACAGGCGCTCGGGGTTCGCCTCCAGATCGCGCAGCACCGAGGACAGCAGGGGGCTGGCGTTGAAGCTGGCCAGGTTATCCACCAGACCCCGGTAATATTCCAGCGAGATGGACAGGCCGCCGCGCAGCGCCTCCCCGATCCTGGCCTGAAGCCAGAAGTTCATCGTGGAGTTGATGAAGGTCACCGACAACAGCGCCTGGGGGATGGAGGACAGAGCCGCCACGAGGACGAAGAACAGCAGCAGCCGGGTCTTCAGTCGGCTTCCCGGCTGGCGGCCCGCCCGCTCCCGAATCAGCCGCACCATCTGGGTCACGATGACCCCCAGCAGGGTCAGGGGAAACAGCACCGCCACGATGGTGGCCACCGTGTTGGCCTGGGCGTTGAAGCTGGCCAGACCGGCCAGGATGCGCTGGGAGAAGACCACGATCAGGGCGATGAGCAGGATGAACAGCAGAACCAGGGCGACCAGCCCCACCAGGGTGTTGCCGCCGGGGCGAGCGCGCATCTCCTACCTCCTCCCTGACTGCACGGGGACCTCCGTCCAGGGGGTGGTCAGAGAGACCCGGTCGCGAAAGAGGCTGATGATGTTCAGCGGCGGGATGAAGCGCACCGGGCTCAGTCGGATCCGGCCCAGCATGTAGCCGCTCCCGCGCCCGGAAAGGCCCTGCATGGCCAGGCCGCGGAGGCTGAAGAAATCCTCCAGAAAGGACCCGCTTGCCGCGTAGCGCCGCTTGGGCCCGTCGTCGCGCTCCAGAACGTATTGACCGGTGAACAGGTCGTAGGAAGCCACCTGCACCACCCGGCGCTCGGCCAGCAGCCGGTCCCCCAGGAAGCCGGCCAGGCCCCGTTTCTTCTGGTACAGGCGCAGCTGGAACACCACTTCGGCCCGCAGGCCGTCCTCCAGGGTGTCCAGGACGCGCGAGGGGTCCACCCCGGTGAGCTTCAACGAGCTCACCAGAAGCCCATCCTGCGGGCGGACACTCAGGGAGGCCTCCTGGCAGAAGCCGGCAAGGGGAACCAGCAGCAGCAGCAACCGCAGCAGACCGCCCCCGGCTCCGCTCCTACTCCTCCGCGAACTTGTTTTCGAACAGCCAGGCAAGGGCGTCCACGGCCTGACTCTCGTCGTCGCCATCGGCTATGATCTTTATCGCTGTGTTGTAGGCCGCCCCCAGGGTCAGGATGCCCATGATGGACTTGCCGTTGATCCGCTCCCCGTCCTTCTCCAGGTAGATCTCACTGCTGAAGCCATTGGCGGTCTGCACCAGAAGGGCCGCCGGCCTTGCGTGCATGCCCGCTCGGTTTTTGACCGTCACCGTACGCTCCACCATGGGACAGTGTTCTCGAGGGGGCCTATTTCTCGTTGAGAAAGATCGCCCGGGCGCTCTCGGTTTCCAGCCAGCGCATCACGTTTCGGGAGAACTCCTTGGCGGAGTAGTAACCCATCTTCTTGAGACGCTCATTCATGGCCGCGGTCTCGATCAGAATAGGGATGTTGCGGCCCGGTTTCACCGGGATGAGGAGGGCCGGAACCTGAACGCCCAGGATCTCGATGGTGTTCTCCTCGGCCCCAATGCGGTCGTAGCTCTTGGCCGGGTCCCAATCCTCCAGCTTGACCACCATCTGGATCTGCTTCTTGTCCCGGATGGCCCCGACGCCGAAGAGGTGGGTGATGTTGATGATGCCCAGTCCCCGGATCTCCATGTGGTGACTGGAAACCCCCGCGCCGATTCCCATGAGGATGTTGCCGCTGACACGGCGGATCTCCACCAGGTCGTCCGCCACCAGGCGGTGGTTGCGCTCGATCAGCGCCAGCGCCGCTTCGCTCTTGCCCACGCCGCTGTCCCCCTGAATCAGCACCCCGATGCCGAACACTTCCACCAGCACCCCGTGCATGCTCTGCTTGGGCGCAAAGATGTTGCTCAAGACCCGGATTACCCGTGTGGTGAACTCCGAGGAGGCCAGCTCCGTCTGCAGCACCGCGCAGCGGGCGGCCTCGGCGATTTGCAGGAAGTCCTCCGTGGGCTGCAGGCCGTGGGTGAACACGCAGCAGGGGATTTCACAGGAAAACAGCTTCTCCAGGGTGTCCTTCTTGTCCTCCCGTTCAAGCCTGCGCAGATAGGCGGTCTCCCCGCGCCCGAAGATCTGCACCCGCTGGTAGGCGAAGTTCTCGTAGAACCCCGACAGCTCCAGGCCCGGGCGGTTGATCTCCGGCACCGTCAGCTCCCTCACCAGCCCCGGCCGTCCGGCGATGCATTTCAGATCCAGGGCGTCGTTCTCCTTGAGGTCCAACTGGAGCAGGTCGAGGACGGTGATCTTCTTCATGGGCTCTACTGCTCCGCGCTCTCCACGGTGCGTACGGTGTCCCGCCCCTTGTGTTCCTGAACCTTGCCCTTTTCCTTCTGGATCTTGAACTCCATCTTGTCGAACAGCCGGTCGATTCCCTCGAACATGTCGTAGCTGTCGACCCGTACGTGAATGGAGTGCCCCCAGCGGAAGTTGACGTTCACCTCCAGCCTGAACTCCCGGCTCTCCTGGCTGAAGGAGAAGAGCATGTCGATGATATATTCCCTTGCGAAATCCAGGCGCGCCATCTTCTTGTCCACGAAGTCCCGGATCTCGTCCGTGATCTCTACGTGCACACCCTTGATCTCTGTGTTCATTGCCCCTCCTAACGGTGATGAGAGCTCATGATGGCGAGCTCGTTCCTGTACTTGGCGACAGTCCGCCGGGAGATCTTCACACCCCGTTCGGCCAGAAGGTCGGTGATCTTCTGATCGGTGAGGTGCTTTCCCCTGCCCTCGCTCTCGATGATCTCCTTGACCATCTGCTTGACCCCTTCCTTGGAGAAGCGGCCGCCTCCGGGCGCCGAACCGGGGACCGAGTTCGAGAAGAAGTACTTCAGCTCGAACAGTCCCCACTCAGTTTGAATATACTTGCCATTGGTGGCCCGGGAAACAGTGGCCTCGTGAACCCCTATCTCCCCGGCGATGTCCTTCAGCGTCAGCGGCACCAGGTACTTGGGGCCCCGGCGGAAAAACTCCCGCTGGAACTCCAGAAGAGCCCTGGAGACCTTGAGCAGCGTGGCGTTGCGCTGGCGGATGGCCCTGATGAACCAGCGGGCGTCCTGGACCGCGTTGTTGACGAAGGCGTTCACCTTCTTCTCCCGCGGGCGGTCGTGGCTCTCCCCCAGGCGCGAGAACAGGGGATTCACCCGCAGCACCGGGATCTCGGAGTCGTTCAGGTAAATGACGAACTGCCCCTCCTTCATCTTGACCATCACGTCCGGGATCACGTAGCGCGGGTTCTCCGAGGTATAGTTCCTCCCGGGCATGGGATCCAGCTCCTTGAGGAACTCCCGGATCCGTTCCACCCCTTCCAGGGTGGTCTTCAGCCGGCGGGCCAGCTCGGCGTACTTCTCCCGTTCCAGCAGATCCAGATGCTTCTCGATGGCCTCGGCGGCGCCCGGGACGGGATCGGGATGATGAGCGATCTGCACCAGCAGGGACTCCCGGTAGCCGGCAGTGCAGGTGCCCACCGGCTCCAGGGACCGGATGACGGCCATGACCCGCGACAGAAGCGGCAGCTCCTGCGCGCTGACCAGGGTTTCGGGGGGCTCCTTGTGAAACCCGTTGTCGTCCAGGTTGCGGATCAGAAGCTCCCCGATGCGGAACTCCTCCGCAGTGATGGGCTGCAGCCGCAGCTGCCAGAGGAGGTGTTCCTGCAGCGACTCCGGTCTGGTCAGCACCCCCTCGATGAAGTTTCTCTTGGCGTCCTCGCCGCCGTCGCCGCTGCGTTCGCGGATAAAGCCGGGGTCGGACGCGTCGTCGAAGTAGTCCGCCTCCTCCGGCTGGCGCCGATCTTGCTCGGCCTCGTCGATGGAGACCATGGAACGGTCCTCCACCACCTCCAGGGCAGGGTTCTTCTCCAGCTCCTCGTCGATGCTGGTGCGCAAATCCTGCACCGGCATGGCCATGATCTTGATGGCCTGGTACAGCTGCGGCGTCATTCTCAGGCGCTGTTCGTGGCGCAGCACCGGCCGCTGAGACTGCAGCATGCCCTAATTCTGACCGATTCGCCCGGGACTTGTCAACGACCGGCCGCCCGGGCCCGGCCGCCGGCGCTCACATGCGGAACTCCGCGCCCAGGTAGATTCTGCGGGCCAGCTCGCTGGCCAGCACCTCGTCCTTGCCCCCGCTCACCACGATCTCCCCCAGGTTGATGATGTATGCCCGGTGGGTGATCTCCAGGGTGTCCCGCACGTTGTGATCGGTGAGCAGCACGCCGATGCCCTTGCGGGAGAGCTCCGAGGCGATGCGCTTGATCTCATAGACGGCGATGGGATCGATCCCGGCGAACGGCTCGTCCAGCAGCAGAAAGCGCGGCTCGATGGCCAGGGAGCGAGCGATCTCGGTGCGCCGCCGCTCCCCGCCGGACAGAGTGTAGGCCTTCTGCCGCCGAACCGCCTGGATGCCCAGCTCCTCCAGCAGCCGGTCCAGCGTGTACCGCCGCTCGCCGCTGCTCAGGTCGCGCCGGGTCTCCAGAATGGCCCAGATGTTCTGCTCCACCGTGAGCTTGCGGAACACCGAGGGCTCCTGGGGGAGGTAGGAGATGCCCGCTTGAGCCCGCTTGTACATGGGCAGGTGCGAGATGTTCGAGCCGTCCAGAAAGATCTTTCCGGCGTTGGGCCGGATGAAGCCCACGATCATGTAGAAAACGGTGGTCTTGCCGGCGCCGTTGGGGCCCAGAAGGCCCACCACCTCTCCGACCTCCATGGAGAAGCTGACGTCTCTCACGGCAACCTTGCGGCCGAATGACTTGGCCAGGCCTTCGACCACCAGCCTGCTGCGGCCGCTCATGGCCCCTGCCCGTCCTTCGGCGCGGAGCCCGCCGCGCCGCCCTCGGAAGCGGCCTTCCCTCCGCCCTCCGCGGGGGCCTTCCCTCCGCCCTCCGCGGGGGCCTTCCCTCCGCCCTCCGCGGGGGCCTTCCCTCCGCCCTCCGCGGGGGCCTCCTCCGTGGAGGTGACCGTTCCGCGGATGTCTCCCTCCATGCGAATGGTGTCGTCCTCCAGGTCGATGTAGATCTTCAAGGCCTGGTACTCGTCGCCCTTCCAGCGCACCAGGGGCATACCGGACAGCTCCAGGAGATCCTCGCCGCGCAGGTAGCGGGCATACTCGGAACGGCACACCAGGTCCTTCTTGAGGATGCGCACACCGATCTGGATCACCGTCTCGTCGCGGTCTTCCCAGTTCTCCAGGAAGCCTCCCTTGACCACGATTTCGTTCTTCTTGTCCAGGAGCACGACGTTGCCGTCCACGCGGATCACCTTTTCATCGCGGTTGTACAGCAGCTCCTCCCCGGAGAGCTCGATCCCCTTGGTCTGGTTCAGCACCCGCACGTTGCCGCGGCAGTGGATGAAGCGGAACTCCGGCCCGTAGAGCTCCATCACGTCCGCCCGGATGACGTTCTCCTCGGTCTCCACGACGGCGTTGCCGGTGAGCACGGTGCGCTCCCGACCCTTGGTCAGCACCGTTTCCATGCGGTCGCCACTGAAGCGGAAAGTCTGGGCGGCAGGGACGGTCCGGACGGCAAGCAGCGCCAGAAGCAGCCCGACCGCGGCGAGCCTACTGCTCCTCCTCGTCCTGGACATAGCTTCCCTCGACGGCCGAGCCGAACTCCACCCTGCCCCGGCGCAGGTCCGCGCGGAACCCCGCGCCCTCCACGAAGGAGCCGTCCTCCTTGTCCAGCCGCACCCGTTCCTGCGGCTCGCCTTCCAGAACCCGCCCGTCCCGGGTCCAGGTCAGCTTCGATGCGTGCAGCACCGCCTTCTCCTTCACGGAGTGGATCACGATGGAGCCTTCCAGGGTTGCGTTCTCGCTGTCGGTCTCGAAGAGGGCCTCATCGGCGCTGCCCTCCACGACCAGCCGCCCGTCGGAGTCGAACTCCCGGTAGCGTACGTCTTTCAACACGGTCTGTTTCTTCTTGCCGTACTCCAGGGCCTGGCGGGCCTCCAGCACCACCGTCACATGACCCCCGGAGACGATGGTGTGGGTGAAGTCGTCCATCACCGTATCGGGGGTCTCCCGGTGGATATCCTCCTCCACCATCGCCTCCCGGTAGTCCAGGCTGCAGGCGGCCAGCAGGAGCAGGGCCAGGGCGAGGGCGACCCTAATCACCGCCGTGATCCAGGCAGGCTCTCACAAAGCCCGAGAACAAAGGATGGGGAGAGACGGGTTTGGACCTGAACTCCGGGTGGTACTGCACCCCGATCCCCCAGGGGTGGTCGGGCCACTCCAGCGACTCCACCAGCGCCCCGTCCAGTGTGAACCCGCTCGTGATCAGGCCAGCCTCTTCCAGCTGCGGGCGCAGCAGGTTGGAGACCTCGTAGCGATGGCGGTGGCGCTCCAGGATGATCTCCTGGCCGTAGATCTCCCGAATCCGGGTGCCGGGCATCAATCTGGTCTCGCTCGCCCCCAGGCGCATGGTCCCGCCGTAGACCTTCACGTCGATCTGCTCTTCCAGGAGGCTGATCACCGGGTGGGTGGTGTTGGGCACGAACTCGGTGCTGTTGGCGTCCTCCCAGCCCAGAACGCCTCGAGCGTACTCGATGACCATCACCTGCATCCCCAGGCAGATGCCCAGACAGGGCACCCCGCTCCGGCGGGCGTAGCCGGCGGCGGCGATCATTCCCTCGATCCCCCGCTGGCCGAACCCGCCGGGAATCAGAATACCGTCCAGCCCCCCCAGGGTCTCGCCGGCCTTCTCCGCCGAAAGCTGATCGGAGTCCACCTTCACCAGGTCGATCCTGCCCTTGTTGGCGATGCCGCCGTGGAAAAGGGCCTCGTAGATCGACTTGTAGGAATCCAGCAGCTCGGTGTACTTGCCCACCAGCCCGATGCGGGCGCTGCGTTCGGCGTTGCGGTAGGTATCCACCACCTCCTGCCACCCGCTGAGGCGGCAGTCGGTCTGCTTCAGCCCCAGCTTGCGCAGGATGATCTCGTTCACCTTCTGCCGGGCAAAGCTCAAGGGGATCTCGTAGATGGTGTGCTCCACGTCGTAGGCGGAGATCACCGCCTCGTCCTCCACGTTCGTGAACAGCGAGATCTTGCGCTTCAGCACCTCCGGCAGCGGCACCTGGCAGCGGCACAGGAGAACGTCCGGCTGAATGCCGATCTCCCGCAGCGACTTCACCGAGTGCTGGGTGGGCTTGGTCTTCAGCTCGCCGTCGGAGACGGCGGGCACCAGGGTGAGATGGACGAACAGCACGTCTTTCCTGCCCAGGTCGTGAATGAACTGTCTGGCGGTCTCCAGAAAGGGGATCGACTCGATGTCGCCGACGGTGCCTCCGATCTCGATGATCGTGACGTCCACCTCCTCACGATCGCCCACCTGAAAGACCCGGTGCTTGATCTCGTCGGTGATGTGAGGGATCACCTGGACGGTCCGTCCGAGGTAGCGCCCCTCCCGCTCCTTGCGGATCACCTCCTGGTAGATCTGCCCGGTGGTGATGGAGTTCGCTCTTCCCAGGGGGGAGGAGGTGAAACGCTCGTAGTTGCCCAGGTCCAGGTCGGTCTCCGCGCCGTCGTCGGTGACGAACACCTCGCCGTGCTGGTAAGGGCTCATCGTTCCGGGGTCCACGTTGATGTAGGGATCGATCTTCACCATCCGCACGCGCAGGCCGTGGTTCTCAAGCAGGCTGCCGATCGAAGCAGCGGCCACGCCCTTGCCCAGGCCGGAGCAGACCCCGCCGGTGACGAAGATGTACTTGCCGCTCATGAATAGCAATTATTCCCGGAAGGCCCCGGCACTGTCAATTGAAGGTTAGGCCTGAAGGTGGGCCGCCCGGCCCCGGTGGGGGAACGCTGGCCCAGGCCGGCCGCCTCAAGCTGCCCTGCGGCGGCCGCTCCGGGGCGGCTCCAGTCAGTTGAGCCGCACCGAGGTCCCCAGCAGCCCCGCGTGCTCGGTGTTCAGGAAGGCCAGCCTGACCGCGGAGGGGGCCGGCTTTCCGTCCAGCTTGGAGTCGGGCTTCACCAGCAGGTCCTCCAGGGCCACGATGGGGGCACCCAGCCGCACGGCCAGGGCCAGCCCGTCGCTGGGTCTCACTTCCATCAGGAAGCTGCGCATCCGGCGGTGATAGACGATCCTGGATCGGTAGCAGTCCTGGGGAGAGTGCCCGTATATCTCCAGCCGGTCCATGGAAAAGCCGTGGCGCAGAAAGTGCATCGCCAGCAGGTCGTGGGTCAGCGGACGCGGCGGAGTGATGCCCTCCAGCTCGACGATGATGGCGCTCGCCTCGAAGGGGCCGATCCAGATGGGCAGCACCCTGCGCTGGCCGTCGGCCAGGATCACGATGGGCATCTTTTCTTCGTCCAGGGCAAATCCCTTGATCTTCAGCTCTACCATGTCAGCGGCCTCTCCCCTGGGTTCAAATGTAGCACGCGGCATGGAGAAAACAGGGCGGGCGGGCAAGTCCGGCTCCAGTATTGACAGCCTCTCGGGGCGTGAATAGACTCTGGACAACCTCAAACCGGACAAGGCAGCCGTGGCCAGCTTCCTCACCGACCATGAGTTCACCCTTATCAAAGAGCTGATCTACGAACAGAGCGGCCTGCACTTCCACAACTCCAACCGCATGATCCTGGAGAGCAGGCTGAGAGAGCGGCTGAAGGCCACCGGGCTGGCCACGGTGGAGGAGTACCACCGCAGGATCCGGCAGGATCCCGAGGAGATGAAGGTCCTCCTCGACGCAGTGACCACCAACCTGACCCGCTTCTTCCGCAACACCGGTCACTTCGCCGCCCTGGAGAAGCACGTGCTTCCCGACCTGCTGCGGCTGAAACGGGAGCGCCGGCAGAACCGGCTCAAGGTGTGGAGCGCAGGGTGCGCCACCGGGGAAGAGCCATTCTCCGTGGCCATGGTGCTTCTGGAACACTGTCCCCCGGAGGTCAGGTTCGAGATCGTGGCTTCCGACCTGAGCCTGCGCAGCCTCATGATTGCCCAGGAGGCTTTCTACCCGGAGAGCCGCATCGGTGGTGTTCCGGAGCCGTACCTGAGCAAGTATTTCGAGAAAAAGCGCGAGGGCTACCACGTCAAGGACCAGGTGCGGCGTACCGTCAAGTTCGACTACCACAACCTCAAGTTCGACAGCGGCCAGAAAGACGTGGACATCGTGTTCTGCCGCAACGTGCTGATCTACTTCGACGCGGAGGCCCAGAAGGCCGTGGTGGATCGTTTCTTCCGGGCCATGACCGATCACTCCTACCTGTTCATCGGGCACTCGGAGAGCCTGTTCGGGATGGAGAGCCGGTTTCAGTTCATCAAGACCGAGTGGACCACGCTGTACGCCAGGATGGAAGGGGAGCGAGGAAGCGGTGGCTGAGAAGATCCGCGTGCTGGTGGTCGACGATTCGGCGTTGATCCGCAACATGGTCGGGAGGTTCTTCGCCTCCACTCAGGATGTGGAGGTGGTGGGCAAGGCCGTGGACGGAGCCTTCGCGCTGAAGAAGCTGGAAACCCTCCACCCCGATCTGGTGATCCTGGACCTGGAAATGCCACAGATGAACGGCATCCAGTTTCTGGAGGAGCGCAGGCGCCGCGGCATCGAGACGCCGGTGATCATCCTCTCCTCCCTGGCCAGAAAGGGAGCGCGCATCACCATGGAGGCGCTGGCCCTGGGAGCGGCGGATTTCGTGCTGAAACCCTCCGGTGAGAGTGGAGACCTGGAGCGCACCCGGGATCAGCTGCTGCAACTGGTGCGCGCCTACGGAGGGCGAAGGCCCGAAGAGGCTGGTTTCCAGGAGCCCCCTCCCGCCGCAGCTCCGCCGGCGGAGCCTCTGCCACGGCCTCCGGCGGGGCGGATCGAGGTGGTGGCCATCGGCATCTCCACCGGCGGGCCCTCCGCGCTGCGCCGCATGATCCCGCTCCTGGAGGCGGGGCTGCCGCCCCTACTGGTGGTGCAGCACATGCCTGCGGGCTTCATCGAGGAGTTCGCCCTCAGCCTGGACAAGTCCAGCCCCCTGGAGATCCGGGAGGCCCGGGACGGGGACCTGATCCGCAGCGGTCGTGTGCTGATCGCGCCCGGAGACCGGCACCTGACCATCGAAGAGCTGCCCCTGGCGCGGGTGGTCCGCCTCTCCGAGGCGGCCCCGGTGAACGGGCACCGCCCTTCGGCGGACGTGCTCTTTTCCGAGGTGGCGCGCGTGTACGGCGGCCACGCCCTGGCCGTCATCATGACCGGAATGGGCCGCGACGGGGCGGAGCAGATCGGAGCCGTCTACCGTCTGGGAGGCATCACGCTGGCGCAGGACCAACGCAGCAGCGTGGTCTTCGGCATGCCCAGGGCGGCCATCGAGCGCGGCCACATCCACAGGGTGGTGCCGCTCCCGCAGATGGCAGAGACGATCAATTCCTACTGCCGAGGACCTGCATCGCAGGGCGTATCTTCTTCACCACCTCAGGATACTCCTCCCGGGAGCCGCGCACCCTCCTGAGGAGGACGTTGGCCAGGACGCCTGCGGCCACACCGCCCAGCCCCGCCAGCACTCGCAGCGGCTCCAATGCCGAAACAAGCGAGGCGACATAGTAGAAAGGAAAGAACAACAGCAGCGGCAGGACCAGCAGCAGGAACCCCGCACGCAGGGCCCTGGCCGAGTTCACCTCGTACTCCACCAGGTCGCCCGGCGACAGCACCAGTCCCTGGCGGTTCACGGCCCGGACCACCGCGCCTGGCTTCTCCCCGCAGTTGCCGCAGTTGGAGCAGCTTTCCCGGCATGATATCACCACCAGCGTCCCTTCGACGGCGCTCACCGTACCCCGTTCAATCATCCTGTGCCTCCTCGCAGTGCACACGCAGCGTTTCGATCGCCGCGGCCCTGCCCTTTCCGTCGACCTCGATCAGGACCCCCTGCAGCTCCAGCTCCCGCCAGCAAATGCGCGAGCGTTCCGGGATCTGCGTCAGGAACTTGCGGATCTCGATCTCCGGCTCCAGCCCCCCCACGGACTGCACCGAGCCCGTGCGTCCCGAGCCGGAAACCACAGCCGTCCCGCCCGGCAGCAGGCCGACATCGGCGGACAGGATCTTGGTGTGGCTGCCGATCACGGCAGAGACCTGCCCGTCCAGATGATAGAACATGGAGTACTTCTCCGCCGTGGTCACGGCGTGGAAGTCCACCAGAATGACCGGTGTCTCGGCGGCGATGCGCTTGAGCAGCTCCGGGATCAGCAGAAAGGGGTTGTACAGATGCACCCGGTCGAATCCGGCCTGTCCCAGCAGGTTCACCACCGCCACCTTCTCCTCACCCACCTGCATCACCGCCCAGCCGCGGCCGGGGTTTCCCGGCGGGTAGTTGGCCGGCCGCAGGACGTAGGGCGCCTTGGCCAGGTGCGGGACCATGTCCAGCTTGTAGTAGATGCACTCGCCGGAGGTGATGATGTCCACTCCCAGCTTGTGCAGGTAGATCGAGTGGTTCTTGCCGATGCCGAATCCGCCGGTGGCCCCGTCTCCACAGGCCACGACGAAGTCGATTCCGCGCTCGCCCTTCAGCGAGGCAAGGGTGCTCTTGACGCAGAACACCCCGGAAGAGCCGACGATCTCCCCGATGTAGAGAATCCTCACGACCCGCATACGATGCCAGAATCGCCGGAAAAAGAAAAGCCGCCGTATTGACACCTCGCCGGCTTTGCTGTTATTTTTCGGTCAAAGCCCGGGTGGTGAAATTGGTAGACACGCTAGGTTCAGGGTCTAGTGGCCGTAAGGCCGTGAAGGTTCAAATCCTTTCCCGGGCAGGAGTACCGTAGCTACGCCGTACGCGAGCAACTGCGGCAGCGAGACAACTCAAGGCTTTTCAAGCCCTCCCGGGTTTTCACCTCCTTTCCCCGGGGGGCTTTTTTTGTCCCCCCTCGGCCGGGGCCGCCGGACCGGGGCTGGCCGGGCAGTGCGCCGGGGGTTGACGGCGGTCGCCGCGGCGCTGCTGTGGGTGATGCTGCTGAGCTGCTCGGGGGAGGCAAGGACGCTGGCCGGAGCCGAACGGCTCACCGGGAGCCGCGCGGGCTCCGGGGAGGAACCGGAGGCCACCCTGCCGGCCCCCGCAGGCCAGCCGGGAGCGGTTTCCGGCCGGCCGGTGGAGCCGGCGCCTCCCACCCCCAGCAGGCGTGAAGTCGCACGACAGATGAGCCGCCAGCTGCCGGCTGGCCTGCGCCCCCTGGTGCTGGGCGGAGAGCTGGCGCTGCTGCTGGTCGACCTGGCGCAGACCGGCCACCCCGACGGGCTGTGCCTGGCGGTGGACGCCGGGGACATCGATCAGCCAGATGTGGGCGCCCTGGCCGATCCGGCGCGGCTGTACGCCCCGGATCGCCGGCCGGTGGGGTTCCATCTGGTCCTCTTCCAGGACCGGCAGGGCACTTTCGAGCCGGCAGGGGACTACGATCTGGGTCATCACTACGTGTACGACGCGCTGCACGCGGTCCCGCTGCATCGCTCGCGGCCGCTGCCGGTGGTGGTCACCGCGGCGTTCCTGAGCCCGGAGGGCCGGGAGCGGGAGCTGCTGATCTTCTCCAGGGAGGGCCCTCCGGTGTGGAGGACGGCCCTGCGGGAGACCCTGTCCAGCCGGGTGACCCTCACCGACGTCGACGGCGACGGGACGCTGGACCTCCTGAAGCGGGAGACCGCCATGGAGGCGGGAACGGGCTACGAGACCTTTCTGACCTGGTTGCGCTGGAACGGAGCGGCTTTCCGGGAGGTCAGGACGGTGACCGTGGTGCGGGCGCTGAAGGCCTTCCTGGGCGGCTGGGAAGAGCGTCTGCTGAGCGGCGATCTGGCAGGGCTTCTGGACCAGGTGGGCAGGCCGCATGACCTGAAGCGGTGGCGGGGGGAGCTCGGTGACAGCCAGATCGCGGTATTGTTGTTCGGCCTGCAGGACGGTGAGGCGCTGAGCCACCCGGTTCGGAACGTGGTCTTCCCCGAGATTCTGGAGAACCCCTTTACGGCCCACGACCGGCGGGGAAGCTTCTTCCGGCTCACCTTTCGCATTGTCGACTCCGCGGGGTTTTCGTACCTGGGGCGCACCCGGGTGTACATGGCGGCCAATCCCTTCGGGACCCGCCAGTTCTTCCTCCTGCCTCCGGACTGACCGTTTCCCACCGCCGCAGCCCCGTCCCTCCCTGGACGCTGCGGCGCTCGGACCTCCCTGTCCTTCGTTGACAAGGGGCGGGGGCAGACCGTACAGTTTCAGTCGATGTACAGCTATCGCATCGAGGGCAACTTCCCGCTGAAGGGACGGATCCGACCCTGCGGCAACAAGAACGCCGCCCTGCCCTGTCTGATCGCCACGCTGCTCACCGACGAACCGGTGGTGCTCAGGAACATACCAGAGATCGAGGACGTCCAGGTGATCATGGAGATCCTGAAGATCCTGGGCTCCAGCGTGGAACGGGTGGCCCCGCACGAATACCGGGTGCAGACCCACAACATCACCGGCTGCGCCGTGCCCCCACAGCTGGCGCAGCAGATCCGGGCTTCCATTCTCTTCGCCGGACCGCTGCTGGCGCGCTGCGGCCGGGTGGAGCTGCCCCCCCCGGGGGGAGATATCATCGGCCGGCGGCGGCTGGACACGCACTTCCTGGCCCTGCGGGAGCTGGGCGCCACGGTCACGGTGGACGGCATGTTCCACCTCCGCGCCAACAGGCTGGTGGGAACGGAGCTGTTCCTCGACGAGGCGTCGGTGACGGCTACCGAAAACGCCCTCACCGCGGCGGTACTGGCCGAAGGAACCACGACCATCGAGAACGCCGCCTCGGAGCCGCACGTTCAGGATCTTTGCCACCTGCTGAACTCCATGGGCGCCCGCATCCGGGGAATCGGATCGAACATCCTGACGATCGAAGGAGTGCGGCGGCTCTCCGGCACCGAGCATACGATCTGCACGGACTTCATGGAGGTGGGCTCGCTGATCGGCCTGGCGGCGGTGACCCACAGCGAGCTGGAGATCGAAGAGGCCGCCCCGCAGTTCCTGAAGATGACCCGCATCGCCTTCGGGAGGTTGGGCATCCGCTGGGAGACCGACGGCACCACCGTGCGGGTGCCCTCAGGGCAGGAGCTCAAAGTAGTGCCGGACCTGGGGGGGATGATCCCCAAGATCGACGACGCCCCCTGGCCGGGCTTCCCGCCGGACCTGATCAGCATCGCTTTGGTGACCGCCACCCAGGTGGAGGGAACCGTCCTGATCTACGAGAAGATGTTCGAGTCCCGGATGTTCTTCGTGGACAAGCTGATCGGCATGGGGGCCAGGATCATTCTCTGCGACCCTCACCGGGCCGTGGTCAGCGGTCCGGCGCGCCTGCGGGGTGGGGAGCTGGTCTCCCCGGACGTGCGCGCCGGCATGGCCATGGTGATCGCCGCGCTCTGCGCCGAGGGGCAGAGCACGATACACAACGTGTACCAGATCGAGCGGGGCTACGAAAACCTCACGGCTCGGTTGCGGGCCCTGGGAGCGCGGATCGAGCGAACCGAGGACGAGCGGGAAGGCTAGAACCCGCGCTCGCGGCGGATGTCCTCGTAGGCCTGGTTGATGAGCTTGAACTTCTCCTCGGCTACCTTGACGAACTCCTCGCCCAGGTTGGCCACCGTGTCCGGGTGATACTGGGCGGCCAGCTTGCGGTAGGCGCTGCGCACCTCCCCCTCGGAAGCCCCGGGGGACAGCCCCAGGATCTGGTAGGCCCGGCTCTCCTCGTGGATGAACTCCGCCTGGATGCTGCGGAAGCCGTAGGCGTCGATCCCCAGCCGCTCGGCGATCGTGCGGATGAGCCGCTCCTCCTCCGCGCTGATGCCCAGGCCATCGGCGTCGGCCACCTTGAACAGAAGGCGCAGCAGCAGCAGCCGCCCCGCCGACGTCGAGGTAGCCCGATAGTAGCCGCACAGTCCGGGCACGTCCAGCTGGTCCCGGCGCCGGAAGGTCTCGTCGATGATGCGCTGGATCACCCGCTGGTCCGCCTCGGAGTAGGGGAAGTTCTGGCGGAAGAAGCTCCGCAGCGCGCGCACCTGCGAGGTGCGCACGTGGCGGTCCGCATTGGCCACCGCGATGGACAGCCCGATCAGGGCGGTGAGAAAGTTGAGCTGGGCGGCCGACACCGCATCCGTTTGATAAGGAATCCGAAAGCCTTCGGTGGCGCGGCGCTCCTCGGTCGCACGGTCGAAAAGATGGCCGATCACTCCCCCCAGGATCGTTCCCATGGGTCCCGCGATGGAACCCAGGAGGGCGCCGATCAGCTTACCCTTGAAGGCCACTACTCTCTCCTCCTGGTAAACACACAAGAAGATAAGATCCACCCCTCCCGAGAGTCAACGCTCCGCTGGGACCGCTGCGGCCGCCTTCACTCGGTGCGCTGGCCCGCCAGGAGGAAGAGGCTCCCCAGCAGCAGGACAGCCTGGATGGCCAGCATGGCCGCCAGAGCGGCGGGAAAGCCGGCGCTCACCGTCAGGAAGGCGAGGACCACACGCTGGCCGTGGCGGTACAGGGACACCAGCATGGCCGCCACCACCGGAAGGAGCGGGAACAGGAGGTAGGCGGCCGCCGGAGGCCCGCCGCCGAAGCGGGCCCGGTAGGCCCAACCCAGGGCCACCGCCAGCAGGGAGAGAATGAGGAAGGTGAACGGCTCCAGGAGCCGCAGCAGCAGCTCCAGGGTCAGGGGCGCCTCCAGATAGCCCACCTCACGGCTCTCCCGCCGCAGCCGCCACAGCGCGGCGAAGCCGGCGGTCGCCAGCGGGGAGCTCGCCGCGCGCAGGGAGGCCAGCTCCTCGGTGTCCACCCCCAGCCGCAGCACCCCGGCCGGCTCCGCCCCTCGGGCGGGCGCACGGAAGTAGGTCGGACCGACCCCCTCGTTCCTTTCGGACCGATCGATGCCGTTCATGATGATGGCGCTCAGCCCGCCGTCGGAGAACAGCTTTCCGTAGGGAGCAGCGTAGTGACCGATGAGCTCGCCAGACCGGAAGCGGATCACCTCGATGTCACGGAAGAAGCCCTCCCCCTCCCGGACCACCATCCTGCCGATGGACACCAGCTCCCGCTCATCCTGTGGGTCCCCCTCCGGCAGGGGGTTGACGAACAGCAGCCCCGTCGCCCCGGGCAGCGCATCGAAGCGGGGAAGCTCGTCCAGGAAGAAGCTCTTCTCTTCCACCTTCTCCCTGCTCTTGTCCAGATAGACGCGCACGTCCGGATCGCCGGGCACCTCCTCGGCGAGCTGGCGGAAGCTGTAGTAGGCGGCGATGTAGCTCTCCTTTCGGAACAGATCCAGGGCCTCCTCCTTGCGCTGGAACAGCTCGGCATCCTTGCGTTCCGCGGAGCTGCGAAGCCGTGGGTCGGAGATGTGCTGCCAGGCCTCCGCGGCAACCCGCCGGGCCCGGGGCTCTCCCGGGTTCTGCTCACTGGCCAGGCTGGCGTAGTAGTGGGCGGTGAAGTAGTCTCCCTGTTGGAGGGCGTTCTCCGCCTTCTGGAGGTACTCGTAGGCGCTCGGCTCACTGGCTTCGGCGACATTCGCCTCCCCCTCCCTGGGTTCCGGGGAGGCCTGCTGCGCGCCCCGCTTCAGCTCCTGGAGGTGCGCGGCGTCTCGCTCCTCCGCAACCACCCGGTTGCGGGGGTCGATGTCCAGGTAGCGATCGTAGCTGGCCACCGCCGCGCCGTACTGCCGCGCTGCCGCCTGCTCGCGCGCCTGATCCAGGTATATCCTGGCCGAGCGGCTCTGCTGCCGCAGGTCCTCGAGCCGCTGCCTGCCCAGAGGGGACAGCCCCAGCGCCACCACCGTGTATACCACCGCCAGGCCCACGAGCAGGCTCAGGGTGGAGCCGGCCAGCTGGTGGAAGGGCCCCGGGTGCCTCAGGGAGGCCCGGCGGGCAGACCAGAGGGAGCAGGCCAGGGCAACCCCGGCCACCGTGAGCGGCGTCAGGGCGTCCGCCAGCAGCACGGCGGCCCTCAGGAACAGAGCGCGCCACAGGAACACCGGCAGCAGCTCCTCAGGCGGCCGCAGGATGGCGTACACAAGGAAGGCCGCAAAGGCCAGCAGGTACAGCACCAGCAGAACCGGGAAGACCCCGCGCACGCCGCGATCAGCCACGAAGCTCCTCCCAGCGGTCGAACGGCACGAACAGCAGGTCCAGCAGGAAGAGAACCCCACCGGCGAGGAGCAGAATCAGGGTGGGCAGGAACGCGATCAGGCCGGGGTCGGAGATCATTCGGGCCACCAGGGGGGACGCCTGCTCGCGCAGGAAGCGGAACAGCGCGAAGAAGGCCCGCACCGCCAGCAGTCCCAGAAACAGGTTGAACAGCGGCCAGCGCGTCAGGCGCAGGAGCACCCCGCAGCTGAACACGAAGAAGACCACGGCGAAGCACAGGGAGTAGAAGGACCCGCGGGAGGAACGGTAGCGGTTGCCCAGCTCGGCGTTCAGGGCGGCGGCCTCGTGCTGCAGGTCGCCGACGAAGCGCCCCGGGCGGAACAGGAAGGCGTAGACCGGCTGCCTCAATACCACCGGCTCCGAGCCTACCTGGAGGCTCAAGCCCTCCGGCACCGCCCTCAAGGAGGCCCGGGGAGCGAAGGAAAACCGCTCCTCCTGGCCCGCGGAGCGCTGAACCACCACCCCGGAGGCCCGCGAGCCCGCCAGCTCCTCCGCATACACCACTCCCGTCTCCGTCGTCAGAAACCGGCCGGGCCTCAGATAGGCGGCAGGACCCGGGGCGGGGACCTGGGAGCCAGGCTGGAGAGCCGCCAGCGGCGGCCACAGCACGGCCAGGAGCAGGAAGGAGAGCCCCAGGGGCAGGACGATCGACAGCAGCCGGCTGCCCGGCCGGTGGTAGATGCCGAACAACAGCAGGAGCAGCGCCAGCACGACCGAGGCCGGCAGCGTGGCGGCCAGACGGGGCAGCAGCGACGCGCCGACCTGGGCGCGCACAGCGGCCTGTCCCTCGGCGGCCAGGCTGCCCCAGGTAGCCAGGACGCCCAGTCCGTTCAGGATGAGGAAGATCGGGGCGAATAGAAGCAGCAGCAGCGCCGGCAGGCGGACGAGGTCCCTCACGGCAGGAGATTCTAACATTGCGGCGGTTGGGCGCGCAAGCGCGGCCAGGTTTCGAAAGCCGGCTTCTTCGAGCTCGGCAGACGGGGGGCAGGGCCGGTCTGCGGCGGTGCGACCCTCGATTCCGGCTGCTTCACGGCCACGGCGGGCGGGAGCCGATCGCGCTCTCCTACCGCGATCTGGCCGCGGCGCGTACGCTAACGAATACGACACCCATCACGATGGCACCCAGCAGGATCTCGCGCAGATAAGGAGAGACATGGGCCAGGTCCATGCCGTTGCTCAACATGGTGATGATGATCACGCCCACTGTGGTGCGCAGCACGCTTCCTTCCCCGGAGAACAGCTGATTGCCCCCCAGCACCACAGCGGCAATCGTTTCGAGCGACATGCTGGTGCCCACCGTTGCCACGCCGGCGTTCACCCGGGCTGCCAGCATTGCGCCGGCGAAGGCGGCAAGGGTGACGCTCATTGTGTGCGCCACAAGCTTGTAGGGCCGAACCGCGATGCCGGCCACCCGGGCCGCATCCTCGTCCACGCCGATGGCATAGATCCGCCGACCCCACACGGTGAAGTGGAGAAAGACGTGCAGCAACACAATCGTGGCCAGTGACACCGCCACGACTGCGGGCAGCCCGGCGATCCTGCCCGCCCCAAGCCAGGCGAAGCTCGGCGGCATGCCAACGACGGGCTGGCCCTGGGATATCTCGAACGCCAGCCCGCGCGCCGCCGCCAGAAGCCCGATGGTCCCCACGATCGGGTTTACCCGGAACCATGCAACCAGCGTCCCCAACAACAGGCCGCTTGCCAGGCCCGAAGCGATCCCGGCGGCATACCCGGCAAGTGTTCCGAGCTGAACGGCCACCGTTGCGGACACCACCGCCGCCAGGGCCGCGGAGGATCCGATGGCGATGTTCAACCCCCCCGCGATCACGGCCAGTGTCTGCGCGCTCGCGGCGAGCATGAGCACCGAAGCGTGACGGAGGATGTTCACCTGGTTGCTGAATGAGGCGAACCCGGGAGCCGCAAGGCAGAGTATCAGCCACAGAAACACCAGCAACGTTGGCGACCCGATGGTGCTCCACCGCGCCCACGAGGGCAAGGTGCGGGCCTTGCCGGCCGCCGTCACGGGCCTGTCCTCCTGGGCCTCACCGCCAATCTGAAGCCCGTCAACTCGGCGAATCCCGTTTCTCGGATGTTGTTCACGACCACCGCCAGCAGGATGAGGCCACCCCGGGTCATCATCTGCATGTAGGTCGACACGTTGACCAGATTGAGGCCGTTCAGGAGGGTCGCTACGATGAGGGCACCTATGGTTGCCTGAAGCAGATTGCCCCTGCCGCCACTCAGGCTGATCCCCCCCACCGCACAGGCGGCGATCGCCTCGAAGGGCAGCTCCGTCGCCAGGTTGGGCTGCGCCGAATAGACCCGGGAGCTCATGATGAGCGCCGCCGCCGCAGCCAGCAGACCGGCGAGGAGGTAGGCCACGATCCCGGTGAGCACAGTGGGCCGTCCGGACAACCAGGCAACTCGTTCATTGAACCCGATGGCGACTATGGTACGGCCCAGCGTGGTTCGGACCAGCATCGTCCGCAATACCACGTACGCTCCGGCGGCGATTATGACCGGTATGGGCACCGGGCCGGCGTAGCCGCTGCCGATTACCTCGAATCCCCGCACGCCTATCAGCTCGATGGGCGCACTGTTGGTGAGCAGATTCGCCAGTCCCGCCAGCGAGGTGAGCATTCCGAAAGTCACGATGAATGCGGACAATCGGTAGCGGAATACCAGGATACCGTTCACCAGGCCAAGGATCGCGCCGGTCATGAGCCCGACCGCAAAACCCGGGAGTATTCCCAGCTCGCGCACAACCATCCCCACGATCACGCTCACGAACCCGGCCAGCGAACCCATGGACAGATCGATCTTCCCGGTCAACAGAACGAGCGCCTGCCCGTATGCGGCCAACACCGTAATCGCCGCGATGCGAAAGATGTTGCGGACATTCGCAGGGTTCAGAAACCGTGGCTGCAGGAGTGAGAACACCACTGCCAGAATCAGCAGGATCGCCAGCGCGCCGCCGGCGCTTTTCACTTCGCTGCGCGCACCGCCTGCGGCCATGAGCTCCGCTCAGGCGCCCGCCGGCACGGAGGAGCTGCCAAACACCGACTTGAGAAGGACCTCCCGTTGCGCCTCCGAAGCGCGGTAGTGATCCACCACCGTTCCGTTCCTGATCACGTAGATCCGATCGCTCATACCCAGGATCTCCGAGTAGTCGGTGGAGAACAGGAGCACACTCTTGCCCTCGGCGGTCATCTGGTTGAAGATCCGGTAGATCTCTGCCCTGGCACCCACGTCGATACCCCGCGTGGGCTCGACACAGATCAGGGCGTTCACATTTCGGGCCAGCCACTTGGCGATCACGACCTTCTGCTGGTTCCCTCCGCTCAGATTTCCCGTCGGCGCCGTCAGAGCGGGCAATACGATCCCCAGCAGCCGGACGTACTCGCCACACAGATCCCGCTCCGCGGCGGTGGCGATCCATCCCGCTCTGCCCAGCCGGTGCAAGGATGCCAGAGTGATGTTGTGATCCACCGGGAAGTCGACGATCAGGCCCATTTCTCGCCGGTCGCCGGGGATAAGCCCGATGCCATGCCGAATCGCCTCCCCTACGGAGGACAGCTTGACGCGCCGCCCGTTCACCTCGATTGACCCGCCGTCGGGCTCCAGGACGCCGGCCAGCGAATATGCAAGCGGTTCCATCCCTGAGCCGACAACGCCGGTGACCCCCACGATTTCTCCTCTGCGGAGGCAGACGGAAACCTCCGAGTATACGTTCTGGAGGGTGAGGTTGCGCGTTTCAAGCGCCGCTGGACCCGCTGCTGCGCGCTGTCGCGGATACTGCTCTTGGACGCGTCTGCCCACCATTGTCTCCACCAGACTGTCCTCGTCGAGGGATTCGTCGACCGGATATGTGCCCTGGTTCCTGCCGTCCCGCAGCACCGAGACACGGTCGGCTATTTCCGAAAGCTCTTCCAAACGATGGGAGATGTAGATGATGCCGATCCCCTCGGATTTCAGCCGCTCGATCGTTTGGAACAGAGTCGCGATCTCACCGGCGCTCAAGGCGGAAGTAGGCTCGTCCATTATCAGCACGCGTGCACGTTCGGCCAGAGCTCGCGCGATGTCCACGATCTGTTTTTCCGCCGCCGGCAAGTCGCGGACCTTGCGCTTCAGATCGATATCTACTCTTAGCTGTTCGAGAATCCCACGGGCCCGTCCTTTCATCTTCTTCCAGCTGATGACAGGTCCGGCCAGACGGGGTGGACTCTCGATAACGATATTCTCGGCCACACTCAGATTGCCGATCAGGTAGAACTCCTGGTGAATGGTGCGAATTCCGGCGCTCTGGGCGTGGTGAGGCGTGGGAAAGACCACCTCTCTGCCCTCGAGACGAACGGTCCCGCTGTCGGGTTGAACCACTCCCGAAAGGATGTTGATCAACGTGCTCTTGCCAGCGCCGTTCTCGCCGAGCAGAAAGTGGACCTCTCCACTTCTCAGGTCGAAGCTCACACGGTCCAGCGCCACGACGCCGGGAAAAGCCTTGCTGACTCCTTCAGCCTCTATGAGCGACGCCACGGCGTGCACCTCAAGCTCCCTCGTCCGTTCTCACAGTTTCGGGAGTCCGACTCATAGGTCCAGGTGCGCGGAGCACTGTACCTCGATGTCGTGATTGGGTTCCCAACCCTTTTCGTAGTCCTCGTTCAGGCGCCCTATCTCGATTGCGGTCCGAACCGGATACGCACCGGATCGAAAGTAGCTGCGAAAGACCTCATCAACCGCCGGCAGATCGGCCAGGTTTCGCAGGTAAAGGCGAGTCTCGAAGGTCTGGTCCATCGCGGCACCCCCGGCCTCCAGGATGGCGTTCAGATTCTCCATACACCGCACCGCTCGATCGCGAAAGGCGCCTTTGACGAGTCGGCCCGTTGCCGGATCGATCGGCCGCACACCGGAACAGTACACCTTCCGGCCGATCCGAATACCCTGCGTGAACGGCCCTGTGGGAATCTGTCCCTTGGTCGTGCTCAAGTACTCGCGGTCTTTGCCCGTGTGCGCTTCGGCCTCTATCGCTACGCGCTGATTCCCGGGCAGGCGCCCTACCTCGGTGATGACCCGCAGCGGGTTTTGCCGGAAATGCCGCGAGTAGGCCTGATTCACCAGATGGCGATCCTTCATGTTCGTCACGTACACGCGCGTGGTGAAGACATCCTGCAACGAAGCGCCGCAGGCCTCGAGCCGGTTCCCCATGCGATCCAGAACGGAATCGACCTCGGAGAGGAACTCATGGGGTTCGTAGTGCAGGGCAGCGGCCTCCGGGGTCAGCGCCGAGCAGAACCAGTGGTCCCCCGCTCGAACCAGACCGGCGAATGGCCGCTTCGCCTCCGCATCCAGAACCTCGACCGTGGAATGGCCGGTCACCGCCACGCAGTCTATCTCCACGTCGTGGTCCTCTTCCAGACGGTTCACCTCCAGCAGCGTCAGGGCAGGAAGGGGCTTCCCCTGGAAGTGCTCACCCAGCGCTTCTAACAACAGCGGCGTATCGCGCAGGTTGCGAAGATATACCTTCAGCGCCACCGTCCTGGGTAGCGGCACCCCGAATTGCCCAGCGGCCCGGCCCAGCACTGCATCGAGATTGCGCAGGCACTGGAGGGCACGAGCATTCAAGTCGCCCTGGGCCAGTCGAGAGGTGCGAGGGTCCAAGGCCCGCGCGCCGGAGCAGATGACCGTGTCCTCAACCAGCACGGCGGCTGACTGCGGATGCACGCTCTCATCGTGGCCAACGAACTTTGCAGACACTTCACGCTCCTTTCTCGCAAGCTGCGGTGCGCGCTGGGAACGCTTCTCGGTATCGTGTGCCTCGGGGCCCCCTGCGGCGGCCGCGAAGGGGCCATCCTACGGCTGGAAACTCTCCGGATGCCGGACGGTGGAATAGTCGAACGTATCCATGTTGTCTTTGGTCAGCAGCAACGCCGGCGTCACAATCCGTTTCTCCGGCGTGTTTCCGGTCAGCATGAGGTATGCCGCCTCGACCGCCTTCCGCCCCTGCAAGACCGTCTGCTGCACGGCCTCGCAGACGATGTACCCTTTCTGCAGATACTCGATTCCGATCTCCGTTGGGTTTGAGGAGCTTACCACGATCTTGCCGGCGACACCCGCGGAGACCATTGCGCCGATCGCGCCGGCGGCCAGATCGTCGTTGGCGGTGTAGAGTCCTTTCAGATCGGGAAAGCGTTGAATCCAGGTCTCCATGAGCTCGAGCGCCTTTGGCCGACTGATGTCGGTCCACTGTTCGGCGACAATCTCCATGTTCGGAAACTCGCCGGCGATCGTATCCCGGAAGCCCTGCGCTCGGTCAACGGACCAGTTGTTGCCGGCTGGACCGGACATCATCGCCACCTGGCCCCCGCCGTCGAGATGCTCGCCAAGACAGCGCGCCTGCAGCACTCCCATCTCGTAGTCGTCCGCAAGAACCTTGGTAGCAACGCGGTCTGTCTGAGGCTGACTCCCAACGCCGAAGACCGGAATGCCCGCATCGATCGCCCGTTCGACGGCGGGCACCATTCCCTGGCCCGAGGTCGCACCGATGATAATCGCGTCCACACCCCGTTCAATGAGATTCTCGACCTGGTTGGTCTGAGCGTCCACGTTGCCGAATCCGCCGGCATTCAATTCGATGATCTCGATGTTGTGCTTCTTGGCCTCGGATACCACGCCGTACAACATGGGAATCCAATACGAGTGGGTGAGCGTCGGCATTGCGAATCCGATCACGAACGATGCCTCCTGCCCGCCTTCGGCGGCACTTTCTTCTCGCTGACCGGTAGCAGGAGCAAGCAGCGGCACCAGGAGCAGGATCGGGAGGAGGAGCGCGGTGGAGACATTTCGTTTCGCCCTCATGGGAGCCTCCTTGCTGGCCGTTCCGCTCTGAAAACAGCCCTCCAGGCGGAAGCCTCAGTAATGTTTACCGTTCTCGTCCAAAATTATAGGCTGCGCGGGACGGCTTGTCCAGCTGACGTGCATCACCGCGCCGCCGCTCCGCTCAGGCCGGCCGGCGCACCCCCTCCACCGCGGAGCCGATCAGAAACACCGCGAAGGACAGCGCCAGGGTGTACACCGCGCTGAGGGGCACGCGCAGGAATCCGAGCACGATGGCGCAGGCAGCCCCGGCGACGGCGGTGGCCAGCCCGGTTGCCGCCGCCCCCCGCCGCCAGTGGAAAAGACCGAACAGCAGCGGCACGAAGCACAGCAGGATCGTGGAGGAGGTCACCGAAAGCTCGACCAGATACAGCGGGCGGAACAGGGAGAAGAGCGCCACCAGCAGCGTCAGCACCACGATGAACGCCCGGCCCACCCACACCCGGGCGTTCTCCCGCAGCAGGTCCCGGGACAGCATGGAAGAGAGGGTGAGAATGATGGAGTTGGCCGTGGAAACCGAGGCAAAGACGATGCTCAGCGCCAGCGGGAGGGCCAGGACCGTCGACATCCTGGCCATGATCTCCAGGATCACCGAGTCCCGGTCGCCCACGTTGGGAAACAGCCCCGCGCCGGCAGCGTAGCGGGCGCCGAAGCCGATGAAGGTCACGATGAGGGTGTAGAACAGGCCGAACACGGCGAAAAGCACGATCATCCGCCGCAGCGCGCCGGCGCTCCTGGGGATGAACAGGCGCTGCAGCACCTGAGGGTTGGTGAGGGCGAAGAAGAACCAGGGCAGGGTCAGGCCCACGAAGCGGGTGGGGGTCCAGAACTCGTTGGGAAAGCTCTGCAGCTGGAAGCCCCCAAAGGCGCCCCGCGCCCACACAATGGCCGCCACGGCCACGGCGATCATGAAGATCCCCTGCACCGCGTCGGTGATGGCCACCCCTCGCAGGCCTCCCAGCAGCGCCCAGAGGCAGATGATCACGGCCGCGGCCACCACCCCGGCGGCAAAGCTGAAGCCGCCGTAGCTCTGCAGGATCAGCGCCAGGCCGATCACCTGCACGGAGGTGTAGGGGATCAGCGCCACGAAGCTGACGATGGTGCCGGCGGTCCCCGCCGCCGGACCGTAGCGATGCGAGAACAGCTCCATGGGAGAGATGAGCCCCCTGTCGCGGCCGAGCTGCCACACCCGGCGCCCGTATATGGACAGAAGCAGCACCGTGCCCACCAGGTAGGTCAGCTCGAAGATCATGGCCCCCACCCCGGAGGCGTAGGACAGCCCCACCAGCCCCACCATCATGAACGCCGAGTAGGTGGTGGCCGCGTAGGTCAGCCCGGACACCAGGCCGCCAATAGCCCTGCCGCCCACGAAATACTCTTCCTGGGTGCGGTTCTTGCGCATCACGAGAACGGAGATGACCGTACCGGCCACCAGAAAGACCGCCAGAAGCACGATGAGCTCGACCATCGGATCCCCCTTCGGCTCACGAGTATAGCCGGCCGGATCGCGCAGGCGCAACCGGGAGTGCAAAAATCTTGACCTTGCCAGGAGATTGCGCCTACAATACACCGCGGCCAATCACGCCAACGGAGGAGTCACATTTGATGGAAAGGCTGAAGAGGTTCGTGCTGTGCGCCTTCTTTCTGGTGCTGCCCCTCGGCTCGGCGGTGGCTCAGGACACGGGCTCGGTGGCTTCGAACATGGGGATGATGTGGGTCACCTGGATCGGCTCGGTGGCCGCCCTGATCTTCGCCCTCGTGCTGGCCCTGGGGGTGCTGCGCAAGGATCCGGGCAACGAGCTGACCCGCTCGATCAGCAGGCACGTGCAGGAAGGGGCCCTGGCCTACCTGAAGCAGCAGTACAAGGTGGTGGGGATCTTCTTCGTCTTCCTGTTCGTTCTCTTCCTGGTGCTGTCTTTCGCTCTGGGGCTCATCTCGCGCTTCGTGCCCTTCGCTTTCATCACCGGGGGGTTCTTCTCCGGCCTGGCCGGCTACATCGGCATGATCGTGGCCACTCGCTCCAACGCCCGCACCGCCTGGGCGGCGCAGAGCTCCCTGAACTCCGGGCTGCGCGTGGCCTTCTCTTCCGGCACCGTGATGGGCATGGTGGTGGTGGGACTGGGGCTCCTGGACCTGTCCATCTGGTGGCTGGTGCTGACCCTGTTCAGGCTGCCCCCGGAGGAGATCCCGCCCATCATGATCACTTTCGGCATGGGCGCCTCCTCCATGGCGCTGTTCGCGCGGCTGGGCGGCGGCATCTTCACCAAGGCGGCCGATGTGGGCGCCGACCTGGTGGGCAAGGTGGAGGCGGGGATTCCCGAGGACGACCCCCGCAACCCGGCGACCATCGCCGACAATGTGGGAGACAACGTGGGGGACGTGGCCGGAATGGGGGCCGACCTCTACGAGAGCTACGTGGGCTCCATCGTGGCCACCATGGCCCTGGGCGCCATCGCCTCCCTGGGAATCCCGGGGATGACCGCGCTGGAGGCCATCCAGGTGCCGGTTTCCATCGCCACCATCGGCGTGGTCTGCTCGATCCTGGGGACCTTCCTGGTCCGCTCCAAGGAGGACGCCACGCAGAAGGTGCTGCTGGGGGCCCTGCGCAGAGGCGTGTGGTTCTCCACGATCCTGATCGCAGTGCTCTCCTTCCTGCTGGTCTATTTGACCATCGGCGCCAAGTTCCTGGGGGTGTGGGGAGCCATGATCGTCGGGCTGGTGGCCGGCAACATCATCGGCTACTCTACCGAGTACTACACCTCGGACAACTACCGTCCCACCCGCACCCTCTCGGACGAGTCCCTCACCGGCCCGGCCACCCTGATCATCGGCGGGCTGTCTCTGGGGATGCTCTCCACTCTGATCCCGGTGCTCACCGTGGTGGTGGCCACCCTGGCCGCGTTCTTCCTCTCCAAGGGGATGGCCAGCCCGGAGCTGGGACTGTACGGCGTGGGTCTGGCCGCGGTGGGGATGCTCTCCACCCTGGGGATCACCCTGGCCACCGACGCCTACGGACCGGTGGCGGACAACGCCGGGGGCATTGCCGAGATGGCCGGGCTGGACCCGAAGGTGCGCAGGCGCACCGACGCCCTGGACTCGCTGGGCAACACCACGGCCGCTACCGGCAAGGGCTTTGCCATCGGCTCGGCGGCGCTAACCGCTTTGGCCCTGCTGGCCGAGTACGGCAACAAGGTGAAGGAGGGGATCTCTCACGTGTTCACCTCCCCCGCCGCCTCACAGGTGTTCGAGCGCTTCTACCAGGGGCTGGTGAGCGTGGCCTGGAGCGGCCAGAAGGCCGTGGAGAAGATCACCCTGAACGTGGACCTCCTGGATCCGCGCATCCTGGTGGGGGTCTTCCTGGGCGGCGTGCTTCCCTTCGCCTTCGCCTCCCTGTCCATGCGCGCGGTCGGGAGGGCGGCCGGGGACATGGTCCGGGAGGTGCGCCGCCAGTTCAAGGAGAAGCCGGGAATCCTTTCCGGCGCCGACAAGCCCGACTACGCCGCCTGCGTGGCCATCTCCACTCGCGGGGCTCAGCGCGAGATGATCGTACCCTCGCTGCTGGCCATCTTCACTCCTATCGTGGTTGGCATTGTCCTGGGGCCCTTCACCGTGATCGCTCTTCTGGCCAGCGCCCTGGCCACCGGCTTCGTGCTGGCCGTGATGATGGCCAACGCCGGAGGCGCCTGGGATAACGCCAAGAAGTACATCGAAGGCGGCGCCCACGGCGGCAAGGGCTCAGACGCCCACAAGGCGGGAGTCGTGGGCGACACCGTGGGGGACCCGTTCAAGGACACCTCGGGTCCGTCGTTGAACATCCTGCTGAAGCTCATGTCCATGGTCTCCATCGTGTTCGTCACGGTGGTGATCGCACTGAACGATCTGATCGTCCGGTTGATCAGCTGAAGCCGGCCTGGGCCCGGGGACGTGAACGCCTCCGGGCCTGCACCCTGAGGCGCGAAGCGTGGTGGGAAGCGTGGTGGTCAGAAGCGTGCTGGTAATCGATGACGAAAGCTCGGTGGGGACGCTGCTGCGCATCAACCTGCGGCAGAAGGGCTATTCGGTGGAGACCGCGGCCTGCGGGTCCGAGGGAGTGGCCCTGGCCAGGCGGAAGCGCTTCGACCTGGTGATCCTGGACGTGGCGCTTCCCGGCATCGACGGCATCGAAACCTGCCAGCTCCTGAAGGGCCTGGAGGGCTACCAGGAGGTGCCGGTGATCATGATCTCCTCCCGCACCGACTCGGTCACCATCGACCAGGCCAGGCGGGCGGGAGCCTCCGACTACCTCACGAAGCCCTTCACCTTCGACCAGCTCCTGGACAGGGCGGTGGACCTGCTCTCCAGGCCCTATCTGCGCTAGCGGGCCCTGCGACCCCCGCAGCCCCCCCAGCCGTCGCGTATCCCTTCAGTCTATCTGGTAGCCCACTCCGCGCACGGAGCGGATCCGCCCCTCCCGGGCCGGGAAGGCGGCGGCAAGCTTGCGCCGCAGAGCGGAGACGTGCATGTCCACCGCCCGGCTGGCCGCCGCTCCCGGGGCGCCGCGCAGCGCGTAGAAAAGCGCTTCCCGCGAAACCGGCTCTCCCCGATGACGCAGCAGAACCCCCAGCACCCGTCTCTCGTGGTAGGACAGGACCACCGGTTCCGCGGCCTCCCCGATCGCCCCGTCGCTTCCCACCGTGAGGGTCCCCCAGGGTGAGGACAGGCTGGCCGCGGGACGGCCCGCCGCCAGCCGCAGGCGCCACTCCAGCTCTTCCGGCCCCCAGGGCTCCCGCAGGTAGTCGCGGCAGCCCGCCAGGAACGCCCGGCGCAGCTCACCGGCCGGACCGTAGGCCATCAGCACCGCCACAGCCACCTCCAGGTCCAGCGCGTCGATGGCCCCCAGCAGCGAGACGGGGATGACGTAGACCGCGAACCCCTCCTCGAAGAGGGGGCGCCCGGAGTCTTCTATGGCGAACTCAGGGATTCTCAGGAAATGACGCCGGACCCGCTCCAAGCGGAGCTGATCCTCCTCCACCAGGTTGACGGCGAGGCTGTGATCAGCCCTCGCCCTGGCTCTTGTCTTCAAGCTGGGCCATCTTGGCCTTCAGGTCCTCCAGAAGCTTGTCCGCCGATCCCGCGGAGCCCTCCAGCTCCTGGAAGCGCTTCTCCAGGCTGTCCCCCTGGGGAGCCTCGATCTCCCGCATGGCGTCCACCTCGGCCTCCAACTGCTCGACCTTCTCCGCCATGCGGTCGAAGGCCTCGAAAGCGGAGGTATCCTTCAACCCGCCCATGGTCTGCTGTATGCGGGCCTGCGCCTCGGCCCGCTTGGTCCTGGCGATGAGAAGGTTCTTCTTGCGGTTGGCTTCCTCGATCTTCTGCTGCAGCTGCCTCAGGGTCCCCTTGAGCTGCTCCACCGAGCCGTGCTGCGCCTCCCACTGGATCTGATACTGCCGTCCGGCGTTTTCGTACTCCTGCTTGCGCAGCAGCGCCTCCTTGGCCAGATCGTCCTTGCCCGCCTTCACCGCCAGCATCGCCTTGCGCTCCCACTCGTCTGCCTGCTCGCGGTTCTGGAGCATCTGCCGTTCCAGCTTCTTCTCGTCGGCTATGGCGGCAGCCACCGTCTTCTTGGACTCGATGAGCTGCTCGTTCATCTCCACGATCAGCTGGTTGAGCATCTTCTCCGGATTCTCAGCCCTGCTGATCATGTCGTTTATGTTTGACTTCAGGGCCCGTTTGAAGCGACTAAACAGTCCCATCCATGACCTCCTGTCAGACCCCCTCTCGGTAGGGTTTCAACGCCTTGTAGTGCTGCACCACCGCCAGGCCGATGGCCTCCAGGGAAGCGCGCAGCTCCTCCAGGTCCATGCTGTCCAGCTCCAGCGTGTCCAGGAGAATGATGTTGTCCCCCTCGAGGGCGTAGGCCCCGTGGAGAAGGTCCTCCGCGTTCAGGCGCAGCAGCCTCTCGAACAGCTCCTCCCGGCGCCGGGCGGGAGCCTCCATCACCTTCATGCGGATGATCAGCACGGGTCCCGCCACCACCAGGACCACATTGGTGAGCCCCTTCTCTTCGTCGTTGATCAGCCAGGTCCCGTCCCCGACCTCCTCGAAGCTCACGGAAAGGTCGATCAGGTAGGTCTGGATCTTCTCGGCAATTGCCATGGTTCCACTCCCGGGTAGAGATTCCTGGTCGGCAACCTGCTGCGGGTCGGGCTCGCTCCGCTGGGATCGGGCTCAGCCCAGCAGCACCTGTCCGGCGTTGTCGATGGCCAGGATCGTCTTGCACTCCGAGCAGCGGAAACGGCCCGCCTTGGTCGCCTTGAGCCTTTTGCTGCAGATGGGACAGTTGAAGATCTTGGGGAACGGCCCTGCCTGGCCCCCGCCGCCCTTGTCGGCGAAATAGCCCACGGACTCCTCGAGGTTCTCCTTGATGTTGAAGAACTGGGAGAATCCCAGCAGCTGAAAGACCTCGTACACCTTCGGCTGGATTTCCAACAACACCAGATCTCCACCGCGGGGTTTGACCGCCTTCAGAAAGGCGGTGAAAGAGCCGATCCCCGTGCTGGACACGTAGTTCAACCCCGCACAGTGGAAAATGAGCCGGATGAAGCCGGTCTCGATGACCTTGGCCACCCGTTTCTGAAAGTAATTCGAGTTATACGTGTCGATATAGCCGGTGAGATACAGCACCAGACATCCCGGGACCTCATCTATCTTCTGAAGCCGTATCTTGAGGCTGTCGTCCTTCTCGTCATCGAATCCCGGTACGATATCGTTGTTCATAGGATTCCTTTTCCCGCTGTCTATCTGATCGGCACGCTGAAACAAGCTCTATAGTATAAGGTTAGCCCATCGTTGTCAAACACTCCACATAAATTTAACCACCCTGGCGGCCAGCATTTCGTTTAGCCAAAAGGCTATAGAACCGCCGGACACGGGGCGAGGATTGACACTCCGGCTGCCGGAAACCGACAATGCCCCCCATGGAAGAGCTGCTCGGCAGGGTCCGGGTGGTCCTCGCGGAGCCCCTGGACAGCAGGAACATCGGCTCGGTCTGCCGCGCCATGAAGACCATGGGGATCACCTCACTGTACATCACCGGGGGCGCGCCGGTCCAGCGGGAGGTCGCCGCCATCACCGCCGTGCACGCCGCGGACGTGCTGGACCGTGCGGTCCTGTGCCCCTCCCTCTCCGAGGCCATCCGGGACGCCTCGCTGGTGGCGGGGGTCACCCGCCGCCGCGGCCGGCGGCGCAAGTACTTCGCCCTCTCGCCAGAGGAGCTGGCGGAAAAGGCGGCCTCCACGCCGGGGGTCTGCGCCCTGGTTTTCGGCAACGAGTCATCCGGCCTGAACGACCGGGACCTCTCGCTCTGTCACGCGGCGGTGCGCATCCCCTCCTCGCCGCAATTTCCCTCCCTGAACCTCTCCCACGCGGTGCAGATCCTCTGCTACCAGCTCTTTGTGCGCGCCTGCGGTGCGGCCCCGCGCCGGGGCGAGGCGGTCAGCCATGGCCGGCTGGAGGATCTGGTGGAGCGCATCGTGTCGGCGCTGGCCGAGATCGGCTTCTTCAGCCAGGGTGAGCCCGGGGACCAGCGCCTGCTGTGGAGGGAGATCCTTGGCCGGGCGGGTCTGGCGGAGGCTGAGGCCAAACGCCTGGAGACGGTCTTCCAGAAGATCCGCGGCCTGCACCGCAAAACCCGTTCTTGACCCCTTCCGCAGTAGCGCCTACACTTGCCCTGTCAGGGGGTGCTCATGAACAGAGGGGCGGTGCTGTTGCTTCTCGTGGCGTTGCCAGTGGGGCTGGCCGCACAGGCCAACGCCTTCGACCGGGTGGCCGACTTCGGCATCACCATCAAGACCCTCACCAGGATCGGGCCCCGGGAGGCGTCCGCCTACCAGCTCGACCAGCGCTACCTGATCCTGAACGGCACGGTGGCCGGCCTGACCTTCGTGTCCGCCGAGCGGGACACCTTCGCCGTGGAGGTGGAGCTGGTATCGGGGGAATGGATCGGGCTGGAGGAGGTGCGCAGCTACCGCTGCCTGGTGCGCTTCGAGGGACCCGAGTTCTACGCCACCTTCCCCCGCCGCGCTCCGCGCAATCCCGCAGGGCCGATCGTGACCATGGATGACCGGGTCCTGGTGGTGGCCAGGGCCGTTTCGGTGGAACAGACCGAATCCGGGGAGTACCTCTGGGTGCTGCGGGGCGTGCACGTGCGTCTCCTCTAGCCCCAGCGCAGGTGCCGTTCGCTCACCTCTCCTCCACCGGAGAGCACCACCGCGCGCTGCATCACATTGCGCAGCTCCCGTACGTTGCCCGGCCAGGGATGCCCGCTCAGCCGCTCCACGGCCGCGGGGCGGATGCGCTTGTCCGGTCCGCCGTAGAGGCGCAGGAAGTGCGCCGCCAGTAGAGGAATGTCCTCGGCGCGCTCTCGCAGGGGCGGCACCGAGAGGGGCAGCACCTCGATCCGGTAGTAGAGGTCCTCCCGGAACCGTCCCCGACGCACCTCTTCCTTCAGCTCCCGGTTGGTGGCCGAGATCACCCGCACGTTCAGCCGCACCGCGCGGGCACCTCCCACCCGGCACACCTCCTTCTCCTCCAGCACCCGCAGCAGCGTCACCTGAGCCCGCGGCGCCATCTCGGCAATTTCGTCCAGGAAGATGGTGCCCCCTCCGGCCCGTTCGAAACAGCCCGCCCGGGGAACCGCGTCGGTGTAGGCTCCGCGCTCGGAGCCGAACAGCTCGGTCTCGATCAAGGTCTCCGGCAGGGCCCCACAGTTGACGGGAACGAAGGGACCGTCACAGCGGGGGGAGAGAAGATGGATGGCCCGCGCCACCAGCTCTTTGCCCGTGCCGCTTTGCCCGAGGATCAGCACCGGCGCCTCCGCGGCGGCGTAGCGGCAGATCGTCTCCCGCAGCTCCCGCATGGGGGCACTGTCGCCCACCAGCGCCCTCAGGGCTTCCTGGTCCTCCTGGGCCAGGCTGAGCCCGGGGCGGCCGTTCTGCACGGCCTTGCGCACGGTTCCTTCCAGCTGCCGCAGCGTGAAGGGTTTGACCAGGTAGTCGCAGGCGCCGGACTGGATGGCGCGCTTCACGAAGTCCACCTGCGAGAAGGCGGTTAGCATGATCACCGGCGGCGCCTGGACCCCGGAAACGATCTCCTCCAGCAGATCCAGCCCGTCGCGGTCCGGGAGGTCGATGTCCAGGAGGACCACGTCCGGCTCGACCTCCCGCAGGCCCACCAACCCTTCCGCAGCGCTCAGGGCCGGCACGATCTGGAAGCGGTCCCCCAGGGCTGCAGCCAGGGTTTGCTGCGCCCCCGGGTCGTCATCGATGAACAGCAGCCGGATCATCTCAAGCGTCTTTCCCCCATCATAGCACGGCCGCGGGCGTCGCGGAAGCGAAGGGCCGGTGGGCTGGGGGGAAGGGAGCAGGCGGGACGGGCGGCGCCGGTTGCCGCCGCCGCGAGAGGCGTGCTACACTGGCCGGCGCATGAACGGACCCCGCGCGTTGCTGCGCTTCTTCGACAAGACCTTCGTCACCAAGGTGCTGGTGCTGGCCCTGCTCTATTCCCTGGTGCCGCTGGCGGAGATATTCCTGCTCATCTACCTGGGCGACCGCATCGGCAACTACATCACCCTGGCCCTGGCGGCCGCCACCGGCCTCGCGGGCATGCTGATCGCCCTGAGGAGCTTCCAGAAGAACCTCACCGCCCTGAAGGAGAAGATTCGCAAGGGGGTCTACCCGGGAGAGGAGTTCATCAACGTGGCGGGCATCCTGGTGGGAGCCATCCTGCTGCTGACGCCGGGGTTCATCACCGACTGCCTGGGCCTGCTGCTGTTCGTGCCCGGCATCAGGCAGGCGGTGGGGGCGCTGGTGCTGCGGGCCACCGGCACCAGCATGAAGGAGCTCTACGAGTACCTGAAGCTATACGATTGAAGGTGCGTGAAGGTGAAGCGCAGGTGAGCGAAGGTGAAGGTCCGCTCGGCGGGAGGGGGCCCTCAGCGGCCAAACAACCGCGACAGCAGCACCAGGAACCAGAACCAGGCCAGGGACAGCGGGCCGCTGCGGGGGGCGCCCCCGGAGCTGCCGCGTTTGCCCGAAAACCGATCGAAGCACTCCCCGGCCCACAGGTACACCCCGGGCTGCAGCTCTTTCTTGTGCCTGAGCACCCACAGATCCCGTCCCGCCAGGCCGTTGCCCACCAGCAGGAAGGAGGGTGAGGCCTTGCGGATGGCCAGGAGCACGTCCTTCTCCATCTCCCGGCTGTGATAGCCGGCGAACCGTCCCACCAGGCGCAGCCCCGGAAAGGAGTCCTTGAGGTTGCGCTCGGCCCGCTCCAGCTCCTCCTTGTGCGCGCCCAGCAGGTACACGGTGCGCCCGCGCCGCTCCGCCAGCGCCAGCACCTGCACCACCAGGGAGAAGGAGCCGAAGCAGGTCAGGGAGCCGCGCTTGAGAAAGCGCGCGGCCCTGACCACGCTGGCGGACTCCGGCAGTATCAGCGAGGCCTCCCTGAGGCAGCGGCGAAACTCGGGATCCCGGCGGGCCCGGAACAGCTTGCGAACCCCCAGCAGGATGAGCTGGTGCTTCCCTCCGTCGCCCAGCAGCTGCTCGATGCGCTGCAGGGCCTGCTCCTGGTCGGCCTGGTCCACCGGCACGTCGAGCACCTGGACCCGTCTGGCTACGCCGGCTTCCACGATTCTCTCTCCTCCATCACGGTTCGAACCGCCGCCAGTGCGTACAGCGCGGCCGTCTCGGCGCGCAGAACCGCAGCGCCGAGAAGGACCGGCGCATAGCCGCGCCCCCGCAGCGCCTCCACCTCCTCCGCCGCGAAGCCACCCTCCGGGCCCACGGCCAGCAGCAGCCGCCGGGGGCGGCGGGCCAGCAGCCCGTGCAGGGTGGCCCCGGCGACCCGTTCCTGGTGAAACACCAGCCGCACCTCCCCGGCGCCGGGCTCGCCCTGCTCCGCCAGCAGCTCCTTCAGGGTCACCGGCGCATCGATCTGCGGCAGCCGCAGTCCCCCGCACTGCTGGAGCGCCTCCCGGGCGATGCGCAGCCAGCGCTGGCGCCTGGCCCGGCCCTCGGAGGGCCTGGCAACGGTGTAGGCGGTGACCAGCGGACGCAGCCGGCTGGCCCCGGCTTCGGTCGCCTGGCGGACGATCAGGTCCATCTTCGCGCCCTTGGGAAGGGCCTGCAGCAGCTCGATTGCCGGCAGGGGCTCCGGCTGGACCCGCGGCTCCTCCAAACGCACCGTCAGCGAGCGCGGCCCCACCCGCATCAGCCGCAGCCGCCACACGGTGCCCGCCCCGTCGGTGCCGGGGAACTGATCCCCCCCCTTCAGGCGCAGCACCCGGCTCAGGTAGTGGTGCGCCTCCCCTCCGATCTCCACCGTCCCGTCGGCGGCGGTCTCGGGAGACAGCAGGAAGACCCTCATCCGCTCTGGCCGAGCACCTGCACCATCACCGAACGGCTGCGCGGGCCGTCGAACTCACAGAAGTAGATCCCCTGCCAGGTGCCCAGCGACAGGCGGCCGGAGGCCACCGGGAGCTGCACGCTTGCGCCCACCAGGGTGGCCTTGATGTGCGCGGCGGAGTTGCCCTCCCCATGCCGGTACCCGTGGTCCAGGGGGACGATCTTGCCCAGCTCCTTCAGCAGGTCCTGCACCACCGTGGGGTCCGCATTCTCATTGATCGTCACCCCGGCGGTGGTGTGCGGGACGTAGACCAGACAGATTCCTTCCTGCACCCCGGAGCGTCCCACCGCCTCCTGGACCCTGGCGGTGATCTCCAGGAGCTCCGAGTGCCTTCCGGTCCTGATCTCCAGACGCGACATGGCAAGGCCTACTTCTGCAGAAGCTCCACCGCCCGCTCCAGAACGATGTCGTAGTCCAGGTCGTAGACGGGCGGGTTGTTGTTGGTCCGGTTCACCTCATTGCGAACCAGCCGGCGCAGCAGCCTCTCCTCCAGAACGATCCCCTCCGATCCCAGCTTCTTGATGAACTGCGCGACCTCCGCCTCTCCGGGGTGGGGGTGGCTGTCCACGAACTCACGGACGCGGTCCCCCTCGATGAGGCGGGTGAAGGCCTGCTCTTCCTCCTCGGTCAGCTCCGGCTCCTTCACCACCACCCCGGGCTCGATGCCGACCTTGTCGATGTTGCGCCCCTCCGGGGTGTAGTAGCGGGACATGGTGAGCCGGAAGCCGGCATCCCCGATGCGCTTGATCTGCTGGACCGAGCCCTTCCCGTAGGAGCGTTCCCCCACGATGGTGGCCCGCCCGGTGTCCTGGAGGGCTCCGGCCAGGATTTCCGAGGCCGAAGCCGAGCCCCGGTTGATCAGCACCATCACCGGGATGTCCGCCGGCACACGGGTGGCCCGCTGGGAGGCGTAGTAGACGTGATTCTCCGAGTCCACCCGGGAGCGGGTGCTCACGATGGGCCCGCTGTTCAGGAAGTAGTCGGCCACGTCCACCACGGCGGAGAGCAGTCCACCGGGGTTGCTGCGCAGGTCCACGATCAGGGCCCGGTAGCGGTTGCGCTCGAAGTAGCTCAGGGCCTCCTCCACCCTTTCGGCGGTGAGGGGCGTGAACTGGATCACCCGCAGGTAGCCGATTCCCCCGGGGATCAGCGCCTTCTTCACGGTGGGCACCTCGATCATGTCCCGCACCACCTTGACGTCGAAGCGCAGGCGCTTGCCGCGGAGTATCGTCATGGTCACCGAGGTGCCCGGCTCGCCGCGCAGGACCTTCAGCACGCCGTCGATGTCCAGGTCCTGCACCGGCTTCCCGTCCACGGCGACGATCAGGTCTCCCGCGTTCACCCCGGCCCGGTAGGCTGGGGTGTCCTCGATGGGCGAGACCACCTCCACGCCCTTGTCCACCTTGGAGATGATCAGCCCCACCCCGCCGAAGCGGCCCATGGTGGTGTCGCTCAGGTCCCTCATCTCCTCGGCGCTCAGGTAGGCGGAGTACGGGTCGCCCAGCGCCTCGAACATCCCCTTCAGCGCCCCTTCGATCAACCGGTCGGTCTGCACCTTGTCGGCGTCCACGTAGTTGTCCTGGACGAACCGCAGCACCTCGTAGAACAGCGCCAGCTTCCGCTGCCGCTCGGCTTCGTCGTTGCCGGCGAGCACCCGCGGGGAGAACGCCAGTGCGACCACCACGGCCAGCAGCACCGCCGTGACGGCGATCCAGATCGTTCGTTCTCTGCCTCTGGCAGGCTTGCTTCCCATCTATGTCACTCCGTCCTGCCGGCTTCCGGCCGGCACCCTTTTTCAGCAAACCGATGCTGACAATCGTTGATTATTCTGGGTTCCTCCGGGCCTTGTCAACGACCCCTCGCCGGAAGCGCCGGGAGCCCGCCGGCTGCCCGGCTCCGACTTGACCCCTCCCCGGGGCAGAGCTACACTCCGGTTGTCCATGAGCATACGAAGAATCGTCTTTCTGTTCAATTCCGCCTGGGAGCTGGTGCGCTTCGTGGCGCTGTTCCTGCTCGCGGCCGTCCAGACGGAGGCGCTCCTGGCGGCCAGCCCGCGCCTGCCGCTGTGGCTGCTGGCGGCGGCGGCGGGCCAGCTGCTCATGCCGGCGGCGCTGTTCTTCCTGTTCGTGGACCCACGGCGCAACGCCGCGCTGCTCAACCTGGCGCGGCTGGGGAAGGGAATCGGGGTCTTCGTGGAGGTGATCCTCCTGGTCTCCGAGCCTTTCGGCGCCCTGGGCGAGAGGGCCTTCCGGGGGCTGCCGGCGGCGGCGGCGCTGCTGGCCGTCACCTTCGTCGATTTGATATTCCTCTTCTTTCTGCTATCATACAGAGGCGCCGAACCGTGCGGGGGCGAGCGGGAATCCGAGCGCCTCCCGGAGCACCGGGAGGCCGACATCACGAACCAATCCGAGGAGCGCTGAGTGCTGGTCCTTCCCGTCGGGAGCGGAAAAGGAGGTGTCGGCAAATCGCTCATCGCCGCCAACCTCGCCATCGCCCTCGTCCAGGCGGGCAAGCGGGTGATTCTGGCCGATCTGGACCTCGGCGCCTCCAACCTGCACACCTTTCTGGGCTACCGCTCCATCGAGCGCGGGATCGGCACCTTCCTCAACAGCCGCAAGGTCCGCTTCCCCGACATCGTCCAGGAGACCGAGCACGAGGGGCTGCTGTTCGTTCCGGGGGACGCGGAGATCCCCGAAGTGGCCAACCTGAAGCCCTACCAGAAGAAGTCCCTGCTGAAACACCTGCTGGGCCTGGAGGCGGATTTCCTGATCATGGACCTGGGGGCGGGCAGCCACGCCAACGTGATCGACTTCTTCCTGGCCTCCGGCAGCGGAATGGTGGTGATCACGCCGGCGCTGACCTCGATCCTGAACACCTACCTGTTCCTCAAGAACGCGGTCTTCCGCATCATGCACTCCGCGTTCCTGAAGAAGTCCCCCGCCCACCAGGTGCTGGAGGAGCTGCGCACCGGGGAGGGCTCGCTGCAGCGGGTCTACATCCCCCAGATCCTGGCGCGGGTGGCGCGGGAGGATCCGGAGGGCCACCGGGCGTTTCAGGAGCGCATCGCCGGCTTCCGGCCGCGCTTCGTGCTCAACATGGTGGAGGATCCCGCGGACGACCAGAAGGCGCAGAAGCTGCGGCGCTCCTGCCAGGAGTATCTGGGTTTCGACCTGGAGCATCTGGGCGTGATCTACCGGGACGACCTCCAGGACATCGCCCTGGGCTCGCGCCTGCCCATCATCCTCTACAAGCCCGGCTCGGTGCTTTCCCAGGCCATCTACCGCCTGGCGGACAAGCTGATGCAGGCCGCCCTGGAGACCCCGGAGCGCTTCGAGATCGATCTGGACGCCTCCTACGCCACCGCGGAGCTGGAGGCGGAGAGCGACTTTCAGTTCAAGATCGGCTACATCGAGGAGCTGCTGCACGCCGGAGCGCTGAGCGTGGGTGACCTGGTGGAGACGATCAAGACCCAGCAATTCGACATCACCCAGCTCAAGCGGGAGAACCAGCTGCTCAAGACCAAGCTGGCCCGGGCCGTGAGAGAGGGCTACGAGCCGTAGGACCGCCGCTTGCCTGCCAGGAGCTCCCGGGCCGAAGAAGGCGAGCGGCGCTTGCCAGACCGTGATCGCCTTATGTACCATGAGCGCTGGCCGGCTTGTTCCTCACGCCGGCCGTGCTGACGCTGACGACATGGCGAGAACAAGCGCTTTGAAAGGAAAGTTACGTCTCGAGGTGGACCAGCAGGGGCTGGAAGCGCGCCTGGCGCTGGCCTCCGCCGGGCAGGGACCCGAGTGGACCCCGGAGGGAGTGCGGGCTTTCCTTGCCTCCCGGGGGATACGCGGGGAGGTGGACCCGCGGGGCATCGAGAAGCTCTTTGCCGCCGGGGGGGCGGCCGTCACCGTGGCCACGGGCATCCCTGCGGAGCCTTCCTCCCCGCCACGCCTGACCATGCAGCCGGCCGCCACGCCGCCGGAGTTGGCGGCCGCTTCGGAGCAGGCCCTGGACAGGGGCCGCCCGCCAAGGGTGTTCCAGCGCACCACGGAAACCGTGCGGGTGGAGCGGACGGTGCCGCGCAAGCGCAGGCTCCCTTTCCTGGCGGCCCAGGAGCGGAAGGAGGTGCGCCTCAGGAAGAGGGAGGTTCGCCGGCCGGCGGAGGTGGAGCCGGTGGAGCTGGGACGGGGGTACGCCGCCGAGGGGCAGTTGATCGGGACGATCGTGCCCGCCAGGGGCGGCCGGCCCGGGAGAGACGTCTACGGGCGGCAAATCCCGGCGCCCTCGGGGGAGGACGGGGCGGGAGTGTGCCTGGGTGAGGAGCTCACGGACCTGGGCGGGGAGATCCGCGCCCGCAGCGCCGGCTTCTACCGCTACGGGAAGAACTGGGTGGAGCTGGTGCCCTACTCCCGGCACGAGTTCTCCGTGGGTCCCTCCTCCGACCGGCGCGAGTGCCTGCTGGACTTCAAGCCCGGCACTCCCAGTGCTGCGCTGCCCCCGGCCCAAGAGATCCTCAGGGGCTGCATCGAGGCGGGGTTCCAGCCCGACGCCCTGCTGGACCCGGAGGGCCTCAACCGGCTGCTCGAGGAATCCGTGCGCGAGGGCAGAGCGCTAGCGGCCGTGCCCCTGGGCCGCCCGCAGGACGCCTCCATCGAGATCCGAATCAGCCGGGACCGCCTGCGGGCCACCCTCACGCTGGTGAAGGGGAGAGGCGCCGGCAGGCCGCTGCTGCTGAAGGAGGTGGGAGAGGCGATCCGCGGGCAGCGGCTCGGGGGCATGGATGCCACCCGGGTGCGGGAGGACCTTCTGGCCTTCCACCGGGGGGACAGCGAGCGGCTGGAGGACTATCTGCTGGCCGAGGGGCGGGCACCGGAGGAGGGGCAGGACGGCAGCCTGGAGTGGAAGGCGGAGTTCCTCCCGGCGGCGAAGGCCGCGGCCCTGAAGCGGCAGTTCCTGGAGCACCCGCAGCGCGTGGGTGAGCTTTCCTCCCTGGCCGAGTTTCCTCTGGACCAGATCGAGGACATCGCCCTGGTGGAGGCCCGGAGCGCGGTCGCGGTGGTCACGAAGGCCACCACCGGCAGGGCGGGGATGGACGTCCACGGCGCCGTGCTGCCTGGCGGCAAGGGACGGGACAGCACGCCGGTGCTGTACGAGAACCTGCAGCTCATTCGCGGCGAGGTGGTCACCCTCTGCGCCGGAGTGCTGGAGAAAGGCTCCAGGGGCGAGGCGGTGCTGCTGCGGGCCCGCCCGCACCAGGAGCCGGAGATCCAGGTCCGCCTCTCCCCGGATCGGATGCAGGCCACCCTTACCCTGCTGCCGCCGGAAGGAAGCGGGCGCGAGCTGTCGGCCCAGGAGGTGCAGGCGGCCATCCAGAAGGCCGGCGTGGTGAAGGGAATCATCCAGGAGCGGGTGGAGCATGCCCTGGTGGCGGCCAGGGCGGGACGGAAGGTGGTGGACCTGCTCATCGCCCAGGGCCAGGCGCCCCGGCACGGTAGAAGCTCCGAACCGGTGTTCAGCGCGAAGCGGGCCAGCGGGGCGGCGGTGAGCGTGGATGCCTCCGGGCGGGCCAACTTCAAGAAGCAGGACAGGATGACCACGGTGAAGGCCGGAGAGCTGCTGGCCACCGTGCCGGCGCCCGGGGGCGCCGCCGACGGCTGGGACGTGACCGGGAGGCTGCTGCAGGGGCGCCCGGGAACCCAGCCCGAGATCCAGGCCGGCCGGAACGTCCAGCGCCGCCAGCAGCCCGACGGGTCGATCGCCTTCCACGCCCTGGGCACCGGCGAGATGGTGTACGACGGCACCCTCCTGGAGGTGCTCAACGTCCACACGGTGGACGGAGACGTGGGTCTTGCCAGCGGCAACGTGCGCTTCTCCGGCTCGGTGCGCGTTCGGGGCACGGTGCGCAGCGGCTTCTCCGTGCTCTGCCAGGAAAACATCATCGTGGAGGAGGGGGTGCAGGGCGCGCTGCTGTCGGCCGGAGGGTCCATCGTGGTGCAGAAGGGGGTGGTGGGGGAGGGCCGGGCCGTGCTGCGGGCAAAACGGGAAATCCGAGCCTATTTTGCCGAGCAGGCGGCGCTGCTGGCGGTGGGGGACATCACCCTGCGGAACTCCTGCCTGCGCTGCACCCTCAAGAGCAACGGGGCGATCAGGCTGGAATCCGACCGCGGCCATCTGGTGGGCGGCAGGGTGCGGGCCCGCAACGGGCTGTCGGCGGCCAACGTGGGCTCCGAGCGGGGCGCCCCCACGGAGATCTCCTTCGGCCAGGACTACCTGGTGGCCGACCGCATCGAGCTGGAGGAGAGGGCCATCGAAGAGCTGAAACGGCAGAATCGGGAGCTCACCATGGCGATGAAGCGCGTGGAACGCGCGCCCCACCCGGACCGCGCCGCCCTGGAGAAGCTCCGCGGTGAGAAGCTGAGGGTCATGAAGGCTCTGGAGAAGCGCACGCAGCGGGTGTTCGTGCTCCGCGAACGCTTCGAGACGCACTTCCCCTCGGAGGTCGTGGTCCGGGGAACCGCCTACCCCGGAGTGGTGCTGCGCAGCCACAACCGCGAATACCGCCTGCAGCAGCCGAAGAGGAAGGTCCGCTTCACCTTCAATCCAGGAAGCGGCAGGATTGAAGAAAAGCCGCTTTCCGGATAAGCTGGCGGCGATGGCTCCACTGGCATTCCTTCGCTACCCTACCTGGCTGCGTCCGGAGATCGTACCGGGTCTGCCGCTGCGCTGGTACGGCATGATGTACCTGGTGGCCTTCGCCGTGGCCTATGTCCTGGTCAAGGTGCAGGTGAAGGAGAGGAAGCTGGAGGTGGGCCGCGACGAGGTGCTGAACCTCTTCTTCTGGGGCATCGTGGGGCTGCTGGTAGGGGCCAGGCTGTTTGCGGTGACGATCTACGACCCCTCGGGCTACTACCTCAGGCACCCCCTGCAGATCATCCTGCCCTTCTCTCTGTCGGGGGGCAGGGTGAGGCTCACCGGCCTGGCCGGCATGTCCTACCACGGCGGGCTTCTGGGAACCGTGGTAGCCTGCATCATCTATCTGAAGGTGCGCAAGCTGGACATCCTGAGCTGGGGAGACATGCTGGTCACCGGCGCCAGCCTGGGCTACACCTTCGGCCGCCTGGGCAATTTCATCAACGGCGAGCTTTGGGGCAGGATCACCACCCTGCCCTGGGGCATGATCTTCCCTCAGGCGCCTCAGTTCTCCACCGACGAGCCCTGGGTGCGGGCCTTCGCGGAGCGGGCCGGGCTCAGCGTCGCGGGGCAGCAGACCGTGAACCTGCCGCGCCATCCCTCCCAGCTCTACGAGGCTTTCTGCGAAGGAGTGCTCCTGTGGGCCATCCTCTGGCTGATCTTCCGCCCCCGCCGGGCTTTTCGGGGACAGCAGCTGTCCGTCTACATCATCGGCTACGGGGTGTTCCGTTTTCTCATCGAGTACGTACGCCAGCCCGACAGCTACATGGGCTACCCGATTCAGCTGGTGAAGCTGGACAACCCGGGGCAGTTCAGCCCGTTCAACTTTACCACCGGCCAGATCCTCTCCTCGCTGATGTTCGTGGGTGGAGTCGTGTGTCTGCTGGTGTTCTCCCGCGTGGCGGCCAGGCGCCGCCAGCAGCAGGAGACGCCCAGACCGTCGGGCCGAAAGCTGCGCAAGAAGCTGCGCTGAACCCCTCCATTTTTTTGAACACTTCGTGCACAATAGTAGACAGGGGCCGCGCCGCGGCAGGAGCTGGCTGCAAACCCGCTCGGTAATTCTTTACTTCATGTGAAGTTAATTTCTGCCGATCGTATCTCGTGAATGGCAGGATTCTTGCTTCAACGCCAGGGAATACCCATGGAACGAGCCGCATCGATCGTCAGGCCGCAGTCCTCCCAACGCAGCTTTTCCGAACAGCTTCACGGGGAGGTGGTGCGCAAAGCGCTCCACCTGCTAATCGCTTTCGTTCCACTGCTGGCCTCGTTGGACCTTGAGGCCACTATGGCGCTGCTGGGAGCCGGTACCCTCTTCTATCTGCTCGCCGAGAAGCTGCGCCTGGACGGTCTGCGGGTGTACCTCATCTCCGATCTCACCGTGATCGCCTCCCGGGAACGGGACCGGGGCCGCTTCGTGGTGGGGCCGGTCACTCTGGGGCTGGGTGCCATGCTGGCCCTGCTGCTCTATCCCTCCACGGCGGCCGCCATTGCCATCTACGCCCTGGCCTTCGGCGACGGCTTCGCCAGCCTGGTGGGCCGCCTGGTGGGCCGCCTGAAGCTGCCCTGCTCCGGGGGCAAGACCCTGGCCGGCACCCTGGCCTGCTTCGCGGCGGTCCTGGTGGGAGCCTGGAAAGTCAGCGGCAGCCTGCCCGCGGCCCTCATCATCGCCCTGACGGCCACCCTGCTGGAGCTCCTCCCTGTGGGGGATTTCGACAACCTGCTCATCCCTGTGGGCACCGGTTTCGTGGCCACGGCGCTCCTCTACGGCTGATCCCGCCTTTCCGCCCGACCTCACCCTCTTTTAGACCCCGCCGGCTGATGGGGAGCTCCGCGGCTAGATCCCCAGATAGATCACCCCAAGGTGACGGGAGGCCAGCAGCACCCCGGCCGCCAGGGCGAACGCTCCCGCGGCGCACGCAATAGGAAACACCCCAGCGTACAGCGCCGCCCGCCCGGCCAGCAGAAGAAGCACCCCCAAGGCCACCAGCAGGAAGCGGCGGAGGTGACGCGCCCAGGCGGCGACGGCCAGATTCACCAGGGCCAGGGCGCTCAGGGTCAGCTCGATCACCCAGTAGCTCGCCGGGTCCCCGAGCCGCAGCAGCAGGTTGGCCTGGAACTGCGTGGCGTCCACCGGCAGCACCCCCGCCAGGGTCAGGGCCAGAATCACGATCCCCGCCAGCATCAGCCGGTACTGGCTGTAGCGCATGCCCACCGCATAGAGGCTGGCCACCATCAGCGAGAGGGAGGCCGCAAAGCGGCCGAACAGAACCAGGCGAGAGATGCTGATCATCCAGTAGATCGACTGCGCCCGGGCCTCCAGCAGCAGGTTGAACGGCTTCATGGCCTCCAGCGACAGCGCCAGACAGAACAGGCCCAGGAAGAAGATCTCCGGAGAGGCCGTTCTGACGTACAGGCCCCTCAGGCCTGCCTCGGCGAGCAGCCCGAAGAGGGCAAGCCCGCCCGATGCGGCCAGAACGCTCCAGAGCAGCACGCCGCTGCGCCTGGGCTCGGGCAGGGCGCGCGACCAGGCAGGCACGCCGGAAATCCGGCCCAGGACGCCCAGGCCCAGGCCCTGGGAGAGCACGACGTAGGTCGCCAGCGCCCAGAGGGCCAGAAGAACCAGGCAGAGCAGCATCCCCAGGGACAGAGTGGTACGCTGGAAGCGGGGCGCCATAGCGCTATTAAAGGGCATTTGCCTCCCCTGGTCAAACCGCCGCGGCCGGCCGGGGCACCGGCAAAAAACCCTATAGAAATCGGCAAAAGGTACGATACTCTATACTGGGGTCTGTATGCGCAGAAGGATCATCCTGGCTCTTCTCCTCTGTCTGTCCCCGGTGATGCTCCTGGCCGGGGACATCGCCGTATTCCAGAACCTCGGATTCTCCCCGGATTCGAGGTATTTCATGTTCGGGCAGTACGGCATCTCCGAGAAGACCTCCTTTCCCTACGCCGAGCTGTACACCGTGGAGGTGGCGGCCAACAAGTTCGTCCCCGCCGGAGCGCAGAAGGCCGCCTTCGACCGCGCCGTGCAGCCGGGAAACGACGGCCGGGGGGCGCTGTACATCCTCCTGGAGCGATCGGTGGCTCGGACACGCCACTATCGCATCGATCACCTGGCTACCGGCAGGCTGGTGTACATCCTGCTGGACGGGGAACAGCCCAAGGAGGAGCTGGAGTTCAGGGACTTCCAGGCCGGCAAGCGGTACCGGGTGAGGCTGAATCAGAGCGCTGCCGGCTCCGGCTCCTCGGTGAAGGCCGCCTTCCACATCGTCGTCACCGTGCAGTCGGGCTCCGGCCCGTCGCGGAGCTTCACCCTGGGTCTTCCGGAGTACTACCGCCAGGGGGTGCGCAGCTACCGCATCAAGCAGATCGTGCTGGCCCCAGACTCCCGCTCGCTGGTGTTCGTGGTGGCCAAGGAAGAGGTGAACGGCTCCGGGGCCGACATTCGCTACATGGTGGAGACCCTCCTGGTTCCGCCTCCCGACCCCTAGAGGCGGCTCCAGGCGCCTGCGCAGGCCCTTCCGAAAGGGGGGGCGAACGGCGGGGCCGGCGCGGCGGGCCCGCGCCCGCGGGAGCGACCTTGACAGGAACCTGACGCGCCCGTAAAATGCCCTCCAGCTGGGGCCCAGGCTGATTCGACAGACAGCCGTCCCGCGCCGCATCCGCGCTTCCGCCGGGAGAAGCGCCCGAACAGCCGTACAAGCTTAAGGAAAGACACGGTGGCCGAACGAATAACCCCCCGAGCGCAGGACTACTCGCAATGGTACGTGGACGTCGTCCTGCAGGCACAGCTTGCCGACTATTCCCCCGTCAAGGGGTGCATGGTGATCCGACCCCGAGGCTACGCCTTGTGGGAAAAGATGCAGGCGCGGTTGGACGCCATGTTCCGCGAAACCGGGCATCAGAACGCCTATTTCCCCATGCTGATTCCCGAGAGCTTTCTCAGGAAGGAGGCCGACCACGTGGAGGGCTTCTCCCCGGAGCTGGCGGTGGTCACCCACGGCGGCGGAGACAAGCTGGAAGAGCCCCTGGTGATCCGTCCCACCTCGGAGACGATCATCTGGGGGATGTACAAGAAATGGATCCAGAGCTACCGGGACCTGCCGCTGCTGATCAACCAGTGGGCGAACGTGGTGCGGTGGGAGAAGCGGACCCGGTTGTTCCTCCGCACCACCGAGTTCCTGTGGCAGGAGGGACATACCGCCCACGCCACCGCCGAGGAAGCGCAGGAGGAGACCCTGCGGATGCTGATGGTGTACAAGCAGTTCGCGGAGCAGTACATGGCTCTGCCGGTGGTGGCCGGAGTCAAGACGGAAAGCGAGAAGTTTGCCGGCGCCGTGCGCACCTACGCCATCGAGGGTATGATGCAGGACCGCCGCGCCCTGCAGGCCGGCACCTCCCACAACCTGGGACAGAACTTCGCCAAGGCCTTCGACGTGAGCTTCCAGAACCGGGAAGGCACAATGGAGCACGTCTGGGCGACCTCCTGGGGGGTCTCCACCCGCCTGGTGGGCGCCCTGATCATGACCCACTCCGACGACCAGGGACTGGTGGTTCCTCCGGCGCTGGCCCCCACTCAGGTACGGATCGTGCCGATCTTCCAGAACAAGAACAAGACCGAGGTGCTGTCCTACGCCGCCGCCCTGCAGGAGCGGCTTTCGGGCTATGCGGTTGAGATGGACGCCGACGAGCAGAGCTCGCCGGGCTACAAGTTCGCCGAAGCGGAGCTGGCGGGCATCCCGGTCCGCATCGAGGTGGGTCCCCGGGACATGAAGGAAGGCAAGGTGGTGCTGGTCCGCAGAGATTCCGGCGAAAAGACACCGGTCCCGGTGGAGGAGGCCTCCGGGCGGGTGGGAGAGCTTCTCACCGACATTCAGGACTCCCTGTTCCGCCGCGCCCTCTCCTTCCGCAAGGAGAACACCCACAGGGTCGAGGACTACCAGGAGTTCCGGCGGATCATGGAGGGGGAGGGCGGGTTCATCGAAAGCGGATGGTGCGGAGAAGCCGCCTGCGAGGCCCGGATCAAGGAGGAAACCAAGGCCACGATCCGGGTGCTGCCTTTAGGGCGCGAAGAGGACCCGGCGGGACGCTGCGTGCTGTGCGGCAAAGAGGCCAGGGCGCTTGCGCTTTTCGCGAAGGCCTACTGAAGCGGTCCTGCTTGCGGCCGGCGTCCTGGCCCTGGGCCTGCTGCTTTCGGGCTGTCTCCCTGGCCGGTCCGCGGAGGAGCGGCAGCCCCCCGTGGCCGCCGGCGCCCTCTGGTACCAGCTGGCCGCCGGGCGCTTCCAGCCGATCGCCTCGCCGGAGCAGGCCGTCTCTCGCGCGCCCCTCCCCTGGACGGTGCAGGAGCGGGTGGCGGCGCTGGTGCAGGACCAGGACAGCCTGTACCTGGGGCTGAACGGCTACGGCGTGGCCATCCTGCCGGCAGCCGGGACCTCCTTCCGCTACGTGGAGCAGCCCCTGCTGTTCGCCCATCGCACCATCACCACCCTGGCGCCCACGGCGGGGGGGATCATCTGTCACCTCTATTTCAACGAGATCCTCAACACCATCGACAGGGCAGATCTTCCCACCACCGGGATCAGCCTGCTCCTCCTGGGCCGGGGGGCAAGCGCCTTCCAGCGCATCACTCCGCCGTTCCAGCGCAGCAACCCCGATTGGGAAGCGGTGGCGTTCGTGGCCGCCGGTGAGGAGCGCTTCTACCTGGAGTGGAAGCGCAGCGAAGAGGAGCGAACGCTGTTCCGCTACGCGCTCTACCGGGCCGACCGGGATGAGGACAGGGAGATCCAGCGCCAGGACTACCGCCGGGCGTTCGGCTTCCGCGATCTCGGCTCCGACCTTTCGGCGGAAACCCGCCCCTTGAGGGCGCTGCTGGCGCGCATACGCGCGCGCCTGGATCGGCCCGGAAGCCTCACCGCCTATCAGCTCCTGCTCCGCCGCAGCGGGGAGGCCACCCTGGCCCGCTACGAGTTCCACCCGGACGGGTTCGCCACCTCGGAGAAGGTCAGGCTGTTCGCGCTGCCGGTGGTCCAGGAGGGCCGGGCCCTCCTGCTTCTGGGGCCCGACGGGCTGCTGCTGCGGGCGGAGGGCGCCCGGGTCCGGGCGGTCCGGCTTCCACACCTTCCGCCAGGCTTCGTCTACACGGACCTCGCCGTGCAGGGCGGGCGGCTGCTCGTGGCCTGGGAGCAGAGCCGCTTCACCCAGGTGCAGGCGGCGGGGGCGGCGCTTCTCCCGGCGCCCTTCTGAAGGCCCCGCCGGGATGTGCTACACTTGGGGATGACATGCACGCCCAGCGCTTCCTGATCCTGTCCGTACTCCTTTTCGGCGCGGCGGTCCACGTGCCGGCGCTGGAGTACGTGGAAGTAGACGGCGCGCTGGTGCTGGTGGGCAGCACCCGCACCGCGGCCGCTGCCTCGCCGCTGCTGCCGGGCGCGGGGGTCACCTTTCCCATCGCGGGGGGCAGGCTGTGGGAGATCCACTCCGGAGTGCTCCTCTTCGCGACCACCTACCGTACCGTGGACGGGGTCAGCTACCCCACGGAGATCGAGAACCGCGACTACTGGGTGCTCGCCCTGGTGCCGGACCTGCGCGCGGGGCTGCGCCTGCCCTTCACGCCGTCCCTGTCGCTGGGGGCAAGCCTGGGGGTGGCGCTGCTGCTCCGGGCGCCCATCCCGCTCTTTGCCGACGCCACGGCCGACCTGGGACCCACCCTGGAGTATCTGTACGGCAACCTGCGCTTCCTCTACCCGGAGACCCAGGCAGACCTTCGTCTCTCCGTGGCCGAGGGAATCGACCTGCGTCTGGGCGCGCGGGTGCTCTGGCCTGTGTTCCACTTCTGGGATGGCGAAGGGCTGCCCTTCCTGGAGCAGATGGTGGGCTGCGCCCTGGTGGGGGCGATCTTCCGGCTGTAGCAGCCGGGAGCCGCTCCGCTGCCGGGTCAGCCGCAGGCGCTGGTACCGCTCATACGAAGTCGAACAGGTCCACCTCTTCCCAGACCTTCTCGTGCTGGGCCACCAGCAGGGAGACGAAGGCGGAGGTCACCACGTCCATCAGCACGCCGAAGCTGATCAGCAGCGGCGCGATGGGCCTCAGGATCAGGTAGCCTTCCTGCAGGCCCTTTCCGAACAGCCCGCAGAGCACCGAGAGGGCCACGAAGGCACCCATGCCCGGGACCGAGCCCAGGGCCAGGGAGATCAGAAGCGTAAAGCCGAAGGTCCACAGCACCTGGGCAAAGGTGATCTCCAGGCTGGAGTAGGACTTCAGCACCAGCAGGAAGGAAGCGCTGGCCACCAGGGCGGTACCCGCCCTGCCGAAGAAGGCGAACAGCGGATAGACGGCCGAGCCCACCCGCCGCGGCACCCCCAGGTTTTCCTTTCCGTGCTTCACCAGGGCACCGATCACCAGGTACTCATTGCCGGTAAAGAAACCGGTCACCGCCGCGGCGGTCGTGGCGTACAGCCACTTGTAGGGATTGCGGCGCCCTCCCAGCAGATAGAGCAGGGCCGGATAGACCGCAAACAGGACCAGCGCCGAATCGATGGACAGGATGAGGAGCATCTGCTGGAAGAGCGACAGGTCGCGAGCGCTCAAGGTCACCAGGAAGGAGGCGCTCACCACGATCATGGCAAAGCCGAACAGCTCCCACAGCAGGGAGTTGACATGGTAGAAGACCCGGTTCAGCGCATCGAACAGCTGCACCACCGGAGCGGTGATGCGCAGATCGTAACCGAGGTTCACGCCGATCAGCACCGCCAGCACCATCAGGGGCAGGAGGAAGGTCCCGGGGCCCACCAGCACCTGGAAGAGGTTCTCCGGAAAGATGTCGAAGAGGATCTCCCGGATCCCGGGCAGCTCCACCGCCTTCTGGGCCTCGATGGTGATGGGTATGCGCTCCGGGGAGAAGATCATCACCGAAACGATCCCCAGCACCAGCAGCAGCATCGTTGCCAGCAGCAGGTAGACCACGCTCCTGCCGTAGACCGCCAGCAGCTTCTTCTCCCGCTTGAGCTCGAAGGCGCCTGCTGCCATGGCGAAGAAGACCAGGGGGAAGACGACGTAGCGCCCGATCCGGACGGCCAGCGTCGCCAGGAAATCGAGCAGATCGCCGCCGACGCCCGGCAGCACCGCCGCCAGCACCAGTCCGATCACGCTCCCGGCCACGATCTTGATCCAGATCTTCACAAAGACGCCTCCCGGATTTTGACCGCTACAGTACTCGATTCGATCCCCTTGGTCAACGCGAGGCGCCGGGCCGGGAGCGGGTCGCCGGGGCGGCGCCCCTCCGCGCACGGTCGCAGCGCTCTCCGGTCCCGCGGGGAACCGCAGGAACGGTGGACGGGCGGCCGCGGGGATGCTACCCTTGGGAGATCCGAACGCGATCCTGGAGAGCAAGGAGCCCGAAGGCGTGAAGGGAGTGATTCTGGCCGGCGGCTACGGGAGCCGGTTCCTGCCGGTGACCAAGACGGTACCCAAGGAGATGCTGCCCCTGATCGACAAACCCTCGATCGATTTCATCATCGAGGAATTCTTGCGCTCGGGGGTGCAGGAGATTCTGGTGATCAGCTCGCGGCGCAAGAAGGTCCTGGAGGACTACCTGGACCGGGAAGTGGAGCTGGAATACACCTTCCGCATGAAGGGGGACAACGGCAAGCTGGAGAAGATCCCCCCGCCGGAGGCGGACATCTTTTTCGTGCGCCAGAAGGAGATGCTCGGCACCGGCCACGCGCTGCTTCTGGCGCGCCCCTTCGTGGGCAACGAGCCCTTCGTGGTGGCCTACCCCGACGACATCCACCTGGGGGAGGTCCCGCTCACGCGGCAGCTGATCGACACCTACCGCAGCACCGGCTGCTGCGTGCTGGCCACGATCCACGACCCGCCGGAGATCGAACGCTACGGGACCCTGGCCATAGCTGCCGACGGGCTGCACGTGACCGACATCGTGGAGAAGGCCCCTCCGGGACGGGAGCCCAGCAGGGAGGCCTCCATCGGCCGTTATCTCTACATCCCGGAGATCTTCGACCTCCTGGAGGAGGGGTGGAGGAGACACCGCGCGCAGGACGGGGAGTACTTCCACACTCACGCCCTGCGGGAGCTGGCCCGAAGGCAGCGGGTGGTGTTCCGGCGCATCGAGGGGGAGCGGCTCGACACCGGAGAGCCGGAAGGGTTCCTGCGCTCGCTGCTCACCTACGTGCAGACGGTGCCCCAATACCGGGCCGTGTTCGAGGAGTTCGTGGCCCGGATCAGGACCGCGAAGTAACCTTCTCCGCCAGCTCGAGCACCTGGCGTGCTTCCTCCTCCCTGCCGCGTTTTCGGCAGCCGGCCGCGTGAATCCTGCACTTGCGGGCAAGCTCCGCGGCCGCCAGCCTCCTGTTCTCCGCGGGGAGCGTCTGGTCGCCCAGAAAGAGCAGCAGGGCGCGGATGCGGAAAATCTCGATCTGGCCGTATTTCTCGGAGAGCTGTCCCGGGTGTCCCGCGCGTTTCACCACCAGGGGCCTGTCCAGGTAGGTCACCTTCTCCCGGGCGGTGAGCCGCAGCCACAGCTCGTAGTCCTCGGCGATCTCCAGATCCTCCCGGAAGCCCCCGGCCGCCTGGAAGAGGGCGCGATCCACCAGCACAGTCGAGGGGCCGATGATGCACTTGCGCAGTGAATCGGCGAACAGGTCCCCCTCACGCCGGTGGCGCTGGCCGGACTGGGAGACCCGGCGCCCCTGCCGCAGCCACAGCTCGCGGGTGTGGCAGATCCGAACCCCCGCCTGCTCCCGCAGGCGGGAGAGCTGGAGCTCCAGCTTCTCGGAGAGCCACAGATCGTCGGAATCCAGGAAGGCCAGGAAGCGCCCGCGGGCGAGGGCCGCCCCGGCGTTGCGCACCGCCCCGGGGCGGCCGCTGTGCCGGCGCCGCAGGTAGCGGACCCCGGTCCCACGCAGAGCCTGCCCGTAGGCTTCGGTGCCGTCGGTGGAGCCGTCATCCACCACGATCAGCTCCCGGTCGCGGAAGCTCTGGGCCAGCACGGAGCCCACCGCCTCCTGCAGCAGGGACAGGCGGTTGTAGGTGGGCACCACCACGGAAACCAGGGGATCCGGCATGGGTCCATGGTAGCCCCTGAGGGCAGACCTTTCCACCGGCGCGGAGCCGGGTCCACGGTGGGCGGCGCTTCGTGCTATAATCCGCCCCACGGACCATGGGAGAGTCATACCCCGGGACGAGCTCCCACCTTCCCGAACGCATTGCCCTGATCGGCTTCATGGGCTCCGGCAAGTCCACCGTCGGCCGGCTCCTGGCGCGCGCCCTGGGCTACCGCTTCCTGGACCTGGATGCCCTGATCGAGCGCCGGGCGGGACGGCCCATCCGGCGGATCTTCGCGGAGGAGGGGGAGGAGAGCTTCCGCCGCCTGGAGACGGAGGTTCTGCTCTCCCAGGCAGGGCGGCGGCGGGTGGTGATCGCCGCCGGCGGCGGCGCCCCCATGCGCCCGGAAAACCAGTCCTTTCTGCGTTCCGCCTGCACCACCTTCTACCTGGAGGTGTCCTTTGCGGAGTTCCTGCGCCGCACCGGCACGGATCCCCGGCGCCCCCTGCTGCAGCGCTCCCGCGAGGAGCTGCGCGCCCTCTACCACCGCAGGGCCCCGGTGTACGCCACCCTGGGCCGGCGCCTGAACACGGACGGCAGCTCCCCGCAGCGGCTGGCCGGGCGGATCGCCGCGCTGCTGGACCCGGCGGCGGATCACCTCCCTCCGGGCGAGGGTGAGGAGTAGCGGCGCAGGAGCCCGGCCAGGTCCACCCTCCCTTCGTAGAGCGCCTTGCCGATGATCACCCCGCTGACGTTGGCCTCCGAGCGGCGGGCCGCCTCCTCCACGTCGGCGGCGCTGCCCACGCCCCCCGAGAGCACCACCGGCAGGGCCGCGGCCCGGGCCACCCGGTTGGTCCGCTCGATGTCCGGTCCGGCCAGGGTGCCGTCGCGGCCGATGCTCGTGTAGATGATGCCGGCCAGACCCAGCCGGCCCGCTTCCCGCGCCAGGTCCACGTCCGGCACGGGGGTGTCTTCCTCCCATCCGGAGATCCGCACCGCCCCGTCCAGGGCGTCGATGCCCGCCATCAGCACCGGACCGAAGCGGGCCCTCCAGCGGCCCACCTCCCGGGGCCGGCGGACCAGCACCGTGCCCACCACGACGCGGTCCACCCCCGCCTCCAGCAGCTCCGCCACGTCCTCCAGGCGGCGCACACCGCCGCCCACCTCCAGCCCACAGGAGACCGCCCGCCGGACCCTGCGGATGGTCTCACGGTTGGTCCGGCCCCTGGAGCCGGCCGCGTCCAGATCCACCAGGTGGATCCAACGCGCCCCGGCGCGCTGGAAGCCGCGGGCAACCCCCACGGGGTCAGCCGTGTAGGCGCGGGCGCTGGCGTAGCGCCCCTGGCGGAGCCGCACGCACCGCCCCTCCAGAAGGTCGATGGCGGGGATGATATCCATGAGGGCCGCTTCAGGCTGGGATACGGTTGTTCCGCTTCAGGCACTTGCGGAAGGCCAGGCAGATCTTGTGCTCCAGCTGCTCCGGCGGGAGGGACGCCTGGAGGCCGCTGCGGAAGCCCTCGTCGCGGACCAGCTTGGTCACCGCCGCCAGAGCCGCCAGGTAGTCGAGCTGGCGGTCGGGGGGGTTGGTGATGACGAACAGGAGGTGCACCGGGGCCTCGTCGAAGGAGTCGAAGTCGATCCCCTCCCGGGAGATGCCCAGGGCGATCACCACCTCCGGGACGGCGCTGGAGGCTCCGTGGGCCACAGCCACTCCCCTGCCCAGGCCGGTGGAGAGCATCCGTTCCCGCTGCAGGACCGCCGCGGCCAGCCGGGTGCGGTCCCCCACCGCGTCGAACACCGGCGCGCGGTCGATCACCTCCTGTATGGCGGCGTACTTATCCTGACGTTCCAGGAGCCGCACCACCGTGCCACCCTGGAAGCAGCTCATCATAACAGACCCCGATAGCACAACCGGTTGCGGCTTGTCAAGCCCGAGCTTTTTCCGTACATTTTGCTCTGCGCAGCCTCACCCTAGATCTTCGACCGTTGCCTCCGGCCTGTTTAGAGACCAGGGGCTCGTATTGACAAGGGAGCGGGGCTGAAGCTATCATGCACGTGTTCCGTGGGGGCGTAGCTCAGTTGGCTAGAGCGCGTGAATGGCATTCACGAGGTCGTGGGTTCGATTCCCGTCGCCTCCAGTACCGTAATGAGCGATGATCTGACCTCAGGGCGACTCGACCCGGAAATTGCCGAGCTGATGGGCATCGGCGAGGCGGAACCCGCCGCAAAGAGGCCGGAGTTCGGGGATCTGTTCCAACCGGAGGAGGGCTCCCAGCGGGGAGAGGCCGAGGAGATCGACCTCACCCGCAAGGCCTTCCAGCCCCAGCACAGGACCGAGGAAGATCCCAAGCCGTTCTTCCTGGACAAGAACTACTACAAGAAGCTGATCTACGACGAGGGCGAGCGGGGAAAGCGGGTCCACCAGCTCCTGAGCCAGTACGTGAGCGCCCGGGATCCCAAGGACCGCTCCATGTTCCGGGCCCGGCTCATACCCGCGTTCTGGGATCTGGCCCAGGGGATTGCGGCCAGGATCGGGACCTCGATGCCCACCCCGAAGCTGCTCCTGCTGCGCTACGGCATCCTCTCCCCCACGCTGGTCTCCACGGAACAGCGCGACATGCTAAGCCGCATCATCTGGGAGAACGGCACGGGGGAGCCGGTCCACTATCTGGATGAGTGGCTTCTCAAGGTGGCCCAGGGGGCGGTCAACCCCTCGGCCACCGACGAGGTGAAGCAGGCCAGGCAGAGCGAAGACCAGAAGCTGCGCAACGCGGTGGAGAAGCGGCGGGGCCAGCGGCAGGCGGAGTTCACCCTTCTGCAGAACAAGCTCGGGCAGATGGAGGACTTCGAGGCCAACCTGCAGAGCTACGTCAGGACGATCCTCCGCCACGATGTCCGCCAGGACTACAAGCTGAAGGACGCCTACACCGCCGAGCAGAAGGCGGCCTTTTCCGACATCGCCACCGTGCTGCGTCATCTCTCCAACCTGGACCGGGACCTGCGGGCCATCTACGGCCGCCTCGAGGAGATGGACCAGGAGCTGCGGGACCTGGAGGAGAAGTCCGGGGACGGGGGCGGCAGCTTCGTGGATCGCGGAGTGGTGGCGGGGGAGTTCAACTCCATCCGGCAGATGGCCAAGCTGTGCGTCGGGCGCCAGGGCAACCACCTTCCCGTGCTGATGAAGCAGTACTTCCGGCCCAACATGCGGGAGATCTGCACGCGGGAAAACGTGATCAATGCCATGGCCCGGGTGGAGCAGCTGGATTCCGGGCTGTTCGAGCGCAGCTACAAGGGACAGACCAATCGCATCGTGCCCCACGTGCTGCTGCTGGCCAACTACGGGGAGGCCGGCGTCTGCTGGGAGCCTTTCGAGCGCTTCAACCGGGCCTCCAGCAGGGGGCGAATGGCGCTGCCCCTCTATCCAAAGGACGTGGAGAGCGCCGTCGTGGCCGCCCTGGCGGACCTGCGCTGGCAGGTGGCCAAGGAGAAGGCCCAGCACTACTGGATGGAGGAGGGGATCACCGGCAGATACTACCAGTGGTTCCAGGAAAGCAAGCTGCGCGGCGACGTGCGGGAGTCCTTCATCAACGACTACGTCCTGTGGATCACCAAGGAAAGCCAGGGCACCCAGAAGCTCGACCGGGAGGTGCGGGGCATCTTCTGGCGCAACATCCCCTTTCCCCAGGAGGTGAAGGACAACCTGCGCAACCGCGGCTTCGTCTACAACGAGCTGTACAAGAAGGACCTCAACATCGCCCGTTCTGACGGCTACTGAGCCGCAGCGCGGGCGGCGACGGCCGCGCCTTTCCGCGAAGGCGGGTTCAGCCCTACTTGCGCCGCTTGAACAGCGGCAGGAAGTACTTGTCCAGATCCCATTTCCGGGAGATCAGCTTCAGCACCCTGCCGTAGATGAAGAACGAGGCGGCGATGGAACCGATGAACACCACCACCATGAGAACGGAGATCAGGCCCTGGTTCGGTGAGTTGCGGAACAGGGCGGAGATGATCACCAGGAAGAGGATGATCAACACGAACATCACCGCCAGGTTGAACACCGTGGCGCCGATGAGGAAGAGAACGGTATTGGCTTTCTTGTTCATCGTCGTTTGCCTTTTTCCGGGCCTCTCAGATAGGTGATCAGCAGCAGGAGGCCGGCTACGACCACCGTGGAGTCCGCCAGGTTGAAGGTCGGCCAGCGATCGAGACCGAACACACCATAGAACTTGACATCGATAAAATCAACCACCCCCCCCGGACGCAGGAGACGGTCCAGGTAGTTGCCCACCCCGCCGCCCAGGACCGCCGCGATCAGCCACCGCTGCACGGGCCTGATCTCCCGGCCGTAGAAGTAGTAGCCGGCCAGCAGGGCCATCACGAGGAGCGGAAACACCAGCGCCAGGACCGTGCGCGCGAGGCCGGACATGCCGCCCCCGATGCTGAAGGCGATCGCCGGATTGCTGATGTAGGTGAGCCGCAGCAGCTCTCCGATCACCGGCACCGGGCGGCCGTAGGGCAGGAGGGCGGCCGCGATGCTCTTGGAGATCTGATCGGCGGCAACGACGGCGCCTGTGAGCGACAGAGGCAGGAGCCTGCGCGCGGGCTGCTTCACGCTTCGCCGCTCCCTACAGGCCGGTGGGAATGTCGAGAAAGGTGGTTTCCAGGCCGTGCTCGGCGGCCAGCCTCTCGGCCAGCTGGCGGACGCCCCAGACCTCGGTGCGATAGTGCCCGCCGAAGATCACGTTGATCTGTCCCTCCAGGCACTCGTGATAGAGGGTGTGGGCGGCGTCCCCGGTGACGTAGAGGTCCACCCCCTCCTCGATGGCCTGCAGCGCCTCGTGTGCCGCGCCTCCGGAAACCACCGCCACCGTGTGGATCTCTTCCGGACCGAAAGGCAGCACCCCCAGCGCCGCCTCCGGGCCGGGGACGAGCTGCCGCACCAGCTCCTCCAGCCGCTTTCCTTCGGGCAGCGTTCCCTTGAAGCCGATCCTCACCCCCTTGTACTCCCCGAACGGCTCCAGGGCCTGGAGCCCCAGAAGCCTGCAGAGGCCGGCGTTGTTGCCCAGCTCGGGGTGGAGATCCAGCGGCAGGTGGACGGCAAACAGGGCGCAGTCGGACTGCAGCAGCGCCCGCAGCCTCCGGTAGTGCCCGTCGCGGACGGCGAGCGGCTTGCCCCAGAACAGGCCGTGGTGCACGAACAGCAGGTCCGCTCCCCATTCGGCGGCCCGGGCGAAGCTCTCCAGGCAGGCGTCCACCGCGAAGGCGATCCTCTCGACGCGATCGTGCGAGTTGGCCACCTGCAGCCCGTTGAGGGAGGAATCCGTGCTCTCCATCTCCCTCAGGTGGAAGAGCCCTTCCATGAGGTCCTCGAACTCGTGCATCCGCATTGGTGGGCATTATATCAGCGGCCCGGGCGGGTGGCAACGCGGGGGCGGGCGGCCGCCGGCGGCGGCCGGAGCGGAGCCCCCACTCTTGACAGCCCGATATGTGGCGACTATCCTTCAGTCAAAACGTTGCGGAAGGGGTCCAACTGCCGATGCCACCTCCCGTCGACATGGAGCAGATCAGGCGGGCCGCCCAGAACTCTGTTCCGTTGACGTTCAAGACCTACACCCTGCCCCACGAGACGGAAGAATACCTGGAACAGGTGCTGAACGCCTTTCTCGAAGAGCTGGGGCACGGCGAGATCAAGGATCAGCTGGCCTACTGCCTGCGGGAGCTGGCGGTGAACGCCAAGAAGGCGAACACCAAGCGCGCTTACTTCATCGAGCGCAGCCTCGACCTTAACAGCCCCGCCGACTACGCGAAGGGTATGAAGACCTTCAAGGAAGACACCCTGGAGAACATCCAGCACTATCTGCAGAAGCAGAAAGAGATGGGGCTGTATCTGAAGATCGTCTTTCACACCCAGGGCCAGACCTTCAGGATCTCGGTGCGCAACAACGTCGCCATCACCAAGACCGAGCACATTCGCATCTTCGACCGCATTGCCCGCTCCCGGGCCTTCACCAGCATGGAGGAGGCCTTTTCCACGGTACTGGACAACTCCGAAGGCGCGGGGCTGGGAATCGTCATCCTCATCCTTATGCTGAAGAAGATGGGGCTGGACGAAGAGGCCTTTTCCATCGAAGTGGAGGACGGGGAGACCGTGGCCAGGCTCACCATTCCCTTCTCCGAGCTGCAGGTGGAGAAGCTCGATCTGCTGACCCGGGAGATCGTCAGGGAAGTTGAGGAGCTTCCCCAGTTTCCGGACAACATCATCTACCTTCAAAAGCTCATCGGCGACCCCGAATCCGAGATCACCGACATCGCCCGCCAGATCTCCACGGATCCGGCCCTGACGGCGGACCTGTTGAAGCTGGTCAACTCCGCCCAGTTCATGCTGCCCAAGCGCGTGGACAACATCGTCGAAGCGGTGAAGCTGGTGGGCATGAAGGGCTTGAGGAACCTTCTCTACGCCCACGGCACCCAGAAGATCCTGGGGGAGAAGTACCGGGAGATGAAGGGGCTCTGGGATCACTCCTACCGTGCGGCCTTCTACGCCTACAACCTGGCGAAGAGCTTCCGAAAGCGCAAGGACATCCTGGATGACGTCTACGTGGGCGGCATCCTCCACGATCTGGGCCAGATCATCGTGGCCAGCCTGCACCCGGACCTCCTGGAGCGAATCGTCAGGTTCTGCAAAGAAAAAGACATCCCTGGCAAGCTGCTGGAGAACCTCTCCGTGGGGATGAACCACGCGGAGGTGGGTGCCCTGGTGGCCAGGAAGTGGAACTTCCCGGAGCAGCTGGTGGCGGCCATCCGCTACCACCACGAGCCCCTGGAGTCGCTGGACGGATACCGGGACGTGGTCTTCAGCGTGTACCTGGCCAACGCCATCTGCGATCTGGAACGTGAGCGGATCATCTTCGAGCAGATCCATCCGGAGGTGCTGCGGGACTTCGGCATCGAGACGCAAGGACAGCTGGAGCGCATCCAGAGCCGCCTCGAGCATGCCTTCCTGGACCAGCGGGCCAAGTTCTGAAAGGCCCGCTCCGGGCGGGGCGTCACGCTCGCCCCACCCGGGGGACGGCGGAGGCAGGGCAGAGGGAGGGTGTGCGTCGCGGCGCTCCCGCGACCGTCTCCTGCCTTGACGGAGAAAACTCTATATAGTAATATTCATATGAAATATCGACCGGGCGCCACGAGCGGCGGCAGCCGGCAAGAGATGGAGGACAGAAGCAATGGCGGTGACCATCTACACCACACCCACCTGCGGGTTCTGCGTCAAGGCAAAAGACTATTTCCGAAAGAACCGGGTGCCTTTCACCGAGTACAACGTGGCCTCTGACCAGCGCAAGGCCGAGGAGATGGTGCGCAAGTCGGGCCAGATGGGCGTGCCGGTGATCGACGTCCATGGCAAGATCATCGTGGGGTTCAACCAGAGCGAGGTGGAGAGAGCGCTCAAGCGTTGAGCGGGAGGGGGGGACGGAGAATGACCAAGACGACGCTGACCTGGACCGAGGAGATGGCCTTCGAGGCGGAGCTGGAGGGGCACACCTTTGCCGTCGATGCGGACCTGCAGTTCGGCGGCAAGAACCGCGGGCCGCGCCCCAAGGGTCTGCTGCTCAGCGCCCTGGGCGGGTGCACCGCCATGGACGTGGTGTCGCTGCTGGGTAAGATGAAGGTTCCCTTCGAGCGCTTCAAGGTCGAAGTGGAGGCGGACGCCGCCGAGGACCATCCCAAGGTCTACACGGCCATCCGCGTCCGCTACATCCTGGACGGCAAGGAGATAGACCGATCCAAGGTGGAGAAGGCGGTGGACCTGTCGCTGGACAAGTACTGCGCGGTTCACGCCATGCTCGGCAAGTCCGTCGCCATGTCCCACGAGATCCTCATCAACGGCCGAATCGACGGCTGATTCACGACCCCCAGGCGCGGCAGGGCCGGCGGCGGCGCATTTCGAAATCACCGCAGCGCCGGCGTCCCGTTTTCTCATTACAGGAGGAAACGGATGCAGGAGTTCACGATCGCTGATGCCTGGCCGGAGCTGGACGCCCGCAGGCTCAAGGTGCGCTTGATGGTCCGCGCCGCGCAGGGTCCGCCCTTCGCAGCGACGCTGCCGGACCGCGAAGTGGCGGCGGTTCTCCCCCGCCGCCTCCTGGCAGGCAGCGTATCCCGGGTGCCCGTGCAGCTGCTGGGCAGCATCGCGGCGGTGCTCCGGCGCGCGGTGATCGGCCGGGAGGTGCGGCTGTGGGAGTACCGGGAGCGTACCTACGCTTCCTTTCCATCATGGAGACCCGTCCGCTTCCTGACCGGCCAGACGGCGGAACCAGGCGTGCATGAGAATGCCGAACGCCACCGCCACGTTGAGGGAACGCTTGGCCCCGGCCATGGGAATGGAGACCCTGCCCGCTGAGGCGTCGGCAAGGGCCAGCCCCTCGGGGCTCACTCCGAGCTCCTCCGAGCCGATCAGCACGGTCCCGGCTGCGGGGAAGCCGAACTCCCCCAGGGCGACGCCCCCCACCTCCAGGGCGAACACGCCTCTGCGCTCCCGCAGCTCGCTCAGCTCCAGGTAGCTCCAGGGCAGGGCCGGCACCGCCCCGCGAGCGGTTTTCAGGGCCCTGCGGTGCAGCGGGGAGGGGGTGTCCGGGGACAGGTCGATCCGCTCCACCCCGAACGCCTCGGCGGTTCGGAACACGGCGCCCACATTGTAGGGGGAGCGCAGGTCCTCCAGATAGACCCGCACCGGAAAGACCGTGCGCGCGGAGGCATCCAGAGTGCCGCCTTCGGGGTCCAGCAGGTCCCACTCCGCGGGCTCCGCGCCCAGGACACGCAGCAGGGCGTGCCGCAGCCCGTTCATCCGGCGGCGCAGCGCGGCCTCATCTCCCCCGGACAGCCGCAGGAGCCCCTCCAGCAGCCGCGCCTCGCCCAGAAGCGCCTCCGGGAGCCCCGGCTCGGCGGCCAGAACGCCCAGGGCCGCGGCCAGGTCCGCCGCCTTCAGCCGGCTGAAGCGCGCGTCCACCTCCGCCTGATGCAGCATGGCCGCGAGCTTGCGCAGCCGCGTCCTTCGGGGGAGCTGCTGGAGCTTGCGGGGGGATATCATGGCGCCCCGAGCGCAGACAGGCCGCCTAGAAGGCTGCCTTCACCAGCTCGTAGAGATCTTCGCTGGACACGGAGCGGGGCAGGTAGTTCAGCATGTCGAAGGACCGGGCCACGCCGGCCACGTCCACCATGTCGTCCAGGCTGAGATCGAAGTCGCGCAGGCGGCTCGGGAGCCCCAGCGACCCGAGGATGCGGCGCACCGCTTCCACCGCCCTCCCCGCCGCCTCGGCGGGGGGCGCCTCGCGCACGTCCTCCCCGAGCAGGCTCGCGACCAACGCCAGCTTCTCCGAGCCCACGCCGGCGTAGAACTCCATGACGTGCGGCAGCAGGATCGAGGAGATCCAGGACTTCGGCACCAGGAAGGCGCCGTTGATGGCGTAGCTGAGGGCCGATCCCACACCCGCCTTGCTGGTGCTGAGCCCCAGAGCGGTGAGCAGACCCGCCATGGAGGCGCGGGCGCGCACCCGCAGGTCGTCGGGCTGCTCGATCATCGGGGCCACGGTCTGGCCGACCAGCTCGATGGCGCGCAGGAAGAAGGTGTCCGAGATGAAGCTGGCCCGCCCTGAGAGGAACCCCTCCAGGGCAAGCAGGAGGGTGTCCATGAGGGTGGTGGCCATGTACTTGTTGGGGAGCGTGACGGTCAGCTTGGGATCGATCAGGACCGCCCGGGTGATGCCGGGCTGGGTCCGCCCGATCCGCGCCGTCCGGTCCCGGGCGTCGGTGATCAGATACTCGTCCAGGAGCAGAAACGGATCCCGGCAGGTGGTGGGGATGGCCACGAAGGCCAGCCCCTGGCCGCCCGGATGCATGCCCGAGAGGAAATCGTCGGTCTCGTTCCTGGTGGCCGCCACCATGGCGATGCACTTGGCCACCGACAGGGTGCGCACGCCCCCCAGCCCCACCACGACCTGCGCGTGCGCGCCCCGGGCCAGGGTGACCCCCGAATCCACGACGCTGCTGGTGGCATGGGGAATCACCTCGTCGAAGACGATGTACTGGATGGACTTGCGGTCAAGAAGGCTCTGGATGCGCTCGATGGCCTTGCCCTCGTAGAGGATGGCCTCGGTGACCAGCAGCAGCCGCTCCCCGTACCGGGCGACCGCTGCGGCGATGCGGTTCACCACGTCGAGACCGAAGCGGATCTCGGTGGGCACTGTGAAGAATACGTCCGGCATATTCCGTCCCCATTCGTCCCCATGGAAAACAAAGGCGGAGAATCCTGACTCAAGACCCTCCGCCGCGGTATCCGGATATGGTCGGGGCTCAACCGATCCCGAAGTGCTCCATCAGTCTGTCGGCGACGCTCTCCACCACCTTGTCGGAGATGTAGGAAGGATCCTGGAGCTTCTTCTTCACCTCCTGGACCCGATCCCAGCGGACCTCGGGGGCTCCCTTGGCCAGCTCGGTGGCGTGGAACACCTCTGCCTTGGATTTTGCCTCAGCGGAGAAGCTCACGGAATCGGTACCTCCGCCCTGGCGCGCCTTGCCGGCGCCCTTCACCTTCTTGGGGTTGTGAATCGGGTCTACCGGGCCAATTCTGTCAACCGTCATCGTCCCCTCGAGCCGTCCTTTCGTTTCCAGTATCGTCACCGGCCGGATTCAACTTGAACCTTTTTGCCGAAGGCCGGACGAACACGCTGAACTCACCCACTATCTTCGTTCTTTGCGCGAGCTCCGTCAAGAGCCGGTCGGGAAAACCTTCCAGAAACTCCTCGTGGACCTTCGTCATCTCCCGGCCGATGAGCACCCCCCGGCGGGGAGCCAACTCCTTCAGGTCCTGGAGCAGGACCATGATGCGGTGCGGCGATTCGAACAGCACCACCGCCTCCCCACCGGCGAGCAGCTCCCCCAGCCGGCGCCGGCGCCGCCCCCTCCTGGGAGAGAGAAACCCCCCGAAGGTGACCCCGGAAAGCCCCTCCCCGGAGACGCTCAGGATCGCCGCCAGCGCCGAAGGACCGGGCACCGGCACCACCCGAACCGCCTGCTCCCGCGCCAGCCGCACCAGCGCGGCCCCGGGGTCGGAGACCCCGGGGGTGCCCCCGTCGCTCACCAGCGCCACCCGGCCGCCGGAGCTCAGAACGGCCAGGATCCGCTCCCCTGCGCGCTGCTGGTTGTGAGCGTGGTAGGGAACCAGGGCCGTGCGGATCCCGTAGCGGCCCAGCAGCTTGCGGGTCTGGCGGGTGTCCTCGCAGGCGATCAGGTCCACCTCCCCCAGGATGCGCAGGGCCCGCCCGGAGATGTCTTCCAGGTTGCCGATCGGGGTGGCCACCACGTACAGGACGCCCATGGCACAACTGTAGCCCCATCGGTGCCGGTTGCCAACCGTTCCCGGAGGAGCTACCATTGATGTGGGAACCAGGTGGGAAGTCGGGAGGATCCATGAAGCGACGTCACAAGAAGGCCCCGCAGATCAGCGTTTCCGCCCAGAAGGAATCGATGCGAACGCTCCTCAGACAGTCAGGAAGACTGGTGCACGGCACTCGGGGCAAGCCGACGCGGGGTCCCCGCGGCAACAAGCGCTAGCCGCCGGAGTCGGACATCTTCGCCGCCGTCCTCCTGCTGTGCGTCCTGATCATCGCCCTGCTGGTGCTGCTGTTCGCCCGCGGCGGAGAGAAAGAGCGGCGGACGGATGAGCCCCGGCGCCCCAGGGACTGCCCTCTGTGCGGCTCCAGGCTGCAGCAGGGCGAGCGGGTGCGTTCGATCGTGTATCGGGGCGGGGAGGAGCAGCTGACGCACCTGTTCGGTTGCCCCTACTGCTACGGCTCCGGCAGGCGGCCGCGCCGTTGTCCGGTCTGCCGGACCGAGCTGCCCGCCGAGGGGTTCGTGATCGCCAAGATGTGGCGCAGCGCCGGGCGCACGCACGTCCACGTTCTGGGTTGCACCGAGTGCCGGCGGACCCGTTCGTAGCGGCGGCGCAAGACACGGGGCCGCTTGCCACCGGCATGCGCTTCCGTTAGTATCCTGTCACTATGCTGGACCTGCGCTTCCTTCGCGACAATCTCGAGCTGGTTAGAGAGAACACCCGCAACCGCCAGGTCGATGCCGATCCGGACCGCGTGGCGGCCCTCTACGACAAACGCGGCGGCCTCATCCGGGAGATCGAGTCCCTGCGCCGGAGCCGCAACGACAACGCCAGGGCCATGAAGCAGAAGCTGCCCGGGGAGAAACGGCAGGAGCTGATCGAGGAGGGCAGGCGGCTGAAGGAGCGGATCGCGGCGGGGGAGGCCCTGCTGGAGGAAACCGAGGGTCAGCTGCTGGAGGAAGCGAGGAGGATCCCCAACCTGACCCATCCCGAGGTCCCGGTGGGCGCCGGGGAGGAGGGCAACCGGGAGCTTTCGCGCTGGGGAACGCCGCCGTCCTTCTCCTTCCCCGCTCAGGATCACCTGCAGATCGGACAGCGCCTCCAGCTCCTGGACTTCGAGACGGCCGCCAGGGTGAGCGGACCCAAGTTCTACTACCTCAAGAACCAGGCGGTGGCCCTCGAGATGGCCCTCCTGCGCTACGCCATGGACCTGCTCACAGCGGAGGGCTTCACCCTGACCATCACCCCCGACATCGCCAGGGAGGAGATCGTCGAGGGGATCGGCTTCAACCCCAGGGGCGAGGAATCGAACATCTACACCCTGGAGGGCACGGGAACCTGTCTGGTGGGGACCGCCGAGATCACCCTGGGCGGCTACCATGCCGGCCAGATCATGGCGGCCGAGGACCTGCCGGTCAAGATGGCGGGCCTCTCTCACTGCTTCCGCCGCGAGGCGGGCGCCGCGGGGCAATACTCCAAGGGGCTGTACCGGGTGCACCAGTTCACAAAGCTGGAGATGTTCATCTTCTGCCGGCCCGAGCGGTCCGAAGAGCTGCACGGCTATCTGCTGGGTCTTGAGGAGCGGATCTACCGGGGCCTGGAGATCCCCTACCGCGTGGTGGACACCTGCACGGCGGATCTGGGCGCTCCCGCCTACCGAAAGTTCGACATCGAGGCCTGGATGCCGGGGCGGGGCGAGGGGGGGAATTGGGGTGAAGTCACCAGCGCATCGAACTGCACCGACTATCAGGCCCGGCGCCTGGGGATCCGCTTCCGGCAGGAGGGAAGGAACCTGTTCGTCCACATGCTCAACGGGACCGCCCTGGCCGTCTCCCGCACCCTGATCGCCCTGCTGGAGAACTTCCAGCAGGCCGACGGGTCGGTGCGGCTGCCCGCCGCCCTGGCCCGCTACGCCGGCTTCGAAAGTATCCCTGTCCCCGGGGCCTGAAGCGGACCGTCGCGCTCTGCGGGTATAGACCGCCGATCCCTTCTTCCTTATCCTATAGGTAAGAGAAGCGACCATGGCGAGCCCCCTGGATATCCTCATCGGCGCCGGCCACCGGGTCTGGCTGCAGAGCTACTCGGCCCTGGACCGCTACTTCCGCCTCACGGCTCCGGGACCCCGCTACGTGCGCACCGATTCCTCGCTGGTGGATCTGGCCCGGCTGTTCGAGGATCTCCGCTACCCCGGCGGCCCCTACGAGGACGCCTGCGTCGAGGAAGGCGGCGTGAGCTACCTGTTCAGCTGCGACGACGGGGCCGGTCCGCTGGAGCCGCGGGTGTTCTCCGTCCAGGAGCTGCTCTACGATCCCACCAGGGACAGCTTTCTGGATCCTCACGGGGTGTATCCGGACCTCCGCCGTGAGGAGCTGGTAGTGCAGAACGGAAGCCCCCTGCTGCTGCGCCTGGCCGAGGCGGCCAGGCTGGTATCCCGCTACCACTACGAGATTGCCGCCGATGAGGTGTCCCCGGAGGGCCGGTTCCCCCGGCCCGAGGCGGCGCTGCAGCGGGAGATCCTCCTGGGGATCCTGGCGGGAGAGCACCCGGAGAAGGGCCTGCACCTGCTGTCCGCCGCGGGCTTCATTGCGGCGTTCTGGCCGGAGATCGATGCCATGGCCTCCATCCCGCACGTGAAGGACTACCACCCTGAAGGGGATGTCTGGGCCCATACCCTGGAAACCTTCCAGTACCGCAAGGATCTGGACCCGGTGCTCTCCCTGGGGCTGCTGCTCCACGACGTCGGCAAGCCCGCAGCCACCGCCACGGCGGAGAAGCCCTTCGACCGCCACGCCGAGCTGGGCGCCGAGATCGCCGCACGATTCCTGGGCCGCCTGGGCTTTTCCCCCGAGACGGTCCGGCAGGTGACCTTTCTGGTGCGCTATCACATGATGCCCGCCGCCCTCCCGCAGCTGCCGCTCTACCGCAGCGAGCGCGTCATGGGCTCGCCCCTGTTCCCTGCGCTGCTGGAGCTCTACCGGGCGGACCTGTCCGCCTCCTACTGGGGTCCCGACGGCTACTACGAGGCCTGCAGGGTTTACCGCACCTTCCTCAGGAACAGGGCCAACCCCTACCGACGCACCGACGGGAAGAAGCAGAAGCGCAAGGGGCGGTAGGGCTCGGCACACCGCCGACGCCGGGGCGGCCGCTGCGCCGGCCGGGCCGGTGCAGCGGCTTCAGCCGTAGCGCGACTCCAGGACACGTCTCAGCTCCGGCAGTCGCGGCTCCAGGAGCAGCGACTGCTTGGGCAGGGGCAGCAGGCGGGCCAGGGTGTCGGGCAGGGGCGGCTCCGCACCGGTGACCTCCCGCACCACCTCGGGGAACTTTCCCGGGTGGGCGGTGGCCAGCACGACGACCCGGCCGGCCCCCTCCGCCGGGGCCAGGCGCTGGGCCGCCAGCACTCCCACGGCGGTGTGCGGGTCCACCAGCACGCCGTGCTCGGTCCACACTCGGGCGATGGTGTCGCGGGTTTCCCCGTCGGTGATGCTGGCCGCGCGAATCAAGGCACGCATGGCCTCCACCCGTCCCCGGAACACGGCCATGAGGCGCTCCAGGTTGCTGGGGTCACCCACATCCATGGCGCTGGACAGGGTCCTCCGGGAGGCGCGGGGCTGGAACACTCCGGTGCGCAGGTACTCCGGGACCACGTCGTTGACATTGGTGGCCGCCAGGAACAGCTCCACCGGCAGGCCCCACTGCCAGGCGTACACGCCGGCGGTGAGGTTGCCGAAGTTACCGCTGGGCACGCAGAAGATCAGGGGCCGGCGGGGCGGGGGCAGCCGGGTGGCGGCATATACGTAGTAGAAGGCCTGGGGGAGGAGGCGGCCCAGGTTGATGGAGTTGGCCGAGGTCAGGCGCAGCCCCTGGCGGAGGCGGCGGTCCAGGAACGCCTCCTTCACCAGTCGCTGGCAGTCGTCGAAGCTGCCCCTCACCTCCAGAGCGGTTACGTTGCCTCCCAGGGTGGTGAGCTGCTTCTCCTGCAGCGGGCTCACCCGCCCGGAAGGATAGAGAATGACCACCTCAACGTTGCGCCGCCCGTGGAAGGCCCTGGCCACGGCGCCGCCGGTGTCTCCGGAGGTGGCCACCAGCACCACGGCGCGTTGCCCCTGGTCGGCCAGGAACTCCTCCATCACGGAGGCCAGGAAGGCGGCGCCGAAGTCCTTGAAGGCGCCGGTGGGGCCGTGAAAGAGCTCCAGCAGGGAGACGGCGTCCGTGAGGGGCCGCAGCTCGGGCCAGAAGGTGAAGGCCCTGCGGACCACCCTCCCGGCGGCTTCCCGGTCGAGCTCCTCTCCCAGGAGCTCGACGGTCATTTCCTGCGCCATGTCCTGGAACGCCGTGCGCCCGTCGAAGCGCGCCAGCAGGGGGCGGAGATCCGGCTGCCGGGTGGGGTGGTAGAGACCGCCGTCCGGGGCCAGGCCGGTGAAGATGGCCTGGCGGAAGCTCACCTCTCCGCCGGAGGCCTGGCAACGGGTGCTGCGAAAGGTCAAGGGGCCTCCGGGAGGACGGCAGGGCCGCTCTCGTTCACCGGGGACACGTAGAGGTCGGAGCCCAGCCCCTCGGCCCGGAACGCCCGCTGCATGGCCTCACCCGCCTGGCGCGCGACCTCCAGGGAGGCGCAGAGGGAGAACACCGAGGGTCCCGACCCCGAGATCGAGCAGCCCAGGGCGCCTCCGGCCAGGGCCGCCTCTTTGGCCTGCGGAAAGCCCGGGATGAGCAGGGCCCGCCGCGGCTCGGCCACCACGTCCTGGAGGGAGCGGCCCAGGAGCGCCAGATCCTCCTGGTACAGGGCCGCCACCAGGGCGGCCAGGTTGCCCCACTGGCGGATGGCGTCGCTCAGGCGCAGCTCCTTCTTGAGGATGCGCCGGGCGTCCTCGGTCTTGATCTCGGTGTGGGGATGCACCACCGCCGCGGCCAGGCCGGCCGGCACCGGCAGCCGCACGATGTCCAGGGGCTCGTAGCTGCGGACGAGCACGAACCCCCCCAGTAGCGCGGGGGCCACGTTGTCCGCATGGGCGGACCCGCACGCCACCTCTTCGGCCTGCAGGGTGAAGGGGAGCAGCTCCCGCGGGCTCATGGGGCTTCCCGCCAGGAGGTTGGCCGCGACCACCGCGGCCACCGAGCTGGCCGCGGAGCTGCCCAGCCCGGAGCTCAAGGGCATCCCCTTGCGCAGAACCAGGTCCACTCCGAAGGGAAACCCCAGAGAAGCCAGGAAGGAGGCCACGGCCACCGTGGCCGTGTTCTTCTGGCTCTGGCGCGGGAGCTTGCCGCCGTCTCCCTCGATGGCGGTGATGTCCACGCTCTTGCGGGCCTTGCGCTGCAGGATCACCGTGTCGCCGGGCCTCTCGAGGGCGAACCCCAGGACGTCGAAGCCGGAGGCCACGTTGGCCACCGTGGCCGGTGCGAACACCCGGACCCGATCCAGGCCGCTCAACCCCGATCCTCCAGAAAGGCCCGGTGCACCGTCTGGAGGGCGATCGTCTCATCGGCACCGGCGATCACGAAGGAGATGTTCGTCTCCGAGGAGCCCTGGGCGATGGCCAGGATGTTGACCTGCGCCTGCCCCAGGGCGCTGAACAGCTTCCCGGAGATCCCCGGGGTCCCGCGCATGTTCTCACCGATCACGGCGATGATGGCCAGCTCCTTGCGGAGCTGGAAGCTCTGGATCTGATGGGCCTGGATCTCCGCAGCCAGCTCGCTGCGCAGCGCCTGAAGCGCCCGCTCGGCCTCCTGCTGGCGGAAGACCAGGCAGACGGTGTGCTCCGAAGAGGCCTGGGAGATCATCATGATGTTCACGCTGGCTCGCGCCAGGGCACCGAAGATGCGGGCGGCGATGCCCGGAACCCCGACCATTCCCCCGCCCTCGATGTTGACCAGGGCCACCCGGTCGATGGAGGCGATGCCCGCCACCTGTCGCTTCTCCGGGCTCACACCGGCGGAGATCAGCGTGCCCGCCTGGCCGGGATTGCGGATGTTGCGGATCCGCACGGGAATGTTCTGCTCCTGCGCGGGGATCAGGGCGTGGGGATGAATGATCCGCGCTCCGAAGTACGCCAGCTCCATGGCCTCCTGATAGCTGAGGTGGCCGATCACGAACGCCGACCCCACCAGGCTCGGATCGGCGCTGGTGACCCCGTCGGCGTCGGTGAGAATCTCCATCTCCTCGGCCCGGACCGCCGCCGCCACCAGGGAGGCGGTGAGGTCCGCTCCGTCGTGCGGCAGCATCGCCGGCGCTCCATCCTCCCCGGCGCCCAGGCCGCCCGGCACCACGGCGATCTGCCCGGCCCCTGCCAGGGCCGAACGGATGCTCCCGTAGGTTTCCTCGAAGCGCACCTGCACGTGCCCGTGACGGCGGATCGTGCGGATCAGCGCGAAGGGGTCCACCTGGCGCACCGGCAGCTCCACGTTCTCCAGGTAGCGGGCGGCCAGCTCGGCGCCCAGGCGGGAGGCGAATCCGGCCACCAGGTCCATCGTGCGCGGCGAGCACTCGCGGATCAGCTGCACCCCGTGCAGGACGTCCTCCAGATCGTTGAGCAGGATCTGGACCGGGGTGATGACCCGCGCCTGGCGGGCGGCCGGGAAGAGCGGGCGGATGAAGGCCAGGTGACGCTCCCGGACCTGGTTGATCTGCTCGACGAACCCCGCCTCGCCGCGCTCCGCCGCGCGGGCCGCCTCCGCCAGCAGAGCTGCCACGCCCGCAAGGCCCGCCAGCACCACGCAGGCGGACCCGTCGGGGTGGCGCTCCCGCAGCAGCTCCCCCAGGGTGTGAAGGCTCTCCGGCTCGGCCAGGGCCCGCTCGCCCAGCTTGAGCACCGTCATGACGGCTGCCATACTACCGGCAAGGAGGGAAAAAATCCACTGCCCGGCGGAGGGAGGCGGAGTCGCAAAAAAAGAGCCAGGCCCGCAGGAGGACCTGGCACATCTTTTCAGAAAACTGGTTCTTGTCTAGAAGCTGTCCAGCCTGGTCGCCTTGAAGTTGCCGAAGCTGCCCGCCAGGCTGTTGGTCCGCACGGAGATGTACAGGCCCCCCTTGATCGGCTCACCCACGGAGAAACGGTAGTAGTAGCCGGTGCGGGTCGGATCGTAAACCTTTACCGAGCCGGTGTTGTAGTTGACCTTGATCTTCACCGGCAGCGTGTAGCTCGGGAGCTTGTCCATGCTCAGGGTCGAGACCAGGCTGGCCGGGACCATGTATCTGTCGCCCCGGTGCAGCAGAATCATGTACGAGTGCCGGAAGCTCTTGTAGGCCTGGCCGAACAGTCCTGAACCGTCGTAGGCCTTCGGATCGTAGGTGAGCCACAGCAGGAAGGACTTGCCGTTGCCCCAACTCTTGCCGGTGCACGCCTTGTCGATGCCGATGTGCACGCCGAAACCCGCGTAGGAATCCTCGGCCCCGGCCACGTACCTGGCGTCGAACTCGTACTGCATGATCCCGGATTGGGGCAGATACATATAGGCCTGGGCCATACCTGCCTTGGTGCTCAGCTGCGTCAGGCGCCCGTTGACCATGCGCCAGTCCCCGTAGGCGGCTTTCCATGGCCCCAGATCCTGGGCGAACAGAAAAACCGGCGCCAACAGGAATACGAGGCACAGCAAGACTGTCAGTCGTTTCATCCTTGTAATCCCCCTTAACCTATGAGTTTCCTGGTCAGATGCGCGTTCATGATAGGCCCTAACCGCGCCCCACGCAAGCTTTTTTTTCCTCCCCGGGGCCGCCCTACGGCGCCCGGGCGTCCCGCCCCCCCGGGCCCCGCGCCCCGGCGCCGCGCCAGGAGAATCCGATCAGATAGACCTCGGTGGACTCCTTGCGGGAGGCGCCGGGCTTGAACGCCCGGGCGCGGCCGAAGAGGGTGCGCAGGCGCCCCAGAAGCTCTCCCTCAGCCCCGCCCTGGAACAGCTTCACCACCGCGTTGCCGCCGGGCACGAGCACGGCGGCTGCCAGCTCGAGCACCTGCCCGGCGAGCTCCAGCGAACGCTGGGAGTCCACGATGCGGTTGCCGCCGGTCTGGGGAGCCGCGTCGCTGAGGATCACCTCGTAGGGACCCGCCTCGCGACACGCCTCCAGCACCTCCCGGTCGAAGACGCTTCCCTGGATGAAACGGTAGCGGTCGCGCGGCGCCGGGGTGAAGGCCGGAGGAATCAGATCCACCCCTACCACCCCGCCCTGCCCGGCCAGCAGCTGCAGGCAGTAGCGGCTCCAGCTCCCGGGTGAGGCTCCGATGTCGAGGACCCGCGCGCCCCGGGGGATCACATGGAAACGGTCCTGGATCTCCTGGAGCTTGAAGACCGAGCGGGCTGGAAAGCCCTTGCTGCGGGCCAGCCGGCTGAAGTAGTCCGCCTGGCGTTTCATGGGGCTCCTTGACGCTTCGCCATGGCACAGACAATTCTATACCCATGAACGGGTTCTTGAAAGAGCAGCTGGAGCGCATCGAAGGCCAGCTGGCAGCTCTGATGCCGGAGACCCCGGGGGCAGGCTGGGTGGACCGCTGCGCCGGGGAAGCCCTGGAGGGAGTGCGGGATGCGGATCTGGCGGCGGTGATCGAGCCGGGGCGGGACCTTCTGGCCCGGGGCGGCAAGCGCTGGCGGCCGCTGCTGGCCATTCTCTTCGCGGAGCTCTGCGGCTCCTCCGAGCGCGCCCTGTCGCTCTGCCCCCTGGTGGAGCTGGCCCACAACGGCAGCCTGATCGTGGACGACATCGAGGACGGGGCGCTGCGGCGCCGGGGTGGACCGGCCGCGCACGTACTCTTCGGCACCGACACGGCCATCAACTCCGGCAGCTTCCTCTACTTCCTGCCGGCGGTGGTGGTGGAGGCCAGCGGCTTGACGGAGCGGGAAAAGCTCCTGGCCTACCGCTACTACCTGGAGGACATGCGCCGGCTGCATCTGGGACAGGGCCTGGACATTCTCTGGCACCGGCGCCACGAGACGGTGCCCGGCGTCCAGGAGTACCTGCAGATGTGCCGCCTGAAGACCGGCAGCATGGCGCGCCTGGCGGCCCGCCTGGGCGTGCTGGCCGGCGGCGGCGGGGAGGAGCTGGCCGGGCACTGCGGCTCGGTGGCGGAGCAGTTCGGTGTGGGTTTCCAGATCATTGACGACGTGCGCAACCTCACGGCGGGAGTTCCCGGCAAGAGCCGGGGGGACGACATCGTGGAGGGCAAGAAGAGCCTGCCGGTGATCCTCTACCTCGCCGGCCACCCCGAGGGGGCCGCGGAGCTGGCGGGGCTGTTCCTCGGCGCCCGGGCCAGCGGAGGAGCCGGCGGGGAGGTGGAGCGGGCCATCGAGCTGCTCACCGGCTCCGGGGCGGTGGAGGATGCCGCCGGCAGGGCGGTGAGCATCCTGAGGGCGGCGGGGGAGCGGCTGCGCAGCCTCTTTCCCCCCTCCAAGACCCTGGAGCTCACCCTCACCCTGATCGCCTCCCTGGTGGAGGGATGGAGGATCGAAGGTTGACGGGCGAGCCGGGTAAGCGTACTTTCACCCTATGAGAAACGACTCCCTGCTGCGGAGGCCGGTCCGTTACCGCTTCTACAACGCCACCATGGCGCTCATCGTCATCAACGTGGCCGTGTTCCTGCTCAGCTACCTGGTTCCGCGGACCTTCTCCTACCTGGCCCTTTATCCGTACCTGGTTCTCCGCGCCGGCGCCTGGTGGCAGGTGGTCACCTACATGTTCATGCACGGGGGCATCTGGCACATCCTGTTCAACATGCTGGCGCTGTTCATCTTCGGCCTTCCCCTGGAACACCGCCTGGGCTCCACGGAGTTTCTCATCTACTACTTCGCCTGCGGAGTGGGCGCCGGGCTGGCCACGGTGGCGATCAACTGGTACAGCGGCATGGGCACCATTCCCGTCGTCGGCGCCTCCGGGGCGATCTACGGGCTGCTTCTGGCCTACGCCACCCTCTTTCCGGACTCCCGGCTGTACATCTTCGGCATCCTGCCGCTGCGCGCCCCGGTGGCGGTGCTGCTCTTCGCCGGGCTGGCCCTGTTCTCCCAGCTCACCAATCCCCGCAGCGGGGTGGCAAATCTGACGCACCTGGCCGGGCTGGTCTTCGGCTACCTGTACTTCCTGGTGCGGATGGGCATCAACCCGATCAAGGTCTTCCTGCGCCGCTACTGAACTCCCCGCGGCCGGTGAAGGGCCGCCCGGCGGGTCCGGGCGCTCTTGACCGTCTTGACCGCGCGCACCGCGCTGCCGATACCCTTAGGTGATGAAGGCCATCCTGCCGATCGCGGTGTTCCTGGTCGCCGCCGCGCTTCCCGCCGCCCCGGTTCCGGGGGGAGACATCCTCAGCGTGCACGCCTGGTGCGAGCTGGAGCCGATGTTTCAGGGCCGGGAGAACCGCTATCCCCTGAGCGCGGAGGAGGCCCGGCGGCTTGTCCTCGAGGAGGCCAGGCAGGCGCTGTCCGGCATGATCTACGGCTACGAGTTCTCCTACACCCCGCCGGATTCCGGGCGCCGGGTGGCCGAATCGTTCACCCTCACCCCGCTGGCCGAGGTGAGGTGGGGCGACCCGCACCTGCGGGTGGCTGCCGGCGAGGTGCGGGACTCCTTCCTCTTTCTCACCGTGCGCTACCAGCTGCGGCCTTTCCAGGAGGCCCGCAGGGAGGCCTGGGCCAGCAACGTGGTGCCCACCGCCTCGGGGCGGGGCGAGCACAGCGTCTTCGACCGTCCGGCCGGGGAGGGCAAACGGCTGGCCCTGCAGGAGGCGGTCAAGGAGGCGCTGCGCAACCACCTGCGGCCCATCGTCTTCAACAAGCCCCGGGAGGTCCGGGGGGAGGTTCTGCTGTGGGAGGAGCCCCGCACCAGCATTCACGCCGGAGCCTACCGCACGGAGGTCACCGTGAAGGTGCGGATCGTGGAGCTGCGTCCGTATAGCATCTTCTGAGGAAAAGCGCTACCTTAGCTGTCATGAACAGGACACTTGCGCTGCTGCTCGCGGGGCTGCTGGCCGCATCGTCGCTGCACGCCGAGCAGGACAGCAGGGAGGCATCCAGGCAGGAGAAGGAGTTCGTGGTCAGCTACTCCCCCCGGCCGCTGACCCTCGATCCCCTGCATATCTACACCACCATGGAATCGGAGCTGAGCACCGCCCTGTACGAGGGGCTGGTGGGCTACCATCCGCTCACCCTTCAGCCGGTGCCCGGCGTGGCCGAGCGCTGGCAGGTGAGCCCGGACAAGCGGGTCTACCGGTTCTTCCTGAGGGACAACGCGCTGTACAGCAACGGAGACCCCGTGCGGGCCCAGGACTTCCGCGACTCCTGGATGCGGGTGCTGGACCCGCAGGCGCACGCCGAATACTCCTTCCTCTTCGACGTGATCAAGGGCGCCCGGGAATACCGCAACGGCAACAAGGAGGCGGAGGTGGGGATCCGGGTGATCTCGGACAAGGAGCTGGAGGTGGAGCTGGTCAAGCCGGCCAGCCACTTCCTGAAGCTGCTGACCCACCTCAGCTTCGTTCCCATTCACCCCCGCTACTACGGCAAGGAGGGATGGGATCAGGCCTCTTCGATCGTCGGCAACGGTCCCTTCTACCTGGTGGAGCGGACCCCCCAGGAGCTGGTGCTGACCAAGAACCGCCTCTACTGGGACGCCGCCAACGTGAAGCTGGACACCCTGCGGGTGCGCCTGATTGACGACCCGGCGAAGGTGAGCGAGCTGTTCGACCAGGGGCAGATCGACTGGGCCAACAACTGGGACACCGCGGCGCTGAAGGACCGCAGCAAGATCGTCTTCAATCCCATGTTCGCCACCGACTACTTCTACTTCGTCTGCGCCCAGAAGCCCTGGAGCGACGCGCGGGTGCGCCGGGCCCTGGCCCTGCTGCTACCCTGGGATGAGATCCGCTCCCAGGACAACACCCTCTTCCCCACCAGCCGGCTGATCCCGCCCATCCCCTCCTACCCGGAGGTGAAAGGAATCACCGCTCCCGACGAACAGCAGGCGATGTCGCTGCTGGAGGAGGCCGGCTACCCCCAGGGGAGGGGCCTGCCGGAGCTGACCATCAAGATCCCCGACGACCCCGAAAGCCAGCGGATCGCCGCCCTGGCGGCCGGGCGCTGGAAGGAGAAGCTGGGCCTGAGCGTCGCGGTGCGCAGCTACCCCTACGATCGCTACCTGCGGGAGGTGAAGAGCCCGGAGTACACCCTGGGCACGGTGATCTGGATCGGCGACTACGCCGACCCCCTGACCTTCCTGCAGATGTGGACCACCGGGGCGAACCTGAACGACGCCCACTTCTCGGACCCGGAGTTCGACCGGCTGGTGGACAGCTCCCTCAGCGAGGACGGCGAAAAGCGCTACAAGCTCCTGGGAGAAGCGGAGACCATCCTGCTCCACGGCGCGGTGGTGCTGCCCATCAGCCACACGCCGGCATTCAACCTGATCGATCTGGAACGGGTGGAAGGGTGGTTCCCCAACGTGTTGAACGTGCACCCCTTCAAGTATCTCGGCTTCAGGGTGCCCCGCATTCCGCCGGGAGTGGCCTCGCTGCCCCGCCGGGGCGGAGGCCCCTAGCCCGGCGGGGCGGGCCTGCCTTCATCCGGAGGGTCCTCACCGGCGCGCCGCCCCCCGGCCCCGGCTTCTCCGCCTGCCCGGCGGCTGCGCTTCGCTGCCCGGCGGCGCGCTGCGGGACCGGAGATCCGCTCCAGGAGCTGCTGGATCCGCCCCCGCAGCAGGAACCCGATGAGGAAGAGAGCCGCGGCCACGAAGAAGACCGAACCCGCCAGGATCCAGCGCCGGTCCGCTGCGGCGTTGCCCATCAGGGCGCTGCCCACGATGCCGGGGATGCGCCCCAGGGTGGACAGGAGCAGAAACGCCGGCAGGCTCAGGGTGGTGAGCCCTCCGGCGTAGCAGAGAATGTCCTTGGGGATCCCCGGAATGAGAAAGAACAGGAAGAAGGTGATCCTGCCCCGGGAGGACTCCACGATGGAACGAACCCGCTCCACCTTGTCGCGGTCGAAGAGAGCGTTGACGAAGGGCACGCCCAGAAGCCTGGCCATGCCGAAGCTCAGCGAGGAGCCCAGGAGAATCCCCGCCAGGGAGAGAAGGGAGCCCCGCAGAAGCCCGAAGAGGTAGCCGCCGGCCACCTGGGGGATCTCCCCGGGGATGAAGAAGATCACCACCTGGAATGCCTGCACGGCAACGAAGACCAGCGGGGCCACCACGCCGGAATGCAGGATCCAGCGCCTGAGAGCCTCGGGGGAGGCGAAGATCTCCACCAGCTGCCGGCGCAGCAGCACTCCCACGAGGACCACCAGCGCGAGCAGCGCCGGGAAGGCGGCCATGGCCAGGATCCTGCGGGCTCTCATGCTGCCGGGAGTCTACACCGGATCGTTGCGGCGTTTCCAGAAGGGCAGGCCGCGGCCGCCGGCGGGTCGGGAGGACCCGGCCGATGGGGCGCCCTTTGACTCCCCGCCCCGATTCTCGTTATACTCAAACCGTATGAGCAAATCCGTCAAAAAGCAGAAGCTTCGCTACAAAGAGGGCCAGGAAGTCGTGTACCCCCTCCAGGGAGTGGGCTCGGTCACCTCGATCGAGGAGCGGGCCTTCCGCGACACGAAGCTGCTCTACTACATCATCTATCTGGAAGTGTCCGACATGACAGTGATGGTTCCCGTGGACAAGGCGGACCAGCTCGGCATCAGGCCGATCGTCGACAAGCGGGAAGCCAACAAGGCCCTCAGGCTCATCTCGGAGGAGTACGAGCCGGTGCCGACGGACTGGAAGATGCGCTACCAGATGAATCTGGACCTGCTCAAGAAGGGCAGCGTCACGGACATCGCCACGGTGGTGCGGACCCTCTACCACAGGAGCAAGGTCAAGGAGCTGCCCATCCTGGAGCGCAAGCTCTACGACAACGCCCTCAAGCTCCTGGTCGATGAGATTTCCTCCGCCCTGCAGAAGAAGAAGGACGAGGTCGAGGCCCTGGTTTTCAGCAAGCTGGAGGTAAATTGAACGCCCCGGAGGCGCCGCGGGTAGGGCGCTGATGCAGGGCCCTGTCCCCTGGGGACGGATCATCCCGGCGCTGGAGGCGTTCCTCGAGCGCGAGGCGCCCTGGGTCACCCGCATGGCCCGGGAGCGACGGGACCCCTTTCGCGTCCTGGTCTCCACCGTAATCTCGGCCCGCACGAAAGACGAAGTCACCGAGGAGGCAAGCCTCCGCCTGCTGGCCCGGGCTCCCAACCCCGAGGCCCTGGCCGCGTTGCAGGAGGCGGAAATCGCCGGGCTGATCTACCCGGCGGGCTTCTATCGCACCAAGGCCGCGCACCTGCGCGCCCTGGCGGGCCGGCTGCTCGACGGCCACGCGGGGCGGGTGCCGAGCTCCCTGGAGGAGCTGGTCGCCCTGCCCGGGGTGGGCCGCAAGACCGCCAACCTGGTGAGGACCCTGGGGTTCGGCCTGGAGGGCATCTGCGTGGACACCCACGTCCACAGGATCGCCAACCGGCTGGGCTGGGTGCGGACCGCCACGCCGGAGCGCACCGAGGCGGCGCTGCGGGAAGCGCTCCCCCGCCGCTACTGGATCGGGATCAACACCCTGCTGGTGGCGTTCGGCCGGCGGGTCTGCACGCCCCTCTCCCCCCGCTGCTCCCGGTGTCCCATCCTGGAGGACTGTCCCCGGGTGGGTGTAGGCCGCACGCGGTAGGGGGAGGCCCGCCGGGTGGGGGGAGGGTCCTTCAGAGCTTGTAGCCGAAGCGCCGCAGCATCTGGCGGCGCTCGTTCCTGTCCGCCTCTCCCTCCACCCCCTTGGGAGCGGAGCCGTCCACCACCCCCACCACCGCGCCGCCCTGCTCGGTGCGGGCCACCAGGACCTGCAGCGGGTTGGCGGTGGCGCAGAAGATGCGGGCCACCTCCTGGCAGCATTTGATGGCGTTCAGGACGTTGATGGGGAAGCAGTCTTTCAGGACCAGGTAGAAGGTGTGCCCCGCCGCCACCGCCCTGGCGCACTGGACGGCCTGCTCCACCAGCGCGGCCTCGTTGCCCTCGGTGCGGATCAGGCAGGGACCGGAGGCCTCACAGAAGGCCAGCCCGTAGCGGGCCCCCGGTGCGGAGCCGGCCACGATCTCCGCCAGGTCTTCGGCGGTCTTGATGAAATGCGCCTGGCCCACCACGATGTTGCACCCCTGCTCCCACTGCAGCGGCACCACCTCGATCCTCGCCTGCATCAGAACCTCCTCCCGCCGGGGCCCGGCCCCGGCGCCTGCCCCGAAGGGGCGTGCCTAGAACTCGGTCTCCAGAAGGGCGGCTTGCGCGATGGCGTCCAGATCCACCTCCGCGGCCGCACAGGGCATCTGGATCCCCCAGTTGGCCAGGACCGCCGGGTGGACCTCCCCGAGCAGGCCCGCCGGCACGCCGTCGAAGAGGATCCGCGCCGCCCGCCCCGGGACGAAGCGCGGGTCTTCCACCTCCTCCAGAACCAGCTCCCGCGAGAGGTAGTAGAAGAGCGCCTGCAGGTGGGAGCTGATGTCGTTGAACCCGGCCTCACGGTCGGAGACCAGGGCCGCCAGCGTGGTGAGGGTGCGCGCGCCGTAGTTGGCCCGGGGCTCCCGGCGGGCCACTTTCCCGATCTCGAAGATCCGATGCGGGAAGGCGGCGTGGGCGGACACCGACTCGGAGGCCAGCAGGTTGGGCAGCGCGGAGTTGCGCAGGACCTCGTAGTTCTCCGTCATGGGGTTGGCGATGCGAATCAGGTCCCGCCCTTCCAGGTTCATCCGCTCCGTGAAGTCCCGGCGCGAGCCCAGATAGTTGTAGATCATCTCCTGGTAGCCCAGCCCCACCATGGTGTCGCGCACGCGCCGGCTGAACTGCTCCATGCCGCCCAGCCGCCCGACGGTGAAATCCTCCGGCCACACCGGCTCGAAGCTGGCCATGCCGCGGCCGATCATGATCTCCTCGATCACGTCCACGGAGTGCAGGAAATCGTTGCGGTACGGCGGGGGGGTCACCGTCAGGGAGTCCCCTGAAACCGCGGCGGGCACGCCCATGCGCCGCACGCACCTCTCGGCCTCCTCCGCGGGCAGGGCCTCTCCCAGGAGCCGGCGGGCATCGGAGAGCTCCAGGGTGATGGGCTTCTGGAAGTAGAACGGGGTGTCCATGGTGCGGCCGTAGGGAGTGTCGTAGGGGTAGGCCACCCTGACCTGCCGGATGGTGTAGCCCGCGTCGGCCATGTCGCAGGCCACGATCGAGCAGGCCAGAAGAAGCGTGTCCATGTCGGTGCCCGTGAGCTCCACGAAGTGGCTGGCGTCTCCCACCTTCACCGCCCCCAGGCGGTCGCTGTTGATCACCGGCGGAAAGCTCAAAGGCTGCCCGGCGGCGTCCTCCAGGTAGGGGAAAAGGGGAAAATCCTTCACAATCCAGCCGAACTCCACCCCCTTGGGGTGCTCCGTGAGGATCTGCCGCAGGGTCAGCTCCCGGGTCCCCTCCAGAGGCACGAAAGAGGTGCCGTCCGGGTCGGCAGCCCGGTAGCGGACGGGGAAGCGCATCAGGTCGGCCCGGTAGACGCCCATGGCGATGGAGCTGCGCTTGCGCCCGAAGTTCCAGCACAGCTTCTCCTGGCTCTGGATCAGGTCCTTCAGCAGCGGCTCGTCCACCGGCCTGCCTTCGGCCAGGAAGGCGGCGATGCAGGGCCGGATGCCGGACAGGCGCTCGTCCACCTCCACCACGCGCTCGCCCGTCCCGGCGCCGGGTCCGGGAGCAGCGAGGAAGGAGTAGTCGGGGATCTCCCCCTCCAGCCACACCCGCAGCTGCCGCGCCAGGCCGAAGGTGGACCACAGGTCGGGGCGGTTGGTGTCGTTCAGCTCCACCTTGATCAGGTGCTCCTCCTCCTCCCAGTCGTCGATCTCCGCCTTGGCCAGGCTCAAGAGGTCGGCGAGCTCCTCCGGGGCGAAACGCCGGCCCAGGATGGTGAACAGCAGGTGGTCGTTGACCTCGATCTTGGGCATCCTCTATCTCCTCCGCCTGAGGCGCACCTGCTCCACGTCCGCGGTGAACAGGTCGCGCAGGTCGTTCAGTCCCAGGGCCACCAGGGCCATCCGGTCGATGCCCAGACCCCAGGCCAGCACCGGCACGTCGATGCCCAGCGGGCGGGTCACCTCGGGCCGGAAGATCCCCGAGCCGCCCAGCTCGAACCAGCCCAGCTCCGGATGACGGATGTGGGCCTCCACCGAGGGCTCGGTGAAGGGGAAGTAGCCGGGCACGAACTTGAACTCCCGCGCTCCCGCGACCTCCACGGCGAACATCTTCAGCAGGCCCAGCAGCGTCTTGAGGTTGACCTCCTCTCCGAGAACGATCCCCTCGGTCTGGTAGAAGTCGGCCAGATGCGTGGCGTCCACCTTGTCGTAGCGGAAGCAGCGCACCACCCCGAAATACTTGCCCGGCACGGTGGCCCGGGGCAGCGTGCGGGCGGAGAGCACCGTGCCGTGGCTGCGCAGGATCATGCGGCGGGTGAAGTCCCGGTCGAAGGGGTAGCGCCAGCCCAGGCTCCCGGTTTCCCATCCACTCTCGTGCGCGGCGGCCACCTGGTCCAGGTAGGGCTGCTCGATCTCCCGGGCGTGGGTGGGCTCCTCCACGTAGTACACGTCGTGGATGTCCCGGGCGGAGTGGAACTGGGGCATGAACAGGGCATCAGAGTTCCAGAACTCCGTCTCCAGCAGCGGCCCGTCGTACTCCTGGAAGCCCAGGGAGACCAGCTTGTTCTTCAGCTGCTCCAGGAACTCCACGTAGGGGTTCCTGCGCCCGATCAGGACCCGCTGCGGCGGGACCTTGATGTTGTAGGCGCGGAAGCTGGCGTCCCGCCACCCGCCGCTCTTGAGAAGCTCCGGGGTGATGAGGCCCACCTCCTCGCCGGTCACCCCCTGCTCCCGCAGAGCCGCCGCAACCCGCGTCCCCTCCCGGGTGAGCTGGTAGTCCACCTCCTCCCGCTCCTGGGCGCGCAGCACCCCCTTGGCCGCTCCGCGCTTGCGGGCCAGCGAGGAAGCCAGCTCCGCCTGGCCGGCGCCCAGCTCCTCTTCGGAGAGGACCGCGCCGTCGCTGAAGCGCCCCAGAAGGCTACGCAGCCGGTCCAGCGCTTCCGTGTCCCTCTGCCGGCGCGGCACGACGCGCTTCTCCGGGTCCATCTCCAGCAGCCCCGCCCTGGAGAGGCTTCCGTAGGCGGAGCCCACCTCCCTGTTTTCCAGGCCCAGGCGGCGGGCGATCTCGGGAAGCGGCAGCGGCTCCTCCCGCACCAGGCGGTAGATGCGCTCCTCCGGCGTTCCGTTGTCGCGGTAGTCCCTGCCCAGCTCCGTGAGGGTATACTCGATGCGCCGCCGTCGCTCCTTCTCGGCGATCAAGCCCTTCCCGGTGAGCCACGACAGGGCCTGGTTGGCCTGACCCAGCTTGTAGCCCAGCTTCTCCTGCACCCGGGCCGCACTGATGCGCTCCTCCGTCCCGGCGCCCAGGAGCAGCTTGATCTCCAGCGGATGCAGCGCTCTTACGGTCTTCTCAACGTCCATACCGCCAGAAGCTTACAGAAAAGGGATGATCTTGAAAAGCCACGCGCCCGGGGAGGCCCGTCGGGCGCGCTGCGCAGGCCGCAGGGGGCTGCGGGAAGCCGCCCCTGCCCCCCGGCCCTCCATCAGCAGCCGGGAGAGCCGGAAGCCTCAGGGCACGGTCTCGGCGGCCAGCGCGGCGACGGCCGCCCGGGTGAAGCGCACCTTCTCGGCGGCCAGCTCGCGGCTGCGGGGAAAGTAGAAGCGCTCGGCGTGCGCCAGCCAGCGCTCCACCAGCTCCCGCACCTCCGCCATGGTCTTGTAGTGCAGCCACAGAAAGGAGGCGATGGCCAGGCGGGCGAACCCAACCGCGCCCAGGGTGTCCAGGAGATTCGCGTCGTGCAGCAGCCTGGTCTCCAGGGACTCGGAGTCCTTCTCCGAGCCGGGCATGTGGTGCAGGATGGCCTGGCAGACCAGCTCCACCTTGCCGGCCTCGAATCCGGTCTCCTCCAGGATCGCCCGCGCCTTCTCGGCAGAGCCCGCGGGATGATTCGAGCTCATCTCGATGTCGTGCAGGAAACAGGCGGCGTGAAGGACCTCGTCGTCGAACTCCAACCCGTCCCCGATCTGCCGTCCCAGGTGATAGACCCTGTAGGAGTGCTCGTATCCGGAGGCCAGCCGGCCCGCGGTCAGGTCCTTCGCGTACTGCTGGATCAGCTTCCTCATCCCTCCCAATGTAGGCCAGCGCAAAAGCCTTGGCAACCGGCGGCTTTGTCACTATAATCGTGGCCAATGTCTCCGGAAACGGAAGAGCTCCATCAGGTCCCGCTGGAGCTTGCCAGCCAGGACTTGAAAGAGATCATAGAGATCGGCACCCAGATCACCGCTCAGCTGGAAGTCGAAAACATCATCAAGAACGTGGTGCTGAGCCTGGTGGCCCGGTTCCAGTCCGCCACGGTGACGGCGCTTCTGCCGGGCGACTACGAGGAGGAGCACGCTGCGGTCTTCCACTTCGCGGGCACCAAGCGCAGGGATCTGAAGCTGGACCTGCCCTCCATCCGGCCGCTGCTGGCCTTTCTGGCGGAGGAGGAGTACAATCAGGTCTCCTTCTCCTACCTGCGGGAGAACATACCGGATGGGCGCATCGCCGAGGCCCTGGAGGCGATCCAACCGGATATCCTGGTGCCGCTGCGCACGGACAAGGGCCTCACCGGGCTGGTCCTGCTGCCGAAGAAGGGCGGCGGCCAGCGCTACTCGCTTCTGGACATCCAGTACATCACCCAGATCGCCCGCTTCGCCGCCATCGCCGTGGAGAATGCCAACCTGTACTGGCAGGCCACCACGGACAGAATGACCAATCTGTTCAGCCATCACTACTTCAAGCAGAATCTTGACGACGAGATCGCCCGCGCCCACCGCTACGGGACCACCTTCTCGCTGATCATGCTCGACATCGACCATTTCAAGAAGTTCAACGACACCTACGGCCACCTGCAGGGGGACGTGATCATCAAGGAGATCGCCGACATCCTGCGTCGATCCGTGCGGGGGATCGACTTTTCGGCGCGCTACGGCGGGGAGGAGTTCGCCGTAGTCCTCCCGGAGGTGGATGCCCGGGGGGCGCAGGTGGTGGCGGAGCGCATCCGCACCACCGTGGAGCGGTGGCCGTTCACGGGGGAAGAGCAGGCCCTGCACGTGACGGTCTCGCTGGGGGTGTCGGAGTTCGTTCCGCAGCGGATGCACTCACCCGCTCAGCTGATCGCCGAAGCGGACCGCGCCCTGTACCAGTCGAAGGAGCTGGGACGGAACCGCACCACCGTGGCCAGCAGGTAGCGCTTCGGCGGCCCCCGGGGCAGCACCCCGGCCACGGACTCCCGGGGGTGCGGCTCGTTCAGACTTGACTCTTGCCTGGAAAAGCAGTACTTAAAGCCCCAGGAAAAAAGCCTGCGGAGTGGACGTATGCGACGAGTTGCCGTGCAAGCGGTGGTGGGAGCTGTGGTGCTGGGAGCGGGGCTCGCCCTGGCGGGCTGCTCCGGACGGTCGCCGACTGCATCCGGGGAGGAGCTGTTGAGCCCGGAGCTGGTGGCGGCGGTCCTGGACAACCGGCCCCGGGGGGACGACCCGGGCCTCTACCTGTACCGCATTCCCCTGACCCGGAATCTGGTGGTGCGCTTCTACACGGAGGTGACCGGCTCGGAGACCATCACCGGCTCCATCCTCAGCGCCGCGGAGAACAACGGCGTCTCCCTGCCCCTGGCCTTTGCCCTGGCCTGGGGAGAGAGCTCCTTCAGGGTCCGTGCGGTCAACCGCAACCGGAACTCCTCGCTGGACCGGGGACTGTTCCAGCTGAACTCCCGCACCTTCCCCGCGTTGAAGGAAGAGCAGTACTTCGACCCCGCCACCAACGCCCGCTACGGTCTGGCCCACTTCCGCTACTGCCTGGAGAAGGGAGGAAGCGAGGTGGTGGCGCTGGCCATGTACAACGCCGGCACGCGCCGGGTGCTCCGGGGCACCCCCTACAGCACGCTGAAGCACGTGGCCAAGATACTGGACTACCGCGAGCGCCTTTCCGCCTCCTTCCACGAGATGATTCAGGATCCCCTGCGGGTGGCCCGGGTCAGCACGGGACCCGCGCGATTCTAAAGACCGGCTCCGGCGACGCGGTTGACACTTCCGGGCAGGCCGGCCTAGCATGAGGCGGAGTCGCTGATGGTCGTCGTTCTGGAGCGGGCGATCCGGGAGCAGGACAAGCGCAACCTCGTGGCCTATCTGGAGGAGCGGGGCTTCCGCGTCCGGGAGATCAAGGGCGAGGAGGAGACCATCCTCGGGGCCGTGGGGCTGGTGTCCCTGGACCTGCGGGAGGTGGAGATCCTCCCGGGGGTGGCGCGGGTCATCCCCATCAGCAAGCCCTTCAAGCTGGCTTCCCGCGAGCTGAAGAAAGAGGACACCATCGTCTCGCTGGGGCCAATCAGGATCGGCGGGCCGCGGATCGTGGTGGTCGCCGGGCCTTGCGCGGTGGAGTCCCGCCAGCAGGTTCTGGAGATCGCCGAGCTGGTCAAGGAATCCGGAGCGGCGGTGCTGCGCGGCGGGGCCTACAAGCCCCGTACCTCCCCCTACGCCTTCCAGGGGCTCGGGGAGGAGGGGCTGCGCTACCTGAAGGAGGCCGGCGAGCGGACGGGGTTGCCGACGATCTCCGAGATCGTCACCCCCGAGCACTCCGACATGTTCGCCGAGCTGGTGGACATCCTGCAGATCGGCGCCCGCAACATGCAGAACTTCGAGCTCCTGAAGAGGGTGGGCGGTCTGGCCAAGCCGGTGCTGCTGAAGAGAGGACCGGCCGCCACGATCCAGGACCTGCTGATGTCCGCGGAGTACCTGCTGGCCCACGGAGCGGACAACGTGATCCTCTGCGAGCGCGGCATCCGCACCTTCGAGACCTACACGCGCAACACCCTGGACATCTCGGCCATTCCGGTGGTGAAGAAGCTCAGCCACCTGCCCATCCTGGTGGACCCCAGCCACGGCACGGGAATCCGCGCCAAGGTACTGCCCATGGCCCTGGCCGCGGTGGCGGCCGGCGCCGACGGCCTGACCGTCGAAGTGCACACCAATCCCGACCGCGCCCTCTCCGACGGCCCGCAATCCCTCTACCCGGAGCAGTTCGAGAAGCTGATGCGCGACATCGAGGCCCTGGCGCCGGTGCTCAGCAAGGAGCTGACCCGCCTGCCCGAGCAGCTTCCCCAGCGGCTGCAGGTGGCGCCCGGCCCCTCGGGTGAGGCCCGCCGGGTAGCCTTCCAGGGGGAAAAGGGAGCCTTCAGCGAGATCGCCGCCTTCCGCTACTTCGGAGAGGGCTGCAACTCGGTGCCCCTGCCCCACTTCAGGGATGTCTTCCAGGCGGTGCTGGAAGGGCGCGCCGACTACGGCATCGTGCCCCTGGAGAACACCCTCACCGGGTCGATCCATCAGAACTACGATCTGCTCCTCCAGTATCCCGACGTCCAGATCGCCGGGGAGAAGAAGATCCGCATCATCCACAACCTGATCGCACGCCCGGAGGCCGAGATCGGCGACATCCGCCGCGTCTACTCCCACCCCCAGGGGCTTTCCCAGTGCGAGCGCTTCCTGGACGGATATCCCCAGTGGGAGCGCGTCCCTTTCTACGACACCGCCGGATCGGTGGCGTTCATCGCCCGGGAGGGGGGACGTGAGTGTGCCGCCATCGCCAGCGCGGAGGCCGCCCTGACCTACCGGATGAAGGTGCTCAAGGAGAGCATCGAGACCAACAGCCAGAACTACACCCGCTTCGTGATCATAGCCCGGGAGGAGCTGGCCATGGTGGAGGGGCCCAACCGCGCTTCCCTGGTCTTCTCCACCGCCAACCGGCCGGGCTCACTCTACCGGGCGCTGAAGGTGCTGGCGGAGCGCAACGTGAACATGGTGAAGCTGGAGTCGCGCCCCATCCCCGGCAAGCCCTGGGAGGAGATGTTCTACGTGGACGTGGACCTCCCCGGAGGGGATGAAGCGTTGCGGGACACCCTGGAGGCCCTCAAGACGGACACCGAGGAGCTGCGGGTGCTGGGCACCTACCGGGCGTAGCGCCGCGCCGCGGGAGCCGCTACTGCGGCCGCTCCGGGATGCCCAGCCTGCGCAGCTGGCGCTCCTCCTCCTTGCGGTTGACGTACTCGTGCCTCTGGCGGTTGGCGCGGATGATGGCGTTCTTCACCGCGGCCAGCTCCAGCTTGATGCCCCGCATCCGCTCGCGCTCCTCCCGGCTGGCCTCGGAGCGCAGGTAGGTGCCCAGGCCCTCCAGACGGCGATGGATCAGCTGCAGCTCCCGCAGCGTGGCCTCCAGGAACTCGAAGACCTGCTCCTCCGAGCCCTCCCGCAGCCTGGCGGAAGCCCGGCTCATCCTGTTTCCCAGGGCGGCCAGCACCCGCGCCTTGCCCGCCGCCTTCTCCAGAAAGGCGTGGGGGTCGATCTTCTCGGTCTGGGTGGCGGAGGTGGCGCTGTTGAAGTATTCGATGGGCACCGGCTCGGGCCGGCGGGACCTGCCGGACGCGCCTGCCAGCCAGCTGCGGAGGAGCTGCCCGAAGCTGCGGCGCCGGCTGTCCAGGATGGCCTGGTTGTCGGCGAGCTTCTTCACGGCCTCCCCCAGCTCCCGCCCGCAGGTGGAAAGCTGCCGCACCGCCTCCAGCGCCAGCGGCTTGACACTCTGCTCGCGGCCCCCCTCTTCCCGCTTCTCCCGGGCAACCGCAAGGCGCGCCAGGACCTGGCGCCGGCGCTCCTCCCCGTCCGCCGAAAGCTCCTCTTCCAGTATCTCCGTGACCAGCTCGGGGTAGAAGGGCTCTGCGGGGGCCGTGGTGCGAAACGCACGCCGCACCGTGCCCAGGGCGGCCTCCACCTGAGCGCCAGCCAGCTGGCCGCCGGCGCTCAGCGGCTCCAGCACCTGCTCGCGGATGCGCCCCTTGTAGCTCTCCCGCTGCCAGTCGGCCGCCTCGCGCAGCATCGACAGGCAGGCCTTCACCACGCCCTGGATCTGCGTCAGGGAATCGTTGACGATTCCCACCGACATCCGGTCCGAGCCCTGACGCACCTTGTCCAGGGCCTCCGCCAGGGCGGAGGTGAGCGCGCTGGGGGAGGAGCCCACCAGACGCTGCCAGTGGATGTACTGCAGCAGCCCCACGATGCGCTTGATGCGGTCCAGGGTGAGGAACTCCAGGCTGAACTGGTAGGAGGTGTTCAGAAACTCCACCTGGGTGTGGAGCTCCGAGAGGCGCTGGCTCATCTTGTCCATCTTCTCGGACTCCATGAAGCCGTCCCGGGAAGGCACGGTCACCTCGGTGAACTTCTGGTCGTACTTGTAGGGATCCTCATTGATCAGGGACTTGCGCAGGAGAATGTTGTAGAGGTTCTCGAACAGGGTCTGGAAGATCCTGAGCTGGCCCTGCAGCCTGGGCAGGATCCTTTCCCGGAGGTAGCCGCCCCTGGCTTCCAGGGCGGCCTCGAGCTGTCTGCGAAAGCTTGCGCCATCGGGCATACAGGGGCGAGTATAAGGGAAACGCCAGGCGGTTGGAAGGGCAGAAGCGGTGGGACAGATCGGCTCGTTCACACCCGAGAAGGTGGTGATTCCGGTGCTCATCTCGCGGCCCGAGCTCAGGGGCCGCCTGCTGGACAGGCTGCGCTCGGAGCTGGGAGAGGAGGACTTGCTGAGCCGCATGATGAGCTTCGAGCACACCCACTACTACGATGCGGAGATGGGCGTGCCCATTCGGCGGTTCTTCGTGGCCTTCCGCAGGCTGGTGGACCCCCAGCGCCTTGCCGGCCTGAAGCGCTGGACCAATGGCCTGGAGGGCGAGCTTGCCGCCGGAGGAGGGCGAAAGGTGAACCTGGACCCTGGCCTTCTGTCCTTGAGCCGCTTCGTGCTGGCCTCCACCAAGGACGGCTCCCACAGGATCCCCCTGTCGGGAGGGATCTACGCCGAGGTGACCCTGGTGTTCCAGAGGGGTGAGTTCCGCCCGCTGCCCTGGACCTATCCTGACTACCGCAGCGAGCCTTACCGGGAGCTGCTGAAGGAGATCCGGGAGCTGTACCGGCGGCAGCTCGCGGAGCCCCCCTGAGGCGCTCAGGCCAGCCCGACGATTCCCTTCCACAGCGCCACCGCCTCGGCAAAGTCGCTGTCCTCCGCTCCCGGCGCCCGCGCGGTGGGGAAGCGCCGCCGCAGCTCCTCGGGGCTCTCCCGCACCAGGAAGGGGTAGGGGGCCCATTCCAGCAGCTCCTGGTCGTTGTAGTCGTTGCCCACCGCCAGCACCGCCCGGGGGGATGCTCCCGCCCGCGCCGCCACCCAGGCGGCGGAGCGCGCCTTGGAGACGGCCGCCGGGAAGATCTCGATCCAGCGGGAGCGGGCGTCCAGCGGCGAGGTGGTGCGGATCACCTGCAGGCCCGGCAGGAACCGCCGCAGCTCCTCCGTGCGGGAAGGCTGCACCGCCTCGGGCTCCACCACCACGAACTGGCAGGCCCGGCGCAGCGGGAGCAGCCCCGGCGTACCCTCTTCGGCGAACTCCCGGTAGATGGCCAGACGCCTGTCGAAGTCCGGGTTGGCCCTTCCGGAGCGGAAGAAGAAGAAGCGGTGGTTGTGGGGAATGGGGAAGTGCAGCATGAAGTCCTGCCGCTGCGCCTGAAGCAGGCCGAAGGCCTCCCGCACCTCGGCCGGGCGCAGGCTGTGGCGGCGCAGAAGCCTCCCGGTGCGCCACTCCACGATGCCGGCGCCCGAGGAGAACAGCAGGTAGTCCAGGGGAAACTGCGCCGGCAGGACCCGCCGCGCGGAATACAGGGAACGGCCGGTGGCGATCACCCTCACCACCCCCCGGGCCCCCAGCCGCTCCAGGGCGCGCAGGTTCGGCTCGCTGATGCGCCGGCCGCCCTGGAAGAGCGTCCCGTCCAGATCCGTGACCACCATGTAGCGCTCGGGCCTTCGCATCGCTCCCCCTCGGGCCTGTGTCGATCCCACCTGCGAGCCCACACGGGCCTTCACTTTGAAATGCGGCCCGGAATTACGTATAATGAAGCCATCAGCTGATTTCAAGGGCTAGATGTCTCAGAGGATGAGCCGGAAGAGAATCGACTTCGCCATGATCGAAGCGGGGGGCGGTCACAAGATGCCCGCGCTGGCCGTGTGCGAGGCGATGGAAACGCTGTTTCCGGGGCGCTACGAGCTGCGGGTGCTGGACTTCATGAAAGACCTGGGCTGCGACCGCATGGACGCCCAGCACAAGAAGGTCTGGAAGTACCTGCTGTCCCACCCCAACCTGACCAAGGGGATCCAGACCTTCGACTTTATCACCGGACCGGTGAACCTGCAGATCTACAAGATCTACCTGGAGCGCTTCTATCACTACGTGCTGCGCTACCTGCAGGAGGAGAAGCCGGACCTGATCTTCTCCACCCACTACTTCAATACCATGTCCGTCTCCGCGGTGCGCCGGGATCACCCCAGCGAGGCGATCCTGGTCAATTACCTGACGGAGATCTTCGACTTCGACTCGTACTGGTACCTGACCAACGTGGACCACTACATCGTCACCTCCGAGCAGGCGCAGCGGAAGCTGCTGCGCAAGGATTTCCCCCCCGACAAGCTGCGGGTGTTCCCCTACCCCGTGCGGCACAGCTTCTTCCAGCTTTCCCGGCGCCCCGAGGAGGTGCGCGGAGCGCTGGGCATCGACAACCCCCAGCCCATGATGCTGGTGACCCTGGGAAGCGAAGGGATCGGCTCGGTGCGCAGGCTTCTGGCCGCGCTGGTGGAGGAAGATCCGCCCCTGAACGTCGTGGTGGTGACCGGACGCAACGCCCGACTTCGGGAGGAGCTGGAAAGCGGCCCGCGCGGGCGGGAAGGGAGGTTGAAGCTGATCCCCCTGGGCTACGTGGACACCATGAACGAGCTGATCGCCGCGGCGGATTTCTGTCTCATCAAACCCGGACCCGCCACCACCTGGGAGGTGCTCTCCCTGGGCAAACCCATCATCTTTGCGGAGAGCGCCCAGCTGAGCGAAAACCCCAACATCCGTTACGTCCTGGATCACCAGCTGGGCTTCTACGCCGGAACGAGCCCGCGGCGGCTGGTGCAGCTGGTCCGCCGATTCCTGACCACCGACGCCCTGGAGCGCTGCCGGCGCGCCTACCAGCGGCTGGATCTGAAGAACGGCTCCGATGACATCGCCTGCTTCCTGAACGGCCTGCTGCAGGAGGAGCCGGCCCTTGCCGGCCCCAGCGGACGGACGGGCCGCGACGCCTAGGGAGGCTAGCCTCCCGCCACCACGTGGTGCGCATCGATCACCGCCCCGTCGGGCACCGTACGGCTGTCCCACTCCTTGCGGCGCACGATCTGCCCGTCCACCCGCACCAGGACGGAAGGCAGATCGTAGCCGATCTCCTTCAGCACCTCGCGCACGGTCATCTGCGGGCGCCACGGGAGGCGCTTCCCTTTGACGGTCACCATCCTGCCATCCTCCGGCCCACTCTGCTGCTGCGCCGCCCCTTTCGGGGTCGGGCGTTCGGCTATCTGTACCACGGATGCCCGGGGCCTGGCAACAGCGGGAAGCGCTGAGCTTGACGCGCGGCCACCCCTGAGGCTATCATCCGATACCGCGAATTCATGATCAGAACCTTTGCCGACCTTGAGAGAGAGGCCAAGAGCCGGCCGTCCCGGCGTATCGCCCTGGCCATGGCGCAGGAGGGGGATGCACTGGCGGCAGTGATGAACGCCGCAGCCCAGAAGCTCGTGGAGCCCATCCTGGTGGGCGACCCGGGGGAGATCCACGAGCTCGCGGAGCGGAAGGGCCTGGAGATCGGCTCCTTCACGCTGGTGGAGGCCGCCGGGGAACAGGAGTGCGCCGCCACGGCGGTGGAGCTGGTCCGCTCCGGCCAGGCCCAGGTGCTGATGAAGGGCCGGGTGCCCACGGCGGTGATCATGAGAGCGATCCTCAACAAGGACAGAGGACTGAAGGGCGAGGGGATCCTCTCCCACGTGACCATCGTGCGCCCGCCGGGCTACCACAAGTTCCTGATCATGTCCGATCCGGGGCTGAACATTGCGCCGGACCTCCGGGCCAAGGAGGCCATCCTGGCCAACGCGGTGACCGTGGCGCACCGCCTGGGCATCGAGCGGCCGAAGGTGGCGGTGATCGCGGCGGTGGAGAAGGTCAACCCCGGGGCCATGCCGGCCACGGTGGACGCGGCCCTGCTGGCCAAGATGTCGGACCGGGGTCAGATCGAAGGGTGTGTGGTGGACGGTCCTTTCGCGCTGGACAACGCCGTTTCCCGGCGCAGCTGTGAGGTCAAGGGGATCGGCGGGGAGGTGTGCGGGGACGCGGACATCCTGCTGATGCCCGACATCGAGGCCGCGAACGTCTTCTACAAGACCCTGGCCTACCTGACGGACTTTCCCATGGCGGGGCTGGTGATGGGGGCGCGGGCCCCGGTGATCCTGCCTTCGCGGGCGGACAAGGACGCCATCAAGTATCTGTCCATCCTGGCGGCGGTGTCTCTGGCCGGATAGAAAGGGCGCCGCTCCCCCTACAGCAGCTCCCGCAACGCCTCCAGCGCCTCCCGGACCTGCCCTTGGTCGAAGCTGTAGCGCATGGTCTGGAACGCTTCCCGCAGCTTCGCCACCTGGTCCGCCACCGCGCGGCCCTCCACCACCACGTCGTGGATCAGCTGGGCGAGGATCTGGAAGTCCCCCTCCTCCATGCCGAAACGGGTCATCTCCGCCACGCCCAGACGCAGGCCCCCGGCCGCGGAGAAACCCTCCTCGCCAGGGATGGCCTGGTAGTTGACGATGATGTTGCTCTCCTCCAGGCGGCGGGCCGCCTCCACCCCTTTCCCGTAGCCCACCTCCACCACCACCTGGTGCGTCTCGGTGTGGGACAGCTCGGGGTCTCCCGCCACCCTCAGGCCGGTCTCCGCCAGGGCGCGGGCAAAGGCCTTGGCGTTGCGCACCACCTGGCGCTGGTATGCGTCCCGGAACGCCCGCATCTCGTAGGTGGCCACCAGCAGGCCCAACATGGTTCCCAGATGATGGTTGCTCACCGAGCCGGGGAAGGTGCGCCGCTCCACCGCCTCCCAGAAGAGGTACTCCCGGCTGTCCGGATCGAGATCCGCCGCCACGATCCCTCGCTGGGTCCCGAAGAAGGTCTTGTGCGTCGAGGCGGTGACCACATCCGCGCCTTCGGCGAAGGGCTGCTGATAGTGGGGGCCGGCCAGCCCCAGGACGTGGGCCATGTCGAACATCACCGTGGCCTTGAGGCCCAGCTCGGAAACCATCCGCCGGACCTCCGCCACCGGCTCCCGGTAGAGGATGACGCTCCGTCCCAGGATCAGAAGCTGCGGGCGGTGGCGCTCCAGCAGCTCCGCGGTAGCTTCCAGGTCCACCCGGTAGGGGTCTTCCTGCCGGGCGGGAAAGCCCACTACCGCCGGGCGCTCGGTGCGGGGGTCCCTGGCCACGTAGTCCCGCAGAGCCCCCATCGGCTGAGCGCTCAGGTGGCCGCCGCGCAGGATGTGGTGATTCATCACGCAACGCAGGCGCTGCGGCTCGGAGCGGCGGTCCTCACGGTTGAGGTGGTCGATGAGGGCGCTGAACACCGCGGTGTTGGCCATCTGCCCGCTGATCAGGCGCGTCTCCACCTGCCGGCAGCCGAGGTACGCCGCCAGCTCGGCGGCCAGCAGCTCCTCCACCCGGGCGATGAAGCCGGTGCCCTGATAGTAGAACACCTCCGCTCCGCCCAGGGCCTTCATCTTGCGGTGCTCCGCGTAGCGGAAGGCGGGGTCGGTCACCGAGGCCAGCCTGGCAAGGGGGGAGAGAGTCATCTCCGAGGGAATGAGGTTGATGCACCGACGTTGCCGCCAGAGATGGTTCTCTACGGCCTGCCCGACGACGGCCTGCACGCTCGAAGCCGCCTCCGCCACGGAGGCGGGGGCCCGGCGGCGCGGCGCCTCCTGCTCCGGTGCGAACAGAATCGGCCGGGTATAGGGGGGAACCTCGGCTCGCAGAAAATAGGGCACCACCAGGCCTGCGAGCTTGCGCTCCCGGACCTCGATCTGCAGGGGCTCCAGCTCCTCCACCTGGGCGTCCAGGAGGGCCAGGCACAGAGGCCGTTTCTCCGACCGGTCCGACAGGCGGCTGGGCAGGCCCTCTCCCTCCACCACCCAGTAGGGCACCACCGTCCCGCTGGTCACCCAGCCGATCCTCCCGGCGCCCCGGTACACCTCCGAGCCCTGGCGCGCCACGCCGCGCTCCAGCAGCGCCACCGGGCGCACCACCCTGGGGAGGTCCCCGGTGTCGGAGAAGTCGCCCCGCAGGATGCGCCGGTACACCTGGTACTGCCGGTACAGCGCCTCCCGGCCCAGGTAGGCGCCCTTCAGCGGGCTGAAGGAGACGGCGAAGCGGGCCAGCGGACAGGCGAAGATCGGAATCTCCTTCCCCTCCGGGTCGGTACCCAGCTCGTGCCCGTACAGCGGCAGCCCCGCCTCCAGGCGCAGGGTGTCCCTGGCGCCCAGCCCGGAGGCAACCGCCCCGGCCGCGGTGAGGGCATTCCAGACGGCCACGGCTCCGTCCCGGGGAACGAACAGCTCGAAGCCCAACGCCTCTCCGGTGTAGCCGGTGCGCGACACCGTGACCCTGTGCCCGGCCAGGGAGGCGCGGCAGAGGGCGTTCCGCTCCGGCTCCGGCAGGCAGCCCCGCTCCAGAAGGGGCGCCAGGATCTGTCGGGAGAGGGGGCCCTGCAGGGAGAGCATCGCCAGCTCTTCCGTCCGATCGGCCAGCTCGGCCCCGGGGAAATCGCGCGCCCGGGCGGTGAGGTGACCCCAGTCCTTCTCCCGGTTGGCGGCGTTCACCACCAGCAGGTACTCCTCCTCGGTCAGCCGGTACAGATAGGCGTCGTCCAGGGCGCCACCGGTGGCGGAGGGGATCATCGTATACTGGGCCTGGCCCGCATCCAGGGCCGCGGCGTTGTTGCTCGAGGTGTGCTGCAGGAAGGGCAGCGCCGCCGGACCGCGAACCTGGAAGCGCCCCATGTGGGACACGTCAAACAGCCCCGCCTCCTTGCGGGTGCGCAGGTGCTCCTCCACGATGCCGGTGGGATACTGGAGCGGCATCTCCCAGCCGCCGAACTCCACCATCCTGGCCCCGGCGGCCAGGTGGGTCTCGTACAGCACCGTCCGTTTCACATCTCCTCCTCTTCGCCGCCCCAGCGGACCACCGGCCTGCGGGCGGCCAGAACCTCGTCGATTCTGCTCACCGGGGCGAGCTGGGGGGCGCGGTGCAGCGCCTCCGGCTGGCTCTCCGCCTCCTTTCGAATCCGGGTCATGATCTCCACGAAGGCGTCCAGCGTCTCCCTGGACTCCGTCTCCGTGGGCTCGATCATCAGCGCTTCCGGCACGATGAGCGGAAAGTACACCGTCGGGGGGTGCACCCCGTGGTCGATGAGGCGCTTGGCCACGTCCAGGGCCGACACCCCGAAACGCTCCTTCAGCTCCCGGGCGGAAAGCACGAACTCGTGCTTGCACAGCCCCGGGTAGGGCAGCCGGTACATCCCCTCGAGCTTCTCTTTCAGGTAGTTGGCGTTCAGCACGGCCCGCTCCGCCACCGCCGGCAGCCCCTCCCTTCCGTTGGCCAGCAGGTAGGCGTAGGCGCGGATCCACACCCCGACGTTGCCGTAGAACCCGGAGATCCTGCCGATCGTGGACGGCCGGTCGTGCTCCAGGGTGTAGCCCTGGGGGCCCTTCACGATGTCGGGCACCGGCAGATGGGGCAGCAGGGTCTCTCCCACCAGCACGGGACCGGCCCCCGGGCCTCCGCCTCCGTGGGGGGTGGAGAAGGTCTTGTGCAGGTTGAGGTGCACCACGTCGAAACCCATGTCTCCGGGCCTGGCCTTGCCGACGATGGCGTTCAGGTTGGCTCCGTCGTAGTACAGCAGCCCCCCCGCTTCGTGGACCCGGGAGGCGATGGCGCGGATGTCCTTTTCGAACAGACCCAGGGTGTTGGGGTTGGTGAGCATGATCCCGGCCAGCCGCTCGTCCAGATGCTCCTCCAGGCGCTCCAGGGATACCAGCCCCTGGTGCGTGGATTTCAGCTCCACCACCTGGAACCCCGCCAGGTGGGCGGAGGCCGGATTGGTGCCGTGGGAGGAGTCCGGCACCAGAATCCTGGTGCGGTTCCTCTCTCCCCGGGCGTCGAAGAAGGCGCGGAACAGCTTCATGCCGGTGAACTCGCCGTGGGCGCCGGCGAAGGGCTGGAGGGTCCCCCAGCGCATCCCGCAGACCTCGCAGAGCATGGACAGCAGCTCATGGGCCAGCTCCAGGATCCCCTGGACCGTCCCGGCCGGCTGCAGGGGGTGCAGGCGCGTGAACCCCGGCAGGCGCGCCACCGCCTCGTTCACCTTGGGGTTGTACTTCATGGTGCAGGAGCCCAGGGGATAGAATCCCAGATCCACGCCGAAGTTCCTGCGGGAGAGCCCCACGAAGTGACGGACCACGTCCACCTCGGAGAGCTCCGGGAGCGGCGCCTCCTCGGAGCGGAGCAGCGCCGGGTCCAGCAGCTCCTCCTCGGGCCGCCCGGGCACGTCCAGCTCGGGCAGCCGGTAGGCCCGGCGCCCGGTCACCGAGCGTTCGAACACCAGAGGCTCGTTCATGACAGCACCCTCCCCAGGGAATCCACGTAGCGGTCCAGCTCCTCCCGGGTGCGCTTCTCGGTCACCGCCACCACCAGGAGGTTTTCCCAGCGCGCCTCCAGCGCCCCCAGGGGCACGCCAGCCAGGAAGCCTTCCTCCAGCATGGCCTCCACCACCGCGGCGGGGTCGCGCTCCAGCACCAGGGCGAACTCGTTGAAGAAGGGTCGTTCCGCCAGCGGCCTCAAGTGAAGCTCCCCCACCAGGCGGTCGTAGAGGTAGTGGGCCTTCTGCATGCTCTGCCTGCCCACCTCCTTCACTCCCTGGCGGCCCATGGTGCAGAGGTAGACGGCGTTGGCCAGCGCGGCCAGCGCCTGGTTGGAGCAGATGTTGGAGGTGGCCCGCTCCCGGCGAATGTGCTGCTCCCGTGCCTGGAGGGTCAGCAGGTACGCCCGGCGTCCCTGGGTGTCCAGCGACTGCCCCACGATGCGGCCCGGAAGCTTGCGCAGCAGCGCCTGCCGCGCGGCGATGTAGCCCACCGTGGGCCCGCCGAAGCTCGGCGGCAGGCCCAGGGGCTGGGTGTCGCCGATGGCGATGTCCGCCCCCCACTCGCCCTGGGGCTTCACCACTCCCAGGCTGATGGGGTTGGAGGAGATCGCCAGCAGGGCCCCGTGCCGGTGGACCAGATCGGACAGGCCGCGGTAGTCCTCCAGGTAGCCGAAGACGTTCGGGCTCTGCACGATCAGCGCCGCCACCCCGGAGCCGAGCGCCTTGCGCAGGGAGTCCTCCGAGAGCGCTCCCTCCTCGCCTTCCACCTCCTGGAGCCTCACACCCAGGGAAGCGAAATGCGTCTTCAGCACCTCCTTGGTGAAGGGGTGCAGCGTCGCGGAGTAGAGGATCGTGTCGCTGTGGCGGACGCTTGCCAACGCCAGGACCGCGGCCTCGCTGGCGGCGGTGTGGCCGTCGTACAGGGAGGCGTTGGTGACCTCCATGCCGGTGAGCTGGCAGATCAGGGTCTGGTACTCGAAGATGGCCTGCAGGAGCCCCTGGGAGATCTCGGCCTGGTAGGGGGTGTAGGAGGTGAAGAACTCCGAACGCCCTGTCACGTGAGTCACCACCTCGGGAATCAGGTGGTCGTAGGCGCCGCAGCCCAGGAAGGAGACCAGGTCCGTGCAGTTGGCGTCCGCCAGCCGCTCCAGGCGGCGCACTACCTCGAACTCGCTCGCGCCCGCCGGCAGATTCAGGGGCCGCCGGAGGCGCAGCTCCTCGGGAATGTCGGCGAACAGCTCCTCCACTCCCGCAAACCCCACTGCTGCGAGCATCTCCTGGAGCTCCGCTTCGGTATGGGGAAGGTAGGGTATCATGGCGGCGCTCCTCAGGCCTGATCGGCCCGCTCCCGCTCCACCACTTTCAGGTAGGCGTCGGCGTCGAGGAGGACTTCCACCTCCTTGGGGTCATCGAGGCGCACCGAGAAGATGTAGGCCCCGTAGGGGTCCTGGTTGATCAGCTCGGGGCTGGCCTCCAGGTCGCCGTTCACGCCGGCGACGGTCCCCGTCACAGGGCTGTACAGGGGCGAGGCGGCCTTCACGGACTCGATGGTGCCCACCTCCCCACCCCGGCTCACCTGGTCCCCGGTTCTCGGACCCTCCACGTAGACGATGTCCCCCAGGGAGTCCTGGGCGTAGTCGGTGATGCCCACGGTGGCGATCTCCCCTTCCAAGCGCACCCACTCGTGGGTCTCGGCATAGCGAAGTCCTTGTGGCGTTTCCATGGCATACCTCCTTCAGTCCCCTACAGCACGTAGGGAACCCTCGTATTGTAGCCCTTGTAGACCACGAAGGTCTCTGCGGACTGCACCTCTTCGATGCGGGCCACCTCCTGAGTGTAGAACTCGAGCAGCCCGAACTGCTCGTGGAGAAGCACTGTCAGGATCAGGTCGTAGCGTCCCGTCACGACGCACACCGAGACCACCCCCCGGAGCCGGCTGAACTCCTCCCCCTTGGTGACCAGGTCCATGGTGCTCAGCTTGATGCCCACGAGCACCATGTGGTGGCCGGGAAGGGCCGCCGGATCCACCCGGGCGGTGATGTCCAGCACTCCCTCGCGGATCATGGCGTTCACCCGCGCCCGCACGGTGTTCTCGGTGATGGAAAGCGAGCAGGCGATCTCCCTGTAGGATTTCCGTCCCTCCCGCAGGTGCCTCATGATGTCCAGGTTGACCTCGTCGATCTTCACAACTCCACTCTAGGCCAGCAATGCGGAATTGTCAAATTCAGCACGCCATTTCTTCGCTTATGAGCAGTATACGGCTCCTTTTGTCAGGTAAATCGCACCGTTGAATGGCAAGAGGAATCCTGCTATAGTTGGACGTTCGCGGGCGGACCGTACCGCGGCGCGCCGGGGCGCGCTTGCTCTCGAGGGGTCTGGCTGCATGAAGAGGGGACTGGTCCAAATCTACACGGGCGAGGGGAAAGGCAAGACCACCGCGGTCCTGGGCCTGGCCATGCGGGCCGTGGGGCAGGGGCTCTCGGTGTTCATCGCCCAGTTCGCCAAGGGCAGGCCCTCCGGCGAGCTGGTTTCTGCCGGCCGTCTGGCCCCGCTGCTGACGCTGCGGCAGTACGGGCGCAGGGCCTTCATCAGTGGTGAGCCCACCGCCCGGGACGCCGCTTTGGCCAGGCGGGGATGGGAAGAAGCCGCCGCCGCTGCCACCGGCGGGCGCTACGACCTGGTCGCGCTGGACGAGCTCGGCACGGTGCTGCACTTCCGCCTGGTGGGGCTTGCGGAGGTGCGGGAGCTGGTGCGGGGCAGGAGCGCAGGCACGGAGCTGGTGCTCTCCGGGCGGGGCATCCCGGAGGAGCTCTTCGAGCTGGCCGATCTGGTCACGGAGATGCGGCAGGTGAAGCACTACTACGACTCCGGAGTGAAGGCCAGGAAGGGGATCGAGTTCTGAAAGGCGGGAGGGAGGCGATGCAGGGCGAGGCGGAGCGGGAGGAGGCGGTCGCCATTCGCGCCGAGGGACTGACGAAGGTGTTCGGCGGGGGGGTCCGTGCGGTGAGCGATCTGAGCCTGGAGGTGGGACGTGCCGCCATCTTCGGCTTCCTGGGGCCCAACGGCGCGGGAAAGACCACCACCGTGCGGCTGCTCAACGGCACCCTCACGCCCAGCGCAGGAAGCTCCACGGTGCTGGGGCTGTCCTCCGGGGCCGAGGAGGTGCGCCGCCGGACCTCCACTCTGGCGGAGCTGGCGCAGATGTACGAGCACATGTCGGTTCAGGAGAACCTGCGCTTCTACGCCGAGCTCTACGACCTGGAGGCGGGGGAGGCGGAGCGGCGCATCGGGGAGCTCCTGGAGCGCATGGAGGCGACGGAGCTTCGCGCGCAGAAGCTGGGCACCCTGTCCACGGGCATGAGGAAACGGGTGGCCCTGGCCCGGACCCTCCTGCACCGCCCCCGGATCGTTTTCCTGGACGAGCCTACCGCGGGGCTGGATCCGGGCTCCGCCCTCCAGGTCACCGAGCTGATCCGCAGCCTGGCCAGGGAGGAGCAGACCACCATCTTCATGTGCACCCACAACCTCTTCCTGGCGGAGCGGATCTGCGACACCTTCGGCTTCATCCGGCAAGGACGGCTGGTGGCCGCAGGTGACAAGGAACGGCTGATCGCCGGCCGGGTGGAGAATCCTTCGGTGAAGATCCTCACCGACCGCGGCGGCCGCACCGTGGCCTACCGGCGGGTGGAGGAGATCAACGCCGCCATCCAGGAAACCATCGCCCGGGGCGAGCACATCCTGGAGGTGCGGCCGGTGCGCCCCACGCTGGAGGAGGTCTACTTCCACTACATCGGCGCGCCCGGCAAGGAGGGACAATGAACCGCCGCAGGGTGCTCGCGGTGATGCGCAAGGACATCCGGGCGGTGGTCGCCTCCAAGATGGTGATGGTGCCGATGGTGGTGGTGCCCCTCATCATCTGCATGGGTATGCCCGCCCTGGTGTCGGTGATCGTCTTCTCGGCGGGCACCATGATGGTGAGCGGCGCGGAGCTGATCCAGCGCCTCATCCCCGCCTACCCGGTGCCGGCCGCGTTCTCGGGGCTCGCGGAGCAGATGCTCTACATCTTCCTCAACTACACCTTCGTGCCCCTGTTCATGGTGCTGCCCCTCATGGCAGCCTCGATCATCGCGGCCAACTCCGTGGTGGGAGAAAAGGAGCACAAGACCCTGGAGACCCTGCTGTACACCCCCATCAGCAACCGCGAGCTCATCCTGGCCAAGCTCCTGGGCGCGTTCATCCCGGCGGTGGCCATCTCCTGGGTGGGGTTCCTGGGTTTCTTCGCAGTCACCAACATCATCTCTAACCTGTACCGGGGAATGTGGATCGTGCGCTCCTGGATCTGGCTTCCCGCGGTGCTGCTGCTCTCCCCCTCGGTGTCCGCTCTCGGCCTGGCGGTGACCCTGGCGGTGTCGCTGAAGGCGCGTACCTTCATGGAGGCGCAGCAGACCTCAGGAGCGATCGTGGTTCCGCTGATCGTGCTGGTGGCGGTCCAGATCTCGGGAGTGGTGGTCTTCCGGCCCCTGTACGTGGTGCTCTTGAGCGCGGTGCTCCTGGGGGCGAGCTACCTGGTCCTGGTGCGGGTGCTGCCGCGGTTCAGCCGCGAGAGCATCGTCTCCACCCTCTAGCCTAGCCGCCCCGGGCCGACCGCTGCCCCGCCGAAACCTTCATGCCGGTCCAGCGGCTGGCCCGCAGGCGGTAGTTCTGGGAAAGCCTCATCCCCAGACCGGGGTTGCCCTCGACGAAATCGAGCGCATCCGCGCGGGACACGGTGTACAGCGAGAGGGGCCCGGTGTAGGAAGCGCTGTACTCCGCCAGCTCTTCCTGCTGAATCCTGTGCAGGGAGCCCAGCAGCTCCCCGCCGGACAGCCTGGTCAGGCGGCGGCCGCCCTGGCTCACCTCCACCTTTCCGCTGCGGATGATGAAGAACTGCTCCAGGCTCCTGGCTTCCTTCAGCAGCATCCCGGGGCCGGTGAGCTCGCGGGGCTGCAGAATGGACTCCAGCCAGGTCTTCTGGTAGGAGGTCAGCCGCTGAAGGGTGGGGCTGGAGGCCATCAGGTTCCAGGTCTCGCTGGATCGGTTGGCGATCAGCCGCCGCAGGGTCTTCTCGAACTGCGTGCCGTAGATGAAGCTGAGGAACTTCTCCTTGTCGATGGCGTAGAGCAGCACGTCGGTCTCCGCCACCGCGTCGGCGGTCCGCGGTACCTCGCTCAGCAATGCCACCTCCCCGAAGTACTCGTAGGTGCCCAGGATCTTGGCGCCTCCCAGAAGGGCGTCGTCGCGGATGGCCACGTTGCCGGCGGCGATGATGAAGAAACGCCGCCCCGGGGCTCCCTTGTGGATGATCGTCTGGCCCTTGGAGAAGCGGCGCTCCTCCACGATGCTTACGAACTCCTGGGTCTTCTCCACCGGCATGCTGTCGAAGAAGTCCAGGTGCTTCAGCACCTCCAGAAGCTGGTAGGTGTGCTCGTAGGCCGGCGGGGAGGTCTTGAAGTAGAGGGTGTTCTCGATCCCGAAGGCGGCCAGCCTGAGGGCGGTGTTCCGGGGAAAGTCCTTCCTGGCGATGTGGTAGACCACCACCTTCCTCTGCAGCCTCCGCGGCAGGCTGTTCAGGTATTCGATCGGCGTGTGCAGCGGCGGGATCCCGGATTCGTGGTAGATCACCTTGCAGTCCCAGGGGAAGGCGGCGAGCTGGCTGTGGCGCTCCCGGTCGATCACCCCCTTCTCGAACAGCTGCAGCTGAACCTGCGGGTCCCCCTGATGATCGGAGGAGTACACGAAGGACTGATCCTGGAAGTCCAGGGTGAAGCCGATGGTGGGGATCGAGTGCAGGCTGTAGTAGAAGCGGAACCTGCCGCCGTGCAGGTGCACGGGCTTGCCGATGTAGATGGGGTGGAAGGTGAACAACCGCATCAGGGTGGACACGGCCTCTCCGGTGAGGGATGAGTACTTCTTGAGGAAGCTGCGCATCACCGTCTTGGTGGTGTAGACGGTGACCCGTCCCTCCTCGAGGATCTTCTGCATGGTGCCGGCGTCGTGGTCGGCGTGACAGTGGGTCAGGATGATGCTGTCCAGCAGCTTGGGATTGACGTTGGAGGCCTCCAGCCACTCGGTGGAGTTGATGGGCGGGTCGATCATGATGCCCGTGTGGTTCAGCCAGATGACGAACCCCGACGTGTTGGCGGAGGGATCGAATCCGTGGCTGGGACCCAGACAGGTTACCCCGAACAGGGGCGGGCGGAACGGCTCCGGCAGCCGCTGCCCGATCTCGTACATGGGCTGGCATTCGATCACTCCCGGGACCCTGGCGATCTGGCGACCGCCGACGTACACCTCGAAGTCGTCGTGCTCGTCGATGCGGACCCGCACTCCTGGAAGCTCGCAGGCTCCGTCTCTGAACAGGCACAGGGACAGGCAGTCGCGAAAGCGGATGCTGCCGCGGAAGTAGTCCAGCTCGCTGCGCAGGTCGGGCACGGAGGTCTGTCCGTCGCTGGCCACCACGTCGTTCTCCAGGGTGAGCTCCTTGGGGCCGAACAGCGCCTCCTGGAGGGCCTTCATGACGCGAGGCGCCTGGTCGCGGGTGCAGACGATGCGGGTTTTCCTGCCCCGCAGGAAGTAGTTGTAGTAGATCGGGAACTCCAGGTCCGCCAGATTCACGCCCTTGTTCCAGTCGAACAGCTGCCGGGGCAGCACGAACGTCTCGGGCACAGATTTGGGCAGGGCCATGGTGTCCTTGATGGTCTCGGGCGGAGAGCCGAACTGCAGGTAGCCGGTGGGGGAGTCCACCAGGTACCCTCCCCGCGGCAAAGGCGTCACGATGCCGTCGAGATTTTTCAGCGGTTCCATCCAGCCCCCATCCGTCGCTGAGTGCGTCTCCCAATATAGAGCACAGATGGCGGTATATCAACCGAACATTTCCCTCCCGGAAAAAGTGGAAAAGCTCGGGCAGCGCCCGGCCCGGGCGAAGCGCAGAACGCCTCCCGCCCCGTTCTGTACCAATGGAGGTGCTCATGTGGAGGCGCTCGCGGGTCCGCCCGCAGGATCTGCCCCTCCTGATGGCGGCGGCGTTCTTTTGCGCCTGTCCCTGGGGCTGCTCGTTCTACGCCGCGGAGCTGGCGGTGGAGGTGCAGCCGCCGCCCCTGCCCCCGCACTGGCGGGAGAGCTTCCCGGGGCTCGCCTTCCGGCTGATCTACCTTACCGGGAAGGGCTGGCAGGAGCGCGTCCTGGCTGCGGAGGGGACCGCGGCGGTAGGCCTGGCCAAAGGCACGAACCTGCCGGTGCTGGCGGTTCCGCTGGTGCGGGGGGGCCGGGTGGAGCTGCCCCCGGCCGGCGCCGTCCTGCCCAGGGACCTGGAAGGTGCGCGGCTCCGGCTGCGCTGGGAGGAGGGGCCCACGGCCCGGGCGCTGGAGCGGCTGTGGCGGGCGGGCTTCGACCCTTCAGGGCTGGACAGCCGGCGCCTCTCGGCGGAGATTCGTTCGCGATTGGGTCAGGACCCCTGGCGTGTGGACCTGGATCGGCTGGTGCGGGCCGCGGTGGAAGACCGGCTGCGGGTGACTGAGATCCGCCCGGCCCCTGCCGCGGAGCTGCGCCTCTGGGCGGGTCCGGGGCGGTGGTTTCTGGAGTCTCCCTACTGCTCCCCCTGGCCGGTGGCGGAGGGGGAGGCGCTGGTGGTGGCGGAGGTTCCGCTGGGGGTGCACCGCCTGTTCGCCCAGGGCCGGGAAGAGTGGATTCTGCTGCGGCTGTCGGAACAGGGAGTGGAGTGGAAGCGGCTTCGCTGAGCCGCCATCCGGCCGCCCCCGCTCACTCCCCCACCACCTGCACCCGGACCTGCCGGGAGCGCGGCCGGTCGTCGTGGTCGATCACCACGATCTGCTGCCAGGTGCCCAGAAGAGGCGCGCCGTCCACCACCGGGAAGCTCACGCCCGGACCCATCAGGGTGGCGCGCATGTGGGAGAATCCATTCTCGTCCCCCCAGGTCCGCGAATGCCGGCTGGCCAGTCCGCGCGGGATCAGCCGCTCCAGAAGCTCGCGCATGTCCTCCACCAGCGCCGGCTCGAACTCGATGGTGGACACCGAAGCCGTGGAGCCGACCACGGTGACCGCCACCAGCCCCTGGCGGATACCCGAGCGGCTCACCGTCTCCCGGACCTGCCCGGTGACGTCCAGGAGATCGGAAAAGCCCCGGCTCTGCAGGGTCAGGGTGCGCCCGTACACCATCGGAGGCCTCCCTCAGGGCAGGCGCAGGATCGCCGCGCTGGTCAGCACCCGGGCCCCCGAAGCGGTGACGAGCACGTCGTTTTCCAGGCGCACCCCGCCGGAATCGGGGTCGTTCAGCCCCGGCTCCACGGTGAGCACCATCCCCGGGGCCAGCTCACCGGTGTCCGGCTCCGCGGTTGCCCGCAGGTAGGGCGCTTCGTGGACGTCCAATCCAATCCCGTGGCCCAGGGAGTGGGACATCCTGAACCCGTGCGCCGCCAGCAGCTCGTCGATGCTGCGGGCCAGCTCCGCCGGAGAAGCTCCTGGCCGGATCAGGGACACCGCCAACCGGTAGGCCTCCTCCACCGCCGCCACCATCCGTTCCTGCAGCTCGCTGAGCCCGCCGGTCAGCACCGTGACGGTGACGTCGCTGGTGTAGCCCTGGTAGCGAACCCCGAAGTCCAGGATCGAGAGCCCCCCGCCCAGGAAGGGCCCTCCCGTGACGGGAGGGAAGCAGTGGATGGCAAAGCTGCGGGCCGGACCGGCGGCCAGCGTTTCGAATCCCATGCCTTCGGCCCCCATGGCGCGCGCTCGCCCCTCGATCATGGCGGCCAGGGCCAGCTCGGCAGGCGCCTGTCCGGCCTCCAGGAACTCCCTCACCTCCGCAAGCAGCCGGTCGGTGATGGCGCAGGCCTGAAGCAGCAGCTCCGTCTCCCCCTGGTCCTTGATCGCCCGCTGGCGGAGCAGCGCCAGGTCGATGCCGTCCTTGCGGCAGACCACCTCCGCGCCGTGCAGACCCGCCATCACCTCCCGGACCAGGGGATAGCGGAAGGATCCGGAAAGCTCCACCCGCCGCGGCCGCCGTTGGGCCAGGACCGTGACGATGGCCTCCCGGGAAGAGCGCTTGAAATCGGTGTACGGCCTCACCCGATCCACCGAGGCCAGCCGCTCCGCCATCGCCACGTCCCAGGGCAGCAGCAGGCTCTCGCCCCGGGCGAAGAGCACCAGAAGCGCCCCTTCGGGATGGCCGCAGAGGTAGCGCACGGAGCTGTCGCGCCCGCCCTCGAAGTCGGCCAGCACGGCGGCATCCAGACGACGCTCGTTCAGGTAGGCGTATACCGCACGCTGGCGCCGCACGAACGGTTCAGCGGGCAACGACGTTCACCAGCTTGTCCGGGACGGTGATCACCTTGAGGACCTTCATTCCGGCCAGCAGATCCTTCATGCGCGGGTGCGCCAGGGCGAGCTCCTGGAGCCTGCCGGCCGGCAGCCCCACCGGCGCCTCCGTCTTGGCCCGGATCTTGCCGTTGATCTGGAACACCAGGGTGCAGACCCCCTCGACGGTGAGCTCCTCCTCCCAGCGCGGCCAGGGCTGGAACGCCACCGAAGGCTCTCCGCCCAGCCTTTCCCACAGCTCCTCGGCCAGGTGCGGTGCGTAGGGGCTGAGCAGCAGCACGAAGGGGCGCCAGAGGCGCAGATTCAGACTCTCCTCGCGGTAGAGCTCGCCGATGAAGATCATCATCTGGGCGATGGCCGTGTTGAACTGCAGGGTCCGGGTGTCCTCGCTTACTTTCTTGATGGTGCGGTGAAGGAGCCTCTCCAACCCCGCCGGCGGCGGGGCGTCCTCGACCCTGCGCTGCGCGATGCGCCACACCCTGTCCAGGAAACGCTTGATCCCGGCGATGCCCCGGGTGGACCAGGGTTTGGAGACCTCCAGGGGACCCATGAACATCTCGTACATGCGCATGGCATCCGCCCCGTAGCCCGAAATCACCTCGTCGGGGTTGATCACGTTGCCCAGGGACTTGGACATCTTGACCCCCCCCTCCCCCAGGATCATCCCCTGATTGACCAGGCGCATGAACGGCTCCTCGGAGTTGACCAGGTTCAGATCGAAGAGAACCTTGTGCCAGAAGCGGGCGTACAGCAGGTGCAGCACCGCGTGCTCCGCCCCCCCGACGTAGAGGTCCACCGGCATCCAGTAATCGATCTTCTCCCGCGCCGCAAAGGCCCGGTCGTTGTGGGGGTCCAGGAAGCGCAGGTAGTACCAGCAGGAGCCGGCCCACTGGGGCATGGTGTTGGTCTCCCGGCGGGCGGGGCCGCCGCAGCGGGGGCAGGTGGTGGCCACCCACTCCTCGATCGCCGCCAGGGGGGACTCCCCGGTTCCCGTAGGCTGGTAGCGCTCCGCCTCCGGCAGGCGCAGCGGCAGCTCCTCGTAGGGCACCGGCACCACGCCGCAGTCCGGACAGTGGACCAGGGGGATCGGCTCGCCCCAGTAGCGCTGGCGCGAAAAGACCCAGTCCCGCAGCTTGTAGTTCACCGCCCTGGAGCCCAGCCCGCGCTCCTCCAGCCAGGCCACGATCCTCTCCTTGAACTCCTGCGTGGCCAGCCCGTCGAAGGGTCCGGAGTTCACCGCCAGCCCGTCTTCCTCGAAGGCCCGATCCAGCCTCATCTGGCTTCCGTCGGGGGAGACCACCTGCACCACCGGCAGGTCGAAGGCCCGGGCGAACTCGAAATCCCGCTGATCGTGGGCCGGGACGGCCATGATGGCGCCCGTGCCGTAGGAGATGAGGATATAGTCGGAGACCCAGACCGGAATCTTCTCGCCGTTCACCGGGTTGACGGCGTAGCCGCCGGTGAACACCCCGGTCTTCTCCTTGGCCAGATCGGTGCGCTCCAGGTCGCTCTTCAGCCTGGCCTGCCGGAGGTACTCCTGGACGGCCTCCTTCCGGGCCGGGGTGGTCACCCGCTCCACCAGGGGATGCTCCGGGGCCAGCACCATGTAGGTGGCGCCGAAGAGCGTGTCGGGACGGGTGGTGTACACCTCCACGGTTCCCTCCCCGCCGGCCAGGGGGAAGTGCACGTTGGCCCCTTCGCTTCTGCCGATCCAGTTGCGCTGCATCAGCTTGATGGACTCCGGCCAGTCCAGCCCGTCCAGGTCGGCCAGCAGCCGGTCGGCGTAGGCGGTGATCTTCAGCAGCCACTGGCGGAGGTTTCGCCGCTCCACCTGGGCGCCGCAGCGCTCGCAGTGTCCGTCCCTGACCTCCTCGTTGGCCAGGCCGGTGAGGCAGGAAGGGCACCAGTTGATGGGCACTTCCGACTCGTAGGCCAGGCCCTTCTCGAAAATCTTGAGGAAGATCCACTGGGTCCACCGGTAGTACTCGGGATCGTGGGTGGACACGCAGCGGTCCCAGTCATAGGAGAAGCCCAATGCCCTGATCTGAGCCTCGAAGCGGCGGATGTTGTCCTCCGTGGACACGCGCGGGTGGACGCCGGTCTTGATGGCGAAGTTCTCCGCCGGCAGGCCGAAGGAGTCGAAGCCCATGGGATGCAGGACGTGATGGCCGTTCATGCGCAGGAACCGGCAGTAGATGTCGGTGGCGGTGTAGCCCTCGGGATGTCCCACGTGCAGGCCCGCCGAGGAGGGGTAGGGGAACATGTCCAGCACGTAGACCCGCCGGTCGCGGTCCACCGCCTGCGCTTCCTCCACCCGGAAGGTGCTCTCGCGGCGCCAGTACGCCTGCCACTTCTTTTCGATGTCCGTAAACGGAAAGCTCGCCATGCGCGCCATGATACCCACTTGCCCAGGGAGCGTCAATTCGCGCCCTTCGGAGCCCTTCCGAGCCCTCCCCGCTGCCGGCAGCGGGTTTTCTCTGTTGCCCGGGCCCGCCGGGTGCTATACTCCAGCCCATGAACCTCCCTGCGCACCGCGCCGGGGCTGCGGCTCTCTCTCCCGGCCGGCCACCGGACGGGGGTGGGACCGTGAGGCGGCCGGGACAGGGTCCCTTCGCCGCCGCGGCGCCCCTGCTGGCCGGGTTGGCGGGGCTGGCGCTGCTCGCCGTTCCGGCGGCCTGCGGCCACCTGCCCTTCGAGCGGCAGGGAAGCGCCCGCACCATCCCCTGCCAGGAGGTGGCCGGCGCCCCGCCGGCGGCCGCGGCGGGGCCAGCGCCCCCCGGAAGCGCCTGGCTGTACCAGCTGCAGGGGCTGTCTCCGGCCGCCGCGGCGGCCACCTCGTTTGACACGGTGGTGATGGACTACTCGGCCGACGGCAGCGATGAGGCCCGCTACGGCACGGCGGGCACCGGGCTGCTGCAGGCCGCGGGCAAGCAGGCGGTGGCCTACCTGAGCATCGGGGAGGCGGAAAGCTACCGCTACTACTTCGAGCCGGAATGGATCACCCCGATCGAGCGCCAGCCCGCTCCGGGCGCCCCCTGCTGGCTGGCACGCGCCAACCCGGAATGGCCGGGGAACTACAAGGTCCAGTACTGGTCCGAGGGCTGGCAGCAGCTGGTGCTGGGCTACCTGGACCGCATCATCGACGACGGCTTCGACGGGGTGTACCTGGATATCATCGACGCCTACCAGTACTGGAGCGATGCGGAGAACGGCCAGGGTTATACCCTGAGCAGGCAGGCGGCGGCGGAGCGGATGATCGACCTGGTGGTCAGGATCGCCCGCCATGCCCGGGTGGAGCGCGGCAGGAGCGGCTTCCTGGTGATCCCCCAGAATGGCGAAGACATCCTGGACTACGACGGCGGGCACTCCGGCCTGCCCGCGAACGCCTACCTGGACGCCATCAGCGCGGTGGGCGTCGAGGACCTGTACTACAACGAGACCGCTGCCCAGCCCGCCGCAGAGACCTCCTACCGCCAGGGCTACCTGGACAGGATCACCGGGGCGGGGAAGAAGATCCTGGTGGTGGACTACGTGGACCGGGGCAGCCGCCCGCCGGAGGCCATCGTAAGCGAGTTCCGCAACCGGGCCCTGGCGGACGGGTACCTGCCCTACGCGGCTCGTAGGGACCGGGCGCTGGACGAGATCAACACCTTCCCCGGCCAGCCCTGAGGCCCGCCGGCGAGCGGCTCAGAAGGTCACCTGACCCGGGTAGCCGGGGTTGCCGCCGTAACGGTGCCCGAGGTGGCCCCCGGCCCCAGGCTGAAGCTTCCGCTACCGTCCGTGGTGGCACTGCTGCCGCCGAAGCTCACCGTGGCGCCCGCCACGGGAAGGCCGGAGGCACCGTCGTGCACCGTCCCCGTGAGAGTCCCTTCCACCTCTTCAGGTTGTTCCGGTTCTTCCAAACCTGTCGGTGGGGGGACGAAGTGACAAGAACGCAGAGCACGCCGACAAGCAGGAAGAGCAGATGCTTGTTCATCACTCATCCCCCTCGTCAATGCGATCCACCTGCGCCCGGACCGCAGACCGATCGGCCTTCGCTAAGGGCGGATGCGGCGCCGGTCGCGGGGAAACAGGGAGGCCTCCTTCACGTTGGTCAGGCCCAGGATCTTCTGGGTCAGCCGCTCCAGCCCGATGGCGAACCCGCCGTGAGGCGGACAGCCGTAGCGGAAGATCTGCAGGTAGTCCGACAGGCTGTCGGCAGAAAGCCCGAAGCGCTCGATGCTGGAAAGCAGCATGGGGTACTCGTTGATGCGCCGTCCCCCGGTGGTGATCTCCAGGCCGCGGAACAGCAGATCGAAGGAGCGGGTGGTCCGGTTGTCCGCAGGAAAGGTGTAGAAGGGACGCTTCTTGCGGGGGAACCCGTAGACGAAGACCGCCTCCACCCCGTGCTCCCGCGCCGCCCAGTCGCAGAGCAGCCGCTCTCCCTCCGGGTTGATCTCGAACACCTTCCTGCCCGCCGCCTGGGAGACGATCTGCCGGGCCTCGTCGTGGGACAGCCGGGGAATGCGCTCCAGATCTCCACTCTCTGGCACCGTGGCGCCGTACATGGCCAGCTCCCCGGGGTTCTCCTCCCGCACCCCGGCGAAGATGTCGGTGAGGATGCGAACCTCCAGGTCCATGAGCTCCTGCTCGCTCTCGATGAAGGCCATCTCCACATCCAGGGAGACGTACTCGTTCAGGTGCCGCGGGGTTTCGTGCTTCTCCGCCCGGTAGGCGCAGCCGATCTCGAAGACCCGCTCCAGCCCGGAGGCCACCATGGCCTGCTTGTAGAACTGGGGAGATTGAGCCAGGAAGACCCGGGTATCGAAGTACTCCACCGGAAACAGCCCCGTCCCCCCCTCGGTTCCGGTGCCGATCAGCTTGGAGGTCTTGACCTCGGTGAAGCCCTCGCTCCTCATGTGGCGGGCGAAATGCTCCAGCACGGTGGCCTGCACCCTGAAGATCGACAGGATCTTGGGGTTGCGCAGGGACACCATGCGATTGTCCAGGACCGCCTCCAGGGAAAGCTTGTCAGGGTCCTGGTTCACCGCAACCGGCAGGTCGGGTTCCGCCCGGGCCACCACCGAAAGCTCGGCGACGTGGATCTCCAGGCCCCCCGGGGCCTTCTGGCTGGCCGTGACCGTCCCGCCGGCCGAGAGCACCGACTCCAGGGGGAACTCCGCCTTTCCCTCCAGCACCAGCTGCACCGTTCCCGAGCGGTCGCGCAGCAGCACGAAGGTGATGGCCCCCAGCTCGCGGATGCGATGCGCCCAGCCGTAGACCGTGACGTGCCGGTCCAGGTGCTCACCAAGCTCGCAGATCAAGGTCCGCATTGGCCTCCTCCATGGCCTCCAGGAGCCGCTCCTCCTCCCCGCTGAGCATCAGAGCCGCCAGCAGCCGGGTAAAGGTCGCTTCGGTGGTGAGCGAGCCCATCGGGATGGCGCCTTCCTTCCACAGCTCGTGGCTCGTTACGTAGCCGGAGAAGTCGACCACCCCCTCCTGCTGGGAGGTACAGAAGAAACGGACCCCCCGCTCCCTTCCCTCCAGAAAGGCGCGCTTCAACGAGTAGGGAGACTCCCTCAGGTTGGCCGTCCCCGTGTCGTAGAGCTCCAGAACGAAGTACCGGACCCCCGCCTCCATCAACGCAATCAGCAGCTCCGCTTTCAGCCCCGGATAGGTCTTGACGATGCAGGCCCGGTCCAGGGCGCGCTCCAGCGCCCGGGTCAGCCCCTGCCGGCCGGGCAGGGCGGCGGGGGCCTCCGACTCGGTCCCGTAGGAGAACACCGGCCTGGGAAGGTTCCAGTTGCTGAACCCGTCGCGCCGCACCCGCTCGAACTTCAGGTTGAGGGGCGAGAGCAGACGCCCGTCCACGTACACGTAGATGCCCGCCTCGCTGCTGCAGGCGGCCAGGATCGCCCCCTTGAGGCTGGCCGCCGCCTCCCCCGGGTCCAGGCTGGCGGCCAGCACCACCGGCAGCTCGGGGCGCGGGAACAGCCAGAACAGGAGCGAGGCGGTGTAGGCCAGCGTGTCGGTCCCGTGGGCAATGACGATCCCCGAGGAGTTCTCGTTGCCCAGGTGCCGCTGGAGGCTGACGATCAGGGCCGCCCAGTCCTCGGGGACGATCTCTTCGCTGAGGATCCTGCTGATCTCGATCTCCTCGAAGCGGAGCGATCGAGGCACCTCCGGATCGGCCTCCAGCGCGCGCAGCACCTCCCCCACTCCTCCCGGAACGATCTCCCCGCTCTCCGACCGGCGGGCCCCGATGGCGCCTCCCATGGACAGGATCTGCACGAAGGACAGCTCCAGCGCTTCCTTGAGAAGCTCCCGGACGGTGCCCGGCTCCGCCCGTCCCCCGGTGCGTTTCATCACCTCCCCGATCAAGAAGCCCAGCGGCCTGGCCTCTCCGCCCTTCAGCTGCGCCGCCGCGGCGGGGTTGTCCTGCACCACCTTCGCCACCACGGGCCGCAGCTTCTCCGCGGAGGTGATCTGCTCCCAGCCGCGCTCGGCAACGATCTCCGCCGGACCCTTGTCCTCGGCAAACACCACCTCCAGGACCTGCTTGGCGATCCGGCCGTGAATCCGTCGCGAATCCAGCAGCGCCAGCAGCTCCGCCAGGCGCTCGGAGGTGAGGGGGGCCTCGGCCAGGCGCAGGCCGCTGCGGTTGAGCAGCTTCTGCACGTCCGAGGCCAGCCAGAGGGCCACCGCCCTGGCGTCCGCCCCCAGCGTCACCGCCCGCTCGAAGTAGTCGGCGATTTCCCTCTCCTCGCAGAGAAACTCCGCCTGATGCTCGGTGATCCCGTACTGCCGCAGCAGCCGCTGCCGGCGGCCGGCGGGCAGCTCCACCAGCGAACCCTCAACGGCGGCCAGGAAGGCCTCATCGGGGCGGAAGGGAGGCAGATCCGGCTCGGGGAAATAGCGGTAGTCCAGAGCGCTCTCCTTGGTGCGCATCCCCTCGGTGACGTCCCGGTTCTCGTTCCAGAGGCGGGTCTCCTGCAGCACCGTGCCCCCGCGCTCCAGGATCTCCCGCTGGCGTTCGATCTCGAAGTTCAAAGCCTTGCGCACGAACTTGAAGGAGTTGAGGTTCTTGATCTCCACCTTGGCGCCCAGGCCCTGCCCTTCGAAGTTGACGGAGACGTTGGCGTCGCAGCGCAGGCTGCCCTGCTCCATGTTGCCGTCGCATACCCCCAGGTAGCGGACCATGCGCCGGAAATCCTGCAGGAACCGCTCCGCCTCCTCGCCCACCTCCAGGTCCGGCTGGGTGACGATCTCCAGCAGGGCGGTGCCGGCGCGGTTGTAGTCCAGGAGCGACATCTCACCGGCGTGGATCATCTTGCCGGCGTCCTCCTCCAGGTGCACCTCCTTGATGCGCACCCGTTTCGGGCGGCGATGAAACTCGATGTCCATGCGCCCGTCGGTGCCCAGGGGCAGGGAGAACTGGGAGATCTGGTAGTTCTTGGGCATGTCCGGATAGAAGTAGTTCTTGCGCTCGAAGAGGGTCACCTCGGCCAGACGGCACTCCAGGGCCCGCGCCACCAGATAGGCCATGCGCACGGCCTCCCGGTTCAGCGTGGGCAGCACTCCCGGCTGCCCCATGCACACGGGACACACGTTGGTGTTGGGCTCCTCCCCGAAGGCCGCCCGGCAGCTGCAGAAAACCTTGCTTTCGGTGTCGAGCTGGATGTGGATCTCCAGGCCGATGAATGACTGGATCACTGGCGGCTCCACTCCGTGCTGGCCAGCGGGCTGTCCGGCGGCGGGACCCGCTCGGCGAAGCGCTCGCAGGCGTGAAACAGCAGCTCCTCGGAGCAGGCCGGTCCCAGGAACTGCATGCCCACGGGAAGCCCCTTCTCCAGGGTGGCCGGAAAGCTCATGGCCGGAAGGCCCGCCAGGTTCGCCGTGCCGGTGAAGATGTCGGAGAGCTTCTGGGTGAAAGGGTCCAGCCCCTCCTCGCCAAAGGGAAAGGGCGGCGAAGGGTAGACGGGCATGAGGATCAGGTTCACTCGCTGGAAGGCGGCATCGAAGTCGCGCCGCAGGGCCGTGCGGATGCGCTGCGCCCGCAGGTAGTACTGATCCTGGAAGCCGGAGCGCAGCACATAGGTTCCCAGGAGAATCCGCAGCTTCACCTCCTCGCCCAGCCCACGGCTGCGGGACAGACGCACCAGCTCTTCCGGGTTGTCCGTCTCCTGGGCCCGCTTTCCGTAGCGGACTGCATCGAAGCGCGCCAGGTTGGCACTGGCCTCCGCGCAGGCAATGACGTAGTAGCTGGACACCGCGTAGCGCAGTGCCGGAAGCTCCACGGGCTCCAGCTCCACCCCCATGCCGGCCAGGGTCTCCTGCGTGAAGGCGAAGCTGCGCGCCACCTCCGGGTGCAGCGCCACTCCCGCGGCTCCTTCGGAGGGCAGGGAAGGCACCCCGACCCGAATGCGCCGGGGGAGGGGGCCGGAGGTGGGGCAGTCCAGCGAGGAGTGGTCCCGGGGATCCCGGCCCCTCATGATCCCGAAGGCGGTCCTGGCCCAATCCACGGTGGCGGCCACCACGCCCACCACCTCCAGGGAAGAGGCGTAGGCCACCAGGCCGAAACGCGAGACCGATCCGTAGGTGGGCTTCAGGCCGTAGACGCCGCAGAAGGAGGCCGGCTGGCGGATGGAGCCGCCCGTGTCGGAGCCCAGCGCAAAGGGGACGATCCCGGCGGCCACGGCCGCCGCGGAGCCCCCGCTGGAGCCTCCGGGAACCCGCTGCGGGTCCCAGGGGTTGCGGGTCAGGGCCAGGGCGGAGCCCTGCGTGGAGGAGCCCATCCCGAACTCGTCCAGATTGGTCTTGCCCACCACCACGGCGCCCTGGTCCTGGAGCCTGCGCACCGCCGTGGCCGTGTAGGGACAGAGGTAGTCCTCCAGCAGCCTGGAGGCGCAGGTCAGGCGGAAGCCCCGAACGGCGATGTTGTCTTTCACCGCAAACGGGACCCCCCGCAAGGGCCCCTCCGCAGCCGATTGCTCCCGGGCAAGACGGGGATCGAGCTGCAGAAAGCAGTGCAGCTTCTCCTCCTGCCGCCGCGCGTAGCCTTCCCAGCGCTCCAGAAGATCAGGACGCGCCAGCAGGTCTGTCCAGAACCGCGACTCTGTCATTGTCTCCTGTGAACCCTTTCGGGCCCTCTCCTCCGGGCACGCCCTTGCGGCCCTCACGGCCGCCGCCGCACGCTGCGGTCAGAGGACGTTCGGTATGACGATGAAACGGTCTTCCAGCTCGGGCGCATTGGCCAGGATGGAGTCCGCCGCCCCGTCCGGCACGACCCGGTCGTCCCGCAGGCGGTTCTCCAGCGCCATCTGTGCGGTGGGCGGCAATTCCGAGACATCCACCTCCTGCATGACGGAGAAGTACTGAAGCAGCTGCTCCACCGCGGACTCGAAGCGGTCGAACTCCTCCGGGGAAAGCTCGAGCCTTGCCAGATGCGCCGTGATTTCCAGCTCCGCACGCTCCATTACGCGAGCATAGTACACGCAGGCGGCCCGGCCGTGTCAAGAAGGACGCCCCTCCGCCGCCGGAGGGCCCGCTCCGCCCCCGGGCGCCCAGGGGCCTTCGCTTGACGATCGGTGGTGCCGGCCGTATATTTTGGTGGCGCAAACGCTTACCGGCAGGCAGAGGACAGATCCATTTCGTCGACAACCTATCGCAGTGCCTGGAACAATCAGCACAGTCAAGAAGGAACCTTGAGCGAGGAGCAGCAGGAGCGAGGAAGGGCGGTGGCCAAGAAGGAGTTCCCGAAGGTCCATTTCTACGACCACGACCTCACCGACATGTACACCTTCACGTGGCAGCGGATCAAGGAATCCTGGAAACGAGGCACCCCGGAAAACGGCTTTCAGCCTCGCTACTTCAGCTACTCCCCGGCGGATCACATCAACCAGTTCGAGGCCTGCCTCAGCACCTTCTTCCTGGTGTACAGCAACCGCCTGCTGCCGGTGGTGGCTGCCCTGGACAACTTCTACGGCAAGCAGGAGGAGGACGGGGCGATCCGCGGCGAGTACAGCGAGGCCGATGGCGCTCCCGTCCTGGGCAGGGAGAACCCCGAAGGGGTCCTGCCGCCGCTGTTCGCCTGGGCGGAGTACAACATCTACCACAAGATGGGGCTGAAGAAGCGGATCCGTGATGTCGTTCCTGTCCTGGAACGCTACGTCGGCTGGCTGGAGAAGAAGTTCAAGCGGCCCAACGGCCTGTACGCGGTTCCCCTGGAAGCGACGGCCATGGGGGGCGCGCCGCGCCAGAAGGCCTTCTATCCGGTGGACTTCAACACCCAGGTGGCCCTCAACGCGCTGTACCTGTCAGCCCTGGGAGACATCCTGAACGACAAGGAGGTGGGATACCGCTACAAGAAGGCCTACTTCTCCTTGAAGACGCGGATCAACTCCCTGATGTGGAACGGCCACGACCACTTCTACTACGACCTGGATCGGGAGGAGAAACAGGTGCGGGTGAAGACCGCGGCCTCCTTCTGGCCTCTGCTGGCAGAGATTCCCAACGAGGTGCGCGCGGAGGCGCTGATTGGACACCTCACGGACGGGCGCAGCTTCGGCCTGGAGAATCCCTTCCCCTCCCTGGCCGCCAACGAGGAGGCCTTCGATCTCAAGGGCGCCGGGTTCAGGGGCTCGGTGTTCCCCTTCTTCACCTACATGATCGTGAAGGGGCTGGAGAAATACGGCAAGTTCGAGCTGGCCCGGGAGTGCTCGCTGAAGCACCTGTACTACGTGCTCGAGGGGCTGCATGCGGAAGAGGGTAGGAGGGGTGCCCTTTGGGAGGCCTACGCCCCAGGCCAGGAGGGGCCGGCGCTGTGGCCCCGGCACCCCGGCTTTCCGCGGCCGATGTTCCTCCCCTACGCGGCTCTGTCCAGCGTGGCACTGATGATCGAGAACGTGCTGGGCCTCTATATATCACTCCCGCGGAAGACAGTGGACTGGATCATCCCCAGCCTGGAAATCATGGGCATCGAGGACCTGGCGCTGAAGCGCAACATGATCTCGATCCTCAGCAACAAGAGCGGGCGGGGCTGGGAGATCCGCCTGGAGTCGGAGAAGCTGTACTACCTGACCATCGACATCCTGGACTCCAAGAAGAAGACCCTGCCCATTCCCTCGGGCAAGTGCTCCATCCTGATCGACAAGCTGTGAGGAAAATGCTATACGCATGCTAGCCAGCGTATGCTAGCCATCCATCTTGAGGCGTCCCTGCAAAGCCCGCGCCAGGGTGAGCCGGTCGGCGAACTCCAGGTCCCCGCCCACGGGCAGCCCCAGGGCCAGCCTGGAAACGTTGACGGACACCTCCCGGAGGCGGCCTGCAAGGTAGTGAGCCGTGGTGTCCCCCTCCACCGTGGGGTTGGTGGCAATGATCACTTCCTGGATCCCTTCCCGCCGCACCCGGTCCAGGAGACTGTCGATGCGCAGGTCTTCCGGCCCCACCCCTTCGATGGGGGCGATCACCCCCATGAGCACGTGGTACAGCCCCCGGTACTGGCCCGTGGCTTCCACGGAAAGCACGTCCTTGGGCTCCTCCACCACGCAGACCACCTGCCGGTCGCGATGGGGATCGCTGCAGGTGGCGCAGGGGACCTCCTCGGTGTAGGCGCCGCACACGGGGCAGGGCCGGATCCGTTCCCGCAGCTCCAGGAGGTCCCTCGCCATGGCCTGCACGAAGGACGGCTCTGCCTTTAGCAGGTAGTAGGCGATGCGGGAAGCGCTCTTGCGGCCCAGCCCCGGCAGCCTGGAGAGGCTGGCGATGAGGCGGTCCAGCGCGGTCACCTCTACAGCCCCAGGAACCCGGGAGGCAGGTTCAGCCCTCCCGTCAGAGAGGACAGCTCCTCGCGAATCCTGTCCTTGATCTTCACCCCGGCGTCGGCAAAGGCCGCGCGCACCAGATCCTGCAGCATTGCGATCTCCCCGGGGTCCACCGCCTCGGAGGAGATGCGCACCGCAAGCACCTCCATCTGGCCGTTCAGATCGATCTGAACCATGTCGCCGCCGGCGGTGCCAGTAACGCGTACTCCCTTCAAACGCTCCTGGACCTCGTTCATCCGTTCCTGAAGGTTTCCGAACTGCCGCAACAGGTCCATCGGATTCATTCACTGCTCTCCTTCGACGATCTCACCCCGGAAGATCTTTTTCACCATCTCGACCTGCTGGCTCGCCTGCTCCTGCCCGGCGGAGCGGTTCTCCTGAAAATGCACCTTCAGCCTGAGCGGGCCCTCGACCTCAAAGACGGCGGCGGCGTGCCGGAGCACGGTTTCCCGCTCCTTCAGAACATGCTCTCCCGAGAAGCGGTCCTGCTCCCGGTACTCCAGCGCCAGCTCCTGTCCCTGCAGGCCCCAGGAGATGGCTTTCGACAGGGAGGCGGCCAGGGCCAGCTTCTCCCGACGCAGCGCCGCCAGGAGCCTGTCCATGCCGTCTCCGCCCTCCGCGCCCTGGGCAGCTTCCGCCGGGACGGGCTGGGGGGAAGGCCCCGCCTGGAGGGAGGGGCGGGAGGGCGGGGCGCCGCCCAGGGCTTGTTGCTTCAGGGACTCCACCTCCCGGAGGATCTCGGCCGGATCGATCATCTCCTTCAGGTGCGCCAGCTGGGACATCACCAGCTCCAGCTCGAAGCGCTGGTTCATGGAAAAGCGCAGGCTCCGGTGCAGGCCCAGCAGCAGCTCCAGGGCCTTCTCCAGCTGGCCGCGGGTGAACGCCTCCACGAGATCCCTGGGGTAGAGGTCCGCCGCAAAGGACAGCAGGGTGGCGGCGCGGATGCCGTTGCCCATGAGCAGCAGGTCACGAAACAGCTCGGTAAGATCCGTGGCGAACTGGTCCACCGATACGCCTCGCTCCAGCACCTCGGCGGTCTGCTGCAGCACCTCCCGGACCTCGCCGCGGGCGATCACCCGCCCCAGCGCCGCGATCTCCTCCACCCCCACCAGGCCCAGCTTCTCACGGATCTTCTGCAGCGTGACCGCCCCCTGCGAGAAGGAGATCACCTGATCCAGCAGGGTGTAGCCGTCTCGCAGCGAGCCGGTGGCCTCCTTGGCGATCCATGCCAGCGCCTGGTCCTCCGCCTCGATGCCGGCCTTGCGGACCACCACGGACAGCATCTCCTTGATCTGCGCCGGGCCGATCAGCCGGAAGTTGAACTGCTGGCAGCGGGAGCGGATGGTGGCGGGAACCTTGTGCACCTCCGTGGTGGCGAACACGAACACGATGTAGGGAGGGGGTTCCTCGATGGTCTTCAACAGCGCGTTGAAGGCGCTGTTGGACAGCATGTGCACCTCGTCGATGATATAGATCTTGTAGCGCCCGCTGTTGGGGGCAAAGAGCACCTCGTCCTTGATCTCCCGCACGTCGTTGACGCTGGTGTTGGAGGCCCCGTCGATCTCGATCACGTCCAGGGAGTTGCCCTGTGCGATCTCCGCGCAGGCCGGGCAGGTGCCGCAGGGGCTGTCGGTGGGACCGCGCTCGCAGTTGAGCGCCTTGGCCAGGATCCGGGCGGCGGAGGTCTTGCCTACCCCCCGGGGCCCGGAGAAGAGGTAGGCGTGGGCCACCCGCCCCTGGGCGACGGAGTTCTTCAGTGTGGCCACCACGAACTCCTGTCCCACCAGCTCGTCGAACGTCTGGGGCCGCATCCTGGTGGCTGTGACTTCGTACGCCATGCGAGTAAAAAGGAACCCCCTAGCTCCAGCCACGCCGTTTACGTCTCATCAGACCTGCGCTTGCCGCTGCTACCTTCCGGTCCTGACGGAGTTGGGCGCCGGCTGATAGCGTATGGCCTGACCATCAACGCTAAGGGGTATCTACGGAGAGAGAGGGATTCGAACCCTCGGTACCCGGTTAGAGTACACACGCTTTCCAAGCGTGCACCTTCGGCCTCTCGGTCATCTCTCCAACTGGCACGAACCCTTCCCTGTCGATCGGAGAGAGTGGGATTCGAACCCACGGAGCCGCAAAGCGGCTCAACGGATTTCGAGTCCGCCCGATTCAACCGCTCTCGCATCTCTCCAATTGTGAACTGTGCCCAAGAGGACTCGAACCTCCGGCCTTTAGATCCGCAATCTAACGCTCTATCCAGCTGAGCTATGGGCACACGAAAGCGGAGAGGGTGGGATTCGAACCCACGGTACCCGGATAAGAGTACAACTCCTTAGCAGGGAGCCCGATTCGACCACTCTCGCACCTCTCCTCGACTACCTGCCCTGTCCGGAGAGGGAGGGATTCGAACCCCCGGAGCCTCGCAGGCTCAACGGTTTTCAAGACCGCCTCCTTCGACCACTCGGACACCTCTCCAGAGAAGCCGCCTAGACTATACTAACGGCGGAATCCTTTGTCAATGGACGGCCGAATGGCGCGCTTCCCGACGCTCCGGCGCCGCTCGCCGAGCCGGCAGGCCCGGAGGCTCGCGCGGCGCTTCCCGAGCCGGACGGCGCCGCCTCCGTCACTCGCCCGGGAGCAGCAGCTCCCACAGCCGCTGCAGGTCCTCCCGGCTGAAGTAGCTGATTTCGATGCGGCCTCGCTCCTCGCCGCCCCGGATGGCCACTTTAGTCCCCAGGGCCTCGATGAGCCGCTCCTCCATGGAGGCGAGCTCCGGGGTGAGCCGCCCTGCCCGGCTCCTGTCCCTGCCCCGGCGGGGTTTCTCGGGGGGACCGGCGGCCCAGCGCTCGGCTTCGCGCACCGAAAGGCCCCCGGAGAGAATGGCGCGGAAGAGCGCTTCCTGAGCCGGACGCTCCGGCAGCGCCAGGATGGCCCGCGCGTGTCCCGCGGAGATGGAGCCGGCGTCCAGCGCCTCCACCATCTGCGGCGGGAGCTTGAGCAGCCGCAGGCTGTTGGCCACCGCCGGGCGGCTCTTGCCCACCCGGGCGGCCAGCTCTTCCTGGCTCAGACCGGAGAGCTCCAGGATCCTCCGGTAGCCGCGGGCCTCCTCGATGGGGCTGAGGTCCTCCCGCTGGAGGTTCTCGATGAGCCCGATCTCCAGCTTCTCCACCTCGGAGAACCTGCCCACGATCACCGGAACCTGTTCCAGCCCCGCCATCGCGGCGGCCCGGTAGCGGCGCTCCCCTGCCACGATCAGGTAGCTGCCATCCCCGGAGTCCTCCACCAGGATCGGCTGCAGAACCCCCTTCTGCTCGATGGAGCGGGCCAGCTCCTGAAGGGATTCCTCAGGAAAGGCCCGGCGGGGCTGCTCCGCGTTGGGCCGCAGCGCCGACACCGCCACCGTGGCCACCGCGCCCGCGGGGGGCTGCTCGCCCCCGCCCAGCAGCGCGTCGATTCCTCGCCCCAGGGCTCTCTTAGACATGCCTGAGCACCTCTTCGGCTAGACGCTCGTAGCTGCGCGCCCCGATGCACTCCCGGTCGTACTGGTTGATCGGCTTGGAAAAGGAAGGGGCCTCCCCCAGGCGCACGTTGCGGGGAATGATGGTGGAGAAGACCTTCTCCTTGAAGTAGCCGGTGACCTCCTCCACGACTTCGTGGGCCAACCTGGTGCGGGTGTCGTACATGGTGAACAGGATGCCGCCGATCTTGAGCTCCGGGCTGATGGTCTTCTGCACCCGCTTGATGGTCTGCAGCAGCAGGCTCAAGCCCTCCAGGGCCAGATACTCGCACTGCAACGGGATGATCACGTACTGGGCGGCCGCCAGGGCGTTCACGGTCAGGAGCCCCAGCGACGGGGGACAGTCCACGAACAGGTAGTCGTACTGCCCGCGCAGGGGTTCCAGCGCCCGCTTCAGCCGGGATTCCCGATCCTCGAGGTCGATCAGCTCCACGGTGGCGCCGCTCAGGTCGATGCTGGAAGGGATGATCCACAGCCCCTGCACGCTGGTGGCCTGCACCGCCTGCGCCGCCGAAGCCGCTCCGCTCAGAACCTCGTATACCCCCGGGCGGCCGGAGTCCGCCCCGACGCTGGAGGAGGTGTTGGCTTGAGGATCGAAGTCCACCAGAAGCACCCGGCGGCCGGCCTCGGCCAGGTAGGCGCCCAGGTTCACCGCGGTGGTGGTCTTTCCCACTCCGCCCTTCTGGTTGGCAAAGGCAATGATCTTTCCCACTGCACCCCCAGGAGAGGCGCCGGCGCTCGCGGCCGGCGCTGGTGTTTCACGTGAAACAAGTTTAGGAGTTTTTCGCCGCCCTGGCAATTCCCACGACCTGATCGGGCCGCTCGATGTTGACCACCCTGACGCCCATGGCCGCCTTTCCCATCACCGGGATCTCCCTCAGCCGCAGCTTGATGGTGTGTCCCTGTGAGGTGATGCACACCAGGTCGTCGCCCCTCACCACCGAAAGCACGCCGACGATCTCGCCGGTCTTCTCGCTCACCTTGTAGCAGATCTGCCCGCGGGTGCCCCGGCCGTGAGCGCTGAAGTTGCCGAACTCCGTGCGTTTTCCATAGCCGTACTCGGTGATCAGGAACAGCTCGGCGGCCCTGGAGACGGCGGTCAATCCCGCCAGCTCGTCCCCCTTCCCCAGGCGGATCCCGGCCACCCCGCGGGAGGCGCGCCCCATCGGGCGCACCGCGCTCTCGGGAAAGCGCAGGGCCGAGCCCTTGCGCGTCACCAGGACCATCTCGTCCTTCCCGTGGGTCAGCATCGCGCTTACCAGTCGGTCCCCCTTGTCGAGATTGATGGCCACGATCCCCCTGGTCCTGGCGTTGGAGAACTCCGAGGTTCTGGCCTTCTTGACCACCCCGCTCCTCGTGGCCATGAAGAAGAAGGTCTCGTCGCTGAAGTCCGACAGGGACACCACCGTGGTGATCTCTTCGTTGTTGGAGATCGCCAGCAGGGTCTTCACGTTCGCTCCCCTGGCGGCGCGGCTGGACTCCGGGATCTCGTGCACCTTCAGCCAGTACGCCTTGCCCTCGCTGGTGATGAACATGATGTAGTCGTGGGTGGAGGCAATGAAGATCTGCTCGATGAAATCGTTGTTGGCCACCCTGGTGAAGGAGCCCTTGCCGCCCCGGCCCTGCCGCCGGTATGCCGAGACCGGAATGCGCCTGAGAAAACCCTTGTTGGAGATGAGGATGACCATGTCCTCCTTGGCGATCAGATCCTCGATGTTGATCTGCTCCACCTCTTCGTCCACGATCTCGGTGCGCCGCTCGTCGCCGTACTCCTTGACGATCGCCAGGGTCTCCTCCTTGATCACCCCGAGGATCTTCTTCTCGCTGGCCAACAGCTCCTTCAGATACTTGATGCGTCCCAGCACCTCCTGCAGCTCCTCGATGATCTTCCTGGTCTCCAGGCTGGTCAGCTTCTGCAGCCGCATGTCGAGGATGGCCTGGGCCTGGATCTCCGTGAGCTTGAAGCGCTTCATCAGGTTGTTCCGGGCGCTGTTCACGGTCTGGGACTTCTTGATGATGGCGATGACCTCGTCGATATTGTCCAGGGCGATCTTCAGCCCCTCCAGGATGTGAGCGCGCTCCTCGGCCTTGCGCAGCTCGTACCTGGACCTGCGGGTCACCACCTCCTTGCGGTGCAGCACGAAGGCGTCGATCATCTCCCGCAGCGAGAGCTCCCGCGGCCGCCCGTCCACCAGCGCCAGGTTGATCACCCCGAAGTTGACCTGCAGCTGGGTGTGGGTGAACAGCTGGTTGAGCACCACCTTGGGCACCACCCCGCGGCGCAGCTCTATGATGATGCGCATTCCGTGACGGTCCGACTCGTCCCGCAGGTCCGTGATCCCGTCGATCTTGCGCTCCTTGACCAGGTCCGCAATGCGTACGATCAGGTTGGCCTTGTTCACCTGGTAGGGCAGCTCCGTGACCACCAGCTGGTCCTTGCCGCTCTTGGAGGTCTCCAGGCCGATGCGCGCCCGCACCACGATCTTGCCCCGCCCGGTCCGGTAGGCTTCCCGGATGCCGGTGCGTCCGAAGATGATTCCCGCCGTGGGAAAGTCCGGACCGGCCACCAACCTGACCAGCTGCTCGAAGGACAGCCTGGGGTTGTCGATCACCCCTACGATGGCGGCGGCGATCTCCTTCAGGTTGTGGGGCGGTATGTTGGTGGCCATGCCGACGGCGATGCCGCTGCCGCCGTTGACCAGCAGGAAGGGAAAGGCCCCCGGCAGGACCAGCGGCTCCTGGAGAGAGTCGTCGTAGTTGGGACCGAAGTCCACGGTCTCCTTGCGGATGTCCCGCAGCATCTCCTCGGCGATGCGGGCCAGCCGGGCCTCGGTGTAGCGCATGGCCGCCGGGGGGTCTCCGTCCACGGAGCCGAAGTTGCCCTGCCCCTCGATGAGGGGATAGCGCACGGAGAAATCCTGAGCCAGCCGGACCAGGGCGTCGTACACCGACAGGTCCCCGTGGGGGTGGTACTTGCCCAGGACGTCGCCGACGATGCGGGCCGTCTTCTTGAAGGGCCGGTTGTGCGCCAGCCCCATCTCGTCCATGGCGTACAGCACCCGGCGGTGCACGGGCTTCAGACCGTCCCGGACGTCGGGAAGCGCCCGGCTGACGATCACCGACATCGCGTAGTTCAGGTATGACTCCCTGATCTCGTCCTCGATGGCGATGGGAATGACCTGCCCTTTCGACTCTGCCAATCCTTGCTCCTCTTTCTGCGGCTAGACGTCCAGGTTGGAGACGGTGAGGGCGTTCTCTTCGATAAAGCGCCGGCGCGGCTCCACCGCGTCTCCCATGAGGGTGGAGAAGATCTCGTCGGCCCCCACCGCATCCTCCAGGGTGACCTTCATGATCTTGCGCGTGGCCGGATCCATGGTCGTCTCCCAGAGCTGCTCCGGGTTCATCTCCCCCAGCCCCTTGTAGCGCTGAATCGCCACCCGGTCGGCTCTCTTGCCGGACTGTCTCACGATCCGGTCCCGCTCCTTGTCCGAGTAGGCGTAGTGGATCTTCCTGTCCATGGTGATCTTGTAGAGCGGCGGCATGGCGATGTACACGTGTCCCTTCTCCACCAGAGCGGTCATGTAGCGGAAGAAGAAGGTCAGCAGCAGAGTGCGGATGTGGGAGCCGTCCACGTCGGCATCCGCCATGATGATCACCTTGAAGTAGCGCAGCTTCTCCAGGTCGAAGGTGCTGCCGGCGCTGGTGCCCAGGGTGGCGATGATGGGCATGAGCTTGTCGTTGGAGAGCACCCGGTCGATCCGCGTCTTCTCCACGTTGAGCATCTTCCCCCAGAGAGGCAGAATGGCCTGGAAGGTGCGGTCCCGCCCCATCTTGGCGCTGCCTCCGGCGGAATCCCCCTCCACGATGTACAGCTCGCACTTGCGCGGGTCTTCCTCGCTGCAGTCGGCCAGCTTGCCCGGAAGCCCCGTGCTCTCCAGCAGGCTCTTGCGCCGGGTCAGCTCACGGGCCTTGCGGGCCGCCGCCCGGGCCTTGGCGGCCATGATGCACTTGCCCAGGATGTTGCGCGCATCCGTGGGATGCTCCTCGAAGTAGGAGGCCAGCTTCTCGTTGCTGGTGGACTCCACGATCCCCTTGACTTCGCTGTTGCCGAGCTTGGCCTTGGTTTGCCCTTCGAACTGCGGCTCCGGCACCTTCACCGAGATCACCGCGGTCAGCCCTTCGCGCACGTCTTCGCCGCTGAGGTTCTCGTCGACCTTCTTGGCCATGTTCAGGCGTTTCATGAAGTCGTTCAAGGTCCGGGTGAGAGCGGACTTGAACCCGATCAGGTGCGTCCCGCCCTCCCGGGTGTTGATGTTGTTCGCGAAGGTGAACAGCGCCTCGTTGTAGCCGTCGTTGTACTCCATGCCGATCTCCACGGTCACCCCGTCCTTCACCGCCTCGAAATAGATCGGCTCCTTGTGCACCGGATGCTTGTTCTTGTTGAGGTACTCGATGAAGCTCCTCACCCCGCCGTCGAACTTGAACAGGTGGGTCTTGGGCTTGGCCGAACGCTCGTCGACGATGGAGATCTCCACCCCCTTGTTCAGGAAGGCCAGCTCGCGCAGCCGGTTGGACAGCAGGTCGAAGCTGAAGTTGATGGTCTTGAAGATCTCCCGGTCCGCCTTGAAGCGGGTGATCGTGCCGGTGGTCTCGATTCCCCGCTCGGCCATGGTTCCCACCAGCCTCACCGGCTCCTCGGCGATGCCGCGCTGGTAGCGCTGGAAGAACACCTGCTCGTCCCGGCTCACCTGCACCTCGCACCACTCCGAGAGAGCGTTGACCACCGAGACGCCCACACCGTGCAGCCCGCCGGAGACCTTGTAGCTCGACTTGTCGAACTTGCCCCCGGCATGCAGCTTGGTCATCACCACCTCCAGGGCGCTCACCTTCTCCAGCGGGTGCAGATCCGTGGGGATCCCGCGTCCGTTGTCCTCCACCCGAACGACATTGCCCTTCTCGATCACCACGCGTACGGCGGTGCAGTAGCCGGCCAGAGCCTCGTCGATGGAGTTGTCCACCACCTCGTAGACCAGGTGGTGCAGCCCGTCCGGTCCCGTGGACCCGATGTACATGCTGGGGCGCTTGCGTACGTGCTCGAGCCCCTTCAGAATCTGGATGTGCTGCGCGCTATAGGCGTTCTGCATGGTATTTCCTGGGAATCTCAAGAGCTGATAGCATAATATAGGAGAATCGCCCACAAATGTAAAGAACAGGCGCCGCACGCCTTGCCAAGGCGCCGGAGAGAGGGTACAATGCCTTCTTGCGGTTTGTGTACAACCTGTGGATAGATTCGCGGAAAGACACCCCGGGTCTACTACACAAATATGAAATGATCGTATTGATATTATCTATGCCCAGGGCTCGGAAATATGGCCAATTATTGTTTGTATCATAAAGAATTATTCTTGCCATTTTGCGGTCCCCGCGCTCCGCGCCCGGGTCTCGACAATTCTTTGCTGCATAATGAGTTTCGGTTATTGTGGATAAGTTGTGCACGCTTTGAGGAAATAATGGGAGCAGCAGGCGGGCCGCAATGAGCTCCTGGAACTACGAAGTCTTCTGGAAAGAGACCCTCAGCCAGCTGCAGGGAGACCTCTCGGAGCAGGAGTACCTGATGTGGCTCAAGCCCATGGACTACCTGAGCTCCGAGGAGGCCATCGTGGTGGTGGGGGTGCCCTCCAGCTTCTACAAGGACCAGGTAACCCAGCGCTACCTGGGCAAGCTCGAGGGCAAGCTCTACGAGCTGTCGGGACAACGCATCGGCGTGGCCTTCAAGATCCACAAGCGCCGTGTCCCCGCCGGGCAGCAGCCAGAAGAGGATCCCCCGAAAGCGCCCTCCCCGTCTCCGTCCCCGCGCCGCAAGGTCAAGCCCCATCACCAGCTCAACAGCGAGTACAATTTCGAACGATTCGTGCGCGGTGAGAACAACGACTTCGCCTACATGGCGGCCTACGCCATCGCCAAGAACCCGGGCAAGGCCTACAACCCCTGCCTGATCTACGGCGGCGTGGGTCTGGGCAAGACCCACCTCGTGCAGGCCATCGGCAACTCCGCCCACGCCGATTTCCCGGAGCTGAAGATCGTCTACGTGACGGCGGAAACCTTCACCAACGAGTTCATCCTTTCCATCAAGGAGAACACCAGCCACCGCTTCAAGAACACCTACCGCTCGGTGGACGTGCTGCTCATCGACGACGTGCATTTCCTCCCCGGCAAGGTGGAAACTCAGGAGGAGCTGTTCCACACCTTCAACGCGCTGTACGACGCGAACAAACAGATGGTCTTCACCAGCGACCGCCCCGTCTCGGAGCTGAAGAAGCTCTCCGATCGGCTGCGAAGCCGTTTCGAGCGGGGTCTGAACGTGGACCTCCAGCCGCCCAACTACGAGACCCGCATCGCCATTCTCACCAAGAAGATCGAAGAGAAGGGAATCGCAATTCCCGACCCCGTGGTGGAGCTGATCTGCCAGAACATCAAGACCAACGTCCGCGACCTGGAAAAGGCGCTCACCAAGCTGATCGCCTACGCGGAGCTGGTGAACCGCGACATCACGCTGGAGATCGCATCCCGACAGCTGAAGGACTTCTTCTCCGACCACGACCCCAAGAACGTGTCCATCGACGTCATCCAGAAGATCGTGGCCGACTATTTCGGCCTCTCCCAGGCCGACCTCAAGGGCAAGAAGCGCAGCAAGGCCATCGCCTTTCCCCGCCAGCTGGCCATGTACATCACCCGGGATCTCACCGAGTACTCCACCACCGAGGTAGGCCTGGAGTTCGGGGGCAGAGACCACACCACGGTGATGCACGCCTGCCAGAAGATCGAGGAGCGGATGAAGACGGATCCCACCCTCACGCCCACCGTGCAGTACCTGATTCGCAACGCCCGCGAGTACCGAAGCTGATGTTGAGGAAAAGATGTTGTCGCACAGGGGAAAACAGGTGCATAATTGGCCCGGCGGGGGCAATTGTTCGCGGATTGTGGAAAGCGCAGGCGGTTTTTGCGCGAGGCTAAGGCAACACGGCTCAACGAGTTGGCACGGTTGTCCACATTTCCACAGCGACTACTACGACCACTTCTAGTCTATATAGAGAAGGAGTAGAGAATGCAGTTCGCCTGCGAGAAAGAGCTTCTCACCAAGGAAATCGCCGTAGCCCAGGAAATCATCTCCTCACGCAACACCCTGTCCATTCTCTCCAACGTGCTCCTGGACAACCGGGAAGGCAACCTCCTGGTGCGCGCGACGGATCTGAAGGTGAGCTTCGAGACCAACATTCAGGTGGAGACGAAGGTTGCGGGCAGCGTCACTGTGTTCTGCGACAAGTTCCTGGGGATCCTTCGTTCCCTCCCCGAGGGAGAGGTCGACATCGAGCTGCAGGAGGACATGATGATGCACATCAGTCCTCTATTCAAGAAGATCGACTTCAAGCTGAAGAGCGTCCCGGCGGACAAGTATCCCGAGATCAAGGAGATCGGCGGGGACAGGTACTTCGACTTTCCCCAGGCTGAGCTGCTGGACATGATCTCCAAGACGCTGTTTGCGGTGTCCACCGATGAAACGCGCTATTTCATGAACGGCGTGTACATGGAGAAGGTCGACGACCGCCTGGTGATGGTTTCCACCGACGGCCGCCGCCTGGCCTACGTGGCGAAGCACACCGACATAGCGCTGGAAGAGCTGAAGGGGGTGATCATCCCGCCGAAGATCCTTAACCTGATTCGCAAGCTGGCGCCGGGGGAGGGCAACCTGGGAATCGCCATCGGGGACAACAACCTGTTCGTTCGCTTCAACCAGCACAGGATATCCTCGAACCTGATCGACGCCCAGTTTCCCAACTACCGGCGGGTCATTCCGGAGACCCAGGCGCACCGTCTGGAGGTGGCCAGGGAGGACCTCCAGGCGGCCCTCAAGAGGGTTTCTCTGCTGGTGGAGGAGAAGTCCCGCCGCATCCACCTGACGGTGCAGCCAGGAAACCTGGTGGTAAGCTCCTCGGAAGGGGAGATCGGGATGGCCAGGGAGGAGATGCCCTGCCAGTACGACGGACCGGAAATGACCATCGCCGCGAATTACCTCTACCTGATGGAACCTCTGCGGGAGGCGGATGAGGAGCGGGTGGCTCTGGAGTTCACGGAAGCCGACAAGGCCGTGACCCTCAAGCCCGTTCCGCAGAAGGACTACTTCCACATCATCATGCCCATGCAAACCGCCTGATCTCCTGGATGGGGTTTGCGACGGTCCAGTACTACAACTATCGCAACCTGAAGGACCAGCGGCTGCGGGTCGATGCACCGGAGGTGTTCCTGGTAGGGGCCAACGGGCAGGGAAAGACCAATTTCATCGAGTCCGTGTACCTGCTCTGCTCCGGCAGGTCGTTCCGCGTGCGGGAGGACCGCCGCATGATTCGCCACGGACAGGAGGAGGCGTCGGTGCAGGGCTCCTACCGGGCGGAGGGGGCCGGGGAGCGCACCGTGGCGGTGCGGATGGAAAGAGGCGGCAGGAGGGAGATCCGCCGGGACGGCAAGGCGCTGTCCGACCGGGCGGAGCTGATGGAGCAGATGCCCTGCATCATCTTCTCCCACCAGGACATGCAGATCGTCATGGGCTCTCCGGAGCATCGCCGCCGCTTCTTTCACCAGACCCTGGGCCTCTATGATCCGTTGTTCTTGAGCGCGCTGCGGGGCTACCGCAAGGCTCTGCGTTCGCGCAACCTGGTGCTGAAGGAGGGAAGCGTCGGTCTGCTGGACGCGCTGGACAGCACGCTCGCCGCTCTGGGCTGTCAGGTCCAGGCGAAGGTGGACGGGATCGTTGAGGAGTTCAACCGCACCTTCTCGGAGCTGTTCCGCCAGGTGTCCGGCTCTGGGGAAGAGGCGCGGCTGGAGTACCGGCCGTCGTGGCGGGGGGAGCAGGATCCCCAGGCGGTGCGACGGCTGCTCAGCTCCCGTCGGGAGCGGGACCTGAGCTTTCAGACCACCACCACCGGTCCCCACCGCGACCGCTTCCTGCTGCTCCAGCGGGGCAGGGAGTTCGCTCAGCATGCCTCCACGGGGCAGGTGCGTCTGGCAGCGCTGGTCCTGAGGGTGGCCCAGGCCCGCTTCTTTTCGTTCAAATCCGGAAGGCTGCCGCTGCTGCTGCTGGACGACGTGCTGTTGGAGCTGGACTCCCTGCGCCGGGAGCGCTTTCTGCAGATGCTTCCTGCCAGCGAGCAGTCCTTCTTCACCTTCCTGCCCGACGAGCAGTACTCGCGGTACCGCAGGGAGGCTACCCTGGTCTACAGGGTGGAGGCGGGTGAGTTTCTGCAGGGGGGCCAGGCGTGAGGAAGGCGGCGGAGATCCTCTCGAGCCTTCTGAACGCCAGGGTGCGCAGCCAGGGGAAGGCCTACTCCTCGCTGTTCTCCGGGTGGGGAAGGCTGGTGGGGCTGTCGCTGGCGGAGCATTCCCGGGTGGTGGAGCTGCGCCGCGGCATTCTCCTGGTGCAGGTGGACCATCCGGGATGGATGCAGATGCTGCACCTGCGCAGGAGGGAGATACTGCGCCGCCTGCGGGGCAGCTACTCCCAGCTTGCGGTGCGGGACATCAAGGTCACGGTGTCTCCCAGCCTCCCGCCGGTGGAGCCGGCACCGCCTGCTGCCGCTGGGGGGCGGGGGAAAGACCAGGCCGTGGGGGGCGAGATGGAGGAGGTGGAAAAGGCGGTCTCCGGTGTGCAGCCGGCGGAGCTGCGTCGCAGCCTGCGGCTGCTTCTGCTGCAGTCCGTCCAACGGCGCCGGAATGCCGGGGGGCGGGACGGGGGAGGGCAGCGTGGGCAGAGGTCCTGAGCACTGCGGTGTTGCTTCCCAAGGGGGGGTCAGTATTGTTGACACTTGGCGGGAATGTGGGTATACTTCGAACGCCGGAGCTCGGGATAGCGCTCGATTGGCAGAATCCCTAAAGCGACAGATCAGAAGACGTCAGACGCCGTGTGGTGGGGGGCCATTCGGGCCGCGCGGCTTGATATGAGGAGTACCGCCGATGAAACGCACCTATCAGCCAAGCAGGATGAGGCGGAGGAGAAGGTTCGGGTTTCGCGCTCGGATGGCCACCAAGAACGGCCGCAAGATACTGCAACGCCGCCGGCGCAAGGGAAGAGGGAAGCTGACCGTCTCGGATGAGAAGAAGCCTTACTAGACGGGAGAGGCTGCGGGGCAGAAACGAGCTGCGGCGGGTGTTCGCCTCCGCCAACAGGGTCCAGCGCAGAGGAATCAGGCTGGCCTGGGCGGCCAACGGGTTGCAGTGGAACAGGATCGCCGTTTCGCCGGTGCGGTCGTTCAAGACAGCGGTGAACAGAAATCGAGAGAAGAGAGTCTGTCGGGAAGCGTACCGGGCGATCAAGCATCGCCTTCGACCGGGCTACGATCTGGCCCTGATCCTGTACCCCGGGGTCTACACCTTCCACGAAAGGCGGGAACAGCTGCGCTTGGTGCTGAGGCAGGCGGGGTTGCTGGGATGAGGTTCGTCCTGGCCTTCCTGGTGTCCCTCTATCAGACTCTGATCTCGCCTCTGCTGGGGCCTTCCTGCCGCTTCACGCCGACCTGTTCCCAGTACTCGAAGGAAGCGATCCTGAAATACGGTGCCCTGCGCGGCCTGCTTCTGTCGGTGAAGCGCCTCTCCCGTTGCCACCCCTTCCATCCGGGAGGCTTCGATCCTGTTCCCTGAACTCGTCGCGAGGAGCAACCAGAGCTAGTTATGGATAGAAAGACCGTCATAGCAGTCGTCCTTTCCGTCGTGGTCATCATCGCCAGCATGGTGATCCAGTCCATCGTCTCCCCCCGGACGCCCCCCCAGCCGGCGCAGCCCGCGAGCCGGCAGGCGGAGCAGCCCGCGGAGCCGGCCGGGCAGCCGCCCGCCTCCCAGCAGCCGCAGCAGGCCGAGCAGGCCCAGCCGGCGCAGCCGGCAGGGCAGGCGCAGGAGCGCTCCCCGGCGTTCACCCCGGTGGCCCAGCAAGGGCTGGAAGAGGAGACCTATACGGTGGAGACCAGCGTCTACAAGGCGGTCTTTTCCAACCGCGGAGGGGTGCTGCGCTCCCTGCAGCTGAAAGACTTCCAGAACGCCGACGGAAGTCACGTGGAGATGGTCTTCTCCAAGGGCACCGGCATCTACCCCTTCATGATTCACTTCGGAGACTACAGGGCTCCGGGGGTGGACGACCTGTTCGCGGCGGAGCCCCTGCTGACGGGTCCGGGGATCGTGTTCAGCCGCACCTTCGACACGCCCGCGGGCGTGCCGTTCACCCTTCGCAAGACCTTCCTGTTCAAGCCGAACGACTACATGGTAGAGGTTCGGGTGGACATCGAGAACAGCGTGAACGAGTACCCGGAGCTGGACTTCGGGGGCACGGCCTATACCCTGGCATTCGGCCCGCAGATCGGCCCGGCCTTCGAGAAGCTGGACCGCCGTACCGAGTACCGCTTCTACGAGTACTACCAGGACGGCAAGAAGAGGAACCTCAAGGTCCCCCGTGACGGGGTGGAGACCATTACCAGCCGCGTCACCTGGGCCGGCATCGTGGGCAAGTACTTCGAGGTGATCGCGGTCCCTAACGCCACGCAGTACACCATCACCTACGACACCCGGCCGCTGGATGATCTGCCCGCCCGCTCCAGCATGTTCCTGTCGCGTCCGGTGATCAAGGCCTCGAAGAACACCGACGTGTTCAAGTTCTACCTGGGACCGAAGAAGCGCGACATCCTGGCCAGGTACAACGACCCCGCCAGGAACGGTTTCGGCATGGCGGACATGCACTTCGAGGACACGGCGGCAACCTCGCCCATCATCGGCTGGCTGGCCAACATCCTCAAGTTCTTCCTGGAGCTGTTCTACAGGCTCATTCCCAACTACGGGGTGGCCATCATCCTGCTCACCATCCTGATCAAGGCGTTGCTCTTCCCGCTCACCCACAAGAGCTACGAGTCCACCGCCAAGATGCAGGCGCTGCAGCCGAAGATCAACGAGCTGCGGGAACGCTACAAGAGCAATCCCCAGAAGCTGAACCAGGAGATCGCAGCCTTCTACCGCAAGGAGGGGGTGAGCCCCCTGGGAGGGTGCCTTCCCATGTTGCTGCAGCTGCCGATCTTCTTCGCCCTCTACAACCTGCTGAGCAATCACTTCGATCTGCGCGGGGCGGCGTTCATCCCGGGCTGGATCAACGATCTCTCGGCCCCGGAGTCGGTCTGGAACTTTGCGCCGGTCACCATTCCGATCGTCGGCTGGCACGATCTGCGCGTCCTGCCCTTCATCATGCTGGGCACCACCTTCCTGCAGTCGAAGCTCACCCAGACCGGAAATGCCACGAACACGAACATGCGGATGATGACCTACCTGATGCCCGCCGTGTTCTTCTTCATACTCTACGACATGCCGTCGGGCCTGGTCCTGTACTGGACCATGCAGAACATCCTGACCATCTTCCAACAGATGTACATCAACAACCGGCGCAAGCTCAAAGCAAGCCAGGAGCCGGAGCCGCCCGTCCGCCGCAGGAAGAGACGATAGCAGCGGTGGGCGGCGGCGCGGTGGTTGTGGGGGCCTCACAGTGAACGTGAAAGAGTTCGAAGGCAGGAACGAGGAAGAGGCGATCAACAGAGCGATCGAGTCCCTGGGGCTCAACAGGGACGAGATCGACGTGGAGATCGTTCAATCCAGGAAGCCGCCCCTCCTGTTCGGAGGCGGCAAGGTCAAAATCCGGGTGCACCTGGAGGAGGACCGGCGCAAGCCGCCGGGTGCGCTCTCCCCCCAGAACGAGTTCGAAGCCCGGGTGGTCGAGTTCGTGGCGGGGATGCTCCAGCGGGCCGGGCTGGACGCGCAGGTACGGATCGCCTTCCGCGAGGAACGCAAGCTGGGTCTGGACGTCCGCACCGAGGATTCGGCCATTCTGATCGGCAAGCGGGGCCAGACCCTGGAGGCGGTTCAGCTGCTGGTCAACGCCGCGGCGGGGAGGCTTGGCCCCCAGGCTGTGCGGGTGGTGGTGGACACCCAGAACTACCGCCAGCGCCGCGAGATGAGCCTGATCCGCCTGGCCGAGCAGACGGCGGAGCAGGTTCGCCGGACCCGCACCTCCAGGCTCCTGGAAGCGATGAATCCCTTCGAGCGGCGTCTCATCCACACCACCCTCAGCGGCGTCTCGGATATCGAGACCCAGAGCGAAGGCGAAGGGCTGTACAAGAGGATCCGCGTCAACTACCGCGGAAAGGCGTAGGCCGGAAAGGCGCAGGCGCGGAAGCGAAGCTCAGCGGGCCGCCCGCCGCCGCCCAGCGGAAAGCCTCTCCTGCTCCTCCTGCCTGCGGTAGACGACCTTTCCGCCGGTCACGGTCATTACCACCGGGATGTCCCTGATTCGCTCGGGCGCCGCGCTGCGGAGGTCCTCCCCCAGGACCACCAGGTCGGCGAGCTTTCCGGGGGCGATCGACCCCTTCTGTTCTTCCATGAACTCCGCGTAGGCACTGCCCAGGGTGTAGGCCCGGAGGGCCTCCATGGGGGTGAGGCGGTGAGGGCCCGATCGGTTGACCACGTAGTGGATGCCCAGCAGGGGCGCGAAGGTGGGCTCTCCAGGCATGTCCGAGCCGAAGGACAGGGGTACCCCCTCCTCCAGAAGCCACCGGTGGGGGTAGGCCGACTCGGCCCTGGTCTTGCCGAGCAGCGCCTGGTCCTTGGCCGGGGCTCCCAGAGCGTGCGGCTGGGCCGAGATCACCACCCCCAGCTCCCGCAGCCTGGGAATGTCCCGCCGGGCGATCAGCTGCGCGTGCTCCAGGCGCAGCCTTGAGCCCGCCAGCCAGGGGCGGCGCCTCTGCATCTGCTCCACCACGTTCAGGAACTCGTGAATGGTACGGTCGCCGATGGCGTGAAAGGCGCTCTGGTGGCAGCGGCTCACGCCGCGGCGCAGGCGGCTGCGGATGATCTGCCCGGAGCTCCCGGATTCGCCCAGGTTCTGCGGCTCGTCGGCGTAGGGCTCCAGCAGCCAGGCGCTGTGGGTGGAGAAGGTGCCGTCCAGAAAGAACTTCCAGGGGCCCCGGCGCACCCAGCGGCGGTCGTAGGGCCAGAGCTGGATGAGCCGCGCCATCCAGGGGATCATCCCGAAGGCGAAGCAGGTGAAGCGCGTCGTCAACCGGCCCTGCCGCTTCAACCCGTTGAGCACCCCCACGGTGGTGGGGTACCAGCTGTTGTCCTGCACGGAGGTCAGGCCCACACGCTTGAACTCCTCCAGCGCGCTCTCGATTCGGCCCTTCAGGAGCCGCCGGTTCAGGTGCAGCCGCAGGATCCTCTTCTGGTGGAGGGGCTGCACCGCCGTGTCCCGCAGGATTCCGGTGGGCTCGCCGCTCGCGTCCCGCAGGATGGCGCCTCCCGGTGGATCGGGGGTGCTGCCGTCGATACCCAGATCGCGCAGCATCCGGGAGTTGACCCAGGCCCCGTGCCCGGAGATCTGGATCAGCACCACCGGGTTGTCGGGAAACGCCCTGTCCAGGATCTCCCGGTGAGGGTCCGGGCAGGCGGGATAGTCCCAGCCTGTGGCCACCAGCGTCTGCCCCGAGGGGGCGTCGCGGAAATGGCTCCGCACGGTTTCGATGATCCCCTCGGCGTCCAGCCCCTGCAGGTTGGGCTGCCGCATGTTGTCCGCCATGATGGCGCTGTGGATGTGGTTGTCGTTGAAGCCGGGAACCACGGCTCGACCGGCAAGGTCCACCCGGAGCGCCTCCCTGGATGCCCCCTGTGCGGCCTCGCGATCCGAACCGACGAACAGGATCCGCTCTCCCTGGACGATTACCGCCTCCGCCTCCGGTGTGTGGGGGTCCACGGTGATGATCTTACCCCCGTGCAGCAGTGTCTGGCCCATAGCCATAACATCGCCATGATCGCCTTGCCGGTCAACGACAGGGCCTGGGGGCCGGCGGCGGTTGGGCCGGAGGGCCGCCGCGGGCCCGCTGGCCCTGCCGCGCTGGTGTGCTATAGTGGCTTTGATGTCCCCCTCTGCGCCCCCGGCGGATCCCCTGGATCTCTTCCATCCGGTGGTCGCCCGCTGGTTTCGCGAGCGCTACGGGAGGCCGACTGAGGTCCAGCGCCGGACATGGCCCCTGGTTGCCCAGGGACACCACGTGCTGGCCGTCGCCCCCACCGGAACCGGGAAGACCCTTGCCGCCTTCCTCTGGGCGTTGGACGCTCTGCTGTCGGGACGCTGGTCCGGCGGGGCCGTCCGGGCTCTGTATGTCTCCCCGCTGAGGGCTCTGAACAACGACATCCGGGCCAACCTGCTGGGGCCCCTCAGGGAGATCCGGGGCCGCCTGGCCGCCGAAGCGGGTGAGGTGGCGGAGGTGGAGGTGCTGGTCCGCAGCGGCGACACCCCGCAGGCGGCGCGGCGCCGCATGGTGCGCAGGCCTCCCCAGATCCTGATCACCACTCCGGAAAGCCTCAACCTGCTGCTCGGCTCTCCCCGCGCCCGGCACATCCTGTGCTCCCTGAAGACGGTGATTCTGGACGAGGTGCACGCCGTGGCAGGCGCCAAGCGCGGCACCCACCTGTTCAGCGCCGTGGAACGGCTCGTGGCGCTCTCCGGGGAGTTTCAGCGACTGGCGCTGTCGGCCACGGTCCGCCCCCCGGAGCGGGTGGCTGCGCTGGTGGGCGGCTACGTGCTGGAGCGCCGCGGGGGCCGGGCGTTCTACGCCGCCCGGAAGGTGGAGGTGGTGGAGGCCCGGGGCGCCAAGCGGCTCGAGGTGTCGGTCCGGCCGATTCTGGGAGGAGGGTCCCCTGGCGAGGGCTTCTGGGAGGCCCTGGCGGGGGAGCTGCGCCGCCTCATCCGCGCCGGCCGCTCCACGCTTCTGTTCACCAACGCGCGGCGCACCGCCGAAAAGCTGGCGCGACTGATCAACGAAGGGCAGCCGGAGCCGCTGGCGTACGCACACCACGGCTCGCTGTCCAGGGAGATCCGCCTGGTGGTGGAGCGGCGGTTGCGGGAGGGGCGGCTTCGCGCCATCGTGGCCACCAGCTCCCTGGAGCTGGGCATCGACATCGGCAGCCTGGATCGGGTGCTGCTGGTGCAGTGCCCCTTCTCGGCGGCCTCGGCACTGCAGCGCATCGGCCGGGCCGGCCACGGCGTGGGCAAGGTCAGCCGGGGCGAGATCTTCCCCAGCCACGGCTGGGACCTGTTGGAGGCGGCGGTCATGGCCAGGGCGGTGCTGGACCAGGAGATCGAGGAGATCCGGCCGGTGCTCTGCCCGCTGGACGTGCTGGCCCAGGTGGTGGTGTCCATGACCGCGGTGGACTCCTGGCAGGTGGAGGCGCTCCACCAGGCGCTGCGGTGCGCGGCGCCCTTCCACGAGCTCTCCCGCAGCTCCTTCGAGCGGGTCCTGGAGATGCTGGCCGGGCGCTACGGGGAGGGAAGGGTGCGGGAGCTGCGGCCTCGCATCTCCTGGGACCGGCTGGAGGGGTCCGTGCGGGCGGTTCGCGGCGCGCTGCCGCTGGTGTACCGTTCCGGCGGAACCATCCCCGACCGCGGTGCCTTCGCTCTGCGGCTGGCCGGGACGGGGGCCCGGCTCGGCGAGCTGGACGAGGAGTTCGTCTGGGAGCGCAAGGTGGGGGACACCTTCTCCCTGGGGACCCAGAGCTGGCGGATCGAGCGCATCGGCGAGCGGGACGTGGAGGTCTCCCCCTGGGAGGGTCCGGTGGGGACCATGCCGTTCTGGAGGGCCGAGCGGGGCGGTCGGGAGTACGGCTTCTGCGCCCGCATCGGGGAGCTGCTGGAGCGCTGGCAGAACCGGCTTCGGGATGCGAGCTTCCGCCGGCTGCTGGTGGAGGAGCTCTGGATGGAGCCGCCGGCGGCGGAGCAGCTGGTGGAGTACCTGGAGCGCCAGCGCACGGATACGGGCGCAGAGCTCCCGCACCGTCACCACCTGCTGGTGGAGCAGCTGCCCTCCCCGGGCCGGGCGGCGGAGCCGACGGGCTTGGCTCGCGTGGTGGTGCACGCCCTGTGGGGGGCGCGGGTGAACCGGGCCTTCGCCCTGGTGCTGGAGGCGGCCTGGGAAGAGCGCTTTGGGGAGCGCCCGGAGGTGTTCGCCGACAACGCCGGCCTCCTGATCGTGGCCCGCGCCGTCCCGCCGGCGGCGGAGCTGTTGGGCCTGGCCGACCCGGCGCGAATGGAGGACCGCCTGCGCCGCACCCTGGGCGGCAGCGCCCTGTTCGGCGCCCACTTCCGCGAGAACGCCGGGCGTGCCCTGCTGCTGCCCCGCTCCGGACCCGGAACCAGGGTGCCTCTGTGGCTCACCCGGCAGCGGGCCAGGCGCCTGCTGGAGGCGGTGCGCGGCTACGAGGACTTCCCCATCGTGCTGGAGAGCTGGCGCGGGTGCCTGCACGAGGAGCTGGATCTGCCGTCCCTGAAGGAGCTGCTGGAGGAGGTGGCCTGCGGCAGCATCCGCTGGACCGAGGTGGAAAGCCCCCGGCCGTCCGCCTTCGCCCGCACCCTGGTGTGGCAGCAGACCGGAAGCCACGTGTACGCCGGGGACGCGCCCGGGGCCCGGGCGCAGGCAGGCCTGCCGGGGGACCTCTTCCAGGAGCTGCTGGCCTCGGGGGAAGGGCGGCTGCTGCCCAGGTTGGAGGTGGAGCTGGTGGGCGAGCTGGAGGAGCGGCTGCAGCGCACCGCCTCCGGGTATGCGCCTGGGGAGCCCCGGGAGGTGCTCGATCTGGTGCGCGAGCGGGTGTTGGTGAGCGGCGAGGAGTGGGAGCGTCTGCTCCAGGCCGTGGAGCGCGACGGGCCCCTGAATCGGGAGGAGCTCCTGGCGGCGCTGACCGGCGCCCTGGTGCGCCTGCGGTTTCCGGGAGCCACGCGGTGGGTCGTGGCCGCCAGGGAGGCGCTGCCCCGGATCCTGCGGGCTTTCGGCGCGGAGCCGGCCGGGGAGGAGGCGGAGGGGGAAGGGCCGGCGGAGATGGCGCTGCGGCTGCGGCGCCCAGCCTCCTCAGGGCCTGCCGGTGCGCCCGCCGCGGAGGCGATCCCCCAGCGGGCCTCGGCGGGGGCGGGCGCGGTCGTGGAGGAGTGGCTGCGCTTCTACGGGCCGGTGCCACCGGCTTTCGCGGCTTCGGTGTTCGGCCTTGAGGAGGCGGAGCTCTTGGGCCTGCTGCGGGAGTCGCTGCGCGCCCGGCGGGTGGTGCAGGACCGGCTGCTGGCGGGAAGCGAAGAGGCACAGCTCTGCGACGCGGGGAGCCTGGAGATCCTCCTGCGGCGGCTGAGGCGCCGCAGAGCCGCGGTCCGTGCGCGGCCCAGGGAGCAGCTGAGCCTGTTCCTGGCCAGCGTGCAGGGTCTGTGCGCCCCGCGGAGAGAGCCCGAGGCGCTGCGGGAGGCGCTGTCGAGGCTTTTCGGCTGTCCGCTTCCGGTGGAGCTGTGGGAGGGCGAGCTGCTGCCGGCGCGCCTTCTGGCCTACCGCACCGCCTGGCTGGACCGGCTCTTTCAGGAAAGCGATCTGCTGTGGTTCGGCTGCGGGCGGCGGCGGGTGAGCCTCTGCCTGGCGCCCGACCTCGAGCTCTTCCCGGTCCGCACGCGTCAGGGCGAGGGGGCGGCCGCCCTTCTTCCCAGCCTCAGAGGGCGCTTCGATCTCTGGGAGCTGAAGGAGCACACCGGATTGCACGCCGGGGAGCTGGCGCAGCGCCTGTGGGAGCAGGTCTGGCGGGGCGGGCTTTCCGCCGAGGGCTTCCAGGCGCTGCGGCGGGCGGCGCAGAACGATTTCGAGCCGCCCCGCCCGGTCAGGCCGCGCAGGCGGTGGGGGACGGAGCGCTGGCGGGGCGCGGGGGCCGCGGGTGGGCGGTGGTTCGCCCTGCAGGGAGGGTCCGGGGGAGGCGACCCGCTGGAGGCGGAGGAGCTTAACCGGGACAGGGTGCGCCAGCTTCTGGACCGCTACGGGGTTCTGTTCCGGGAGCTGCTGCAGCGGGAGCTGCCCGCGCTGCGCTGGGGGGTGCTTTTCCGCACCCTTCGCCGCATGGAGCTGGCCGGGGAGGTCAGCGGCGGCTTCTTCTTCGAGGGCCTTCCGGGCCTCCAGTTCATCGCCTCGCGGCTGCTGGGCTCGCTGGAGAGGCTGCCGGAGGAGTGCCTGTACTGGGTGTGCGCGGCAGACCCGGCTTCCGTCTGCGGCCTGGGCCTGGAGGACCGCACCCTGCCGCCGCGTCTGGCCTCCAGCCACCTGGTCTATCGCGGCTCCCGCCTCGTGCTGGTGTCCAGGCGGCGCGGGGCCCGCCTGGAGTTTCTGGTGCCGCCGGAGGACCAGAACGTCGTCCCGGCCCTGTCCGTGTTTCGGGAGCATCTGGAGCGCGACTTCGATCCCTGGAACCACGTGCTCGTGCAGACCGTCAACGGCCTGGCTGCGCGGAGCAGCCCCTACCGGGAGGCTCTGCTCGCCTACGGGTTCCGCGAGGAATACCGCGGCCTGGTGCTGCGCGCCCGGCCGTGAGCGAAGCGCCCCGCCTCGCGGGCCCGAAGGCGGGATACCCCGGGGGGGTTTTCTTGACATCCCGCCGACCGAGCAATTAGTATTCTTCAACATCTCCTACCGGCAGGGATCCATGAAGATCGACCGGACAATCGACAGCTGGATCACGGGCGACCCCGTCACCGTGGATGTCCAGGACGCCCTGGGGGCGGCGGTGGACCTGATGGCGAGCCACCGCATCGGGGCGGTGCTGGTGACCCGCCAGGGGAAGCTCACCGGCATCTTCACCGAGCGGGACGTGCTGAAGCTGTTCGCCAGCCGCCAGGAGACCCCGCCGGAGGTGGCCCTGACGCACCCGGTGGAGCGCTACATGACCGCCGATCCCATCAGCGCCCAGAAGAGCGACGGCTACGACACGGTCTACATGAAGATGAAGGTGCACGGCGTGCGCCATATCCCGGTACTGGATGGGGAGCAGCTGACCGGCATCGTTTCCATCCGTGATCTGATCCACTTCTACCAGAACCGGCTGGAGGACGCCTTTCTGGACGCCCAGCGGGAAATCGAATCCCTGAGGGAGCTGGTCAAGCTGTCGGACGACAAGAAGATGGCCGCCATCATGGAGGAGATCCAGCGCTACCGGCGCCTCAGCCTCACCGACGAGCTCACCGGGCTGTACAACAAGCGCTACTTCCAGGCCAGGCTCATCGAGGAGGTCACCCGGGCCAAGCGTCACGGCCACCAGCTGGCGTTGATCTTCTGCGACATCGACTTCTTCAAGAGCGTGAACGACAACTTCGGGCACCAGTGCGGGGACGAGATCCTGCGGCAGACCGCCTCCATCCTCACCGGCAGCCTGGACGATCTGAACGTGGTCTCCCGCCTGCGCAAGTCCGACATCGTCGCCCGCTACGGCGGCGAGGAGTTCGTGGTGATCCTCCCCCAGACCCCAGAGGCCGGAGCCAGAGTGGCCGCGGAGAAGATCCGGCGGGTGGTGGAGGCGTATCCCTTCCACTGCGGGGAGCAGACGCTGCGGATCACCATGAGCTTCGGGATCGGAGAGCTCTCGGAGAAGGTGCGCGATTCGGACACGCTGGTGCGCAACGCCGACTACGCCATGTACAGGGCGAAGGAACGGGGACGCAACCGAGTGGAGTGCTATCCCTAGCCGAGCTCGAGCAGGAGCTTTAGGGAAGCCTTCCCCTGCGCAGCACCGCCTCGATCTTCCGGACGTCCACGGGGCGCCCGAAGTGGAAGCCCTGGAACACCTGGCAGCCCCGCTCCTTGAGGTAGAGGAACTGCCGCTCCGTCTCCACCCCCTCCGCCACGACCTCCAGGTTCATGCTCTGGGCCAGGGCGATGATGGCGTTCACGATCTTGGTGTTGCTGCCGCGGTCCAGGTTGATGACGAAGGACTGGTCGATCTTGAGCACGTCCACGGGCAGCTCGCTGAGGTAGCTCAGCGAGGAGTAGCCGGTGCCGAAGTCGTCGATGGCGATGCGGATACCCGGGGCCCGCTCCTTCAGCTCCTCCATCTTGCCCCGCGCCTCCAGCGGATTGTTGATGATGCTGCTCTCGGTGATCTCGATCTTCAGGTTGCGGGGATCGGTGCCGGTGGACTCGATGATGCGGACGATGGTGTCCACGACGTGCTCCTGCTCGAACTGCCGCACCGACAGATTCACCGAGGCGAACAGATTCGTGTGTCCCTGCTCGCTCCAGAGCCTGAGCTGGCGGCAGGCGGTCTCCAGGATCCAGGCTCCCAGCGGGACGATCAGACCCGTTTCCTCCGCGATGGGGATGAACTGGGCGGGGGGGACCTCTCCCTGGCGCGGGTCCGACCAGCGCAGCAGGCACTCTACGCCCAGCACCTCTCCGGTGGCGCCCACCTGGGGCTGGTAATGGAGCCTGAACTGCTCCTGCTCCAGGGCGGCGCGCACCCCGGCCTCCAGGAGCAGCCGCTCGGTGGCCATGCGGTTCATCTCGTCGGTGAAGAACATGTAGCGGTTGCCCCGTTCCTTCGCCTTGTACATGGCCACGTCGGCGCTGCTGATGAGGCTGTCGCTGTCCGCACCGTTGTCCGGTATGAGGGCGATGCCGATGCTCACCCCCAGGTTGACCTGTGAAATCGATTCGTGCCCCTTGACCACGAAGGGCCTGCGCATCGTGTCGATGATCTTCTGCGCCACCACCGCGGCGTCCGTGGACTTGGCGAGGCGGCTCAGGAGGATCACGAACTCGTCTCCGCCGAAGCGGAACAGATCCTTGGAGGCCCCCTCGTAGTCCAGCTCTTCGCTGTAGCGGTACACGTGGTCGCTCTCCCGCAGGCAGTTGGACAGACGCCGCGCGCATTCGAAGAGGATCTTGTCTCCCAGGTTGTGGCCCAGGGTGTCGTTCACCTTCTTGAAGCCGTCCAGATCCAGGAACAGCAGGGCCCCCTTGCCGTCTCCGTAGCGGCGGAAGTTGGCCAGAAACTCCTTGAGGGACACGGTGAACAGATCGCGATTGCCCAGGTCCGTCAACCGGTCGTGGTAGGCCAGGTAGCGCAGCTTGTGCTCGGTCTTCTTGCGCTGCGATATGTCGCGAACGATGCAGGTGAGGATCCGCTGTCCGGCCACGCTGGTGGAGTTGCCGAAGGAGATCTCCAGCGGGATGATCTCCCCGTCCTGCCTGCGGCCCAGGATCTCGATGGTGTTGCGCAGCCGGCTCGCCTTGCGGTGCGGATCGTCGATGACGAAGTACTTGCGGAACTCCCCCTTGTAGCGTTCGTAGACGGGTTCGGGGAAGAGGGCGGAGAACTCCTCGCGCAGCAGCTGCGTGCTTTCGGCGCCGAAGATGGCTCCCGCCGCCGTGTTGGCGAACAGGACCTCGAACTCCTCGTTGATCTGGAGAATGGCGTCGGTGGTGGTCTCGGAAAGCGCCCGGTAGCTCTCCTGACTGGCCCGCAGCTGGTAGGAGATCGACTGGTGATCGGTGAGGTCCCGCATGATGGCCACCGCTGCAGCCCCGATCGCAGCGCCCGGGACCAGGATGCACTCCAGGGCCAGCTCCTGACCGTCCTTGTGCAGCCCCGCCAGCCGGAGCGGCGCCGCTGCACTCCGGGCCTTGCCGCTGCGGTCCGCGGGGTCCGTCTGCTCGCCGGAGGCCTGCAGCACCTCCCGGAAGGTTACCCCGAAGGCCTGGCGAGTCGACTCGGCCACCAGCAGCCGCGCGTCCTTCGCCAGGACCTCACGCTCCTCCAGACCGAAGATGCGGGTAAACGCCGGGTTGACCCCCGTGACGTTGCCCTCGCCGTCCAGAAGGATCACGGCGTCGCTGGTGTGCTCCAGGAGAAGGTGATGCAGCGGTTCGGGCCCGTCCTTCACTCCGCCCATGGTGTCCTAAACGTATACCCGCTGCGCGGGTTTTGCAACGTGCTGCCGGATTGTGGGATGCCCCGCGCCGGGGCTCGCCGACAGGCCGGCAGTGGGGTATCTTGAACCTATGAAGACGATCACGATTGAACGCAACGGAGGCCCCGAGGTGATGCAGGTCCGCGAGCGGGACGTGCCCTCCCCGGGGCCGGGGCAGGCGCTGATCCGCATGGAGGCGGCCGGGGTCAATTTCATCGACGTGTACCATCGAACCGGGCTGTACCCCGTGAGTCTGCCTCACGTCCTGGGCGCGGAAGGGGCGGGCGCCGTGGAGTCCGTGGGCGCGGGGGTGCGGGAGCCGAAGCCCGGCGAGCGGGTGGCCTTCTGCATGGTCCCGGGAGCGTACGCGGAGCACGCCCTGGTGCCCGCGGACAGGCTGGTGCCCATTCCGGAGGGCTTGAGCTTCCAGCAGGCTGCGGCGGTGATGCTGCAGGGCATGACGGCCCACTACCTGACCCACAGCACCTACGCGCTGTCCAGCGGGGACCGCTGCCTGGTCCACGCCGCCGCCGGTGGTGTAGGGCTTCTGCTGGTGCAGATGGCGAAGCGCCGGGGGGCCACCGTCATCGGCACGGTTTCCACCGAGGAGAAGGCCCGCCTGGCCCGGGAGGCGGGCGCCGACCAGGTCATTCTCTACACCCGCGAGAGCTTCCGGGAACGGCTGGCCGGGGAGAAGGTCAACGTGGTCTACGATTCGGTGGGCCGCGACACCTTCACAGACAGCCTGGCGTGCCTGAAACCGCTGGGCATGCTGGCCCTCTTGGGGCAGTCCAGCGGGAAGGTGGACAGCTTCGATCCTGCCCTGCTCGCAGCGGGGGGGTCTCTGTTTCTGACGCGGCCTTCCCTGGCGAACTACGTGGCCGACCGGAAGACCCTGCTCGCCAGGGCCAGGGACGTCCTGGGCTGGGTGGCTTCGGGGGAGCTGCAGCTGCGCTTCCAGGAGCGCCCGCTGTCGGAAGCGGCCCGGGCCCACAGCGACCTGGAAGGACGCCGCACCACCGGCAAGCTCGTGCTGATCCCGGGCCGCTGAACAGCCGCTGCCCGGGAGAGGATGCCGCCGGGACCTCTCGCCCCGGCGGCGGGCGGCCCGCGCGGGCCCCGCGGGGGCGGTCTTGACGCTCGCCGGCGGGAGGGCGAAATTCGACAAAGATGAGCGCAACCGTCAACAAGCAGCCCCTCAGCGTGGAGTGGGTGGACCGCATGGAGCGGATCGACCGGCAGGAGTGGGACGCGCTGGCGCTGCCCCTCCCCACCCCCATCCTGGAGTGGGAATGGCTGCGCCTGATGGAGGAATCCGGAAGCATCGTCCCCGAGGCGGGATGGATTCCGCGGCACCTGGTGGTGCGCCGCGGGGGGCGGCTGGTAGGGGCCGCCCCGCTGTACGTGAAGACCCACAGCGCCGGGGAGTTCGTGTACGACTACATGTGGGCGGAGGTGGCGGGGCGGCTGGGTGTGCGCTACTACCCCAAGCTGGTGGGAATGAGCCCGGTCACCCCGGCGGTGGGCTACCGCTTCCTGGTTTGCCCCGAGGAGGACGAAGGGGCGCTGACCGGGCTGATGCTCGAGCAGATCGAGCGCTTCTGCAGAAAGAACCGCCTGGGGGGCGCCAGCTTCCTCTTCGTGGATCCCTCCTGGCGTTCCCAGGTGGAGGCTCGCGGGTACAGCGCCTGGCTTCACCAGAGCTACCTGTGGCAGAATCCCGGGTTCGACACCTTCGAGGCGTACCTCTCGGTCTTCAACAAGAACCAGCGGCGCAACATCCGCCGCGAACGGCAGGCAATGCAGGCCCAGGGAATCAGGCTGCGGGCGCTGGCGGACGGGGAGATCCGCTCCTCTCTCCTGTCGCGGATGTACCGCTACTACGAGCGCACCAACGACAAGTTCGGTCCCTGGGGATGCAAGTACCTGACTCCCGAGTTCTTCGAGGCTGCGGGGGAGTCCTTCCGCCACCGGCTGCTGCTGGTGGCGGCCTATCAGGAAGAAGCGGGGCAGCAGCCCCTGGCGCTGTCCATGCTGCTCAGGAAGGACGACCTGCTGCTGGGCCGGTACTGGGGCACCGCCAGGGATCTGAACGCCCTGCACTTCAACGCCTGCTACTACAGCCCCATCGAATGGGCCATCCACCATGGCGTGCGCCGCTTCGACCCCGGGGCGGGCTCACCTCACAAGGTGCGCCGGGGCTTTCGCGCCGTCTCCAACCACAGCCTGCACCGTTTCTGGGACCCCAGGCTGGACGCCATCCTCCGCACCTACCTGGGTGAGATCAACCAGCTGGAGCAGGGGCAGATCGACGCCCTGAACGCAGCCCTGCCCTTTGCGCGTTCCCGGTCTGCCGGCGGAGCCCCGGGGAACCCCTAGCCCGGCCCGGCGGCGCATCGCGGTCTCAGCTTCCCCCCGCCTCTACGATCAGCCCCGGCAGCGATTCCAGCCGTTCCGGCAGGGCATCCGCGGGCACCCTGTCGGCCACACCGATGAGGGTGCGGTCCAGCGTGCGTGCCTGCCGGACCGCAGCGCGGACTGCGGCGCGGAACTCTTCCTCCCCGTGCGTGGGAAGAAGCAGATCCTGGGCGATGCCGCCCCACAGAGTCAACTCGGGACCGGCGGCCTGCCGGGCCTCCGCCAGGGAGGCGTCGCTCTGCGGCGGGGCGCAGATTCCCTCCACCCCCGCCACTCCGGCCTCCGCCAGCGCCGGCAGGAAGCGCCGCACCGGCCCTCCGGCCTGAACTACCAGGAGCCTGCCCGCGCGCTGCAGCGTCCGCGCGCAGCGCCGGTAGTCGGGCAGGAAGCGGCTCTCGAACACCTCTGGCGTGATGAAGCGGGCGTCCAGATTGTCCGGCGCCACCACCAGCGAAGGTCCCCCGGCGGTGGCCAGCTCCTCCACCAGCCCGTGCAGCCTCTCCGCCAGAAGCTGCAGCAGCTCGCCTGCGGCCTCCGCCTGCTGCCAGAGCAGCACCAGCCCCTCCTTCCAGCCGAAGAAGGAATGCAGGAGCTCCGCGTAGGGAGTCTGCGGGATCTCCACCGCCACCACGCCGTCCTCCCCCGCTTCCCGTTCGGCCTGCTCCACGTCCCAGAGCTCGGGGACATAGCTGGTCTGGCGCACGATCTCCACCGCCGCCGGAAGATCGGACTCGCTCTTCACGGGGTAGCTCTCCTGCCACCACTCGCCGTCGGGGCCCAGCGTCCAGGTGGCCTCCAGGACGCCGCGATCGGTGAGCCAGCGCAGGATGCGGCGGCCGCCCTCCTCCTCCGCGCTCACCTCCACCCCGGCGGTTTCCCGCCGGTAGGGGCTGACCGGAAGCCAGCAGGGAACCTCCAGGGCCCGGCACAGCTCCGCCAGCGAGAGCTCCCCCCAGGGGCTGCCGTCGCGGCGGTGACGGCGGTGCCAGAGGCTCAGGTCGGGCAGATAGAGGGGCTCGCGCTCGCGGGAGGAGCGGAACCGACCCAGCACGGTCTGTCGGACGGTCATGTCTTCATGGTCGCACGAAGGCGAGAGTTTTTCCAGGAGCCGCCGCCGGGCGTCGCAGGGCCTCGCAGAGCCTGGCAGGCAGGGCCCTGCAGGTTGCGGCGCTGCGGTCATCCGATGTAGGCTGAGCCGGTCGGAGGGAGGAGCAGGAAATGGTGGTCCAGAGAGGGAAAAGCTACCGCGCCCGAACCGTGGCGACCGAGCTGGTCCGGCAGGAGCCCAGCGCCTTCAAGATCTACGCCCTGGAGATTCCCGATCGCCCGGAGCCCCGGCGCTACCTCTGGTCCCGCTCGGGGATGTCCATTCGGGAGTTCGCGGCTGCCTTCCGGGAGGCGGGCCACCAGGGCATCGGCTTCGTGACCGCCTTTCCGCACATCACCAAGGTGTTCCGCTTCAGCCCCGCCGCCGAAACGACGTTGCTGGTCCGGGCGCTGGACACGCGCACCCTGGCTCCGCTTGCGCTGGAGCGGGGTGAGGGCTACCTCGAGTTCGCCTGCCTGGCGGAGGCCCTGATCGCCGCGGACGAGTACCGCCTGTGGGCCCAGGCGGGCAGCGTCGAGGAGTACCTGGAAGGATGGAGCTCCTTCAGGGAGGGGGAGATCCGCGCGGAGGCCAAGCTCTGGCGCTACTGGCCAGAGCGCCTCTAATTCGGCCGCGCCTGGGCAGACGGCTCGCCGCGGCCCGCGGGCACCGGCGGGCCTGACCGGCGCCGCCCTCGCGCCGGCCCAGCGGCCCACTCCTCCGGTTTTCCCACTTGCCCGTCCGGCCTCTTGCGTCGATACTATAGGAAACGTTGGTGCGCTTCGAGGAGGTGCCGCCATGCAGAAGAAGAAGCTGAAGCTTGCCTCCTACCTGATCAAGAAGGGGCTTCTGAGCGTGGAGCAGGCGCAGGACGTCCTGCAGGAGCAGAGCCACAGCAACGGCCCCGGCCGGGAGATGTTCGGCCGCATCGCCGTGCGCAAGGGCTACATCAGCGAAAAGGTTCTCAACCGCGCCGTTCTGGAAAAGGAACGGGAAGAAGCCGGATACTGACGCGCGTGCAGGTTCCCTTCTCGGCGTACCTCGATGGCCGGCGGCCGCAGCTGCAGCAGCTCGTGCGGCAGCTGGCACGGCGTTTCACCTGCGTCTCGGTGCTGGGGACCGACTGCGCAGGGTTTCGCTGCTCGGCCCGCAGGAACGACACTTCCGTGGCGGACAGCCGTTTCAACGAACGCGGCTTCGTGGTGCGCGCCTGCGTGGAGGGGGGATACGCCGAGTTTTCCTTCAACAGCATTCCCGAAGGGCAGCTGGAGGCGCTGGCGGAACGCATCGGGGCCCGGCTGGCCGACAACACCGGCTCCCTTGCGCCCTTTCCCTACCCGCCGCCTGCCCCCGGGAAGGCGGCCCGGGGCCGCTTCCGGGCGGAGGTGGCGCTCCTCCCCGAGCCCGCCCGGGCCTCCGAGGTGCTGGAGCGGCTGGAGCGCATCCGCGACCGGGGTCTGTCGCAGGCGGACCTGGTGGATCTGGAGGTGCGCTACGAGACGCTGACCGTCTCCAAGCTGTTTCTCTCCGAGAGCCGTGATCTCCGGCAGAGCTACCTGTGGAGCCAGGGCTACCTGGTCCCCCTGGTGCGCCGGCAGGAGCAGCTGCGCTATCTGTACCGCAGCTTTTCCGGGCTCGCGGGGCTGGAGCTGCTGGAGGAGATGGACCAGGGAGTGGAGGCCGCCCTGGCGGAGGTCCTGGAGCTGCTGGACGCCGGGCGCCCCGAGCCCGGTCTGTACGAGGTGATCTTCTCCCCCGACGTGGCCGGCCTGATCGCTCACGAGGCCTTCGGGCACGGGGTGGAGGCGGACATGTTCGTCAAAGGCCGGGCCCGGGCGGTGGACTACCTGGGAAAGCAGGTGGCCTCCGACCTGGTGACGATGCACGACGGCGCCGCCGCGGCCCGGCAGGTGGCCTCCTACTGGTTCGACGACGAGGGCAACCCCGGCACGGACACGGTGGTGATCGAGGACGGAGTGCTGCGCACAGGCATCAACGACCAGCTCTCGGCCCTGGCGCTGGGACAGCCGGCCACGGGCAACGGCCGCCGGGAGAGCTTTGCCCGCAAAGCCTACGCCCGCATGACCAACACCTTCTTCGCCGCCGGCGCCCATACCCTGGAAGAGATGATCGCCTCGGTAAGGCACGGCTACCTGCTGGAGAAGTTCTTGAGCGGCATGGAGGACCCCAAGAACTGGGGCATCCAGGGGGAAATCCTCTACGGCCGGGAGATCCGCGACGGCAGGCTGACCGGCCAGGTGGTCTCGCCGGTGATCGTCACCGGCTACGTGCCGGAGCTGCTCTCGAGCATCACCATGGTGGGCCCCGAGGTGGTGCTCAGCGGCAGCGGCATGTGCGGCAAAGGGCATAAGGAGTACGTGAAGACCTCCACGGGCGGCCCCTACGTGAAAGCCACGGCGAGGTTGGGCTGACCATGGAGGAGCTGGTCCGCAGACTGACCCGGCTGAAAGGGGCGAGCGGCTTCAAGGCGCTGGAGCGGCACAGCGTGGGGCAGGAGCTGTACCTGATCGGAAGGCGCGTGGAGATGAGGCGCTCCACTGAGGTGCGCATCGCCGAGGCCACCCTCTACCGGGACTTCCGGGAGGGTGGACGGTCCTTCCGCGGCTCCGCCTCCGCGGAGATCTACCCCGAGCACACCCCCGAGGAGGCGCAGGCAATCCTCGAGCGGACGCTGGCCTCGGCAGGTCACGTGCGCAACGACCCCTATCCACTGGCCCGGCCCGCCGAGGCCGAAGCCCTGCCCGAACGGGGTCTGGGCGGCCTTTCCCCCCGGGAGGTGCTGGAGGCCATGGCCGGGGCCCTCTTCGAGGGCGAGGCGGCGGCGGAGGGTGCCGCGTGGCTCAACTCTGCGGAGCTCTTCCTCAGCCGGGTGGAGATCCGCCTGGCCAGCTCCGCCGGGCTGGAGGCGCATTGGGGGCGATGGCGCGGCCATGTCGAGCTGATCGCGGAGGCGGGCGGCCGGGGAGCGCAGGTGGAGCAGTACCGGGGGCTTTCCTTCGAAGGCTTTGCCCCGGAGCGTCTTTCCGCCGAGACGAGGGCGCTGCTGGAGCGCTGCCACGACCGGGCGCAGGCCGCTCCGACGCCGGCGCTGGCGCGCCACACCGTGATCCTCACCGGCGAGCCGGTGTCGCAGTTCTTCGACTACTACCTGACCCAGTCGGCGGCTCAGAGCGTCTACAGGGGAGTCTCCCGCCGCAAGCCCGGGGAGGCTCTCCAGGGCGTCTCCCCGGCCGGCGACGCCATCTCTCTCAGCCTGGTTCCCTACCTGGAGGATTCTCCCGCCTCGGCGCCGCGGGACAGCGACGGCTTTCCCCTGCGGGCCGTGCGGATTCTGGAGGGGGGAGTGCTGAAGCGCCACTGGGGGCGGGTTCGGTTCTGTCACTACCTGCAATGCGAGCCCACCGGAGCCCTGGCGAACGTTTCGGTGGAGCCCGGCAGCCGCAAGCAGGAGCAGATGCGGGCCGATCCGTACCTGGAGGTGGTGAGCTTCTCCGACTTCCGCAGCGACGCGGTGACCGGCGACTTCGGCGGCGAGATCAGGCTGGCCTACTTCTCCGACGGCCGTTCGCGGCGGCCAGTCACCGGCGGCTCGGTGACGGGAAACGTCCGCGAGCTTCACGGCAGGCTGTACCTGTCGCGGGAGACCCGCAGGGACGGGACCTTCCAGGGACCGGCGAGCGTGCAGCTGTTCGGGGTGCGGGTCGCGGGAAGCTGAGGCGCAGCCCCGCTCCCGCGATCCTTCCCCGTCCTGCTAGCGGAAGCGGATCGACACCTGGTCCTGGAGCTCCGCCTTGATGCCCGGGTTGTTCTTGACGATCTCTTTCAGCTCCTCGAGGGAGTTCGGCTCTTCCTTCACCAGGCTCTGAAAGGCTTTCTCGTCCTCCATGAGCTTGCCGAAATCCATGTCCAGGAGGGTAACGGTGGACCCCTCGCGGTAGGTGGCGTTGGTGTCCACGATGCTGCCGTTCACCTCCACGTAGAGGGCGATCTTCATGTCCTTGTACAGCTCACGGAGCATCTCCATCATCTCCGGGTTGTCCTGGGCAGCCGGTCCGCCCTCGCCGGTCTGCTCCTCTTGCTCTGCCCCCGCGGGCTGCGGCGGCGGGGTGAACACGTCCAGGGTTGCGGTGCGCCCGGGAGATAGATGGAACGTCACCAGCTCCACCTGCTCCTGCTCCTCGGCGTTCGGGTTCGGTACGTTCTCTCCGGGGTTCTGGTTGATCCGCAGGGTGTTGATGTCACGGAAGCTGAACACGGCCTTGTATCCGGAGCCCTGCTCGTTCTCGATCTGTTCGGAGGAGACCAGCTCGACCCCCTCTCCCATGTTGGCCGCCTTCTGCTCCAGCTCCTCCCGGCTGGCCAGTCCCTGCTGCTCCTCCTCCGGCTGGCCCAGGTTCTTCAGCATCTCCAGCAGGCTCTTGCTCAAGAGGACCGTCTCCTCGACGGTGCCGCTGCCGTCCTTGTTCACCTTGACGGTGGTCACCGTCTGAATGCATCCGGCCAGCAGCAGCACTGCAAGCGCCGCCACGACCGCTCTGGCGATCTTCATGACTCCCTCCTCGAAGACTGTTCGGGCAGTATCCTTATTGTAGCCCCGGCGGGGCGGGTTTCCAATTCGGCGCCGCCTCTGCGCGGCCGGCTCAAAGGAGCAATGCTTCCACCCGCTCGGCTATGGCCAGGCAGGCGGTCAGTCCCGGCGACTCGATCCCCACCAGGTCGATCAATCCGGGACAGCCCCGGTCGGACTCTTCCCGGATGATGAAGTCCCTCATGGGCTCGCCGGGTTTCTGCAGCTTTGGGCGGATCCCCGACATGTCGGGCGTCAGATCCTCCGGCTCCAGGAAGGGCAGGAAGCGGTGCGCCTTCTCGTAGAGCTCGGCCCCGTGCGCCGGGTCCACGCTGTAGTCGTTGCGGTCCACGTAGAAGGAGCTGGGGCCCATTTTCAGCCCGCCGTCCAGTCCCAGCACCGCATGAGCGCCCAGGTGGCTCGGCGAGGGGACCGGGTAGACCAGATGGCTCAATCTGCCCCGGTGGCGGTCGGCCACCCTGAAGTACTCCCCCTTGCAGGGGTGCAGGCGGTAGCCGCTGGCCTCCACGTCGATCCCTGCCATGGCGGCGATACGGTCACACTGGAGCCCCGCGGCGTTCACCACCACCGGCGAGCCCACGGTGAGCTCCTCCCCGTCGGCGTCGCGGATCAGCACGGACCACTCTCCGCCCCTCGCCGTGAGGCCCAGTGCCTCGCACCCGTAGGCCATGGTGGCTCCGCCGGCCAGCGCCTCGGTCTCCAGCGCCTTCATCAGGGAGTGGCTGTCCACGATCCCGGAGCCGGCGCTGTACAGGCCGGCGATCCCGGCCGCCTGCGGTTCCAGCTCCGCGATCTCCCGCCCGTCCAAGGGACGGACCTCCGGCACCCCGTTGGCCAGAGCCTGGCGGTGCACCGCCTCCAGCTCGGGGAGCTCCTCCGAGCGGGTGGCCACCACCAGCTTGCCGCAGCGCCGATGCGGGATTCCCCGCTCCCGGCACAGCTGGTACAGCAGCGGGTTTCCACGGGTGCAGAGGGTGGTCTTGAGCAGCGAGGCCTGGTAGTAGAGGCCGGCGTGGATCACCTCGCTGTTGCGCGAGGAGGTCTCCCGCCCGAAGCTCTCGTGGCGCTCCACCACCACCGTCTCGGGGAAGCGTTTGCACAGGCGCGCCGCCACGGCCAGGCCCACCACCCCGGCGCCGATGACGAGCGCTTCTACCCGCTCCATCCTCCAGTCCTACAGCAGCGGTATGTGGCGCGGGCCGAGAGAGGGGAAGGAGATGCGCGTGGAGGCGAGCTCGAAAGAGGGAACCGCAAGCTGTCTCATGGTGAGGGCAACTATACAGGAATGTCAGAACAGGTACAACTGCCGGTCCTCGCCGGAGGCCAGCCCGCCCCGGGAGGTTTCGCCGCCACGGGAGGCCGGACGCCCGCCGCCGCGCTCGCCGGGTCCCGCCCGCTTCCCGCCCGCGGTGCGTCCGCCGTACCGGGAGCTCTGGGAGCGCTCCCGGGCCATCAGGCGCTCCACCTCCACCCTGGGCTCCAGCCCGGCCTCCACCGCCCGGGCCAGCCCGGAGAGCCGGCGCAGGGCGAACAGGCGCTCGGAGCGCTCCAGGGGCGCGCGCTCCACAGCCGCGCGCAGCACGGCCACCGTGCGGTCGTAGACATGGGTGAGGACCGGGAAGGGATGCCCGTCCTTGCCGCCGTGGGCGAAGGCGAAGCGCGCCGGGTCCTGGAAGCGGCTCGGCGCCCCGAAGATCACCTCCGCGGCCAGGGCCAGCGCCTGCAGCGTGCGGGGGCCGATGCCCGGAACCAGCAGGGCCTCGGCGAAACCCCGGCACTGCCGCTCGTAGGCCAGAGCCAGCACCGCTCCCAGCCGCCGGGAGTCCACGTCCACCGGCAGGATCTCGTGGCGGGCGGGCATCACCAGCCGGCGGAGCTCGCGCAGCTGCCGGTCCGGATGCTCCCGGAGGAGCTCCACGATCCCCGAGCGCGCTCCCTCGGCCCGCCCGTCGCTCAGGTTGAGGATGAGCCCCTGGTGGGCCCCCACCACCGCCGCCTGCGGATCGGAGACGAAGGAGCGCACCCGCGGGGAGTGCCAGTGGTAGCGCCTGGCCAGGCCGGCCTGGGGGTTCATGCCCTGCTGCACCACCGCCCACTCCCCGGTGTGGACCAGCACGAAGCAGTGCAGGTATACCGCGAAGCCGTCCTGCAGGCAGCTGTTGTCCACCTTGGCCGCCAGCCGCGACGCCCGCACCAGCGCGGCCCCGTCCAGCCCGCTGCGCGCGGCTGCCTCCTCCAGCTCCTGCGGGGTCTTCAGGGAGTGCCGCCCCCGGCCGCCGCACACGGTGATCCCCAGCTCCCGGCAGAGGGGGTTGAGCCCGCGTTTCAGCGCTCCCATCACGGAGGTGGTGATGCCGGAGGAGTGCCAGTCCATCCCCATCAGGCAGCCCAGGGACTGGAACCAGAAGGGGTCGCTCAGGCGGCTCAGGAATCCCGCCGCTCCGTGCTCCTCCACCACCGCCCGCGCCACCGCCGTGCCCAGGCGGGTCATCCGCTCGGCCAGCCAGCGGGGCACCCTGCCCCCGTGCAGGGGCAGGTCCGCGGTGCCGCCGCGCCTCATGGCGCCGCGGTCCTGGAAGCGGCCCGCCCCGGCGCCGCCCAGGCCCTAGAAGTCACCGGTCCCCAGGGTGGCGTCCAGCAGGAGCGAGAAGCCAGAGCCCTGCGGAGCGAACTCGTCGCCGGCCTCTCCGTATGCGAACCGGGCGCCCACCGAGACGATGGCGTAATCCAGCAGCTTCCAGCTCACCTGGGGCAGGAGGTAGCCGGAGAGATCGCTGAGGTTGGACAGCCACAGCGCCGAGAAGCGCAAGGGGCTGCCCCCGATCTCGCTCCAGATGAAGGTGGCCGCCCCGTAGTGCTGTCCAGGGTAGCTCAGGTCCGCCGCCGAGAGGTCCCCGGCGAGGGCGGCGGTGTGCAGGAGCAGCAGATCCGGCGGCGTGGTATAGCCCTGGCCGTTGAAGTAGTACTGCACCACCGCGGCGATCTGCGGCTCCGCGTTGCGGTACAGCAGCCCCAGGGTGCCGGAGAACAGGAGCCCTTCCCGCTTGTAGGTCTCGTAGAACGGCGGCAGGGCGGTGGAACGCAGGAAGGTGCGGTCGGAGCCGTACTGGAGCACCGCCTCCCCGATCAGCTGCGTCTTCCACAGGGGGCCGCTCACGGTGAGCATTCCCTTGGGCGCCAGGTCCCTCTGGTAGAAGCCGCCCAGGCCGAGCTCCCAGTTGCCCAGCACCACCTCCGCCTTGGGGGCCACCGCGATGCGGCTGGGGTCGGTGATGTCGTTGGCCACCGCGTACAGGTAGAGGTTGTTGTTGCCCAGCGGCGCCTGGACCTTCAGCGCCACCGGGCCCTCCCGCTCCTTCTCCGGGTGCTGGGGATCGATGGCCACCAGGCTGAGCACGTCCGCGGGGCTGAAGAAGTAGCCCACTCCCCAGTGCACCACCTGCTTGCCCACCCGGAAGAAGAGGTGGTCCTTCCACTGGAAGTCGCTGAACAGCTCGAAGACCGACAGGTTCCACGCCCATGCGGCGGTGGCGGGGTCGTAGGCGTAGGAGACGTTGCTCTTGCCGAACACCCTGAAGTCGGTGGCCGGCCGGGCGTCGAAGTACAGGTCCGCCTCCAGGTCGGTGGCCAGAACCGGCGCCTGTGGCTGGAGCAGCTCGGCCAGGGTGGCGGGATAGGAGGTCCAGGCCCAGGTCGTGGTGAACTCGGCGGTGAAGCTCCCGCCCCACTTGACCCCCTGGGTGCGCAGGAAGGTCTGCTCCGGGGCCGCCGGGGCCTGGGCCTGGGGCGCCTGCTCCACCATGGGCCCCTCGAACATGGACTCCGGGCTCTGGGCAGCGCCCTCCTGGGAGCCGCTTCCCTCAGATCCGCTCCCCTGGGAGCCGCCGTTCTGGCCGAAGGCCGCCGCGGCCAGCAGCAGGAGGCACAGTGCAATACAGATGGTTCGTTTCACGATCGTCTCCTTTCTGTCCTTTCCGCCCCCTCCGCGCAGCGTCTAGCGGTTGACCCGCTCCAGGAAGGCCTTGGTGAACACCGTGTCCGGCAGGGAGGCCAGGGAGGGATCCTGCATGGTAATCTGGGTCTTCTCCCCGGGCTTGAGGTTGTCCACGAACAGCATGCGTGCGGGGATGAAGCGGCCGCCGATCTCCACGTAGCTGGGGTAGTAGGCGGTCCTCATCAGCCGGTCGGAGAGGCTGTAGTCTTCCACCTTCAGCACCAGGTTGTTGTCCCGGCGGATCCAGAGCTTGATCCTGGGGTAGGTCACCTCGTCGTTCAGGGCCGACAGATTCACGATGTAGACAGGGTAGCGTCCCAGGGTATCCTCGGTGTAGCCGGCCACGCTGTAGTCCTTGGCCAGGGAGGAGGCCCGCAGGTCGCTGCTCTTGGCGTCCGAGCTCTGCAGGTTTTCCTTGAAGGAGGAGTGGGAGAACTTGCGGCTCTCCGGGTCGTAGAACCAGAGGTTGTCCCCGATCTGCAGGTATCCCTGTCCCTTCTGCACCGGCGGCTCCAGGAAGAGGATGACCAGCTTCTTCTCCCTGTCCCGCCGGAAGACGCGGATCTTGAACACGTCGGGCTGCTCGTTCGGTTTCTCCGCGACCACCGTGAAGGTGGCGGAGAAGTCGGTGTCGTCGAAGCTGCCCATGCGGTCGATCTCTTGGAGAATGGCCTCGAAGTCGGGTTCTGCGGCAAAGGCGGCTGCCGCCGCAAGGAGCAGCAGGGCCGCCAGAGCGAATCGTCTCATGCTAGTGCCTCCTCGTCGTCATCAGTAGGTCTTGTGCAGGGCCGCGGCCGGCTCCATCCGCGCCGCCCTGGAGGCGGGGAAGAGCGCGGCCAGCACGGTGAGCCCCGCCACCAGCACCACGTTGCCGATCATCTGCGCAGGCATGACCTTGAACGACAGGTGTCCCTGTCTGAGGAAGATGAAGAACCCGGTGTCCGTCCCCCAGTTGGGAAGCGAAACGGCAACCGCCACGATGGCGGCTGCGGCCAGGCCCACCAGCACGCCCCCCAGCGACAGAAAGAGCGCCTCCAGCAGGAAGAGGCCGCGCACGTTGCCCCGCTGCATCCCCAGGGCCCTCATGGTGCCGATCTCGCGGGTCCGTTCGTACATCACCATGCGGAAGGTGTTGGTGACCCCTACCATGATGATCACCAGCAGGATGATCACCACCACCAGACCGATGGTGTTGAGCACCGAGGCCACCCTGTTCACCGGTCCCAGGAAGTCGTTGATGGTGGTCAGCCGGTACTTGGTTCCCTGCCAGGTGGACTCCAGCATCTGCCGGCGCTGCTCCCGCAACGCCTCCGGGCCCGCGGCGGCCTGAGAGGGACTGCGCGGGAAGACCTGGACGTCCTTCTGCAGGGCGCGGTAGAGCCTCTGCGCCTCCAGCTCCACGTTCGCCCCGCTTTGCAGGTAGATGCCCAGGCTGATGTAGGCCTGCGGCCCGATGTCCAGCAGCTGGTTGACGTGAGCCTGGTGGGCGTAGGCCAGCACCGCGCTCAGCAGGCCGGTGTCGACGCTGGTGGCCGACAGGTGGAACTCCCCCACGTTCTGCTGCCCGGTGACGGTGCGGAGCTGCACCAGCACCGTCTCGGCGACGCGCACGTTGAGCTGCTTCGCCACCTTCTCGTTCAGGATCAATCCCTTCGGGTCCCGGAGGAAGCTCTGCAGGTCTCCCTCCCGCAGCACCAGCCGGCTCTGCAGCGCCCGCTCCCGCTGCCAGTCCACTCCCACGATTTGCTGCTGACCGCTTGCTCCCTCGAAGATCAGGTTGCCGTCCAGGGTGGAGCGGCGGCTGACGCGCCCGGGGTCGATGCCCGCCTGCCGGACCGCCTCCAGGAGGGCGCGGTCGTCCCTGATCACGCTCACCAGCCGTCCGCTGTCGGTCTTTTCGTAGCCCTGGATGAAGATCTGACCCGCCAGGAAGTGCGACAGGTTCTCCTGGATGTTCTCCACGAACCCCGCGGTGAAGGAGTTCACCAGCGTGATGATCAGCACGCCGAAGGCAATGGCGCCCCCCAGCAGAAAGCTGCGCTTCTTCTGCCGGCTGAGGTTGCGAAAGGCAATACGGAGGTTTCTCAAGGGCGGCTCCTACTCGGTCTGGATGGCCTTCACGGGCTGAATCCGCAGGGCGATTCCCACCGGATAGAGGCTGGCCACCACCGCGATGGCCGCCACCACCAGCACGGCGTACAGCAGCGAGGCGGCCGGGAGGACGGGGTGCAGCACCTCGCCGCCGAAGAGGATCTGGAGGAAGGCATTGGAGGCCCGGATGCCGGTGGCGTTCAGAACGGCCACGATGAGGGCCGCCACGGCCATCCCCGCCACACCCGCCAGCCCCGAGATCGCCAGGGTCTCCAGAACGAACATGCGGCGGATGAACGGCTTTTGAGCGCCCAGCGCCCGCATGGTTCCGATCTCCCCGGTGCGCTCGATCACCGAGATCACCAGGGTGTTCATGATGATGATCACCGCCACCACCGCCACGATCAGAATCAGCACGTTGAACACCGTCTGCACCGTCTGGGCTATGGAACCGAAGCCCCCGGAGGCGGTCTTCCAGTCAACCGCCTGGGCCGCGATACCCTGCTCCTCGAAGAAGTGGTTGATCCTGGCCAGGAAGGCCGGAAGCTGCCGCTCGCTCTGCAGCCGCACCAGGATGAAGTTCCAGGCTCCGCTGTCGATCTGGGCCTGGTATCCTCTCCCGCCGCCGCCCAGAGAGCCCAGCAGCTGCTCCTCGCTGAGTGTTCCCCGCCCGGCCTTTTCGGACTGCACCATGGGTCCGCCGAACAGCTCATCCGGGTCCTGCGTTCCCAGATAGCTGGTTTCGTTCCGGGAGAGCTCCACCTGCAGGGCGCTGGAGACGGTCATGCCCTGCAGGGCCCGCAGAGACTGCACGTCGATGAAGCTGATCTGGTTCAGCCCCTGGACCTCCTGGTTGAAGCGGAAGATGCCGCGGACCGGCACCTCCCGGATGCGGAAGCCCGCCGAACCGAAGCCGTTCAGCTGCAGCGAATCCCCTACCTGGATGTCGACTCCCAGGTCCTTCTTCACCTCCTCCCGCTTGCTCTCGGAGACCAGGATCCCCTCCTGCCCCGGCAGCAGGTAGCTTCCTTCCACCATGGTGACGGCGTTGGGAAACATCCGCCGGTAGCTCTGCGGCTCTATTCCGAACAGGATGCTGAAGCTGTTGCCGTTGTCCTGGAAATCGAGCACGGCGAAGCCGGTGACCTGGGAGGTGGTTTCCGCCACCTCCGGCTGGGAGGCCACGTATTGATGGACCCTGTCGTAGTCGGGGATGCGGGGGATCGCGGTATCCGTGGCGGCGCCCTGGGGACCGAAGAGGGAGAAGGTCGTTCTTGTCTTCCTGGCGATCATCAGGTCCCCGGTATAGTTCTCGATGAAGGAGGCCCTGACGCCCCGGGCGGCGGTCTCGGTGAGAGAGTTGCCTACGATCATGACGGCGATCCCCACGGCGATGATGATGCCGATGATCAGGGTCTTGGAGCGGTGCTCACGGAGGTTGCGCAGGGCGATCTTAAACAGCACTGCCATCGCGGTCCCTCCGTTCCTCACTGGCCACCAGGCCGTCCTGCAGGTGGATGACGTGATCGGCGATGGTGACAATCTTCGGGTCATGGGTGGAGAAGATGAAGGTGCTCTTCTGCTCGGCGTTGATCCTCTTCATGAGCTCTATGATGGACTCGCCGGTCCTGGAATCCAGGTTGGCCGTGGGCTCGTCGGCCAGCACGATCTGCGGCCGGGTGGCCAGCGCCCGGGCGATCGCCACGCGCTGGCGCTGCCCCCCTGAGAGCTCGTTGGGGCGCTGGACCCTCTGATCGGCAAGCCCCACCTCTTCCATCAGGTAGTCGATCCAGTCCTTCTTCTCCCGCCGGTCGACCTTCTGGCTGCCCAGCAGCAGGGGGAACTCGATGTTCTCGTAGACGTTGAGCACCGGGATGAGGTTGAAGGACTGGAAGATGAAGCCGATCACCTCGTGCCTCAGCGAGGTGAGCTCCCGGTCCTTCATCTGGCCGGTCTGCCGCCCGGCGATGCTGACACTGCCCTCACTGGGGATGTCGATGCACCCGATCATGTTGAGGATGGTGGTCTTCCCGGAGCCCGACGGTCCGGCGATGGAGATGAAGTCCCCTTCCTCGATGCTGAGTGTCACCCCTTTCAACGCCTCGACCGATACCTTCCCCAGGGGATACACTTTTCTCACGCCCTTCAGTTCGACGATAGCCACCGCTCCACTCCTCGATTCGCTGTCCGGGGTTTACTCCATAATAATACGGCTTTCCGCATTCTCCGGCCAACAAGAACCGCGCTGACCGTTCCGCGGGAGCCGCAGCGCTGCCCGGAGGCGACATCTCCGCAAGCAGCGTCGGCTCAGCCCCTCTCCAGCCGCAGCAGCTCCTGCGACCCGCTTGGGCGCCGCCGCTGCGTTGTCGACCCGGTCCATGGGACTGGTATATCAACGCCGAAGCGGCTCTGTCAAACCCATCCCCTCAGGCCCTCAGGCCCGGCGGGGATGCAGCGACGCTCGGGACCGTATATAGTGGTACTTGAGCGCGTGGAAGGAGGAGCGGACATGGCGCATCGCATCGATTATCGACTGGTAGGCGACGACATGCAGGGCGTGATCGTCACCCTGGATCCCCAGGAGGCGGTCCAGGCGGAGGCCGGAGCGCTGATGTTCATGGAGGAGGGGATCGCCATCAACACCGGCACCGGTGGAGGCCTGCTGAAGGGGTTCAAACGGGTCCTGGCAGGCGAGTCCTTCTTCATCACCACCTTTCTGAACCAGGACTCCTCGAGACGCAACGTGGCCTTCTCGGCGCCCTACCCCGGCAAGATCCTGGCCCTGGAGCTCGCCGAGACGGGGCCGATGCTCTGCCAGCGGGACGCCTACCTCTGCTCGGCCTACGGAATCGACATCTCCGTGGCGTTCACCCGCCGGCTGGGGGCCGGGTTCTTCGGGGGGGAGGGCTTCATTCTGCAGAGGCTCACCGGAGACGGGCTGGCCTTCGTGCATGCGGGGGGGACGCTGCTGAAGAAGAGCCTGGAGGCCGGGGAGCGGCTGAAGGTGGACACCGGCTGTCTGGTGTCCTTCCAGGAGGGCGTGGACTACGACATCCAGTTCGTCGGCGACCTGAAGACGGCGCTGTTCGGCGGGGAAGGGCTGTTCTTCGCCACCCTGACGGGTCCGGGAATGGTATACCTGCAGACCCTGCCCTTCTCCCGGCTGGCCGACCGGGTGATGACCGCCGCCCGGGTGAACCGGGGCGAGACCCGCGGCCGCGGGTTCCTGGGCGGGCTGGGGGGGCTCACCGGCGGGGACCGCGGCTTCTGAGAGGAGCCTGGCGGTGATCCGCATCCGTCGCGTCTACAGCGGCGTGCTGGCCTCCGACCAGGAGCTGGTCCGCCAGGTTCAGGAGATCTTCAGGGCCAGCTTCGGCGCGGTGGCCGAGTACGCGGATCAGATCCCGCGGCTCCTGGACGAACCCTTCCGCTTCGGGTTCCGCTCGATCCTCCTGGTGGCGGTGTCGGCCGCCGCGAGGGTGATCGGGTTCGCCCTGATCAACCATTTCCCCGAGATCAACAGCTCGCTCCTGGACTGGGTGGCGGTGCGGCCGGAGAAGAAAGGCGGCGGGGTAGGCAGCGCCCTGTACGAGGCGGCCCGGGAGTACCTGCGCCGTATGGGCTCCAGGGGGCTGTACCTGGAGGCGCTCCCGGACGACCCGGCGGCGGTGCGGGATCCCGCCGAGCTGGGGGAGAACCGCAGCCGCCTGCGCTTCTACGAGCACTACGGGGTCAGGCCCATCGCCGGCACCGAGTACGAGACTCCCATCGGTCCTTCCTCCGCTCCCTACCTGCTGTTCGACGGGCTGGGACGCAAGGGCTCCCTGAGGCGGTCGGAGGCCCGTGCGGCGATGCGGCTGATCCTCAGGCGCAAGTACAGCCACCTGGTGGGCCCGGACTACATCGAGCGCGTGGTGGAGTCGGTGGTAGAGGATCCGGTGCGCTTTCGCGAGCCCCGCTACGTGCGCCTGGAGCAGAGCCTGCCTCCGACGGACGGGAAGGTTCAGCGCGCCATGGCCATGATCGTGACCCAGGCGCACCGCATCCATCACGTGCGCGACCGCGGCTACGTGGAGCGTCCCGCCCGGGTGGAGGCGCTGCAGCAGGAGCTGGCGGCCACCGGCCTGTTCAACCAGGTGGCTCCCCGCCCTCACCCGGAGGCCGCCATTCGGGAGGTCCACGATTCCGACTTCGTCACCTACCTGAAACGGGTGTGCGAGACCCTGGACCCGGCGCGCCCGGTCTACCCGTACGTGTTTCCGATCCGCCGCCCCGAGCGGCGTCCCCGGGAGCTGTCCGTGCGGGCCGGATACTACTGCATCGACACCTTCACGCCTCTGGACCGCAACGCCTACGCCGCGGCGCGGGCGGCGGTGGACGTGGCCCTCACCGGCGCCGAGGAGGTGCTGGCCGGGCGGCCGGTGGCCTATGCCCTGTGCAGGCCCCCGGGGCATCACGCGGAGCGGCGCTCCTTCGGCGGCTTCTGCTACTTCAACAACGCCGCCATCGCTGCCCAGCGTCTGTGCGGGCAGGGCAGGGTGGCCACGCTGGACATCGACTTCCACCACGGCAACGGCTGCCAGAACATCTTCTGGCGGCGCGGGGAGGTGCTGACGATCTCCATCCACGGGCATCCGAACATCGCCTACCCGTACTTCTCCGGCTTTGCCGACGAGCGCGGGGAGGGGCCGGGGCTGCGGGCGAACCGCAACCTGCCGCTGCCTGACGCCGCCGGCCCTGTGCGCTTCCTGGAGGCGCTGGAGCGGGCCCTGGAGCTGATCGGCTCCTTCCGGCCCACCTTCCTGGTGGTTCCCCTGGGGTTCGACACCATGCGGGGCGACCCCACCGGCTCCTTCGGGCTGTCCGCACGGGATCTGGAGGAGGCCGGGCGCCGGATCGGCGGCGCCGGGCTGCCCCTGCTGGTCGTGCAGGAGGGGGGTTACTCGCTCAGGAACCTCAGGAGCGGCTCCCGGGCCTTCTTCCGCGGCGTGTACCGCGGGCTGACCCGGCGGGAGGCGGGCGTACTGGCGGGCCTTGCCGCCGGGGGCCGGCTCTCCGGCTGAGCCCGGCCCGCGGAGCGCTTCACCCCGGTTCTGCACGCTGCGGAGGGGTGCCGTTGACCGCGGTCCCTCGCCGCGGTACAGTCTTTGCGGAACAGACCCGGCAACGGAGACAGCCATGGCAACAATCGTCGCCTTCGGAGAGCTGCTGTGGGATCTGCTGCCCGAAGGCCCCGTGCTGGGGGGAGCTCCCTTCAACTTCGCCTACCGGGCCGGGGCCCTGGGCCATCGGGCGTTCGTGATCGGCCGGATCGGCCGGGACGAGCTGGGCCGCAGGGCGCTGGAGCGGATCGAGGAGCTGGACGTGGACGGCTCCTTCCTGCAGCGGGACCCGGAAAAACCCACCGGCACCGTGGAGGTTCGCTTCGACCCGCAGGGGGGGCACGACTTCACGATCATCCCCAACACCGCCTACGACTTCATCGAGCCCGCTCCCGAAGCCCTGGAGCTTGCGGCCCGGGCCGACTGCCTGTGCTTCGGCACCCTGGCGCAGCGGGAGAAGGTCTCGCGGGAGACCCTGGGGCTGCTCCTGGAGCGCTTTCGCGGTCGCTTCCGGCTGCTGGACGTCAACCTGCGCCGCGACTGCTATACGGAGGAGGTGATTCGCGCCTCCCTGCAGCAGGCGGAGATCCTCAAGCTCAACGACGGCGAGGTGGCGGAGGTTGCGGCGGCGGCCGGCGCAAGGGCGGAAGAGCTCCCGGGAGCCGTGGAGGCGCTGCTGCGGCGGACGAGCCTCCGGCACGTGGTGTTGACCCTGGGCGCGGGGGGCGCCTTCGCCGCCTCCCGCGGGGGGCAGAGAGCCTACGTTGCCGGCTACGCCGTGGAGGTGGTGGACACGGTGGGTTCCGGCGACGCCTTCACGGCGGGGTTCATCGATGCGATGCTGCGGGGCGCTCCGCTGGCGGAGGCCTGCCGCAGGGGCAACGCCCTGGGCGCGCTGGTGGCCGCGCAGGAGGGGGCCACCCAGGTGCTGGACGCCGCCAGGCTGGAGGAGCTCCTGGAGGGCAGGCCGCCGGGGCAGGTGGACGATCGTTTTCGGGAATTTCTCACGCCCCCGGGAGGGGTGAGAGGGTGAGGAGAGCGGGATGGCGGGTGTGAGCTTTCCCCAGGAGTTTCTCTGGGGCTGCGCCACGGCTTCCTACCAGATCGAAGGAGGCGTGGGGGAGGACGGTCGGGGGGAAACGATCTGGGACCGCTTCAGCCACACCCCCGGCAGGATCCAGGGGGGCGACACTGGAGACGTGGCCTGCGACCACTATCACCGCTGGCGGGAGGACCTGGGGCACATGCGAGAGCTGGGCCTGCGGGCCTACCGCTTCTCCGTGGCCTGGGCCCGCCTGTACCCCGCGGGCGGCGGGGCGCTCAACGGCAAGGGGCTGGACTTCTACGAGCGCCTGGTGGACGCCCTGCTGGCCGCCGGGATCGAGCCGCTGCTCACGGTCTACCACTGGGACCTGCCGCAGGCGCTGCAGGAGCGGGGCGGGTGGACCAACCGGGACACCCCCTCCTACTTCACCGACTACGCGGTGACGCTCTTCGAGCGCCTCGCCGACCGGGTGAAGCACTGGATCACCCACAACGAGCCCTGGGTGGCGGCCTTTGCCGGTCACGAGCAGGGGGTGCACGCCCCGGGCCTCCGTGACCGCCGCGCGGCGCTGCAGGCGGCGCACCATCTGCTGCTCTCTCACGCCCTGGCGGTGCGGGCGTTCCGCGAGCTGGATTCGCCGGGAGGCCGGATCGGGATCAGCCTGAACCTCCACCCTGTCCACCCTGCCTCCGAATCCGCGGAGGACCTGGAGGCGGCGCGGCGGGCCGACGGCGTCTTGAACCGCTGGTTCCTGGACCCGGTGTTCCGCGGCGCCTACCCGCAGGACGTGATGGAGGAGTACCGCAGCCTGGGCGAAGCCCCGCAGGTTCGCGAAGGGGACATGCAGGCGCTGGCCGCCGCAGCCCCCGACTTCCTGGGGGTAAACTACTACTTCCCGTGGACGGTGAGCGCCCCAGAGCGGCAGGGCGAGCTGTACCGCCAGCTTCCCCCTTGGGGCAGGACCACGGAGATGGGCTGGCCCGTGCAGCCACGGGGGCTCGAGGAGCTGCTGGTGCGGCTGCACCGGGACTACTCCGCACCGCAGCTGTACGTCACCGAGAACGGGATCGCCTGTCCGGACGGGACTCTGTCCGAGGACGGCCGGGTGGTCGACCGCGACCGGATCGAGTACCTGCGGGACCACCTGCTGGCCGCCGCCCGGGCGCTGCGCGCCGGGGTGCGGTTGGGCGGGTACTTCGTGTGGTCCCTGATGGACAACTTCGAGTGGGCCCACGGGTACAGCAAGCGCTTCGGCCTTCTGCGGGTGGACTTCCGCACGCAGGAGCGCACCTGGAAGCAGAGCGCCTTCTGGTATCGGGAGCTGATCGCCCGCGGCGGGCTGTCCCAGGAGGAGGAGGCGGCCGGCGGCGGCTGAGGCCCGGCCGGGCAGGGCGAAAAATCGCCTCTCCACCCTCTTGTTTTTTGCTCCCACTGAGTGTATATATTGCCCTCAAGAAGGGGAAAATGGAGAAGATGGAAACGCTGCAGGCAGCTTTCCGGTCCCGCCCCGGTGTGCGGCCCCTGTTGGGGGATTTCGAGGGAGAGAAGGCTCCCTTGAAATCTTCAACAGGCAAGGAGCGTGTCCAGCGATGGAAGAGCGTCTCAGGCACACCGACGAAGAGGACCCTCCGGGTACTCCGCTTCCCTTCGTCACGGTTACCCTCCCCGACAGCGAGCCTCAGGAAGTCCGGCAGGACGGTCATGCAGCGGATGGTTCGATTTTCTCCGGCCGCGGCGGCCATCACACCGCCCTAGCATCCCCCTCACTCAAGCGAACAGTACACCGTTTCCCCGTCAATCCGCGCACCCAGGCGTTCCGGAGAAGGTTTTTCCCGGACGTGGGAGCCGAGGAATGGAACGACTGGCGCTGGCAGCTTCGCTCCCGCATCACCGGTCTGGAGTCGTTGTCCCGGATTCTCTCCCTGACCGCGGATGAGGAGGAGGCCGTTAGAAGGCACCGGGGAGTTCTGCCCCTGGCCATCACGCCCTACTATGCCAGTCTCCTCGACCAATTCGACCCCGGGCAGCCCCTGCGCCGCTGCGTGGTGCCCGTGACCGCGGAGTACCTGCACCTGCCGGGAGAGGCGGAGGACCCCCTGGGGGAGGACTCGGACAGCCCCGTGGAAGGCCTGGTGCACCGCTATCCGGACAGGGTGTTGTTTCTGGCCACCGACTACTGCTCCACCAACTGCCGCTACTGCACCCGCTCGCGCATGATCGGCTTCGCCCAGGGCGGGGCCGGGGCGCGGCAGCGCTGGGAGCGGGCGCTGGACTACATTCGCGCTCATCCGGCGGTGCGGGACGTGGTGGTCTCCGGGGGGGACCCCCTCACCATGGCGGAGGAGCGCCTGGAGTGGCTGCTGTCTCGCCTGCGGGCGATCCGGCACGTGGAGGTCATTCGCATCGGCACCAAGGTGCCGGCGGTGCTGCCTCAGCGGGTCACCCCGGCGCTGACCAGGATGCTCCGCCGCTACCACCCGCTGTGGATGAGCCTGCACTTCACCCATCCCCAGGAGCTCACCCCGGAGACCCGCAGGGCCTGCGAGCGGCTGGCCGACGCGGGGATTCCCCTGGGCAGCCAGACGGTTCTCCTTGTCGGCATCAACGACGAGGTGGCGGTGATGCGCGACCTGATGCAGGGGTTGATGCGCATCCGCGTCAAGCCCTACTACCTGTTTCAGTGCGACCCCATCGTGGGGTCCGCTCATTTCCGCACCCCCGTCGAGAAGGGTCTCGAGATCCTGGAGGGCCTGCGCGGCCACACCAGCGGCTACGCGGTGCCCGCCTACGTGATCGACTGCCCGGGTGGGGGGGGCAAGGTGAGCCTGGGGCCGAATTACGTCCTGGGGCGCGAGGGAGAGGATCTGCTGCTGCGCAACTACGCGGGAAGCCTGTTTCGCTATCCGGACCCGGCGGGCCCTGCCGGGGCGGGTCTCCTGGCCGGTGAGCCCGGCGGCCTCCGTGCGGCCGGCGCCGCTCCGGCCTGAGTTGGTCGGCCCGGTTCGGGTGGCCCTCCTCTTCGGGCGCCTTCCCCGCGGCGCCCGCAGGGACGAGCGGGACATCCTGGTGGAGGTGGACGCGGTCCGCCGGGCGCTGGACCGGCTGGGATATCGGACAGTGGTGGTGGAGCTTTCCCTGGATCTGCGCCGCACCGCACGCCGGCTGGTCAGGGCCGCCCCCGGCGCCGTGTTCAACCTGGTGGACTCGGTGGAAGGTAGCGAGCGCCTGCAGCACCTGGGACCGGCGCTGCTGGACTCCCTGGGCATCCCCTACACCGGCACCCGCACCGAGGGGATCGTTCTGGCCAATCACAAGCTTCGCGCCAAGGCGCTGATGGCCTCGGCGGGCATCCCCACCCCGCCCTGGCTGCCCCTTCAGGCCACGGAGATGGCGTCCTTCCCGCCGCCCTACATCGTCAAGTCCATCTGGGAGAACGGGTCGGTGGGCATCAGCGACGCGGCGGTGGTGCGGGAGGCCGGCCGCAGCACCGCGGAGCTGGCCGCCCTGCTGGACAGGCCGGCGGCGGAGCTGTTCGCGGAGGCGTTCGTGGACGGGCGGGAGTTCAACGTTTCCCTGCTGGCCGGTGTAGAGGAGGTGGAGGTGCTGCCGGTGGCGGAGATGACCTTTCAGGGCTACGCGGCCGGCAAACCGCGGATCGTGGGCTATGCGGCCAAGTGGGAGGAGGGGACCTTCGAGTTCGGACACACCGTGCGGCGCTTCGACCTTCCCGGGGAGGACGCTCCCCTGTTGGAGCGGCTTCGGGAGCTGGCCCTGGCGTGCTGGCGGGCTCTGGAGCTGCGGGGCCACGCCCGGGTGGATTTCCGCGTGAGCGCCGACGGGGAGCCCTGGGTGCTGGAGGCCAACGCCAACCCCTGCCTGTCCCCCGGGGCCGGCTACATGGCGGCTGCCGCGCGGGCGGGGCTTTCGCCGGAGGAGGTGGTGCGGCGGATCCTGATGGAGGGCGCGGGAAGTGAAGCTGGCTGATCTCAGGCTGCGGGAGCAGGTCCTCCCTGAGGACGTGGAGGCGGTGCGGCGCATCGTCGGCTCCTCCGGCTTCTTTTCCCCTGAGGAGAGCGCGCTGGCGGTGGAGCTGGTGCGGGAGCGGCTGGCCCGTGGGCAGGCCAGCGGGTACCTGTTCCTGTTCGCCGAGCCCTCCGGCGGGGGCGCGCCTGGCGGCGCCGGACCGCTCGGCTACAGCTGCTTCGGCCCCATCCCCTGCACGCAGGCCAGCTTCGACCTGTACTGGATCGCGGTGCACCGGGATGCTCGCGGCGGCGGCCTGGGGCGGCTGCTGCTCTCGGCCAGCGAGGAGCGCATCCGGGAGCTCCGGGGACTGAGGGTGTACGCGGAGACCTCCTCGCGGGAGCAGTACGCCCCCACCCGCGCCTTCTACGAGCACCTTGGCTACCGCCGGGAGGCAACCCTTGAGGACTTCTACGCCCCCGGGGAGGGCAAGGTGGTGTACGTGAAGGTGCTGGGCTGAGGGGCTGCGGGGCCGCCTAGGCCTGTGCGGAGGCGCGGTGCTCCACCCGGCCGTCGGGGTAGCCGATGAACAGGTCGGTGAGCGGGCAGGTGAAGATGCCGTTGGCGGTGACCCCGGGGATGGCCATGATGCGGGCCTCGAGGGCGGCGGGGTCGAAGGGCTCGGCGAAGGTCACGTCCAGGACGAAGGCGCCGTGGTCGGTGAGAACCGGTCCGTCCTTGCGTACCGCCATCCGCAGCTCCGGCCTGCCGCGCAGGGCCTCCAGCGCCCGTGTGGCGGTGAGCAGGGCTTCCGGGATCACCTCCACCGGCACCGGGGCCTTCTCCCCCAGGCGGTCCACCAGCTTGGAGCTGTCCACTACGATGCAGTACCGCCTTGAGGCGCAGCCCACCACCTTCTCGATCAGCATCGCCGCCCCGCCCCCCTTGATGAGCCTTCCTTTCGGATCCACCTCGTCGGCGCCGTCGATGGTGAGGTCCAGGCTGCCGTCGATGTCCGGATCGTTCAGGCTCCAGAGGGGTAGCCCCATCTGGCGGCAGGCGACCTGGGTCTGGAAGCTGGTGGGCACCACCCGGATGCCGGTCAGGGTCCCCTCCCGGACCAGCTCCCCCACCCGGTGAACGGCGTGGATCGCGGTGGAGCCGGTGCCCAGGCCGAGGCTCATGCCGCTTTGCACCAGCCGCTCCGCCGCCGCGCGGCCCACCGCGCGCTTCACCCCGCTCTCAGGCATCCTTTCCTCCCGCTGCGGCAGCGCCTCAGTAGGCGGCGAGGAGCCGGACGATGCGCTCCTTGCCTACTGTGAGAATGAAAGCGGCCAGCCGCGGGCCCATCTCCTTGCCGATCAGGGCGCGGTAGACCGCCTTGAACAGCTCCTTCGGCTCCACGCCAGAGTGCCGGGCCACATCGTAGACCGCCGTGGAGAGGCTGGCCTCGTCGTGGCCTTCCAGGTTCTCCTCGATCTCCCGCCGCAGCCGGGCCAGGGCCTTGCGCTGCGGCGGGTCCGCCGCAGGGGCGGACGGTGCCGGGTCCCGCAGGGAGAAGCGGCAGGTCTCGGGGGCGTAGCGGCGCCCCCAGTTCCCGGCGCACCGCGCCCGGGTCTTTAGCCTGTCCACACCCCCGCCCGCCTCCAGGCCCAGGCTCTCCACGGTCTGCTCCACGTCCCCTTCGTTGATCTGCACCACCGTGGACAGGTGGCGGAAGGAGGGCTGGGGCGGCAGGCGCTCCGGCACGGCCTTCACCTGGGAGAGCTCGTAGATGCGCCGTTCCCTGGCGGCCCGCTTTTCGGAGACCTCCTCGGCGCCGAAGTAGATGCGCTCGGCTCGGTCGTAGTCCTCGTAGTTCTTGATCACGTCCAGGTCGAAGGAGATGGCGAACTCCGCGTTGGGGCGGGTGGAGGCGAACAGGTAGCGCACCACCTCCGGCTGGTACACCTCCAGCACGTCCGCCAGGCTCACCACCTCTCCGCTGGAGGAGGAGATCTTGCCTCCTCTTCCCTTGATGCCGATGAAGTCGTACTGAAAGGAGGTGGGGGCTTTCGACCCGTACACCTCGGCGACGATCCTGCGGGCGGTGTCGAAGGACCCCCCCTCGGAGTGGTGGTCCTTGCCGGCCGGCTCGAAGTCCACCTTCTCGAAGGCCCAGCGCATGGGCCAGTCCACGCGCCAGAGGAGCTTCACCGCCGGTGTGCTGCGCAGGTCCACCTCCTCGCGGTTGCCGCAGGAGTCGCAGTGGTAGCTCAAGCAGTATTCCCCGTCCCAGGCCTCCACCACGGTGGTGTCGCGGTCGCAGGAGCCGCAGAACACCGACACCGGCCACCACCCTTCCTCCAGGGGGGAGGTGCGGTGCTCGTTCAGGATCTCCCGCAGCTTTTCCCGCTGCTCCAGGGCGGTGCGGATGCCCCGGGCGTAGCGCGAGGCCCGGTAGGCGGCGGCCTGATAGATGTACTCCGGCTCGATCCCCACCAGGGGCAGCAGCTCCTCCATCTCCTTTTCGTTGTGGCGAGCGTAGCTTTCCTCCCGCCCGTAGGGGTCCGGAGTGGCCGTGATGGGCCTGCGCAGGTACTCCGCCAGCTCCTCCCGGCGCGGCATGTTGGCGGGGACCTTACGGAACACGTCGTAGTCGTCCCAGGAGTAGATGAAGCGCACCTTCTTGGCCCGTTCCCTGAGCGCCCGGACCACCAGCTCCACGCTGATGATCTCCCGGAAGTTGCCGATGTGCACCGTGCCGGAGGGAGTCACCCCGGCGGCGCACACGTACAGCTCCTTGTCTCCCTTTTCGCGGATGATCTTTTCGGCGTAGGTGTCCGCCCAGTGTGCTTGCCCGGCCATAGGTCAGGTGAGTATAGCGGAGAAGCCTTGCGGCTTTCAACATTTGACGCCGGAGGGTCGATACTGAAGGGGATGAAACGGATCCCGGCCCTGGCTCTGTGGCTGCTGGCCACCCTGAGCGCGGCCTTCTGCGAAGAAGGGCTGGCCTCCTGGTACGGCGGCAAGTTCCAGGGGCGGCGCACCGCCAGCGGGGAGATCTTCGACACGAACCGCTTCACCGCCGCGCATCGCACCCTGGCTTTCGGCACCCTGGTCCGCGTCACGAACCTGGACAACGGGCGCTCCACCACGGTGCGCATCAACGACCGCGGGCCCTTCGTGGCCGGAAGGATCATCGATCTGTCCCGGGCGGCGGCGCAGGCCATCGGCATGACCGGCGCCGGAGTGGCGCGGGTGCGCGTGGAGGTGGTTTCCCCCGCCTCGCAGGCGCTCTACTCAGTCCAGGTCGGAGCTTTCCGGGACCGGCGCAACGCTGCGGCGCTGCTGGGGCGGCTGCGCCGCCAGGGACTGGCCGGGGAGCTGCGGCAGGCCGGAGGGATCGTGCGGGTGCTCCTGTCGAACGTCCCTGAGGCGGACCTGGCGGACCTGCTTGGCCGGTTGGCGGCGACGGGGCTCCGCGAGCCCCTCGTGCAGCTCCAGCCCTGAAGCGGGGCGCCCCGGGGAGGGGCCGCGGCGCGCCTCCCCGGGAACGCTCAGTCCAGGCTGCCGGCCAGCCAGCGAAGGTAGCCGGCGTGCCCGCCTGTGACCGCAGTGGCCACCAGCTCCGGCACCTCGTAGGGATGCTCACGGTCCAGCAGGCCGGCGATCCGCTCCAGCCGCGAGGCGTCGCTCTTCAGCACCAGCAGCACCTCCGAGGCCTCTTCCACCCTGCCCTGCCAGCGGTAGATGCTGCGGATCGGGTCGATCAGCTGCACGCAAGCGGCCAGGCCCGCCTCCACCAGCCTTCGGGCGAGCCGCTCGGCGCTCGGCCGGTCGGGGGCCGTGACCGTAGCCACCACCGGCACATGCGTCTGCTCGTTCATCTTGCCCTCCAGCATAGCAGAGCCGGCGCCCCGGAGGCAAATGCGGCCGCCCGGTGCGCCCGGCGGCCCGGCGCGGCGGCCCGATGGGACCGGCGGCCCGGAGCGATCGGCGGGAGCCCGGATTGACAGGAGAGGACGAATCGGTCACCATGCAGCCGTGGAAGGCCCCAGTAGCTCAGGAGGATAGAGCAACGGTTTCCTAAACCGTGGGTCGGACGTTCGAGTCGTCTCTGGGGCAGACATAACTCTTTGGAAGACAAAGAGTTGCTAAAAAGACTACCGGAAAACCGGCGTCGCAGAAAACCAAATGTGACCAGCACTGTAGTTGGTCCAGGGGGTTCTTATGCGCGTCGGTACTCGGGACTTCTCTCTGTATCTTCGGGCGCGTCAAACCGGTCGGCCAGTCTACTATGTGAGATTCCGTAACGATGACGGTGCCTGGACCTCGGGCCGATCCTCGGGCCAGACCGTCCGTACGCTCGCCGAGGGGTGGGCGACGGCGGAGGTGAAGCGCCGAAGGGAACAAGCCGATCGGGAGGAACAGGAGCGGCAAGCCGGCATGGCCCTGGCTGCATTCGCCGGAAAGGACTTCTTCAGCTATGATGGCCGCTGGGCCCTGGACCGGCGAGCAAGCGGCAGGCGTCTGTCTCCACGCCAGTGCGGGGAGAAACGGCAGACGTTTGAGAAGCATGTCCTGCCTGTCCTGGGACAGGTCAAGCTTCACCAGATCAACCGAGCGGCGCTAAAGGACTTCCGCAACGGCATGTTCAAGGCCGGCTACTCCAGCAGCACAATCAACCGTGCCCTGGACTGCATTCGGGCTGTGCTCGAAGCCGCCGAGGACGAGGAGCGCATTCCAGCCGTGCCGCGGGTCGACCGTGCATCCGGGAGAAGGACCGAGCGGGGCATCCTCTCCACCGACGAGTTTCGACGTATCTTCACGGCAAAGTGGGACGATCCCCGCGCCTACTTCGCCTCCGCGTTGGCTGCCGTCAGCGGCTGTAGGATGGGGGAGGTTCTTGCGCTGCGCCTTTCGAACATCGACTCCAGGCGGCTCTTGGTCACCGTGGCCAGGTCTTACGACAGTGCCAAGCGCACCATGGGCGCAACAACAAAGAACGGCAGGGCTCGCGTACTCACGATTCCCCCGGCGGTATGCCGCGGGCTGGAAACACTGGCCGCGGCGAACCCTCACCCCGGCGGGGATCCGCTGGTCTTCTGGTCGGATCATACCCCAGACAAGCCCTGCGACCACAAAGTGATCTCGCGCGGGCTCTACCGGGCCCTGTCGCAGATCGGCATCAACGAAACGGAGCGGAGACGGCGCCGGCTGTCGTTTCATTCCTGGCGTCACTGGCTCAATTCGCAGCTGATCGATGCGCATGTGCCGCCGGAGAAGATTCGCATGCTGACTGGACACTCCAGCAGCGAGATGACGTTGCTCTACTATCACGCGCAGGTGGACGCTATGGCCGACGTACGGGACATACAGGCCCAGATGTTGGAGGGCTGCTTTATCCCTGTGGCGACCTGGAAGGCTGCGTCCGCGTTGCCCTTCGATGCGCTCGTTGGTAGGATGAGTTAGACGGCGGGGTAACCCGCGGCGACGGCTGCGGGCGAGCAACCGGACTCCCTGGCCGGTCCCCGCCTTCCTCTTCCACCCAGGGTATGCGCCTGCAGCGAGGTCGCAAGATGAGGGAACGTTCTGTGCGGAGTCACCGGACCAGCAAGGGATTTCCGAGCGTCTGGAAGCGATTGTCAGAGAAAGTCAGCAATCCTTTCTGCACTCGTCGGGTAAGTCAGTTCGGGCATCCTGGCACTGGACGGAATGGATTCTTAGAAACGTTTGGCTGGGAGAGCTGACGCTCGTACCCCGAGTTCCCCGGCGCCCGCCCAAGATGATGGTGCAGTATCCTGGATGGCTGCCCGCAGTGAGAATTGGAAAGACGAGAATCGACGCAAATCCGCGGCGACTCGCCTGGTTGATCTCGCCCTGGCGGCGGGCTGTGAGTTTTTCTTGTTTGACGATGAGCCGATCGCAACCTATCCACACAGAGGGCACCGGGAGACAGCGCGCCTGAGGGATCAGCGCTTTCGAATGTGGCTGCACTCGCGGTTTTTCGACGCCTCAAAGTCGGCGCCGAACGGGCAGGCGTTTCAGAACGCACTCAGCACGATGCAAGGCCTCGCATATGAGCGGGGGAGCGCTTACCCCGTGTACGTCCGAATTGGGCCCGACCACGCGGACGGCTTGTTTGTGGACCTCGGCGACTCTACCTGGTCAGCTGTGCACATCGATCCCGAAGGGTGGCGAGTGGTCGCCGAGCCGCCGGTCCGGTTTCTGAGGCCAAGTGGTCTAAGTGCACTTCCCCGGCCTGAACCAGGCGGCAACCTTGAGGAGTTGCGGGAGTTCTGGAACGTCGCAACCGACGCACAATTTCGCCTCGCCGTAGTGTTCATCTTGCAGGCATTGCGCCCGAAGGGGCCATACTGCGGGGAGCAGGCGGATGGTCCTCAGGGCTCGGGCAAAACCCTCTTCGCCATGACGCAGCGGGCCCTTGTCGATCCCAATTCAGCCCCTGTCCGCACGACTCCAAGGGGCGAGCTCGACCTTATCGTGGCGGCGAAAGGAGGACAGCTTCTCTGTTTCGACAATTTGAGTTCCTTGCGAAGGGCGGAGTCTGACGCACTGTGCCGTATGGCGACGGGTGCGGGGCTGGGGAAACGCACGTTGTACACGGATCTCGCGGAGACGATTGCCTGGGTGGAGCGGCCCTTTGTCCTCAACGGTATCAGCCCGGTTGCCACCCGGAGCGACTTGCTGGATCGGCTCATCCGCGTGTCCCTTGAGCCGATCTCAAGCGAGCGGCGGATGACACCAACCGAGTTTTGGTCCAAGTGGGACTCAAAGTGTCCGCGATTGCTCGGCGCCTTGTATTCCGCATACTCGGGAGCTCTGGCCGCGACGGCAACCCCGACGCGCCCGAGACGATTGCCGCGCATGGCAGACGTGGCCCTCTTCGGGCTCGCAGTGGAGAAGGCACTCCACTGGCCAGCTGGGGCATTTCTGCAGGCTCTTGACGCCAACTCCCGGGCCGCCGACGAAGATGCTCTGGAGTCATCGCCCATTCCGGCCGTGCTCGTGCGGGCCGTGTCGCCCCCTTGGAGTGGCACGGCCACGGAGCTGCTGAAGATCTTGGACAAGAGTGCGAGCGATCCGGAGAAGCGAGATCCCTCTTGGCCGAAGATCCCGCGCACCCTTTCTCAGGCCTTGCGCGAGCTTCAGCCAAACCTCGGTCGAATCGGATGGGAGCTGAGTTTCGACGACAAGGCTCGCCCGAAAGAAATCAGGATCGAGCGTAAATCCTGCGACGGTTGCGTCGGAGGAGGAACAAGAGACGATTGGAGGACGCAGGAAGGAGAGGTCGGAGGCGCCTCATCGGAAGCCGGTTCAGAAGAATTCGTCGCAGGAGTACCCGTGTTTTCTCGCAGTGTGGAAGGCGGGGACCCCTCTTGTAGGGAAGACGTCGAAGAGCCGTGGGAAGTATGACGGCCGTCGAGCTGATCGAGCGGTGCCGAAGACTGAGGAATCCACTCCGCCTCAGCCGTGACGGCCTGAAGATCGCGGCGGATCGGGCTCCGCCTGAGCGTGTAGCCGACAACATATGCAGGCAAAAGGACGAGGTGCGCTACTTCCTCGCCATGGAAGAAAGAGCACTGACTTCCCGCAGGTTGCTTAGCCTGGAAAGCGGAGTGCACATGGAATTGCCTGATGAGGTGAGGAGGCTTCGGGAACGGCTCTCGCTATTAGAGGCGGTACTTGGCGATTTCAATCGACGCGGGTTGAACTCCTGGTATGCCAAGGGTTGGATCATGGTGCACTCGCAGTTGTTGAACGAAGTAGTCGTGGTTGTTCGTGACGATTCGGTGGAGCTGCCAAGTGGGGCGGCGGCGTTCCCGTGCTACCGATTCTCCGAGGTGCAAGAGCTTCAAGGAATGGACCAGGAAACCATACGACGGGTACATGGCCTCAAGAAGACCTTTCGAGGCGAGATCGTCGCCGGCGACGGAGAGGCACGCAGGTCCGCCAGACCGGGTACCAAGCCGCCGCAGTAGCACCGAGGCGTTAGCCGTGGGGAGGAGTCAGACCGCGACGTACTGCGCGAAGCGATGACAAACGACTAACACGGCCGCGGGAAGGCAGGATGTTGTCCATGGCCGCGTCGTCGTCGGTGTTGATTGAGGCACCGGCAATGTCCTTCCTTCCCATTCGATCGCATTTCCTGGGCACTCCTGGGAAGGGAGCTCATGCCACAAGAGGTTCCTCTATGGGTAGACGAACTCTGTACGACCCCTCGATGCACCCCCGGCGAGCTGCAGAGCTGGCCGGGCAGGGCCTCACGGACAAAGAACTGGCGGAGGCCTTCGGGATCGGTGAAACGACTTTATATCGCTGGCAACAAGAATATCGGGAGTTTCGGGAGTCCATAAAAAAGGCCAAGGAGAAGCCAAACCGGGAGGTCGAAGCGGCGCTGTTCAAGCGGGCGATCGGGTACACCTACGACGCGGACGTGGTGACGGCTTCCGGAGAGAAGGACGCTCAGGGGGCGAACAAGGTCCTGAAGATCGTCCGCAGGAAGGTACACGTGCCGGCGGACCCGGCCTCGATGATCTTCTGGCTCAAGAACCGGAGGCCGGACCGCTGGCGGGACGCCCGGCGTGTGGAGCACGGCTTCGATCGCTCCGATGGCCTCGAAGGGGTGACCCCGGAGGACGAGGCGGCGGTGGAGGCGATAGTCAACAGCGTCCTAGGGAAGGACGTAATCCTCCAGTTTCCCGACATGACCGTGGAGGCCCCTGATCGCCTGGAGAGGAAGGTCCTCCCAAAGCTTCCGAACTCCGACCATGAGAACTGAAGCGTCCCAACGAGACTGCCCCCGTTTCGACGGGTGCTCAGCGATTCTGTGCCCCCTTGCCCCTCGGGAGTACCTGGCCGAACTCCGGGGCTTCCTGCCGGGGGAGGACGAGGTCTGCGGCCGAAAAGAGCTTGCCAGGCACCCCCTCGTGGCCCGGCAGAGACGCTTGCGGAACGCCTGGGCGAAGGGACTGTTTACCCTCGCGATGCTCGAGGATCTGACGCGGGTCTCCCGGGGCCTGCAGGGGCTGAAGCTGGAGGACAGCTACGGCGCTGGGCGGCGCACCAGCCGGGATGCCAGCCGAAGGAGTTCGCGCGCCTGAAGGGGGGTCCTGGACGCGCTCAAGGGGGCGAAGCGGGCGACCCCCGATGTGGAGGTTGTCACCCCGGAACCCCGGCAGCTGATTGACGCGCTGCCCCTCCGGGTGTGCCCTCTCGGAACGTCGCCAAGAAAGATAGAATCGAATAGTGCTCCCCGCGCCCAGGCATTTCAGGTGCAAGGCAAAGATACGCGTTGGGCAACAGCCGACATGAATTGACTCACGAGGGAAAGGAGCATGCCAGCATGGCTTGCCCTCTTTTCGCTCAGATTCAGCTGGGTCAGTATTCAAACTCTTGTTGTTCGGGCGCCACGGACGGCAAGTCAACTCGCCCACCGTGCGTTACCGGGTACGCCAAGGTATGCTTGCTGACTTCGTCTAGGATTCCTTCCCGCCCGATACGTTTCAACAGCCAACGCCGTCGCCAGTATTCCGCTATTAGTTCCGTCTTCTTCCTTGGATTCCCCCGTGGGATCAAATAGCGAGCCCTTCTTGACAATCCCAGCAGAACATCAGATGCGTTGCGGGCGAGTGAAACAGCGTAGACGATTCGTGGGTTTCGATGACGAAGAACTTCGTCGGAGGGCAGACCAACTTCGTCAAGAGCCTCTCGGAGCTTGCGCATGCGTGGATTCACACCTTCTCCGAAGATACTGTTCACACGGCGTCCTTCCTTCGTACGCCCGAGGAGTATTTCCCCCAACTCCACTGTCAGCTCACTGAACTGGTAGGATCCATATCCCTCGCTCCTGCCGATAAGTTCATAGCTTAGCTTCTTCCCCGCTTCCCCTCCCACTGCATCACACGGAATCCGCACACGATTGTATTGACTGGAGTTAACTCCGTACAGGCTCGTCGTTCCAAGCAGGACAAGCTGCGGAGTCCTTACCACTGGTGCACCTTTCATTGAAGATGCGATGATGCTGGCTTGTTCTGCGTATCTATCCTCATACATCATAACAACTTCGGGGCTGCACAAGAGCATGCAGACAAGTTTTCCGCCCAAAAGATAGTTGTACGGTGCGATCGCGCCGCACACCACGATATCCATCATGTTGATGCCAACACGTTGCGCCTTTATCAGCCTAACAAGTCGCGCAACGGCGTCTTGCATTCGAGAGCTTGACATCGCTTTGCGAAGCTCGGCAGCCACGCCACTCTTCAGGCCGTGCTCCTGGAACACCATCCGTATCTGCAGGAGTCTGGACAGAGTCTTGCACCTCTTGCTGCGAAACAAATGGGTCTGCGCCTGCTTTTCCCAATAGGCACTCACGTCCCTATCTCTCTGCGGAGCCTTGTGTGCAGCCGATTGCGGATATAGCTGGTGCGCCCTGATCTCGTCTTCCCCACGGGCCTGAAGGTGCGCGATCAACTCAGCAGTTGGCGCCTCAATATCCTGGCGTTTGCATGTTCCATCAAAGAAGAAGTCATCCAAGTACAGCGCGCCAATCTGATCATCCAGACTCTTGAGCAGCCACTTGGCGTACCTTGAACTCGGATCGTTAAGGATTGTCTGGACCATAGTATACGGGTCCCATCCAATCCACTTGTCACGGAGCCTTTGTTGAGCGACGGAGCTACCCAGCGCTGCAATACCGATTACGGGATGGTTCGGAGCTGCCGCATCGCGAAACAGAAATGCCATCGATCGGCCAGGGAGTGACTTGTAGCTATTGACCCATGTATGACGGAAGTACCGCCAGATGTCCCTCAACGAAAGGCCTGTATGCTCACAGACGCCGTCCTCGGTCACCAATTGAATATAGGGCGACACGGCTTCACCTAAGCGTTTTATCTTCTGCTCTTCATCGTTCTGGCCTTCAACGGTCTCCAGAGCAGAGGCCAATTCCCCGCCGTCTCTCATCACCGAGAAAATCGAGTGCCACCCGTTCTCGGTCAGTCGTCTCTGTTCCATCCCCCGAATGAACTCGCGTACCGAGTCCTGTCTGAGTTGCTCGTCCCGCTCGAGAAGGTGGCTCTTGCGGATGAGATCTCTCGACTCTTCCGGGGCTACTGACTTGATTGCAGGCGATGCAATTCTCACGCGGTGGTGTTCTACCTTGACTTTCCAGCCAATCGCGACCAAGTCCAGCAACGAACTCTTCACAAACGCGAGAGCTACTGCTTCGTTACTAGGGTCGGCACTGAGCGCTCGCTTCAGCTCGCCGCGATAGGAATGAAGGAATGCCTCCGCACTCTCGCGACTACTATCTCTTTGAGCCGATTCTACACTTGCGCAGAACTTGAGCAGTTCACGGAATTCAGCGGCTCGAAGCAACGGTCGGATGGGCGTCAAGCTGTCCTTCATGCCAGAAACGCCGCCAGCACGTTGCTCCACTCCTTCCGAAACTGGGCAAATTCCTCAGGGTGATCCTTGATTATCGACGTAGCCTCAGCCCTGGCAGCGGCGAAAATCAGCAGTTCGAGCGCCCTCGCTACGCCCTGTGCTTCACAGTGGTCAGCCCGCGAGACTGGAAGGTAGAATCGTTCACAGAATGGATGTTGCTCGTTAAGGATTAACTGCAATCCCCACCGTTGCAGATCGCTCAGATAGAAGTCAGGGATATTCAGCTTCTCGATCGTAACCTTGTATCGCATCCCCAGCCTCTTGAGATCAACGGCCGTTGTGGTAGTCGCAGATTGGACCCTCAACTTTCGTTGCCGTGGTGGCGCGAAAAGTCGGTCGCACTCGAGCGCCCTGCGTTCTGAAGGAAGCACCTTTTCTTCCTTCACCCTCATGAACGAAGACCGGACGCGAGCGTTAAGTTTGTGCGCTGTCGCCTCGAAGTCTGGAGCTAGCAGCTGCACCACTTCTTCGGATGGTGAGATTCCTTGTTTCGTGTGGGTAACACCGAACAGCTCGTCCAACTCTGGTTGAAACTCCACTTCACAACGCCACCAGTCATCGTAGTTCTCTTTCCGCTTGTTGCCCATAAAGAACCAACCAAAATCGATTTCGCGTCCCGCTCGAACGATGGATACACCTGCTCCTTTGCTGACGCCTATAGCGCTCTTCTCACGATTGGACTTACCGAACCATTTTTCAATTGGCAGTTCAGCGAATCTCACTTTGACCTTGCTTCGCGACATGCCTCCAAGATCATGTCCCTTTATGTCGTATTCTAGGACAGGCCCATACAGTTTAGCACCGCGCGGACTGCCACCATCGCGAACAAGAAGGGGATCGATGGGGAGCACGGTCTCTCCGTTGACGAGAAGCTGGCGTCCACTCCACAAGACCATACGGAAAACTCGTCCCAGCTCCCTTCGCAGTGCTTTCAGTAGGCTTGAAGTCCTCTTTAGACTCAGCCGATCGCATTTGTGCCAGACTACAACCGTGCCAGTAGGGACAGAGTCGTCTCCATATTGGGATGGAAGGCGCCTTCGCCGCGGTTCTGGGACACTAGCGAGCGCTCCTTCCTTGATTTCGTCAACGTCTAGGTATGACCACCAGGTTCGTCTCGGAGTGGTCCAACTGAAGACTTCGACCCGCCGAGCCTGACTAACCGAGCTATTCGGTAACCCCATGCCAAAACGACCCGTTCCTTGACGTTGTCCAAACCGACTACTTCCGCCAAACTGAAGCGCGGTTCGGATGATCTTGGGTGTCATGCCGTGCCCATCGTCGCGGACGAGGATCGTCCGAGGATCCTCCGGGGATCCCTCACCTCTGATCTCGATCGCAACGGAGGTCGCTTCCGCTTCAAACGAGTTATCGACCAGTTCGGCAATTGCGCTGCCGGTGCCACGGTATCCGGCGTCCCTGATGGCTTGGATGAAGTTCTGCAATTCAACAACGGGTGTATCCATGCCATTCTCCTTTCTGAGGACTTGGGTCCCGAGGATTTCCCCGGGACCCAAAACCACCTTCAATTCGGCATGGAGACTCTACTCTTCTTTGGTCTCGTTCCCTACCGCTGCAAGGCGTTCCTCTCTGGCGAGTTCCGCCTCAGCTTGCTCGGCTTCGGCAGCCGCGTTGTCTTGCGAGTTCTCCCACTCAGACAGTCGATTGAGTGCCAGATTGAGATACCTGGACCATTCAGAGCGCTCGGACTCGTAGACCGATTGTACCTCCGGCGAAGCTCTAAGCTCGCAATCACCAAGTACGAACAGAGTGACCTCCAATCCGTACCTGCTGTGCTTGGTCGCGCCCGGTGAAGCGTACACCTCGCCGTAGAACCTGTGAGTTCGGTTGATGTACAGGACTCTCTGTCCTCCGACTTGTTCTACCCTGTAGAATGGGGCGCCCGGATGATCCACAAAGTCCACCCGAAAGGGCCGTCCCCTAGCCACCAACTCAAGCTCTTGTTTGACGGTTTCCACTGGAATCCCGGCCTTCCGGGCTTTTTCTGCGACTTCTCGCTCAAAGTTCTCCAGACTCTTCTGCCTCTGTTCGGGTGTCTCAGCTTGTCGCTGCAGTAGCAGCCCCTGCACTTCTTGCATTGCCTGTTCAGAAGGCCGTTTTTGGTCTTTCGCGGAGTCCCGCTGCTCTTTGAGAGCTTTGCTCTCTTTTTCCCAGCGCGTGCGCATCTGAGCAATGGCGGAATATACCCCGTTGTTCTCGAGTATGTCCCATATTCGGTGCGACAAGACTACTTGCTGCTTTGAGGTGGTAATTGAGAACTCCTCATCCAAGGTCGGTGGGAAGTCGACCTCAATCCCGATATACCGATCGTTGTTCTGAAAAGTCGTCCAGGGACACTTGCTGTTCACAACATCGATGAGCCGACCGGCTCTCAACACAAGAATGCCGTTGTAGGCTTTTCGAACCTCAAACCGTTTGTTATTCTGTCCCCTTTCCTTTGGCTTGTCCTCAGGCACTCGCAGGAAGGTCGGCGACATGTAGGAGAATCTCACCTTGAGAACGCCGGCGAGTTCCTTCGTTTCCCTGCCCTTAACCTCAATCACCAAGGGATCTAGCGCCTCCGCTCGTTCACTGTCCTCATCATAAAACTTGCAGCCCTCGGTGGTGAACAGAGGGTCAATGGGCTCCACTCTCTTACCATCCATGAAAAGTGATACCTGGCGCAAGTAGTTCTTGTACGTAACACCGAAGGTCTGGAAGAAGAATTCACGTAGTCGCTGCGTGGTGGAGTAGGCTAGTCGATCGATCGCTTCGATGATTACTACGGTCCCACTCTGGAGTGAAGGCACGTGTTCTGTGATGTAGTCTGCTATCCACTCAGGCGGATCCTCCTTCACTGGAACGGGGGCGGCCACGTAACCGTATTCGTTGCGCAATTCTCCTCGGGCAATTGCCCTCAAGTCGATCGTGACCGTGTGCCAAGCGCCGTCGATCGGTTTGGAGAAGACCGAATAGACCTGACCAATACTCACGCAGGCCGATGGCAGACCGTAACCATAGCGGCCGAATCCGCTGCGATCATCCTTGTCGGCTCGGTGGCTTCCGCCCCAGAGCACCGACGCACGAATCATCGTCGGATCCATCCCGTGTCCATTGTCAATCACGGCCAGGAAATCCGGCTTCTTCTGAGACCGGTTGTTCGGCTCGTACCCCATGAGCACGTGCACAGCGGTTGCCTCGGCCTGGATGCTATTGTCAATCAACTCGTTCAGCGCCGACGCCGTGCTCTTGTAACCTATGTCACGCATGCCTCGCAGGAAAGCATTTTCGAAAACCAATCCGAACTCGAACCCGTCCTGCTCAAGCCTCTTGACATACTCGCGCTGAGCCATGAGATCTGTGCTCAACACCTCTGCCACAGCCTCTTTGCCCTTTTCCTTATTCATATCTTTTGCTCACTCTCGGACCCACTATTGGAGCCACTGGTGTTTGGAATCTTGATGTCCATCGCCGACGGCCGGATTCAAGATCCCCACCATGGAGATCGTCGGGTTTCTTGGCTGATTCCATCCAAGCGGTCACCCCTGGATCTCCAACCAACCTGTTCGGTCAGACAGAGCGAGAGAGGCGGGCCTCGGCCACGGTTCGCCCTCTGGACATTCGTTCTGGGAGCTGTCAGGCACCGCACGAGAGAGCAACCGTTATGTTTGGGAAGGTGATATTGTATACTTGGTATTGAACGGACTAGTATGGAGAACGGTTTACAAGCAGGTCCACGCAACACGCCGAACCTCCCGCTGTCTGTTGGCAGAGGTTCGACACGAAGTATTCACAACTTCCCGGACCCTCAATTGGAGCCCCTGATGTGAACCTGCCGTCAAACTACATTAATAATAATCACAGATTCAGAACAAAGTCAAGCGCTCGCCGCTGGCCACCATTAGCGGCCCCTTCTCCCACCTCCCCGCGAGGGGAGACGCCTCTGGACACCTTCCTGCCAACAGAGCGAAGATGTTCTCCACTGCGTTGTAGACAGCCTGCAGGCCGCTCTGACCGTCGGCTTGTGGACGCAGCCGAACGAGCCGAAAGATAGGTCGCGGTGCGGTCCTCACCAACGCTCTCAGGCAGTTCTTCGAGTCCCATTTTCCTTCTCCACCCCATTTCGGAGACACCAACCGCGAAACTCCTGGGCCATCGCCCATCAAAGACATATATGCTCCATCCGCGGCCGCCGACCTTCCCACTACCCGCGCCCCCTCCTTCGAACGGACGGATGTGGACTTGCTAACCCCTCGACTGGCGCACCAACGAGGACCCGCGTGAGTCGGCAACTTCCCGGACGGCAACTCGGCGTTGACGTTGGTCGCGGCTCGACGCAGGCATGTCGAGGGAAGTCGCTGGGCCGCTATAGTTAATACCCGCCGCTAACAGTTACCATCTTTTTGATATATACAAGATGCCCGCCCAAAAAAGTATGTACAGAATACAGCTTTGCCGTTACAATCTAGGGCAGAGAATTCACGTCGTTCCTGTGGCTATCTGCGTTATTCTCAGGGAGGTCAAGCGATGGAAGCATTGACTGTTCAGGAAGTGAATAGCTCATCACAGACCAGCTTTCCTACATTCAGAGAGGCTTTTCTCTCGACGAGGGTGGCGGAGGTAGTCCGCAAGGTCCAAAGAATCGGCCAACTTACACAGCAAGACAAGGCAGTTCTCGGGAGGGGCAGAGCTTTACTCGACAGAATACTCGAAGGTTCTGCATTGATCGAAGGCAAGCCATTGAAGGACGGATGTCAGCCCACAGAGGCCGGGATCGCATCTGTAGGATATGCAATTTCGTCTCTGGGTGGCATGCAATCAGTTGAACAGAACCTGACTGACTATTTCGAGAACCTACGGTCTAAGTTGGTCGCTGTTGAAACTCACCAAGACCAAGCCAACGATCGAGACATTGACTCGATCATAACGTTCTTTGTGCGTCTAAGCAAAGCCTATCGAGGTGAACTGAAGCGGCAGTTCTATCAAGAGCCGAAAGTAAGTTAGGATTCAACAGGATATTCTTCTCATGGGTCAGGCTGTCTTATGCAATACGCATCGCAGCTGCTGAAGACATACTATCTCGACGTTATTGCTAGAATCAGAGTTATCCGCAATAGGTGTCGACAGCTGATGTCAAAAGACTACCCGTCATCAGCACCCCTGCGTTTGTCGAGGACTATCGAACAGATAGTTGAGTTTATCCACTTAGAACTGAAATCTTCCTGGGACTACTATCACTCCACCAGTGATCTCACGTCAGCAGACGTGGAAGTGGCTCTGGAAAAGTTTCACAACTGCAACAGTTTTCTGCAAGAACTAGGAGCTCATCTTCGATATATCGACGGCGCACTTACAGAGAAACAGCCATGGAGTATTATCACTGCCGTTGAGAAATTCGCGGAACAAATCATTCCAACGACAGATGTAATGCTACGCCCCCAGTGGAAATACAACTACGCGGTTGTGAACGCAGATATACAAGCCTACTATCGCAACAACCTAGTAGAGCTAAAGGAATACACGACCGACGAAGATTTCGAAGCGATTTTCGGAGAATTGAAGGGTCACTTCTACACGATTTCCTTTCCATCCATGGAAAGAAAAAACATATTCCTTCATTGCCTCGTCGGTCACGAATTAGGTCATATCATAACGAACCCGTACATTTCCGACGAACTTGTCAACAAGTTTCTAGCTTCCATCACACCGAGAATAACCACGATCCTCAGTGAGGAATATCCTCTTTTCAAAGATGTCGCCAGCAATGTTCAGTCTCAACTAGATCGTTCAACTAATATGCTCAAGCGAGGATTATCTGAGATGCTGGCTGACCACGTCGGTGCGAAACTCTTCGGGCCAGCTTTTCTCTTTTCTCTCTTTGAGATTGCCATTCAAAACGATTTCGATCATATGCCGAGTGATGAGAACAACTACTATCCACCGTGGAGATATCGTCTTCGAGAAGTACGCGACATATTGTCTTCTGGAGGGCAGCGATTTCTTCCTCTAGGGAAGGAACACTTTCAGAAGCTCCTTGTTGAAGAAGTCAATTCAAGGTACAGGTTGATCCAAGAGATCGTTGACCAGCGCTCAGACATAGAAATGATTCAACAAGATCGGATAGCAGATCTTGTATACGGTTACATCCAGGAGTATTACAGAAGCATACTCAATGAAACAAGTAACCTTGAGGCATTGTTGGGTAATCTAGTTATTTCTCCCGAGCTATTGTATAGTGAATTACGGATACTAATTGATCGACTTAGAGCCGGGATACCGCCCAACGCAGTCGAGCTTTCTCTTGCTCAAAGACGATGTGCCACGATACCAGAGATCCTCAACGCCTCATGGTTCTTCAAGATTGCCTATAACGAAAGCTTGTTCGACGATGAAGATCAAAGTGAAGAATCGACACTTAGGGACCGCAATATACTGAATCGGTTGACTCTGAAAGCTGTTGAGTTTTCGAATGTTCAAAGAGAATATGAAGAGACTCTGCAGAACTCTAAACAACCGTTGTTTCAGCCTGAAAGCGGGTCTTCTCTTGAGACGGGTGGTGCACTAGGTAAGGCAGAGATCATTGACCTCATGCAAGTAAAGAACATAGAAAGGCGGTTGGTGATTACGCCCCTTGTTGACCCTGATGAATCGATAGGGTCGTGCTCCGTCGATGTTCGCCTGGGCGGAGAGTTCATAATCATGAAAAAGCAAACATTTCCTGTACTAGATATTCGTGATGTGACAGAACTGCAACAGAGAATGCTGCAATACCACCAAAAAATCAGAAAAGACTACCGCGATCCTTTCGTGCTACATCCAAGGCAGCTGATTATCGGGAGTACTCTTGAATATCTCAGCATTCCCCCTGGAGTCATGTGTTATGTAAGCGGAAAGTCCAGTTGGGGGAGAATGGGACTAATAATAGCTACGGCGGTAAAGATAGATACGGGATTCAAAGGTTGCGTCACCTTAGAGATAATAAACGAAGGAGAGGTTCCAATAGTTCTCTATCCCGGTATTCCTATTGCACAGATAGTATTGCATCGAACCTCGGCTTCTGGAAGGTACGAGGGTAGATTTGTGAATCCCACGGGACCGCAATTCCCAGACTTCTCAGAAAACCACGAGAAATGGAAATTCTGGTATCACAAGAGAGAGCGCAGTGCACAGCACGGTCGCAGGGGACACATACCTTGAACGGAAGCGAGTTGGCCTTACATAGCTACAGGAAATTGTATGAAGACGAACTATCAAGAAAAACCAGCATAAGCACCAAAATATCTATTCTAGTAGGTATCTTGTCCGTTGTTGGAGGATCTCTCACGTTCGTAATCTATGACGCATCTTTGAGAAGGATCTTGTCACATCAACATGCGACGCTTCTCATAGTCATCGGTTCTTTGTGTTTGCTAGCCTTTGTGGTCTCGATATCTCTCCTGTTCAAGGCTATGGCGGGATATGAATATGCGTATATTTCAAACCCAGTAGAAATCAGTAAGTACATTCGGGAACAAGAATCGAGATATTCAGACCTCAATGGCGAGGAGGCCAACGTCAGACTGGATACAGACCTGATTGAGTTGCTTACTGATCAATATGAGGAGTGTGTTGACATAAATGTGCTGAATAATGACAGGAGGGAAGCTCTTATCCTTTGGACGAACAGAGCGATAGCTGTGTGTTTGATACTGCTTTCGTTGACGTTCGGACTGTTCATATATGAAAGGAGCAACTATGAAGGGATCCAAAAAGTCGAAATCGTCAACTGACAAAGGAAGAAGTTCAACAACGGAAACAGAGCCCAGTCAATCAGAGAAGACGAATAGACCCAAGATTCGGCTAGTCAAGGAAGGTGTGATTCCACCACGACCGAAGAAAGCCCGTCCTTCTACCGGAAGGTGAGGGAGTACTCCACCGGCTTGTCCAGCAGCAGCACCCGGATCAGAGGCGTGCTATAGGCCACCCCGCCCTTGATGGGGGTGCCCCCGCTCTGGGAAACCACCGTTCCCTTGACGAGGATGCGCGTTTCCACCGAGGAGCGTTTCAGCGCCGCCGCCCCTTCGTCCCCCATGGCGAGCTGGATCAGCTCCACGTACTCCGCCTCCGTGGTGTCGTCGTTCTCCTGGGGGCCGAGCCCCTCGAAGAGAGGGTTCTTCAGCATCGGGAACAGCTCCGTGATCTGGGCGAAGTTGCCCCGGTTGAGGGTGAAGGTCAGCGTGTTGCCCCGCGCGGAGCGGGTGAAGGTCAGCACCCCGGTGGCCTTCAGCTGCTCCTCGGCGCCAAAGACCTCCTCCACGGTGCGAAAGGCAAGCCTCATGTGCAGGGTGTCCGGCGTGGGGCTCTCGATCTTCTGCAGCTGCACCTCCGGCTTGGCCGCCAGCTCGGTGCGGATCTGCTCCACATCGAAGACGCCTCCCTCCACGGACTCGCCGGTGACGTCGGCAAGCTCCTTGAGATAGTCGACGAAAACCGGTTCCAGGTGGATCGTCAGGTCCACCACCCCCGAGCTGTCCGGCTCCAGGCTTATGGTCTGGGAAATCGTGCACGTGAGCAGCGGGAGCGCCAGAGCCGCGGCTGCCAGGAGGCGAAACAGGGTGCGCATGGCCACACGATAGTGACTGGCGCGGCCAAAGTCAAGGAGGCTGGCGCGGGCCTTCAGGGCAGCCTCCGCCCTTGCCCGTTTGCGGCCTTTCCCCTATATTCCAATGCCATGCACCGTATCACCGTGGATCCAGGCGGGTTGATCATCCATGCTCAAGCCGACACGCCTTTTCGCGAGCTGCTGCTGCGGGAGGGGCTGCTGGTGGATTTCCCCTGCGGCGGCCGGGGACTGTGCAATCAGTGCCGCATCCGCATCGCCCCCCCCACAGAAAGCGGCCGCGGCGGCCGCAATCCCCTTCCCGAGGAGGAGGTGGGGCGGGGGGTGCGTCTGGCCTGCAGAGCTGTGGTGGAGGGGGACTGCACGGTCACCCTTCCCGAGCGGGAGGAACGCATCGAAGGGTGGGAGGAGGACACCCCCGTGGCCGGGATGGAGCGCCTCTACGGCGAATCCCTGGTGAAGCGGCGCTCCCTCGCCCTCGCCCGACCGGCGCTGGAGGACCAGAGGGCGGACCTGGAACGGGTGGCGGAGGCCCTGGGAGAGGCCAGGATCCCCACACAGGCGAGCTCGCTGGAGGCCATCTCCGCCACCCTGCGCCAGAACGCCTTTCGGGTGGACGCGCTGCTGGAAGGGCCGGAGCTGCTGTGCGTGACGGCCGCCGAGGAGCCGGTGTACGGCTTCGCGGTGGACCTGGGCACCACCACGGTGGACCTGGCCCTGTACAACCTGGAGACCGGCCGGCAGATCGGGCGGCAGATCCTGCTCAACCGGCAGACTGCCTACGGGGCCGACGTGATTTCCCGGGTGCAGCACTTCCAGGAAAGCCGCTCGGAGGTGCGGGCGGCGGCCACGGAGACCATCGCCGCCGCGGCGGAGCAGCTTCTGGAGCAGACCAGAGTGCGGGCGGAGCAGGTGGTCCGCACCGTGGTGGTGGGAAATCCCATCATGATCCACATCCTCCATGACCTGAATCCGCGACAGCTGACCCTGGCGCCTTACATCCCGGTGGTCTCCGGCCTGGTCCGCCGCCCGCCCCAGGAGTTCGGTTGGGGGTTCCAGCGCCACGGGAGCGTGGAGAGCCTGCCGCTGATCTCCGCCTTCGTGGGCGCTGACACCATGGGGATGATCCTGGCGCTGGACCTGGAGCACGAGTCCGAGGTGTCCCTGTCCATCGACATCGGGACCAACGGTGAGATGGTCCTGGCGCGTAAAGGCGAGCTGATCACCACTTCTACCGCCGCGGGGCCTGCCTTCGAGGGTGCGCAGATCTCCTGCGGGATGAGGGCGCTGAAGGGAGCGATCACCGGCGTAAAGATCTCCCGCGGGGGGGAGGTACGCCTGGAGGTGATGGGCGGCGGGGCCCCGCGGGGCATCTGCGGCAGCGGCCTGATCGCCGGGACGGCGGCCCTCCTGGAGGTGGGTGTGGTGGACTCCACCGGGCGGCTGCTGGCGCGCGAAGAGCTGGAGGAGACGGGTCTGAAGGAGCGCCTCTCGGACCGCGACGGCTTCAAGGTCTTCGACCTGGACCCGGAGGGCCGGGTGTTCATCAGCCAGAAGGACATTCGCGAGCTGCAGCTGGCCAAGGGGGCGATCCGAACGGGCATCGAGATGCTCCTCGCTGAGACCGGCATCTCCGTCTCGGAGCTCACGAAGATCCGCCTGGCGGGCAACTTCGGCTCCGGCGTGGACATCCCGAGCATAATCCGCATGGGGCTCATCCCCCAGGTCCCGGAGGAGGTGGTGGACGTGGTGGGAAACGCCGCCCTGCGCGGCGCCTCCCTGGCCCTGGTCTCCAAGGCCTACCGGGAACGCGCCCTTTCGGTGCACAGCCACGCCCGCTTCCTGGAGCTGGCGGCGCGCCCGGACTTCCAGATGCGGTTCGCCGAGTCCATGATGTTCTGAAAGCGTTGCAGGGGAGTCGAGGTGCGGGAGCGGAAGATCAGCAAGGAGAGCATCAACAGCCTTCCCCTCGGGGAGTTCAGCGGTCGCATCGTGCTGGTGGATTCCCAGGAGAAGGTGGCCCCGGCGCTGAGGGAGCTCGCGGGAGAGCGGCTGCTTGGCTTCGACACCGAAGCCAGGCCCTCCTTTCGCAAGGGAGAGCGGCACCCTCTGGCCCTGGTACAGCTGGCCACGCGCAGCCGGGCGTACCTCTTTCAGCTCACCCGCATTGGCCTTCCGAGGCCGTTGCGCGCCCTGCTGGAGAGTCCTCGCACCCTGAAGGTAGCCCAGGGCGCCGCCCAGGAGATCCGCGATCTGGCCGCCGACTGCGGCGTCCAGGGAGCGGGCTTCGTGGATCTGCCCGGCCTGGCGGTGAAGGCCGGCTTCAGCTCCCGCAGCCTGCGGGCTCTGGCCGCGCTGGTGCTGGGAATTCGCATCTCCAAGGGTGCCCAGCGCAGCGATTGGGGTCGAGACAGTCTCAGCGACAAGCAGCAGCGCTACGCCGCCACCGACGCTTGGGCCTGCCTGCGGGTGTTCCAGAAGCTCATAGAGCGCGGGCTGGCGCCGGAGAAGCTGGAACCGCTGGCCTACAGTCCCCCCGCCGAGCAGCCCGCTCAGCGCTCCCCCGGGGGCCGCCGGCGCAGGGGAAGAGGCCGGTCATCCGGCTCAGCCGGATCGGCCCAGAAGCCTGCGGGGTGAGAGCAGCCCCCGCTGGGGAAGGCGGAACCATCTGCCGGCGCCGCGAGGGGAGCTGGCCCCGAAGGTGGCGAAGGCGAACTCGGCGACTTCCCTGGGCGGTACGGCGAAGGATTCGATGCCGTTGATGTGCACGGTCGGAAGGTCGTTGCTGCTGAACAGCGAGGCGGCCACCGCCTGGAAGGCGCCCCGCAGGGCCGCCTCCAGGGGCGGGAAGGCGGTGCCCTGCTCCTGTTCGGTTGCGGCCAGCAGGCCCAGCTGCCCGCCGCCGGACCTGGCGAACAGCTCCAGGACTCCCTTGATGAGATAAAGGTTCCCCTTGACCCACGCATCCACGCCGCGGTCGATCCGTCCGTGCGGCGCGTCCTGCAGCAACCCCGGTTCCAGCCCGGGCTGGTTCAGCAGCAACACCTGGTCCAGGCGGCCGAAACGATTGGTAGTGGACAGGAGGGTGTTGCGGGCCGAGACCGCCGAGGCCCGGTTCCACTCCAGGCTGAGAAGCTCCCGGTCCCCGGGGATGCGTTCGCCCACCGGCGCGGTGGCCGCCGCGGCCACCAGGTAGCCTCCCGCCCGGTAGCGTCGCACCAGCTCCCGTCCCAGCGGCGTCTGTGCGTCTGTTATCAGGACCGCCTTCACCCTGGCATCTTACGCAATGGCTTCGGCCCCGGTCAATGCGGGGCCTGGATGCACATTCCGCCTTTTTTCGGTATGTTAGAGAGAGCCTTTCCCGGGGGACGGGGCAGGAGATGCAAGGGGGATCGCGTGAAGATTGCGCTCGGACAGATCAATCCCACCATCGGCGGCTTCCAGGGCAACGCCGCCCGCATCCTCGAGTACGTCGCGGAGGCCAGCCGGCGGGGCGCCGAGCTGGTGGTGTTTCCGGAGCTCGCCGTGTGCGGCTACCCGCCCATGGACCTGCTGGACCACGCCTCCTTCGTGGAGACGAGCCTCAAGGCGCTGCGCCGCATCCAGCAGTCCGCGCCCCCCGGCATCGGGGTGGTGCTGGGCTACGTGGACCGCAACCAGTCCCAGTCGGGACGGCCGCTGGTGAACGCGGTCTCCGTGATCCAGGACGGGCGGATCCTCTTCACCCAGACCAAGAGTCTGCTGCCCACCTACGACGTGTTCGACGAGGCCCGCTACTTCGAGCCCGCCCCGCAGCGCCGGGTCTTCCCCTACAAGGGACAAAGGCTGGGCATTGCCATCTGCGAGGACATCTGGTGGGAATCGGAGAGGACCGGCTCGGTGCGCTATCCGGTGGATCCTGTCCACGAGCTGCTGGATCGCGGCGCGACGCTGATTGTGGCTCCCTCCGCCTCGCCCTTCTACGCGGGCAAGGCGCAGATCCGGCTGCGGCTTCTCTCTTCCATCGGGAAATCCTCGGGCGTCCCCGTGGTGTACGTGAACATGGTGGGCGGAAACGACAGCCTCCTCTTCGACGGCCGCTCCATGGTGACCTCCCCGGCGGGCGAGCTGGTGCACCTGGCCGCCGGCTTCGAGGAGCGGCTGGAGATGGTGGACCTGGAGCGCCTGCCGGGGGAGATCCCCCTCCCCGAGGACCGCTACGCCGACCTGGAGCAGGCGCTGGTGCTGGGGATCCGCGACTACCTGGCCAAGAACCGCTTTCAGCACGTGCACCTGGGCCTCTCCGGTGGCATCGACTCCAGCCTGGTGGCCGCCCTGGCCACACGCGCGCTGGGGCGGGAGGGGGTGACGGTCTTCGCCCTGCCGTCCCGGTACTCCTCCCCCTCCAGCTCGCGGGACGCCTCGGCGCTGGCCTCGAACCTGGGGCTGAGGCTGGAAAGCGTCCCCATCGAGCAGGTTTTCTCCGCCGCCCTCGGCACGCTCCAGCCCGTCTTCTCCGGGCGGGAGGAGGACATCACCGAGGAGAACCTCCAGGCCCGCATCCGCGGGATGCTTCTCATGGCCTACTCCAACAAGTTTCATTCCCTCCTGCTGGCCACTGGAAACAAGTCCGAGCTGGCCACCGGGTACTGCACCCTCTACGGGGACCTGTGCGGGGGGCTGGCGCCCATCGGGGACCTGTTCAAGACGGAGGTATATGCCCTGGCCCGCAGGCTGAACCAGGCAGGGGAGGTGATTCCTGCCGCCGTGCTCAGCAAGGCGCCCAGCGCAGAGCTGAAGCCGAACCAGACCGACCAGGACACGCTGCCGCCCTACGAGCTGCTGGACCAGATCCTGGATCTGTACGTGCTGGGGAGCAAGACCAGCGAGGAGATCGTGGCCCGGGGCTACGAGCCGCAGCTGGTGTCGCACGTGCTGTCCATGGTTGGCCGGGCCGAGTACAAGCGACGCCAGGCGCCGCCGGTGCTCAAGGTGAGCCCGAGGGCCTTCGGGACGGGCCGGCGCATTCCCGTGGCCCGGGTCATCTACGAGGACTGAACCGGCCGCCCCCGGGAGGCGGGCGGCCCGGGCAACCGCCGGCAGGGTTGCCTGGCACCTACAGCAGCTCGGGCGCCTCCGCCAACAGCGCCCCCAGACTCTCCATCTCCTCCACCAGCACGCGCGAGTCCACAGGCTCGCAGGAGGAGTCCTCCAGGCTGTAGGCGGCCGTTCCCGGGGCCTTCTGCAAGGTGAACGCCAGCAGCTGCAGCGCCAGGGTGCGGGTGACCTCGGGGAGCCCGTCTTTCCACAGAACCCGGCCCAGTGTCCAGAGAAGATGGGCCGTACGGAACCCCCGGAAGAGCAGCTTTCTGGAGGAGGGCCCGGCCAGCAGGCCGCCCGAGCGGTTGAACCCCGCCTCCCCGGGCTGCGGGTTGAAGAACATCCAGCGCAGCAGCCGCTCCCAGTAGACCCCGGCTTCCCTGACGGGAATCTTCTCCTCACCCAGGACCTTCACCGCCCGGGCTGCCAGCAGGTCCTCGGCGAGCCCCGACTCCCGGTCCTCCGGCTCCGCTTCGGGTTTCGGCGGAAAGTGCGCCCCCGCCAGCGCCGCAAGGGCCTTGCGGTAGCGATCCCGGCCGGTAAGCCTGGCCAGCCGTCCCAGGGGGGGCACCGCCGCCAGGGCCCCGGTCCCGGCCTCCAGTGGTGCCAGCCCGTCCGCCGAAAAGCAGGCGCCCCACGAGTCCGGCCCGTGCCCCGAGCCCAGCAGGCCGTCCAGGAAACGGCGGGCAGCCAGCAGGTACTTCCCGCCCGGGATTCCTCGCTCCTCCAGGCCGGCGGCCAGCCTCAGCAGCCGCTCGGCGGTGGCAGCGCAGTCGGCCATGTACAGGGGTGTAGTGTCGGTGCGCCACTGGGACTTTGCGGTGTCGAAGTGCTCGTAGAAGCCCCCGCCGGGATGCTGGCCCCGGAGCGCGAAGTCCGCCAGCCTCAGGCCGAGCTCGCTCAGCTCCGAGTCGCCGGGACAGCTGTCCAGGAGCAGGGCGGCCATGCCGCTTCCCGCCGAGGCGGACAGCAGTGAGGAGTCCGGGGTGAGCCTCAGGCCGCAGATGCTCCCCGCATCCACCAGGTGGCTGTCCAGGCAGCTCCTGAGCTCGGCGGCCAGCCAGCGCCGCGCGGTTGCGCGCTGCAGAGCGGGAGGACGATGGAGGCAGCCCCGAAGGCGGCCGAGCACCGCTTCCAGGCCCTTCTGCAGCGCTTCCCGGCGGGGACTGACGGCCAGGTGAAGGCAGCGGGTGGCGGTGAACCCCCCGGGGCTGTGGAGAGCAGTCGAGCGCTGAACGCGCCCCCGGCCGGGTGAAGGAAGAAGCGGATCGGCGGGCAGGCGGTTCACCACCCGAATGCAGGGCTCGTCGGCCCTCTCCGTCAGGGCGAGCTCCAGGCTGGACCCGGCTCCCTCCTCGTCCCAGGGATGCGGGAAGACCAGGAGGGAGTCTGGCTCGCCGAGGAGATAGATCGCGGACGGGTAGGCGGTCAGGCTTCCGTCCACCAGCAGCCCTTCCCTGGACAGGGACACCCCCTGGGCCTCCCCGGGGCAGAGGTAGCGCACTCCGGCCCACCCCGGCAGCTCCAGGCAGAAGCTGAGGGCGATCTCCCCTTCCGGGAGCACCTGCCAGGTACGCTCGATGGTGAAGCCCTCGGAGGTCTCCAGGAAGGCGTCGCGAATGGTGGCGGTCAGGAAGTAGGCCACCGCATACCCGTCGCCGCAGTTGGTGCTCTCCGGGTCGCGCTCCTGGCCGTTCTGGTACAGCCCGTAGCGCACCAGGACGGCCAGGCCTCCTTTCTCCACGGCCACCGTTCGATAGTCTACCAGGCGAGTCCGCATGGATCATACTTACCACGAAGAGCGGGCTCTTTCCAGGAGACGGGCCCGCGGCGGGCAGGGCAGGCCGGCGGTGGGCGCGGCTCGGGGGCCGGCCGGCTGTTGCGGTGGCCCGAGCCGGCCCGAAAGGGAGGCTTGATGGGCGCCTGGTGACGCAGTATGATGAATGAACGTTCATTCAGATGCCGGGTCAGATCGGTCACGCCGGCCCGCCCTGCCCGCCGGGCGGTCCCTGCCGGGACCGGGCCCGGCAGGCAGCGGGCCGGCGGGAGGAGTGCGGCGGTGTCCAGGGCTGCGGCGGACAGACGGCAGAGCATTCTGCAGACGGCCATCGAAACCTTCGGCGGCAACGGCTTCAAGGGTACGACCATCAAGGCCCTGGCCCGCCGGGCGGGCATTGCCCCTGGGTCCGTGTACAACTACTTCTCCAGCAAGGAGGACCTGTTCCGGGCGGCCCTGGAGGAAGGTTGGCGGCGCTTTCTGGCGGAGCTGCAGGCCATCGTGAGCCAGCCGCGGCTGTTCCGGGAGCGTTTCCGCACTGTCCTGGACACCTGTTTCGCCTCCCTCACCGACGCCCTGCCGCTGCTGCGGGGGATGCTCTTCGAGGCACGGCAGCGCCGGCTCCTGCAGGAGAACCTGGAGCGTCTCCTGGAGCTGCTGGAAGGGCTGATCGACGAGGCCCGGCGACGAGGTCAGCTGCGCCTGGAGCTGCCGCTCCCGCCGCTGCGCCGGCGGCTGAAGATCATCGTGTACGGAATCCTCACCGCGGTGGCGCTGGCTCATGACGAGGCGCTGGAGGAGGAGGTGGCCACCCTGAAGGCGGAGGTGCTGCGGATCGTGCAGGAGCGCCTGGATCCGGAGGGGCAGCCGTGAGACGCTGGCTCCTGCCTGCCGCCGCCGTGGCCGCCGCGGCGGTGCTGGCGGTCCTCCTGCTACCCCGCCTGCGTCCCGCGGCCGCGGAGGAGCGCCCGCCGGCGGTGGCGGTGATGCAGGGCAGGGCCCGCCGGGGCCCGGTGGCGCGGACGCTCCGCTACTCCGGCACGCTCAGCCCGGCGGCCACGATCACCGTGCCCTCGAAGGTAGCCGGCCGCATCGAGGAAGTCCCGGTGCGCGAGGGGCAGCTGATCTTCCAGGGCGATCTGCTGGCGCAGATCGAGGACGATGCCCTGCGCCTGGAGGCCGAGCAGGCGCAGGCGGCCTGGCAGGCGGCCCGCGCCCAGTACCAGCACGCCCGTCAGGGGGTGCGCCCCGAGGAGCTGGAGAACGCCCGGTCCCTGGTTCAGAAGGCTCAAGAAGACTTCGCCGTGGCCGACCAGGCGTTCCAGCGGTCCCGCAAGCTCTACGAGGCCGGCGCCATGGCCAGGGCGGCCTACGAGCAGGCCGAGACCGCATGGCGGGCCGCCCGGACGGGGCTGGAGAATGGCCGCCGCACCCTGGCCATGCTGGAGGAGGGGGGAAGCCCCGAAGAGCAGGAGATGGCCCGCTCCCAGGCCCAGGCGCGGCGGGCCGCCTACGACCTGGCGGCGCTGCAGCTGAGCTACGCCCGGGTGCTGTCCCCGGTGGCGGGGATCGTGGCGCGGGTGCTCCAGGAGGAGGGCAACACCGTGGCCGCCGGAACGCCGCTGGTGGTGATGGTCCAGGACGACCCCATCGTGGCCAGGGTCGCGGTGCCGGAGCTCCACTACGGGGAGTTCCTGCGCCGCCGCGGGGAGATCGCCGCCCTGGTCCGGCCGCTGGCCTACCCCGAGAGGAAGCCCTTTGCAGGTGTGGTGACGGCGGTGGCGCCCACCATCGAGGCGGCCAGCCGCACCTTCACCGTGGAGGTGCAGCTGGACAACGCCTCGCGTCTCCTGCGGCCGGGAATGTACTGCGACGTGGAGCTGGTGGTGGAGCGCACAGAGGCGGCCTTGCTGGTGCCGCTGTCGGCCGTAGTGGAGCGCGGGGACCGGCAGGTGGTGTTCGTGGTGGGCGGCGGCTCCCCGCCGGCCGCCGAGGCCCGGGAGGTGACCCTGGGGATCGAGTCCGGGGAGGAGGTGCAGATCCTCTCTGGCCTCTCGGAGTCGGACTGGATCGTGGTGGAAGGCAACGCCTTCCTGGAGGACGGACAGGCCCTTCGGGTGGTGGGGCCGCAATGAGGCTTCCCGCTTTCTCCGTGCGCCACCCCGTCACCACGGTCATGGTATTCCTGGCCCTCTTTCTCCTGGGGCTGATCTCCCTGTCCCAGCTGGGGATGGAGCTCTTTCCGGATATCTCCTTTCCCACGGCCGTGGTGTACACCGCCTACCCGGGGGTGGGTCCGGAGGAAATGGAGGCGCAGATCTCCAAGCCCATCGAGGAGGCGGTGTCCACCCTGAACGGAGTGGAGCGCATCTCCTCAACCTCCAGCGAAGGGGTCTCCATGGTGATCGTCAACTTCACCTGGAGCACCAACATGGAGACCGTGGTCTCGGAGATCCGTGAGAAGATCACCGCCATCGAGGAGGATCTGCCCGATGGAGCCGAACGGCCGGTGATCGTGCGCTACAACCCCGAGTTCCTGCCCAGCATCGTGGTGGCCGTGGCCTCCTCGAGCCCCGGCATGGACCTGCGCCGCCTCGCCGAGAGGCAGATCGCCCCGGCGCTGGAGAAGATCGAAGGGGTGGCTACGGTGGACCTGTTCGGCGGCCGTACCGCCGCGGTGACCTGCAAGCTCGACCTGGACGGCATCGCCAGGCTGGACATTCCGATCACCCAGGTCCTGCGCAGCTTCACGGGGCAGAACGTGAGCCTTCCCGCCGGAGCGATCGGCCTCCAGGACCGCTACCTGCTGCTGCGCGCCCTGGGGGAGTTCGGCGCCCTGGAGGACCTCCGCAACGTCCTGGTGGGCTACCGCGAGGGGGTGCCGGTCTACCTGGGGGACGTGGCGGAGGTCTCCCTGGGGGCCCTGCCCCGGGAGCAGTACTTTCGCACCGCCTCCGGGGACGGGGTGCAGCTCCAGGTGCGCAAGCAGCCCGGCTACAACACCGTGGAGCTCAACCGGCGGGTCCGGGCCGAGCTGAAGCGGCTGGAGCGCGAGCTTCCCCCCTCCCTCGAAGTCACGGTCCTGAGCGACCAGAGCCGCCAGATCCTGGACTCCATCGGCTCGGTGGCGGGCGCGGCCTGGCAGGGAGGGCTTCTGGCCGTGGTGGTGCTGCTGCTGTTCCTGCGCAACATCCGCTCCACCCTGATCGTGGCCGTGGCCATCCCGGTGTCGGTGATCGCCACCTTCTCCCTGATGAACTTCGCGGGCATCACCATGAACGTGGTCTCCCTCATGGGGATCACCCTGGGGGTGGGGATGTTCGTGGACAACGCCATCGTCGTCCTGGAGTCGATCTACCGCAAGGGGCTTGCCGGCCATGACGTCCGGGAAGCCGCCGAGCAGGGAACCTCCGAAGTGGGGCGGGCGGTGACCGCCTCCACCCTCACCACCGTGGCGGTCTTCCTGCCCCTGGTGTTCGTCCGCGATCTGGCCGGGCTGATCTTCCGCGACCTCGCCCAGACCGTGGCCTTCGCCCTGCTCATCTCTCTGGCCATGGCTCTCACCCTCATCCCGGTGATGTCCTCCCGGCTGCTGAAGATGCGCAAGGTCGCGGCTCCCCCGCCGGGCAGGCCGCCGCAGGGCTCCGGGGAGGGCGGGGAGTCAGAGATCAGCCGCGAGCTGGAGGTCAGCCTGGCGGACCTGGAGGTGCACACCGGCGTGGCGCCCCTGGACCGGGCCAGCCGCCTGATCCAGCGGGGCCTGTATGCCCTGGACGGCCTGTACGAACGGGCCATCGGCTGGGCGCTGGACCACGCGGTGACGGTGATCCTGGTGGCGCTGATGCTGCTGGGCCTGAGCGTGGGAGTGGTGTTCGTGCTGGGCATGGAGTTTCTGCCCGAGACCGACGAGGGCCGCTTCGCCATCTCCCTGGAGACGCGGGTGGGCTCCTCCTTCGCCAGGACCGAAGGCAAGGTGATCCAGACCGAAGCGGTGATCCAGGAGCTCCTCGGGGCTGACCTGCTCTCGGTGACCTCCGCGGTGGGCCGCGGCGGAACCATGACCGGCCTGGCCCAGACCGGCAGCCACCTGGCCATTCTGGAGGTGCGGCTGACGGACAAGGACCGGCGGGAGCGCACGCTCTGGCAGATCGTGGAGCTGCTGGGCAAACGCCTGCCCGGGCGCGTTCTGGACACGCGCTTCCGCTTCGAGGTGCAGGGAATGGCGGCCCTGGCCTCCACGGCCACGGGCGAGGGGGAGCCGCTTGCCGTGGAGGTGAGCGGAGACGACCTGGAGCGCGCCTCGGCGCACGCTGGCCGCCTGGCCGGGCTGATGCGCCGCATCCCGGGCGTGCGCGACGTGGAGGTGTCCTACAAGGTGGGAAAGCCGGAGCTGCAGCTGCGGGTGCTGCGCCGCCAGGCCGCGTCGCTGGGCCTCACTCCCCTGGAGATCGCCTCCACGCTGAGGACCGCCTACAAAGGCACGACTGTGTCCCGCTACCGGGGGCAGGAGGGGGACTACGACGTGGTGGTGCTCCTGCGCGAGGAGGACCGCAACAGCCTGGCGCAGCTGCGGAAGCTCTTCTTCGTCACCCCTGCCGGGGCGGTGGTTCCGCTGGAGTCGGTGGTCCGGATCGGCTCCGGCCGCGGCCCCCTCGCCATCCAGCGCCAGGACCGGACGCGGGTGGTGAAGGTCACCGCGGCCATGACGGGGGGGCGGCCGCTGAACCGGGTGGTGCAGGACTTCCGCCGCCAGGCCGCCCGCCTGGGCCCCCCTCCGCCGGGAGTGCGGCAGCGCATCAGCGGTTCCTTCCAGCAGATGCGGGAGGCCTTCGGCAGCCTGGCGCTGGTGCTGGTGCTGGCGGTGGCGCTGGTGTACATGGTCCTGGCCTCCCAGTTCGAGAGTCTCCTGCACCCGTTGGTCGTGATGTTTTCCGTGCCCTTCGCGGTGATCGGGCTGGCCGGGCTGCTGCTGGCCACCAACACCACCTTCAACATGATGGCCTTCATCGGCATGGTGCTGCTGGTGGGGATCGTGGTGAACAACGCCATCGTGCTGCTGGACTACATGAACCTCCTGCGCAGGCGCGGCCTGGGGCTGCGCGAGGCCATCGTCCGGGGAGGGAAGACCCGGCTGAAGCCGATCCTCATGACCAGCCTCACCACGATCTTTGGGCTGTTGCCCATGGCGTTGGGTCTGGGAGCAGGCTCGGAGATACGCGCCCCCCTGGGCCGGGCCGTGGTGGGAGGGCTTCTCACCTCCAGCTTCGTCACTCTGATCCTCATCCCCACGGTGTACTGGCTGGTGGAGCGCCGGCGGCGGGGGACGGCCTGATGCGCGCCCTGGTGCTGGCCTCCCTCCTGGCTCTGGCCGCCGGGCCGCTTCCCGGCGGGGAGCTGTCCTTTGCCCGCGCCGCGGCCATGGCGCTCCGGGAGGCCGCAGAGCTGCGCCTGTTGCGCTCCGCGGTGCGCTCCGGCACCCTGGCCCTGAAGGGCGCCCGGGCCCGCATGGGCCCGGAGCTGGCCTTCAGCGCCTCCGGGAGCTACATGACCAATCCGCCGGAGGGGATCACCGTGACCGCCGGCGAGTTGGGGACCATCTCCATTCCCATGCCGCCGCTTCCACCGCTGACAGTGAGCATCCCGGAGGAGGACCTGGTGTTCGTGGAGGATGCCGAGCCGTTCTACTTCGAGCTCAAGCTGGAGCTGCGCCAGCCCCTGTTCACCTGGCTGAAGATCAGAAGCGGCGCCGAGCTGGCCGCCCTGGAGCTTCAGGATTCCCGGGCTGAGCTGGAGCAGGGCCGCCGCGAGGTGTGGCAGGCGGTGCATGCGGCCTACTTCGCCGCCGTGCTCTCCAGGGACTCGCTGCCGCTCCTGCGGCGCATGGTGGGGGCCGCCTCGGCACTGGAGGCGGAGCAGCGGCGGGCCTTCCAGCTGGGAGCGGTGAACCGCAAGGTCCTCCTGGAGGCGGCGGCCCGCACGGAGGCCTTGAGGACCCAGGCGGCCGCCGCCGGCGAGGCGCTGGCCACCGCCTGCCACCTGCTGGCCTTTTACACCGGCGCTCCGGCGCGCCCGGAGGAGCTGAGCTCCCGGTGGCGCGGGGTGCAGCCCGGCCCGGAGGAGGAGGCGCTGAAGCGCTCCGCCGCGAGCTCCTCCCCCGCCCTGGACCGGGCCCGGCTGCGGCTGGAGCAGGCGCGCGCCGATCTGGTTCGCCTGCGCGGCGGGGCCGCGCCGCGGCCGGACCTGTTTCTGAACCTGGCGCTGGACCTCACCGGCCAGGGACTCCCCGGCGGCCAGGCCGGCTGGCAGGAGCGCTGGACCTCGAACCTGGTTCTGAGCCTGGCCGCCAGGGGCACTTTGTTCGACTCGGGCCGCTCCCGCCAGGAGGTGCTCCGGGCGGAGGAGGACGTCAGGAGCGCCCAGACCGCCCTGGAGCTGGAGCGCAGCCGGCTCTTCCTGGAGATCCGCCGCTCGGTCCAGGAGGTCCGCGCCCGGGCCGCCGAGGTGGCTTCCCACAGGGCGCAGCGGGAAGCCGCCGCGGAGGCGCAGCGCGTGGCCCGGAAGTCCTTCGAGCAGCAGCTCATCACCCGCGCGGAGCTTGGCGCGGTGGAGCTGGAGCGCCTGAAGGCGGACGTGGGGCTCCTGCAGGCGGGCTACCGCTACGAAACCGCCCTGGGCCGCCTGGAGGCGCAGGCGGGCCTGGCCCCGGCTCCTCCCTGAGCCGTCCGGGCCCGGGTGCTGCCCCGCGCCGCCGGCTCCAGGCGTTGCCCGACGCCGCCCCGGTCCCGGCGTTGCCC